>JAFGKD010000005.1 GCA_016928775.1 Candidatus Zhuqueibacterota bacterium | reverse complement strand
GTTTGGTTGCAGCAGACCAACTTTGCCTTCCTTTTCAACATAAATATAGAGTAGACCGTCGGCGGCGATGATCGCGCCTTTGTTCATCCACTTATGCTCCCACAGCACTGTCCCGGTATCCCAGTCCAATGCCACCCAGCTGCCATCGCGGTTGCCTTCCCAGCTGGCGCCATAAATTGTGCCATCCAGCACAACGACGCCGCCGATGTGCACATCAAGCGTTGTATCCACCCATTTGCGCTCGATCGATAAACCATCCGCGGAAACAACATACATGGCACCGCCATCGTCGTAGCCGCTGGTTGTGTAAATCATGCCATTTCGATGTACTGGACTGACCGGATTGATATCTTTGCCCTTTTGGTATTCTGCGAAAGCATCTGTCCATAACATCTTGCCATCCGAGGCATCGATGCCGACAAAGTGCTTCTCCAGCATCGTGGCGATGATCTTTTTACCGCCATGCTCTATCAGAATTGGCGAACAATAGCTGCCCTGATCGCTCAAGCCTTTGGATGTCCACAGGATTGCGCCGGTTTTTTTGTCTAACGCCACCACCGAAGCATCTTTGCCGCCTGGCGTGGCAATCACTTTGTCATCCACAATCAATGGCGATTCGGCAATGCCCCAGCGATGGTATTCACCCTTAAAAGTCTCAACCGTTTGTACCTGCCATGTGATGGTGCCGTTTGTCCGGTCGAGGCAAGCCAGGTTGCCGAGGCCGGTATTCACATATAAAAGCTCACCATCAATTGTTGGTGTTGTACGAGCCTCGGGGAAGGATTTATCCCAGCGGCCACTGATTGGTCTTTTCCATTGTACCTTACCATCACTGTCCAGTGCCGTGACAGTCTCCAAACCATCGATCTCACCCACAATATAGACCATATTGTTTACAATCGCCGCTGATCCCCAGCCATTGCCGATATTCTCGACAACCCAGAGCTGTTTGGGACCTCCATCCGGCCAGCTGCGTAAAAGTCCGGTTTCGGGAGAGAGTCCATCTCGATTGGGGCCGCGAAATTGCGGCCATTCAGCAGCAAAGACAAGTATATTGAAATTTAATACAAGCAATGTGATTAATCGTACTATGACCATACTTTTTATTTCCTTTCATTTTACTACGCCTTTTTGTGCTTTCTCTATTTAGAAAAAAATACCCGGTACAAAATTCTTGTATCGGGTATGTGATATTGTAAGTGTACAGATCAGATATTTTCCGGCACCACAAAGGGCTCGCGATAGTTGCGGCCAAGGAACATATTCGCTTCGCAGGCAAGATCACCGTCAAATTCTTCTTTCTCGATATCAAAGTTTAATCTTGCACCTAACTTGACTGGAAAGGCCTGCACATCGATCGCATTTTTCTGCAGATGATCTTGCATGCTCTCCGCGCGCGCAACAGCTTGTTCATTGTGCTGAACAGCAGTCTTCACCGCATCAAAAGTGCTATGCGAACCAACCATGTAGCTAATATTCGCCATATGACACACGACTGCCGAATAATGCCCTTCTTCGACTTCTGAATGCAGCACTGTTCGATCGCGCTTGCGTACCGCCTCGATAAAATTTGCCTGGTGCAGTCCCCCGCCATCGCCCGGGAACTGTTTGACCTTTTTGCCGTCGAGATCATATACCCAGCCGCCGCCTCGTCCCCCGGCAAAATAGCCATTTTCGCACATGATGATATTCCCCATGCGCACGCCCTTGACGTGATCCATGGCATTAATCTCGGTGGACATGGGTAATCCGCGAATTTCGATAATCAACGGAATATCGTATTCAAAAAGCGCAACGTGCGTATTTGGCGTTTCGCCGTCGTCATCATAGCCCCAGCGCTCGCCAAAACTGATGACACTTTTGGGGCTTCCCTGCAGATCGGCTAAAAACCGGCAATCATCTATTTGATGGACGCCGATGTTGGCCATATCACCATTGCCGGTGTTCCATATCCAATGCCAGTCATAATGCAGATTTTCACGCATGAGCGGCTTGAGATCAGCGGGACCGGTCCAGAGGTTGTAATCGACGGAAGCGGGAATCGTTTGCGGGCCGTTGACCTTGCCGATGGATTCACGCCGCTTGAACCACAAGCCATGCGCCCATTTTACTGCGCCGAGATGGCCTTCTTGCAGGTATTCTTTAAAAGCGCGCAAACCCACATCTGAGCGGTTTTGTGTGCCGCACTGCACTATTTTGTTGTATTTTCGTGTTGCTTCTACGAGTTTTCGACCCTCCCAAATGTTGTGCGATACCGGTTTTTCAACATAGACGTCCTTACCGGCTTGAATCGCCCAAATCGCTGCCAGCGAGTGCCAGTGATTTGGCGCCGCGATCACCACCACATCAATGTCCTGTTGATCGAGCAACTCGCGCATGTCCTGGTACTTGGCGACCTGTTCACCGCGCTCGATAAACGCTGCCTCGGTTGTCTCCATCACCTCGCGATCTGCGTCGCATAAAGCGACAACGCGCACGCCCTCCAGTTCGTGAAAAACCTGCACATGCTGCCCACCCTTGCTTCGATGTCCGATAACGCCCACACGAATTTCATCGTTTGCCCCCAAAACTCGCGACCACGAAGCTGCAGCTAATGAAGTAGCAGCAATACCGGTCGCCGTTGTCTGCAAAAAATTTCTGCGTGTCATCATATGGCTAACCTTTTGGTTTGATCCATTTTCCGAAAAGTAATATGGAAGAAATATTGATGAATTTCAACCGATTTTTTAATCATGATGTAAAATAATGTATTTGAAATGCTTGCGCTCTATTTGATATCGATAATTTTCCGTATCTGAACAGCATAAGCCTTTTGTGGATTGCGGATCATAATTTTATCAATATCTACATCACTAAAGCCATTCTCTCTTAACTTTGGCAGCAATTGAGTAAAAATTGCCGTGAAACCGCGAAAATGTCCGCCGCCTGGCTGGCGGGGCCTGTACCAACCAGCATCATGAGAAACAAGTGCTTTATCCAGCAGATTATTATTCTTCAAGTTTTTCAATTGTCCTGCTATTTCTTCAATAGTACGAGGATCATCATTCACCTTGTCCAGTGAAATCCAGACGCCTTTTTGTGCCAAATCAATATGTGCCTGTTTGCTTCCTTCATGGGCGTGCGTCCAGACAAAGGCTTCCGGAGCAACACCAAGCGATTGTAAAAGTTCAATCTGTTCATAGGCGGCTGATTCCGGTCCAGTATGCGAAACAATGGTCAAACCAGTGGCAAGGTGGGTTAACGCTGCCGCTGTGACAATTTTCTTATGCACATCCGAGAGTGGACCATCACGTTCGACCGCAATTTTAATGATTCCCGGACGCACGCCGGTGCCTTCAAGACCGTCCCGATATTCCGCTATCCATATGGCAGCCAATTCCTCGGCAGTCTTGTTGATAGCATGCCTGGGTATAAATTTATTATGATATGCACCATAATATCCGGTTGTTGTCAAAATATGAATGCCGCTTTTCTCCGACAGCATTTTCAGCAATATCGGATCACGTCCAAGAAATGCCGGAGTACAATCAATAAAAGTCTTGACGCCCAATTCTTTGATTTCGAGCAAATAGGGTAACACAACATCCATCACATCATTTTTATCCCAGCGTGCGGTGCTGGTAGAATCGGCACCAATAAAATCGACGAGCAGATGCTCGTGCGGCAGAGTTATACCCATTTCAGAAGCAGCAAGCCGGCCATTCACCGTCACAACATAATTTGATGGTCGAGGTGTGCATCCAACGAGCAGATACAACGCAGCGTAAATTATGTGTTTTTTCATGATCACGCTTATTATTTTTAGCACGAGGCATTTATTGTACAACAGCGATCTTGGCCGGCTGAATATCCTGGTTTGTATCAACATAAATGATATAAATGCCGGAGCTGACCAGGTCACCTTGCGAATTCGTGCCGTCCCAAAAAAGCGGCAGGTCGCCTTTGAGAGGAGCGTCATATTGAACCGTGCTGGAATAGACAACCATACCCGCCTCATTCACAATGTGATATGTGATCTGATCTGTTTTCTGAGTCAAGCGAACATTAACCCGAACGCCCTGACTATGGAGCGCCGGATGAAATGGATTTGGATAAATACTTTGAATGCCGGCAACAATATCATCCCGCTGACCCAGGCTGATAAAAAAGCTGTACTCGTCATATTCACGTGTAGCACCGTTGTCGGAAAGAAAAGTATTCGTCGGGATCAACACCAGAGTATTTGCCGGATTGACTTTGGGCAATAGCAGATTGCTGCTGCCTGTTAACGTTTTGGTATCGATTTTAACATGTCCGGAATCTTCGATGACTGCATAATGCCAATGTGCCGGCAATGGTATTTGCGATCGCAGCATCAGATCACCAATAGTCGCGGGCTCCAGCTTGATATAATGCGCGCTCAGATAGGCAAGCTCTTCAGAAAAATCCTCTTTTTCCTCGATCTCCCGAATGTAATCAGATTCGACCAACGGATAAAGTACACCCTCGGGATAGTACGTGTCCGGTTGGGCACGAACATCGGTGAAATAGTTCCAGATCATATGCTCGATAATCTCTTTTTTGAATGTGCTGTCATACTGGTGCATGGCATTCTCGAAACCATTCCAGACGCCATGCCTGGCAAACTCGATCCAGATGGACTTTATGATATCGGCACCATATTTTGCCTCCAGCATATGATAAAACAAACAGGACCCGTATTCATGCAATCCGTTAAAAGTATTGAATGAATTTGACAGATTTCGCATATAGGAGGGCAAATATTGCAAATAATCATTAATCTCCTCATAGGCATAATCTTCCATCCAGGTGGCAGTGCCCTCAAATAAAAAACGCGAGTCGAAATCCCTGACTGAAAAGATTCTCATCCCCATCTGCACCATATGAAAAAATTCATGTGCCGCGGTCACCAACATGCCGTCTATACCCTTGGTATAGGTTTTATCAAATGTGTTATCCATGCTGATATAGCTCGTATAGCCGTTGGGATACTTTTCGAGGGCAGCAGACGATTCTGGTGTTGACATGCCATAACCGCCGAGGGCGTAAACATACACGTCATATTCCGGTTCTTGCGGATCATCAATAGGGGGAGGATCATAACCCAGCTCATGAATAATAATGTCGTATACTTCATCATATGCACGTGCGCTGCGCGAGATGAACGAATCGTCTGCAGCGTCATAGCCTTTGTTTGTATAGTGCAGCTTGAACAGCCCGGAAGGGCTGGTTTGCGACAGCAACAGACTATCAGGGCGATACAGCACCGTCTGAAGCAGCTTTTTTTCTACTCCCTGGCTTTGATCAACAAGCGCTCGCGCTTCCATCATGAGTGACGTTCCCATTCGCGATGGGTCCTGCGGTAAGCCGTGATAGCGTGACGGCAAGCCCGGAATATGGCGGATGCCCATCAATCGATAGGCAACATACTCGCTGCGGGAGATGTGGCCGGCAGAATAGTCAGCTTGCAGTGCATCTGCCAAAAACTTTTGAGATGGTTCTGACCGTAAAGCTGATGAACTGAACAGGGCCAGTACTATATAGAAAATATACTTCCTTATCATATCCACATCTTATTTGTTTTTTTTGCGAAAGGTCATGCGAATTGGCACGCCGATAAAGCCAAATTGTTCCCTCAAGTTGTTCTCCAGATAGTTGCGATAGTTCTTTTTAATACCCTCTGGCTCGTTGGTGAAAAAAGCGAACAAGGGCGGTCTGGACTTTATCTGCGTCATGTAATTAATTTTCACCCATTTCGTGCCATAAGCGGGTGGATGGTGTTGTTGCACCACCCTCTCGAGAAACTTGTTCAGTTCAGCCGTGGGTATTTTGCGCATTCGCTGTTCATACACAGCGATGGCTGTGTCAACGACGTTGTAAATACGTTGTCGCGTCAGCGCTGAGATGAACAGGATGGGTACGTAATGCAAATCTCTCAGAGCCGCTTGCATATCGAGCTGGTATTGACGGGATGTCATTGTATCTTTTTCAATCAAATCCCATTTATTGACACCAACTACAATTCCTTTCCCCTGCTCTATTGCCAGCGCAACCACCTTTTTATCCTGGTCAGTGAGTGGTTCAGTGGCGTCAATAAGGACAACTGCCACATCGCAGCGTTGCAGAGCGTTGACCGTCCTCACAGTACTAAAATATTCGACGCCCTCTCGCACTTTGGACCGTTTACGCAAGCCGGCAGTATCGATGAGGGTGATATTTTGATCTTTATAAATAAGATTTGTATCGATCGCATCGCGCGTCGTACCGGCGATCTCCGTAACAATGAGCTTGTCCTTGCCAAGAATGGCATTGATGAACGAGGACTTGCCCACATTAGGTCGGCCGACGACGGCAAGCCGAATAGTCTCATCCTCCTCCTGCCAATCACCCTGTTGTGGCAATAATGCCACAACTCGGTCTAAAAAATCACCGATAGCGCGGCCACCAAGTGCCGAGATGGGCACTGGCTCACCAAGACCCAATTCATAAAAGTCCCAGATATCCTGCTCTCGCTCGGCATTATCGATTTTGTTGACGACAAGAAGAAGTGGCACACCGGTGCGCTGCAATATAGAGGCGATTTCGGCATCCAGCGGTGTCATCCCGCTGACAACATCCACTAAATAAATGATGACATCTGCCTCCTTTATCGCGTACTCGATTTGTTGCCGAATCGCCTTTTCAAAAATATCATCAGATGTTGGCACATAACCGCCAGTGTCCAGCAGATCAAATTCTTTTCCCGCCCATTCAGCGGCTGCGTACTTTCGATCGCGCGTTACGCCGGGCTGGTCATCCACAATGGCTTCACGTTTGCGAATAATGCGGTTGAACAGCGTCGATTTGCCAACGTTCGGGCGTCCCAAAATGGCGACAACAGGTTTCTTCATCTCAAAAAAGTGCTCGTAAATTGTTTAAAAGCTGGAACATCTCAAGGACCAACGTTCGCATAATATAGAGAAAAAATAGTGTTTTAAAAAGGTGATTTTCAAAATGACTGGACAAGAAATTGTTCTAAATTGCGCAAGGCTGACAGCGCATCATAGCCGGAAACCGTCCCATCAAGATCAAAAAGAGTGCTATTCGTCGTTTTCGGCATGATCTCATATTCGGTCACCAGACAAATGGCGTTAAATGCATAGTGCGTCCGCTTTACATCTGAAAAAGGCGGTGCTGAATTGAGGAAGGCAGTATACAATGACGTGTTGCCTGTGGCCTGGATGATGATATTTTGTAGTGTCATGGCCAGATTCATACGCTGTACCAACTCAAACGGTCGGAACGAATTATCAGGATAGACGTCCATGGCGCCAACTTGCACTACTTCTTTGATCCACGACTCGGCTGCGAGTCCGTTGATATCCGTTATGCGGTTTACTGTTTGGATTCTTGTTTGCTCTTCTGTCTTTAAACTTAAATTGCTGCCGCCGGCATAGTTGGGATTCCGTCGACGCATATGGTGTCCTGCGTCAAACTCGGCGACCAGCAGAGCCGCAAGCTCGGCACGGGAGATTGCTTCAACTTTTAATATTTCCTTGCCCACATCGCTTCGTGGGTCAGTGGACAAATAAGCAGTAATATAGGATATATGCGCATTGGCGCTCTGGGCGTATAATCCTTCTTTTTCAGCGACTTTGGCATAAAGATTTCGCGCGGCGGCAAGATCACCATGTTCATTCAACGCTTCAGCTTTGTAAAAAAGCGCCTCCTCATCTGCAGGATTCAGTTTTAGAGCCGCATCAAAGGAAGCGATGGCCCGTTCAAACCAGTCCGTCGGTTTGCTCATTTTCAGAACGCGCCCCCGATTGAGCTGGGCATCAAAAGCATTTGCATCCAGCTTGACTGCTTTTTCAGCATACTCGATGGCCTTTTCCGGTTGATCCTTCATGGCTAAAACCAACGCTGCCCCGGCATATGCATTTGCATAACGCGGATTCGCCTTTATCGCGCGATTAAACAGGATGGCCGCCTTTTCCCAATCATCGTTGTTCAGCGCCTGCTTGCCAGCACGATAATAATCTGTTGCCGACACATCACGCGTTGTCTTTTTTGTCCGCTCCACTTGAGAGCAGCTTATAATCACACCTGTTATGAATAAAAGTGACAGAATGTTACGTGATTTCATAAATTTCTCCTCGAATCAGCCGTTCACAGCGCCGCTTCTGAAAGAGAATTTAACAACCTTGTGCTAATTTTCAACCTATTTTATCTTTGGAGAAATTTATCTACAGCATTGCGGAATCTTGTTTGAAATTATAGTTAATTGCTTATCTTTTAAATAACAGCGAGAACAATTTCATGACTTGTTCGTTTTATCTTCAAAAGAGAGCTTTCGAATTTGAGTGACTATTCGGATAATGATACAATAGTTGCGCTCATAAAAGCCGGTAAAAGAGGTGATCATGGCGCGCTGACCAGATTGATTGACATGCACGCGTCATCGGTGCATAATTTAATTTTTTCAATTTTGCACGACAATTCGGTCGTTGAAGATCTTGCTCAGGAAACTTTTATTCGGATGTTCATGTCACTACACCATTATCAATTTCGAGCGCCATTTCGTTCCTGGCTATTCAGGATCGCCGTTAATCTGTGTCGAGACCATTTGCGCAAAAAAAAGGTTCGAAAAATTATCACCCGATTTCAGGTTGATGAAAACAGTGGCGAAGAGCAATCTTTCATAGATCAAGACCAGGATCCAACTGCTTTTGTGCAAAACAGTGAACGAATGCGATTGATCTCCAACGCACTTGAAAAATTGCCCGAGTCGTCCAGAATCGTTTTTGTTCTCCGTGAAATGAAAAATTTGTCATACGAAGAGATTGCCAAAACCCTGAGTTGGAAAATTGGCACAGTTAAATCGAGATTGTTTCGGGCGCGGAGAGAATTGGCGGACCTGCTCGGTCCAGATCTGGAGGAGTTACGATGAGACATCGGAAAATAAAAAAAATGTTGTCCGATTTTATTGATGACCGATTATCATTGCAGCACAGCGAATTTATCAAAGATCATCTATCATCCTGTGCGGATTGCCGTGCGTTGCTGACATCCTTTCAGCAACTGCATTCTATGTCCACCGAGCCAATTTATAAAGTCAATCCCTTTTTTGCACAACGCGTTCTGGCAACGTTAAAATCTCGCACGCGTGAAGGATTTTGGCAGGTATTCAACCTTATCCCGCGTCCGGTTATTGTGACAGGATTGGTTGTATCGCTTGTAACATTGTTCCTTGTTTCCATACCCGGTCATCAAACTACCAATGACTATTATGTCTCCGAGTTTTCAATTCTCTACGGCGACCAATCCGATTCATCGCCAGTGACGGATGATCAGGCTTTGGCAATCGCCATCAACGCTGAATCAACACTATCGACCAGGGAATAACACCATGTTGTCTTCAAAAAATACAGCTATCTTGAGCTTTATCACAATTTTTATTGCCGGCATCGCCGTTGGCGTTATGTGGGATAATTTCGTCCTCAACAAAAAACGGCCTGAAAATCGACGGCGCGATCATAATGCCCAAATACTCAAAAAATTTACCCAGGAGCTGTCTCTCACCGAGACACAGCAGGATACACTAAAAATGCTGTTGGATGAAATAAAAATGAAGCATCAAAAACTGGACGAGAAACGTCACGAGGAATTTGAAAAAATCCGCAGTGAATTTGATGGCAAATTTACCAAAATCCTCACCAGTGAACAAAAAGTTCGATATGAACAAATGGTACAAGAGTTTAAAAAGAGATGGGAAGATCGCAAAAAGAAAGAAACGAGAAAAGGAGAGGATTAGCTCACCTCTCCTTTTTGTCAATTGACTAATGAAAACTTTTTCTTGGGTTTGACATCCTCGGCGTAATAAGAACTTTGATAATACGCATAATCATATTTGTAATAACCGTAGCCTTTAGCCTTTTGCATTCCATTCAACACCATACCCAGCAACTGGGAATTCACATTTCGTAAACGGTTCAAAGAATCCACGACCAGGTGCCGATTGGTCTTGCCAAAGCGGACAACCATCACCACATGCTCGACACGTTTGGAGAGCAGGATGGGATCAGTGACCGCAATAATTGGCGGCGAATCGTACACAACAAAATCAAAATTTTGATCCAGTTTTTTGATCAGCTCAGCCATCTTGTTGCTGGCCAGCATTTCAGCCGGATTGGGCGGTGTTGTACCGGAAGGAATGACATACAGGTTAGGCACATGGGTCATATAGATCGCTTTTTCAATAGTGATATCGCGCCCGAGATAGTCAGACAAGCCGGGTGATTTCCGAATATTAAAAAGTATATGTTGATGCGAACGCCGCATATCACAATCAACAACAAGGATGCGCTTGCCTAACTCGGCAAAAGAGATGGCCAGATTCGCGGCAGTCAATGTTTTGCCCTCACCTGGAATAGCACTGGTCACCAAAATTCGCTTCAATGAGGTGTCGATGTTGGCAAACTGCAAGTTGGTGCGCACATGACGATACGCATCAACCACCGGCTCCCGCGATTGAATGAGTGAGATCACTTTATCCTTGTATCCATTCATACGATCTTCAAAGACAAACAGATCTTTTGTTGCCAACGTGCCATTATGATGCCGAAGTTTCTGCACCGAGACCGCCTGAGCTTCCTTTTTTCTCATATGCGGGATACTCCCGAGAACAACGACGTCACCGAGCTGTTTCAAGTCATCCGGCGTATAAATTGAATTGTCAAAAAAATCAATCGCGAATGCCAGGCCAAATCCAAGGCCACATGCCAGGATAATCGAGACCGCAAGATTTCTTTTCATATTATTGGATACCGGTCGTTCGGGCAAGCTGGGCTCATCGACAATCCGTATCCCTCCGGTACCGGTCGCGGCGTTAATTTTTGCTTCTTCTGCCTTTTCGACCAAAAAGGTGTATAAATTCTCATTGACTGTTTTGGTTCGCTGCAGCTCTGCCAATTGAATCGCGTGCTCCAGCAGATTGGGGTGCTCCTGGCGGTATTTTTCGATCAAATTTTTTAAATAATCTTCCTGATTTTTTAGTGCATAAAGATCGAGCTCTTCGCTGAGCATCTTTTCATTAAAAACGTCTTTGGAATTCTCCTGATCTTCTAATTCTGTTGAAGAAACGCCCGCGTCAGTAGCTAATATTTTATTTCTCAGCTCAACTTTTTTCGTGCGAATTTTGGCATCAAGTCGTTCCAACAATGATTTTGGTACTGTTTTGGCGTTCTCATATCTTTCTTTTTGTTTTTCCAGTTCCTCAACTTGCGCCCGTAGCTCCTTGACCTCTCGTGTTTCCTCGGGTCGCTTCATCGAATAGGGTGAAGCTGACGCTTTGAATTCGTTGACGCGCATCGTGTATGCACTCAAGTTCGCCTGTGCCAATTGCCGGCGCGTTTGCACTTCTTCCAACTGTGACTCGATCTCGGCCAGTTTGCTCAGAATACCACCGTTTTCTTCTTCCAAATTATTGATACGAGTTGTTTCTTTGAACTCTTGCAGTTCCCGTTCCGCTTCCGCAAGACTTTTTCGCGCTTGTTCAATTTGATTATTGACATAATTGACAATGTTACGCGACTCTTCCAGCTCGATTTCCTGACATCGTTTTTTGAATTCGTCGATGATAATAGAAGCCATTCTATAAACAATGACCGGGTGATTGGCTTCAACGCTCAAGGCGTATAACTTTTCATAATCGGTTTCTGTTAGAGTCAAACTTCCCAGCACTGTTCCAAGTTGCTCGGAAAAATCCGGTTGATGCGCCAGGATACTGTCTTTGCGAGCCATTTCAACCAGGCGGGAGCGATATTGTTTGCTATCAAGGATAATCTTGTAAAATCCAAACGGCCGGGCATTGCTCTCAAACACCAGTCCGGGCATGCCACCCAAAACGCCGTTTTCACCACCTTCAATAATAAAAGTGGCGGATGCTTTATAGACAGGCGGTCTGGTCATTAAGTAGGCAACTGCGGCGGAAAAGACGAGGACAAATACAAAAAGAATGATCCATTTTCGTCTGATTGCGAGGGAGATATAGTCCTGAAATCCCCATTCTTTCTCGCCATTTACATTTTTTTGTTCCATGTTCGATCTGCACCCTTTGCTGAATACGCTATTCGTGGCTGTTTCCAGTAGTTGGTCCACTTTTTTGCTGCTTTAAGAGAAGACGCTTGTCTCGAAATAATGTACTTCAGGACGACTACTGTAGAACTTGCAACATTATCTGCAAATGCCATACCATAGCTACCTTTAAATCCGGTCGTATGATGATTTTCTACCTGCATCTCTCCCAACACACAATGCTGATATTTTCAATCTTATTTATATAGAGGCAATGCTTTTATAGTGCATACTTTAAAATAAAAAAGGCCAATCATTTCCTGATTGGCCTCTGCAAATGTAATTCGGCTTGATGATGGCGGGTAAATCAAGCATTATCCTGGATGCCGGCTCCTTCAAAAGAGAGGGAAATAGGCATCAACCGTCGCGACATTGGCGGCTGGTTTTTTGCGAGATGTTTCATGTCGAGCCACTGATCCATTGGTTGTCGCGGATAGATGCATTAGATTTCGCTCGCTGCCTGTCGCATTTCGCTACAGTCCGGCATCTTTGCCGCGATCTTCAACGGCAGACGCTTTGAAATCTGTTGTCGAAATATCTTTTCCTCGATCTTCGACGGCGGATGCCTCAAGCTCCACGGCTTGATAGCCACCTCTTGATCTAAAATAAAAGATGAGAATAATAAAAGCGATGAATATAATCATCGGAAATATGGCGACAGTCATGAGAGCTTTTTGCTGAACCAGTCTTTTAATCGAATCAACAGTTTTTTGCTCTGATTCATCAAGATGTTCAGCGTAGGCTATTTGGTCGATAGGCCGATAAGTGCCAAAAACACTCTTTTTTTCCTCAACAATAACTTTTTGGTGAATTTCTGGATGATAGGCCTTTAACTCGGCTTCCACCGGTTTGTCAACTATATTGCCGAAAAAAGCGGTACCAATGACGCCGACCGTCAGCATGCCAACACCGGAAATGGTGTTGAGGGTGAGTGCGCCACCTTTGGGAAAACGTTCGGCCACGACACCGAGCATGGTCGGCCATAAAAATGTTTTACCAACCGCGTAAATAGCAGCGGCTAAAAAGACCCAGCCGCCAATCGGCACGGTAGCCAATAAAAACAAGCCAAAAATAGCGATTGCACTGCACGTCGCCAGGAGCCCGAGTGGCTTGAGCCATTTTATCGCCGGACCAGAATAGAATCGCAACACCATCATAATAAACGCTGTGACAACAATTATATAACCGGCGCTCGCGCCACCCATGATGGATTTCATCAAATCCGTGATCCAGCTATCGACACCCAATTCGGTGATGGCAAGCGGCATAATGATGAGCAAAAGGATAATAAAAAGCGGACGTCCCCACGCTCGCACATACATGCCATAGGTGATGATAAAAATGAGAGAGATGAGAATTTGCAGCGTCAGCGAGAATCCGAACACCCGCCCAATCTCACGCATCATGATAAAAATAACAATGGCAGCGCCAATGATGCCTGCCTCCTGCAGCATTTCTTTAAAGGGCACCCCTGCCTTGACTCGCTCCTGTACCGGAAATTTGGTTTTGAGCATCATATAACCATAAAGACCGGCGGGCAAGATGAGCAGCAGCACTTTCCATTTCCAAAACAGATTGGGGATGAGAATGAGGATCACCAGTCCTCCAAGAACCATACCGCCCGGCCAGCCGGCGTGCAAAATATTGAGCCACTTTGTCTTTTCTTTCGAATAAACCGTCGCCACCACCGGATTGATCACCGCTTCAACAATGCCGTTTCCCAGAGCCAAAATAAATGTACCGATGTAGAGCCACCAGTAACCCGCTGCGCCTCTGGGGGCAAGGATGGTAATGACAACAGAAGCGATATGACAAATAAATGCGCCCCGCAACGCGCGACCATAGCCAATTTTGTCAATGATGAGACTAAACAGGACGATGCTGATGGCGAACGGCCAGAGGCCAACGCCGAGAATCTCACCTTTTTGTGTCTCACTCAGCAAAAAGTACTCTTGCAAATCGCTGATTATCTGATTTCGAATGATAAAGCCAAATGATGTCGCTACCAAAGCGATAAAACAGGTCCAGAACAGCCATTTTGACGGCTCGGTCTTGTTATTTATTTGATCAGTAGCCATACGTTCTCCTCCACATTTATTTTGCATGGGCGTGAAACTTCAACGACGGACGTGATACGACAAAAAAAACTATTTTTCATTCATGTAAAAAGTCAACCTTTCTTTAAACGACAATACAAAAGCAATGGCGGCCAGGATGGTCAGCACAAACGGCACGGAAAAAACACCAAACCAATTCGTACTGACAATATTGCCAGCCGCTCCTTTGACAGAGAACAGATTTTGAATCCAGCCGGCGAAAAAGCTGCCCAAATACATACCCAGTCCAATGGTCACCAGGATAATCAGACTCTGGGCAGAAGCACGGATATCCTTTGGCGCCACCGTATCCACGTATATTTGCGATGCAGTAAAAAAGAACACATAACAGAATCCGTGCAGGGTGAGCGACGCAATCACCAGCCAGACGGGCGTTCCAATGGCAAAAATGATGTAACGAACCGGCCAGGCTAACACACCAATGATTAAGGTTTTTCGGATCCCGTATTTAGGCAAAAAGTAGGGTAACAGAACAGCCATCACCAGGATTTCGGCAATTTGCGCAATGACCATAACACCGGCCAGCCATTCGGTTGAGACGCCAATTTTATCTGACACCAAAAAAGGACCTGTGAGAACGTAATAAAACATCAGCTCTGTTGATACGACAAAATTGATGATAATAAAAATCGCAAAGTTTTTATTTTTCATCATCTTTATGGCTTCGAGAAAAGCGAACGGATTTTTCTTCTCCTTGTTCGGTGGTGTATGCGGCAGGGTGAGCGCATAAAATCCCAGGATGAGAGAAACGAAACCGGCTAACAACAGCATATCACCCTCGACCATCAGGGCGTTTACCTCGTTTGCCAGGATTCGCCATCCCGAGAGCATCAGGCCTATGATGATCCAGCCGATCGATCCACCGACACGAATCCAGCCAAATTCACGTTCCGAGTCCGTGAGATGGTGAAAAGTGATCGAATTGGTCAGGCCCAATGTTGGGGCGTACAATAAACAATAGACAAAAAAGAGCCACACCATAGGTTGATAGACATTTATTCTTGAAATCAGAATGAGCAGTACACCGCCGACGAGATGCAATGCGGCAATGACATATTGTGTCGGGAAATATCGGTCCGCTAATTGTCCGCCAATAAACGGCGAAATGATAGTGGCCAACGACAACAAGCCGTAAATAATGCCGGCCTGAGTGCCATCAAATCCGAGGTTATTTTGTAAATAGGCGGAAAAGACCGGATACCAGGCACCCCATACCGCGTATTGCAGAAACATCATGGTGAACAGACGTAATTTTTTCCCCATCGCAGCCTCTCCTTTCTTTTTAAAAAGGCGGTGAAATAAAAAGCCCCCGCAGCGTGAAACAACGGAGGCTTGTATTTATGAGCAACAGGTGATTAACTCACCGGTTTAGCTTTAGCTTTTCCCATGACAAGACCAATGACCAACAGCACCAAAGCAGTAATCGTAAGAACAATAAAAGCTGACTGCACCGATGTCCCTGCCATTGAGCCAATGAGATTTTGCAGCAATCCACCGCCAAAAAGTCCCACTGCGAAAATAATTCCGAAAATGGAGCCATAATACTGCACTTCATATTTACCAAAGGTCACCCCCACAATGGTCGGAAAGATCGGGGCGAAAGCAAAACCCGTCACAATAACAGCGATTATGGCAATCGCTGGAGCCTTTGCCATGTAGAGCAATAACAGAGAGAGAGCAGCTACAACCGACACAACTACGATGACTTTAATCCCGATAGCTGTGAGGTTTTTAATCCCGGAGGCAATGAATCGACCGATCATCATAGACAATCCGAAAAGAGATAAAATTGTTGCTGAGCTTTTTGCTGCATTTGCAACTCCAGCATTCGTATACAGCTCATTCATCAATTTTGCTGTCCAGTTGCTCATCGACATTTCAAGCCCGATATAGCAAAGCAGGGCGAGAGCAGCGATCAGAACAGGTGCTTGGCCAAGCAATTTAAAAGCTGTAGAAAATTTATATCCGAGATTAGCCGGCGGGAATTGCGCCAGCAATGCCAACACCAGGAATATGATATTTAATACCGTCAGGATAATGAGGCCAGTCTGATAAGTCGGTACGTAATTGATGATCAAGGGACCACAGAACAATCCCAGACCAAAAAAAGCGTTGCCGAAATTGCTCGCTCGTGCTGGATCTTTGCCGCCAAAAAGAACCTGAGGAATGATCGTGTTGCCGACTGTATTTAATCCCATCGCACCAAAACCTAACAGCAAAGCAGCTAAATACAGCATCGAAACGCTGGGGGCAGAGGCAATCAGAATCAAGCTAACGGCTGCGACAATAAAGCTCACAATGGATATTGGTTTGTGGCCGATTTTATCGGTGATGGCTCCAATAAAAAGTTGCACGATACAGGCGGTATATAAGAAAAGTGCCGGTATCAAGCTCCACTGTGCATCAGTCAAGTCCAGCTTTTGCGTCAAGCCGACGGAGCACGCTCCAAATACAACAAAGCAACATCCTAACATGAACACGGATGTCAAGGCAACGATTGGGGTTAATGCTTTCATGCTCTTCCTCCTGGATGGGTTAAAGATCCATTACTTATTTAATATAAAGTTGTATTAGTTTTGGTATCAATTAGGTGGACATGAAAAAAAGCACTATTGTCTGGTGATTCCATCATCGAATGTTCCATTCAAACGACAGATGCTGCAATTTTTTATGGCTGGCGCCGACTCTTGATATAAGTGGATAACACAAAACAAAATTAATAGAATTTGCTTCAATGTCAAGCATTTTTAGTATTTTTTAATTGATGAAAATCATTGCGAAAGAAGAAAAGGATTAATATATTTTCCCACCTCAAAAGTATCCATTCACATATTGTGGTAATTCACCATCACCACATCGATGAACAAACCTGGTGGTGTTCAAGCAATTCCAAATGGGAAAGGTAATCCTATGAACGTCTCACTCTTTACTCCGCTCGACTGGACCATCGTAGTGCTTTACTTTGTTGCCATTGGCGGTATCGCCTGGTGGGTCATGAAACAGAAACAAAAAACAGCCATCGATTATTTTTTAGCCAGCCGCCACGTCGCGTGGTACATCATCGGTGCATCCATTTTTGCCAGTAACATTGGCTCTGAACATGTTGTGGGATTAGCCAGTACCGGCGTAAAATCAGGCGTCGCCTTTGCGCACTATGAATTGCACTCCTGGTGCGTTCTTTTATTAGGCTGGGTCTTTATGCCCTTTTATTTGCGTTCCAAAGTGTTCACCATGCCAGAATTTTTGGAACTACGTTTTAATTCTACTTCACGCTGGTTTCTATCCTTGATGTCGCTGGTCGTGTATGTGCTCACCAAAGTGTCCGTCACAGTTTTTGCCGGCGCGGTGGTGTTTCAATCATTGATGGGCATCGATTTCTGGATTGGCGCTCTCATCATTGTGATCATCACCGGCATTTACACCGCAGCCGGTGGCTTAAAAGCGGTTGTCTATACCGATGCCATGCACTCGGTTGTTTTATTAATCGGCTCGATCACCGTGACGCTGGTTGCACTTTTTACAGCCGGTGGCTGGAATAATGTCGTCGAATCAGTTACACCTGAAAAACTAAACATGTTTCCAAAATTTATAGATTGGCAGAATCCCTCGTGGTTTGGCCTGCTATTGGCCTCGCCGATCGTTGGCATATGGTACTGGTGTACGGATCAATGTATTGTTCAACGGACTCTGACAGCGATCAACGAATCCCATGCTCGTCGGGGTACGATCTATGCCGCCTATCTAAAATTGTTTCCTTTCTTCATCTTCCTCATTCCCGGCGTCATTGCTGTTGCATTAAAAAATCAAGGCATTTTAACTTATGAAGACCCAAACACGGTGTTCCCCACCATGGTTGCAACATTATTACCCATCGGCGTTCGCGGCATTGTCGCCGGCGGTTTATTGGCAGCTCTGATGAGTTCCCTCGCCGCTGTTTTCAACGGCTGCTCTACGTTATTCACAATGGATATCTATCAAAAGATAAAGCCAAACGCGTCCCAATCAGAACTGGTGCAGGCGGGTCGTATTGCCACCATTGTTGTTGTCGCTTTGGGAATCATATGGATTCCGATTCTCAGAAAATTATCCGGCTCGCTTTATGAATATTTGCAAAATGTGCAAGCATTTATCGCACCGCCGATCACAGCAGTTTTTCTGCTAGGCATTTTCTGGAAACGCATCAACGGGAACGGAGCGCTCACCGCACTCATCACTGGCTTTGTTCTTGGCATGATCAAGTTGACGCTGGAATCGGTCGCGAAAAATGCAACCGGTTTTTTTGGGGATATCGCCAACTTTAACTTTTTATACTTTGCGCCGTTATTATTCGCCTTTTGTGTGATACTCATGGTGGTCATCAGTCTGTTGACACCGGCACCGACAGCGGAAAAACTTAAAGGCTTGACCTTTGCTTCACTCACAGCGGAAGATAAAGCCGAATCACGCGCCAGCTGGAACAAATGGGATGTGATCAATACCATAATCATTATCGGGATCATCGTTCTGGTCATGATCTACTTTTCACCGCTGGGCGTTGCCAGGTAAACGCTTGCTCACTTCTTCAAAGGCTCGTCTTGCAAAGACGAGCCTTTGCTGTATATGTCATTGAGTAAAAGCAGATTCCCCAATGAAAAAAATCAAAACATACATCGTTCTGCTCATTGTGCAAAGCGTTGCGCTTTGCCCGGCTGAGCGTTACACCGGATTTCATATCGCCGGCTTGCCGAATGCCTCGTACAAAGACGGCGAAGGGTACGCCGTTGGCGGGAATCTGTTTTTCTATCAATATGGTGATGGCCGAAAAAAACCGTACGCGTGGAATTCCACTCTAGCCTTCAAAATGTCAACAGAAGGTATGCTCTCGACCTATCTGTTTATGGACGTTCCGCATATCATGGGAGCACATTCTCGTTTCAATTTTTATGTTGAATTGAAGCGCTATCTTGTGGACGATTATTACGGTCTTGGCAATCGTCCCGATTATCATCCCGACTATCTTGATCCCGATCATCCGCAGTACAAAGACAAACTCTATTATTCGTTCAAGCAGCGTTGGCCGGGACTCGTCCTTTCTGTGCAAAAACCGGCATTTCTGCCGCGAACTCGTTATTTTCTGAGTCTGGGATTTTACAATCGCCATGTAGAGCTTTACGCTGTGCCCAACAAATTGCAGCAAGACAAATCCCCTGGCTGGAACGGCGGCGTGACGAGTTCGCTGGCCTGTGGATTGATCACCGATACACGGGATCAGGAAGCTACACCCCAGACTGGCGTGTGGAGTGAAATCATTGCCGAATATGCCTCTCCCCTGCTCGGAAGCACCTATGAATATGTCCGTCTCACACTCACCGACCGGCGCTATATTACACTTTTGCCCGGACTTGTTTACGCGCATCGCCTCATCTTTGAGCCGATCATGGGCAGGGTACCGTTTTACGATATGGCGATCATCAATGGCTCTTTTGAGCGGCATCTCGGTTTGGGCGGAGCGTATAGCCTGCGTGGTGTGCCACGGTTGCTCTTTGTCGGACAGCACAAACTGTTAGGCAATTTTGAACTTCGCTATGAAGCAATAACAAAAACGATCCTGAAACAAAACCTGACGTTTTTTTTGCACACCTTTGTTGATGCCGGACGTGTCTGGTTAAAAGATGATCCGTTTCTCTTCAATGATATCCACAGCTCATACGGCGTTGGTTTGCATATGCGCTGGAATAAAGACCTGGTCGGCGCCATTGACGTGGGCCGATCAAAATACTCGAACTTGGCTTTTTATATCACTTTTCGAAATTTGTTTTAAAAGGGATAGCGAAGACACGATATTTTAGTAATCGCCCAGGATCTCGTCACCCCGGGTGGGAAATGAAAGCGGTGAAAAGGGCCTGGAGCTCTGCACCACTTCAGGCTTTGCGATGGAATCCGTACTGCAAATCTGCAACATTGTGTTTTTTTAGCAAAGTTAATAAGCCACGGGTGATGGCTGAAATAATGGAACGCGGATCGAACGGATTTAACGGATTGGAACGGATTTCTGCATCTGTTAGAATCCGTCCCATCCGTTCAATCCGCGTTCTATTCTAAAGAATAGTGCTCGTTTTTGGTTGCGGCCTGCGGCCGCGCAGTGAACGATCTGTGCGATCTGAAAAATCAGAGCTCAACAACATGCGATTTATTATTTTATGAGTTAGTTGTTGCATTATAGCTCTATTCTCATTATTTTTAAAGGAATCTTTCCACAAATATTATCTCCAAAAAAGTCTCGGAGGAGTTATATGGACGGGAACACCACAGCAGAACAAGAAGCGGTTGGGAACGCCGAAGAGATTGGGGGACTCGATCGAATCCGTGAGATCATTGTTGGCGAGCATTTACGCGCTATTCACGCCGAACTAAAAGACCTCCAAAAACAGATTGATGCTCTTCGCAGCACGCTGGGCAGCTTTAGAGATGAAGCTGATGCGTTCAACGAAAATTTTCAACAATCAACAAGCAATGAATTCGAAAAAACCAAACAAACGGTCGAAGAGCAGAAAAAGAATATCGAAGACTCGATGGCGAATATGATGAAGACCATCAAATCGCAGCTTAAAAAACTCGAGGAAACCAAAGTCGACAAGAGCAAAATAGGCCAGGTCTTTATGGAATGGGGGCAAAAGATGAACGAACTGCAAAGTTAGCCTCATAAAGATGATGACATCGGACAAGGACATAGCCCTTCACCAGCTCAAAAAAATATTGCTATCCGAGGATGAAAAGCGTTTAGCCGAGCTGGAGAATGAGCTTGCAGCGTTGCAGCAGCAAATTGCCGACAAAGAGTCGCTCATCAAAACACTGGACCCGGTGATTGCCGACGTTCTGGACCGAAAAATAGTCAATTCCCGAGATGAGTTTATCGATATCATCTCGCCGATCATCGGCGGCTCTATTAAAAAGCAAGTCACAGAAGCCAAAGATGACATCGTAGACGCACTCTATCCGGTGATCGGCAAAACGATCCGCAAATCCGTCGCCGAAGCGATGAAAAATCTGGTCAACTCGGTTAACGAACGCATTGAAAAATCGCTGCAATCTGTCAATATCTTTCGCATTTTTAAATCCAAAATATCCGGCGTCTCACAAGGAGAGCTTGTTTTACGGCATTCCATGCCATTTCATATCGAAGAGATGTTTGTCATTCGCAAGGAGAACGCTTTACTCATTGCCCACACCAATGCCGCTGGCGATAAATCCACCGTGGACCAGGATCTTGTCAGCGGTATGATCGTCGCGATTAAAAATTTTGTTGCAACAGCTTTCGTCAAATCGCCGGATCAGGATCTTTATGAAATCGAGTATGGTGATCATAATATTCGCCTGGATGTCCAGAATAATTTTTTCCTTGCCGCGGTTATCCAGGGCGTTATGCCGAATGATTTTCCGGACAAATTGAACAAGCTTGGCAATCGTATTCATAATCGCTTTTACCGGACGATACGCGAGTTTGATGGCGATCCCAGACCGCTTGAGGGATGTATTGCCATGCTGAAATCATTCATGAACGTCTTCAATAGCGAAACCAGCGTCCAGGCCCGTTCAAAATCCAAACCAATTTTGCTCTATTTCCTGATCGTTCTTCTCCTAAGCATTGGCGCCTACGTTGGCATAAAAACTCTCCCTCCCTTCCTTGCGAACCATCGACTTGAAAAAATTGCGCAAACCACCCTGCGCCAGGATGCGAAAGCGCAAAACGAGTCTATCACTGTCTCGGCCAAAGACGGCCAATTGATCCTGAGCGGCAACGTCAAAAGCATCTCTCAAAGATCACACATCGACAGCATCATGCGCGCCATTCCAGATGCAAAAAATGTGGTAAACAGCATTCAGATTTTGAAAGCACAGACAGAACTGGCCAAGCGCATCAACCAGATTTTGACACCCTACCGGACGTCATTGGAAAATGATATTCGCTTTATTATTGAAGGCGATCGTGTCATTTTGGAGGGATATGTGCCGAACCCACAACCCCGCTACGATATCAGCCGGATCATCGGCGAATTGGAAGGCGTGAGCAGCGTCGTCAATAACTTGAGCGATCGGAGACAAAACGACACCGATAAACTCGAATCCTATCTGCAAAATAACACCATTTACTTTGCGCCGAACATAAAAGAATTGGACGAATCCTATTATCGTGTCCTCGATTATATTGCCGCCAAAATGATGATACTGGAGAATAAAAAGTTGACGATAACCGGATTTTCGGACAACCTCGCGTCACCATCATATAATCTCAAACTCTCGCAGGATCGGGCAGTCGTCGTCGCGTCTTACCTTCGTAACAAAAACGTGGCTGATGAAAAAATCGATATTCAATACTTTGGTGAAGACAAGCCGGCAGCCTCGAACATGACTGAGGAGGGACGTCTGCTAAACCGCCGAGTCGAACTAACCATATCAGGGAGTTAAGTGTGCCACAATCAAAAGCGGGGAAAATTAACAAAAAAGTGTGTCTTTTGGGAACTTTTGCTGTGGGCAAATCGAGTTTGGTGCGACAGTTTGTCTACAGTCAATTTAGCGATGACTATCTTTCAACCCTTGGTGTGCAATTGGCAACAAAATCCCTGGATACTATAAATCCCGAGACACAAAAGGCGTATCAAGTGAACTTGATTCTCTGGGATCTCGCGCAAGTTGAGAAATTTGACGCCGTCACCAAAACTTATCTACACGGCTCCCAAGCTGCCATTATGGTGTTCGACCTGACGCGTCGAGCATCTCTCATTGATTATGAAGAAACGATCAGCGGCTTTCGAGAAATCAATCCGGAGAGCAAAATTGTGCTTGCCGGCAACAAAACTGATCTGGCGCATACAGAGGAATCGCGCCTCGAAATTGAACGTATAGCAGCGGACTTGAGCTGTCCGGTCTTTTTTACCAGCGCCAAAACGGGTGAAAATGTTGACGCGCTATTCCATACACTCGCACAAAAGCTCTTGTAAGAGGAAAAATGTCAGCGTTTTTTGAAAAAATACTACGAGAATCAAAAATTGCTTTTGGCTTTTTTGATCAGGATTATATTTTAAAAGACAACAGCAATCTGTTGGCACAATATACCGGTGGTCGACTGCAAAAAAAAAGTGCCGTGCTGTGGGATATTTTTCCCGAGCTGGTCGGATCAGAGGACAAAATCCACGACCTCCTGTTCAAATCGATCAAGAAATTCGAGTTTGAAAAGTTAACCCGGCTCACCGATGAAAACAAGCTGCGTTATTTCACCCTTTCCCTGTTCCCGTACCGAGACGACTCTTTATCCAGCCAACACCTGTTGTGCATTGTCACTGACACGACCGCAGCAACGTCTCTGGAACAACAGGTTCAGCAACAAAAAAATGAAATTCGCCTGCTACATGCCAATATTGCGACACTGCAAAATCGCTATGGCGAGGAGATTTATGGAAAATCGGAAAAAATTCAGGCGGTTAAAGATTTTATTGACAAAATTGCCAAAATTCGCAATACAACAATCCTGTTATACGGAGAGAGTGGCACCGGCAAAAATCTGGTCGCCTATGCCATCCACAAAAAATCCATGCAGGAGGAATCTCCATTTGTCGAGATAAATTGTGCATCGATACCTGATACACTCATCGAATCAGAGATTTTTGGCTATGAAAAGGGTGCGTTCACCAATGCGTTTAGCAGTAAAAAAGGTCTGCTTGAAGAAGCGAATGGTGGCACGCTGTTTTTGGATGAAATCGGTGAGCTCCCGCTCCCCTTGCAGGCCAAATTTCTATCTTTTCTGGAAACGAAACGTTTTCGGCGATTGGGCAGTACGCAGGAGCACACCGTACAGGTTCGAATCATTGCCGCGACCAATCGAGATTTAAAAAAAGCGGTTGAAGCCAAAGAATTCCGGCAAGACCTGTTTTACCGCCTGAACGTTGTCTCTAACGAACTGCCGCCACTCCGCGAGCTTGGAGAGGATGTCATTATCCTGGCAAACTATTATCTCAATTACTTTTCATTCGACTTTGGCAAAAAGATAATTGGACTATCCAGGGATGCCGAAGCCAAATTATTGAACTATGCATGGCCGGGCAATGTGCGTGAGCTTCGTAACGTCATCGAACGTGCCGTGATATTTGCCGAAAACAACATGATTACACAAGACGATTTATTGCTCTATAATGCGATTGATGCGAAAAAAGTCCGTGTGATCAATGACACATTTTCTCTCCCCACAGGAGGTCTATCGCTCTATGAGCTGGAGAAGAAGCTTTTGTTGCAGGCGCTTGAACGATCGGATGGCAATCAAACCAAAGCAGCAAAACTGCTGGGATTGTCGCTCGATACTTTTCGCTACAGGCTCAAAAAGTACAATCTTTAACTGATGATTAAATCACTTCACGCACATAATAGAAAGGAGTCTCCCGTGAAAAAGCAACTTTTATGCGTGTTTTGTATTTTATGTTTTGCCAGCCTGCTCTATGCGCAAGACGAGGCCCCCACCTACGGCTGGCAAAAGGAAGCAACTGCTGCTCTGAATTTAACTCAATCAACATTTGACAACTATGCTCAAGGCGGCGAAAATTCCACGGCCTGGCAGTTTCGCCTCGGGCTCAAGTTTGTCAATGACCGGGAAAAATTTAATTGGGCGAATACTGGCAAACTGGAGTATGGTCAAACGAAAAGCGGCAAGGATGAATACAAAAAATCGGTTGACGAGATGAAAATAGAAAGTGTGTTTGCTTTCAAACTCTGGAAAACCATCAATCCATTTGTCTCGTTCACCGGCGAAACCCAGTTTGCAGCGGGTTACGATTACGAACAAACGCCCAAAGCGGAGATCTCAAATTTTTTGGATCCCGGCTACTTTCGCGAGGCCGTTGGTTTTGCTTACAGGCCCAATGACATCATCCAGGCACGCCTCGGCGCGGCGATGAAACAAACGGTCACGAATAATTTTACCAAATACTCAGATGATCCGGAGACAACAGAAAAGGAAAAATTAAAAAATGAGTTTGGTGCCGAGGGTATCATTGATTTTAACTACAAAATTTCGGAAAACAGCCTCATTAAATCCAAAGTCGAACTATTTTCCAATCTGCAAGCATTCGATGAAATCGACGTCATTTGGGACACTGACCTGACGGCGAAAATTACAAAGTTTATTGCATTTAATTTTAACGTCAAATTGCTATACGACAAGGATATCTCGACCAAGCGCCAGCTCAAGCAGGTGATGGGACTTGGCATCAGCTACAGCCTCTTTTAGCTGTTTCTCTTGTGCACAAATCGTCAAATGCCCAGCGCGATTAGTGGTATCGGGCATTTGGCGATTTAGCGTCCATTTATTCCATTGCCACAATAAATATCCGCAATATTCAAGCGGGATTTTGTCATCAAGTGATTTTTTTTATGGCATGCGCCTTGCTTGTAAGGGAGGTGAACGTAACATGATACCCCGTTCCATACTACTCCCACAGAGGCGCCATTCGTCCCCGCGATTGGCGCCGTTTTTTTTGTTATTGCCTTTTTGAAAACTCATCCTATCTTTGTATATTTCTTGCGGCGAATACGCCGAATCCTGATCTCCGGAGTAGTGTGCCTTGTTCGCCTTTTTCATCTGAATTTATCGATTCTTGAGGACAGCGTGAAATACTTGTCTACTTTAATAATCCTCGTCGTAGTATTTAGATTAAACGCACAAGATTCTCATTACTGGACCCATAAATACGGTACCGAATCTACGCTGCTGGGTGGGATCGTTGTCGGCAGTCATCTCGACATCAGCTCAACCTTTTATAATCCCGGCGCATTGGGTATCTCAAAGAATCCGGCATTCCTGATGACCGGCTGGGTTTACAACCTTACTTCGTTCACTTTCGAATCGGCGGCTGGGGAGGAAAATGATCTTGGCGCCTTGCGCTTGTCCCCAGCGCCTGACTATATTGCCGGTCTTTTCCCAACAAAAGCGAAATCATCAAAATTGGCCTATTCCGTGCTTACACGTTATCGCTTCCAGGAGCGGCTTTTTACCCGGGATTCATTTCGCAAAGATGTCCTTTATCATCCCGGCGATGAAAATTTCTCCGGCGAATATTATATCGATCAGGATGTGTTCGAAAATTGGTTTGGCTTCACCTGGTCCACGGCACTGTCCCCGGTTCTCGGAGTCGGTGTAACAAATTATCTGGCGTATCGCTCTCAGAAACAGCGCACCTCAATACACAGCCAGGCTTTTACAGACCTTCAGACCGCAGCGATAACCTCGACAATTCGACATTTCAATTTTTATAACTATCGTTTGCTGTGGAAGATCGGCCTTGCCCTCGATATGTCGCCCCTCAAACTCGGATTGAATGTGACCACACCAAGCCTCTCGATATACGGCAAAGGCACAACGTTTTTGAATCAGGCCATTCTGGGACAAAAGATTCCGGATTATAGCGGCCAGGATTACGTTCAATTCAGTGAGCAAAAAGAAACAGCAAGCGTTTTCCAATCGCCTTTTTCTATCGCTATCGGTGCGTCGTATAAGGTTGGTAAAATGACCCTGCATGTCTCAGCCGAATGGTTTGAAGAGATGAACACCTATAATGTTGTGAACGGGACGACGATTACAAATCAAACCATCGGGATTTTCCATGACAATAATGTCAGGCACTGTCTCAAAGCTGTCACCAATGCTGGTCTCGGTATTCAACGATCTTTTTCAGATCGGTTCGAGCTTTACGGCAGCTTTGCCACCGATTTTTCAGCGAATAGTCCGGATTCACAAGCAGACATCACGATCACAACCTGGGACATCTATCATATCATGGCAGGCCTGTTGTTTCGCTTGTGGCGCTCGGAGGTGACTGTCGGTGTGGGTGCGTCGTTTGGTCAAGAGAACGTCCTGCAAGCGGTTGATTTCAACACCGCGCACGAAAGTAATCTTTTATTAGGAGAACGAAAAAAAGAACGGGGTACCTACCGCAATCTGACGTTTTTAGCTGGATTTTCAATCTTTCCATCCGAATTGTTTCAGAAAACTCTGGAAGGTTTTCCTCTTTTCAACAAAAAAAACAAGTCAGAAGACCAATAACGCTAAAAACGCGCGATCCATCGCAGTTCAAATCCCTCAAATGGTAAAAGTTCATAGTATATTCCTGAGGTACACGCCAGTCCACCGTGCCGCGCACCATAAAAAAAACTTGACAGCTTTTCATAAATTCGGTGACATTTTAATATTAGAAGACAGGTTATGATTTCGCTTTTTGGTCTGCCGGATTTTTCTTTTATAAAAGCATCCTGTTATCCTGTCAATAATAATATGTCATCATATTTCACAGAATTTTCCATCGTCCGGCAATATAAATCCTTATAGATTTTTTTAATTTTTCTTATATTTGTCTATTCGAGATACAAGATAACCGAGAACAAAAAGGAGGCCGTATGGACTATAAAGTTGTACGACACATTTTAGCCGGCGACAGTGTAGAATATATTGCCACAGCGCACAAGGATAGCGGATTTTATGCTGAGGATTTACCGGACACACTTGTCATCCATTACACCGCCCTCGGTTCTTTGGAAAGTGCGGTGAGCACACTCCGCGATCCAAACGTAAAAGCTTCAGCTCATTTGGTTATCGGGCGCGATGGTCGTATCGCTCAGCTCATTCCCTTCAATAAAATCGCCTGGCATGCCGGCCAGAGTGAGTGGCGGGGTCGAACCGGCATGAATAAATACTCCATTGGCATTGAGATAGATAACGCCGGCAAATTGAGCAAGAGTGGCGACATTTACAAAACATGGTATGGCGGCCTCATCCCACCCGAAGACGTCTATTATGGACCACACCGCAACGAGTTATCGCCAGCTTATTGGCACGCCTACACCGAGAAGCAGATTATATGTGTGTTTGAGGTGTGTCAGGTTTTGCGCGACAAATATGGAATTTCTACGATTGTTGGGCACGAGGAAATTTCACCCGGTCGCAAGATCGATCCCGGGCCGGCATTCCCGCTGGACAAATTACGCACGCAGCTCCTGGAAGACCGAAGCACCGATGCGCCGATCTCGCATCCGGAAGCACCGGACTCGATTTTGAACAACGGTAGAAAGAGAGGCATTGTGACGGCTTCAAGTCTCAATTTTCGCGCAGCTCCCAAATATCACGCGGAACCCATCTGCGCGCCGCTGGCACGCGATACCACGGTCACTATCCTCAAGGAAGAAAAAGGCTGGTATCAAGTGCACGTATCACAGACGGGCTGGGTGAAAAAAGAATATATCAAAATTATTGACTAACTAATGAGCAAAGATACTCTTGTTTATTCAACTGATCCGACAAAACGTAAATGCCCAGTCTGCGGCCAGTACGAATGCGTTTGTCAAACTATTGAGGACAGACCGCTGTCCGGCCAAACAGCCACACTGGTCATTGAGCGTAAAGGTCGCAAGGGCAAAACCGTGACAATTGTCCGAGGGCTGAAGGTCAATCCCTTTCAATTGGCAACGATCGCAAAAACGCTCAAGCAAAGAATCGGTACTGGCGGCACAGCGAAACAAGGACAAATTGAAATCCAGGGGGATCATCGAGAAAAAGTGGCGATGGTACTGCGAGAAATGGGAGTAAGGATTTCTTAGAATGATTCATTCAATTTAATATTTTTCAACCTCCAGCCGCAAAGCTTTCTCGAAGCAAAGCCGAAAAATCCGTTTTCATCCGTACTACACATCTGCAACATCGTGTTTTTTTAGCAAAGTTTATGAGCCACGGATGTTCACGGATGAAACACGGATAATATCATTCATTTTAAGCCTTTTTAGCCTGCAATCCCAAAGCCTTCTCGAAGTAAAACCGAAAAATCCGTGTTCATCCGTGGCTTGTAATTTGGCTGCGGCCAAAGGCCGCGCTGGGTGAAAAGTTTGCGAATAATAGAGGTCAGATTATATTTTATTTGCATTTGTTCGATGAAACAATATATTAAACACATAGCTTCCTTCATCGGCACATTTCATCAATATCAGGTGACAGTATGACTTTTCGCGATCGCATTGATCAGGTGTTCAAATACGGCGAAGATGTCATTTATATCGCCATTGGTCTTTTGTTGTTCCTCACGGCCATCTTGCTGCTCTATTATTCGATATCCGGCATCATCCATTACATTGGCGAGAGCGATCACGTGCGAGCAGCACTGCATGTTCTGGATCGCATGCTGCTCACGCTGATGATCATTGAAATTTTCTATACGGTTCGAGTTTCTCTCAAATCGCACGCACTGTGCGCCGAACCTTTTCTTATTGTCGGCCTCATTGCAGCAATACGACGTATTTTAGTCATTAGTGTTGAAGGTGCCTACGTGCCGGAAAAATTTGATCATCATATGATAGAGTCGGGTATCCTGGCGGCACTGATTTTGATTTTCGTTTTTTCAATCATTTCGCTCCGCAAAAACAAACAGACAGGTAGCTTGGATCAGCAAAACATTTAAGCAATCTCTTGCATGTCCAGCTCATATTTGAGCATCTTGTCCAAATCAGAATCGTTCATCAGCAGAGGAACATCTTATGAATCCCACTTCCCTCGTCCCAACTCCCGATGCAATCCCGGCGCCGGCGTGGCTTTTCTGGTTGCTGGGCATTGTGATGTTTGCGCTGCACATTCTGGTGATCAACACGCTGCTGGGTAGCAGTATCATCATGCTCGTTGGCCGATTAGTCAGAAAAAAAGCCGAAACGCCGGTCGTACTGGCGCAAAACACCGCTGTAAAAACAATGGCCCTGTTCGCATTCGGCATCAATCTCGGCGTGGCGGCACTGCTGTTTTTGCAAGTGCTGTACGGCCATTTTATGTACACGAGTTCTGTACTCATGGCCGTATATTGGATTTTGGTCATACCGCTGCTCATTCTCGCCTATTACGCCGGCTACCTGCATATTCGCAGCACCTCACCGACGATATCGATTGTCGCCTTGTCCGTTTCAACGGCCATTCTGTTGTACATCGGTTTTGTTTATGTCAACAATATGACGTTGATGTTGATGCCGGAGAAATGGACCGCCTATTTCGCCAACCGCGGCGGTACTGTGCTGAATACCTCGGATCCGATCTTTTGGCCGCGCTACGTGCACTTTCTCGTCGCTTCAGTCGCAGTGAGCGGAGTATTCCTGGCGCTCGTGCAGGCGCATCGTGCGAAAAAGGGAATTGCAAGCACTGGCTTGAAAATTGTAACCGGACTGCACATCTACGCCTGGGCGACCTGCCTGCAGGTGCTCATCGGACTCTGGTTTTTGCTTTCTTTACCCAAAGACATCATGATGTCTTTTATGGGCGGCAATCTCATCCACACGATTATCCTGGCATTAGGTATCCTGTTAGCGCTCGGGGCGATCTTTATGGCCTTTAAAGGCAAACTCAAGGCCACACTGTACCATCTGCTTGCCATCGTTTTTCTCATGGTCATCAACCGCGCAAACCTGCGCTCGCTTTATCTCAAGGAACATTTCTCTTTTCAATCCCTGGAGCTCAGCCCGCAGTACGGTGTGTTGGCGCTGTTTCTCCTCATCCTGCTGATTGGACTCGGAGCTGTTTACTATATGATTAAAATTGTCACAAAAGCAAACCAGGGGAGGGCGGCATCATGAACTATCCGATTTGGGAATTACCGACGATTGGCGGCGGCAGTTTGATCGCTCTCATCGCTATCCTGCATGTTTACATTTCGCATCTGGCCGTTGGTGGTGGCGCGTTCATCTGGCTTACGGACCTGAAAGCCACGCGCGACAACAATCCAGCGCTCCTCAATTATGTCAAAAAACACACCTGGTTCTTTTTGCTCATCACCATGGTATTTGGGGGCGTCAGCGGGGTTGGCATCTGGTTCATCATCGCGCTGGTGAATCCGGCAGCAACATCCAGCCTCATCCACTCTTTTGTCTTTGGCTGGGCGATCGAATGGGTGTTTTTTGTCGGAGAAATTGCCGCGCTCCTCCTCTATCATTATAATTTCGATAAACTGGACGCCAAAGGGAGACACACGCTCGCATTCTTTTATTTTCTTTTTGCCTGGTTGAGCCTGGCGGTCATCAACGGCATTTTGGCTTTTATGCTGACGCCCGGCAAGTGGCTTGAAACCGGCAACTTTTGGCACGGCTTTATCAATCCGACCTATTTTTCCCAGCTCTTTTTTAGAACAGCGGTCATGGGCATGATCGCCGGTTTGTTTGGCTATGTCACAGCAGTGTTTGAAAAAGACAAAAATTTCCGCAGCACGCTCATCAGGTATTGCTCCAGGTGGCTGTTGTTGTCCATACCCTTTATGGTTGTCTTTGGCATCTGGTATTATTTCTCGCTGCCGGCGGAGGTGCGCAGCGTATCATTTGCCGCCAATCCGCAAACCATGGCAGCAGTCAATATCATGTTGGCAGCAACCGTTGTCATTTTTTGTGCCGGTGTTTTTATGAGTCTCAAAGTGGGACGAATTGTGCAGGTGCTACTCACCATTATTCTGCTTGTCGTCGGACTCGGCTGGATGGGCGGTTTTGAATACACCCGTGAGGTCGCGCGCAAACCGTATGTTTTGGGGCAATTTATGTACAGCACCTCGATTTTCAAAAAGGATGTCGAGTCCCTCAATAAATCCGGCGTTTTACCAGTGGCAAAGTGGACGTCAGTGCGCGACCTCCACGATAAAATCGCCGCCGGCAGAGAGCTGTTCAATGTGCAGTGTCTGAGCTGCCACACCATCGAGGGCATCCGCAATGACATTGCTCCCAAAATGGAGATGTTTCCCTACATGGGCGTGATGGCACAGCTCTTCGGCCAGGGCACAGTACAAGGTTATATGCCGCCGTTTGTCGGGACAAGGGCTGAAATGGCGACGTTAGCGGCTTTTATCACCACAGAGATCAATAACACAGCGATACAGGAGAAACCCGAGCCCTATAATCCGCCCGCACTTTTACAAACGGATATCCCCGATTTTGACAGCAAAACCGATGCGTATGTGCTGTTCGTGTGGAACGATCTGGGCATGCACTGCATCTCGGACTGCGACAGATGGTTCGTTATTTTGCCTCCGGCCAATACGCTTGAAGCGCAACTGATCAAGCGTGGCGCGCTGCCGGAAATGATCACTGACGGCATCGAGATGTCCTACGTGGTGGAAACCGGTTTTGAAAATCCGGCGGCGCACTCGGAATTTTGGACATACGCACAACAGAATTTTGGCGTCGAGCTGGGAAAAAACATCGGTCTTGCCGGCAAAAAAGTGACCGGCTCCTTTGATCTCGATGAAAACGGTATCAGCTTTCACGCGAAAATGATCCCGGTTATGCCATACCCGGATGATGGCCCGTACAATCCCTATCCCCTGTTCACCGTTGAAGCCAAAGATGCGAAAACAGGTGTGGTCCTCGCCTCAACCCGAGTGGTGGCACCAACGTCTACAGAAATGGGCTGTCGCAATTGTCACGGCGGCGAATGGGCATGGCAAGGTGCTGCCGGTGTTTCAGACGTAACAGCGGTCAACATCTTGAAGGCGCATGATCGACTGAGCAACACAAATCTGTACGATAAAGCGCTCAAGGGACAGCCGCAACTGTGTCAGAGCTGCCATGCCGATCCGGCGGTCGGTGCAGCCGGGAAACCGGCGCATCTGAATCTGTCGGCAGCGATCCATGGCTGGCATGCCAATTATATGTATGTCGATGGCGGCGATGCATGCGCCATGTGCCATCCCGCCAATCGTAACGGCAGTACGCGTTGTCTGCGCAGCTTGCACGCCACCATCGGCCTGGAATGCACCCATTGCCACGGCAGTATGCAAGAGCATGCACTCGGGTTGCTGCGCGGACAAGAAGAGAAAAAGAGCGCTGCCCGCTTGATGAACAATTTAAAACCAACTCAGGTCGCCTCGGCTGCAGAAGTGAATCCACGCACACCCTGGCTGAACGAGCCGGATTGCCTCACGTGTCACGTTGATTTTGGCGCACCAACGCCGAATCCTTCGGCATACAACGTTTGGACAGCCGGCCCGGAGGAGTTGTATCGAATGCGCACCGGCGTTGAAGGCAGTATTCGCTGTCAAGCCTGCCATGGCGCGACGCATGCGATCTATCCGGCGATAAACGGTATCAGCGTACATCGCGATAATATCCAGCCCATGCAATATAGCAACATGCCTTACCCCATCGGCGCAAACTTTTCATGCGAGGTGTGCCATAAACAGAAAAAACAGGATTCGATTCATCATCTGAACATGGAGCGTCCGGTGAGGAATGAAAAAATAAAAATGTAGCAGCATAATAATCTGGAAACGATCGCCCGGCAAATCAGCGCCGGGCGATTTCAAAATGAGGAAAATTGCCGTGTTTTGTCCTGAATGCAAAGCAGAGTATGTTGACGGCATAACCGAATGCGCGGATTGCCATGTACCGCTCGTCTGGTCTTTGCCCGAAGTAGAGCAGCCCAACATGCCGGGTGAGCCGATTGAATGGGCGCCGCTGATGTCGTCGATCAATCAAGCAGACCTGGCTTTTATTAAATCCATCCTGGACAGTGAAAATATTCTCTATTGGGTTCAAGGGGAAAATCGTGGCATGCTTCCGCATGGCATGGGCTTAGGCGCAATCATTCATGTTGAAAAAAATCGTCTCGAGGATGCCAAAGCGTTGATTGAGGACATTGACCTGAAAAATTTTGGCTTCTCCACGCGCAGCAGTGAGGAGCTTGATTGAAAAAGAATGCTGAGCAGCGTTCCCTTTGCACAATTTATAAGCCACGGATTTTCACGGATGAAACACGGATCATATCATTCATTTTAGTCTTTCTTAACCTGCAGTCACAAAGCTTTCTCGAAGCAAAGCCAAAAAATCCGTGTTCATCCGTGTGCATCAGTGGCTTGTAATTTGGCTGCGGCCAAAGGCCATAAGGCATCTTTCGGTGGCTAAAAGTAATCAATTCCCGGAGCAACCCATAAAAAATCTCCTTTATCGCGAAATTTTTCTCTCCTCGACAAAGTTATACAGCTATTAAAACATTAACCGATAATGTAGTGGAGAAAGCCATGAAAATTCTAAAAGTCATTGGTGTTGTCGTTATTTTAGTGCTGCTGATCGTCGTTGTTTTGGCGCTCATTGCACCCAAAAGCTACCAGGTGGAGCGCAACATGGTTATTCATGCGCCCAAACATCTGGTATTTCGTTATATGCAATTGTGGAGCAACTTTGGCAGCTGGTCGCCGTGGGCCGAGCGGGACTCGACCATGACATTCACCGTTGAAGGTGTTGATGGTCAAGAGGGGGCCAAATATATCTGGGAAGGCGATCCCAAGAAAACCGGCACCGGAGAAATGACCAATACCGGTGTCAAAGCGAACGAAGAGATGACTTTTCATCTGTTTTTCAAAACGCCCTGGAAGAGCCATTCTGACGGTTACATGCGCGTCGCGGATGCCGGCGACAGCACAAAAGCCTCGTGGGGTTTTTATGGCAAATACCCAATCCCGTGGAACATCATGCTGCTTTTTATGCCGATGGATAAAATGATTGGCCCGGATTTTGAGCGCGGCCTGGAGCTTCTCAAAGATACAGTTGAAGCGAAAGCCGCTAAAATGGCAAATCTTAAAGTCAAAAAAATGACTTACCGCTCGACCTCTTTTGCCGGAATCCGCAAAGAGGTCAGGATGAGCGAGATGAAGTCATTTTTTGAATCCTCATTTGCAAAAATTAGTCAAGCAATGGAAGCAAAGGGTGCCAGCATGATCGGCGCACCGAGCGCCATATTTTTCTCCTGGGAGGAGGAAAAAGGTATCGCTGATATGGCGGCCGGTATTCCTGCCAGCAGACCCGTGATCACTGATCAAGTCCAGATGGTCACCGTACCAGCGTCAAATGCGCTCTCTATCGATTTTTACGGTCCGTACGAAGAGACCGAGTTAGCCCATTATGCCATGATGGACTATATACAGACAAACCAGATCAGCACCAGGGATATTGTGCTGGAAGAATATCTGACTGATCCGGCATCGGTACCGGATCCACAGAAATGGCACACGAGAATCGTTTATCTCATTAAATAATATAAAGCCCGAAGACAATTCTTCGGGCTTTTTTTACTCAATCCAGATCAACAATTTTGTCAAAAAACTTGACGTAATTGCCGCGCTCATCTGTTTCATTGAATTCGATCGCAGCGCGCGGGTGGCGATTCATAACGCCGGTGATCATGTACGGAATATCAAAACCCCAGCCCACCTTTTCGCGCATCGGTTCAATTTGCTCCTGTATACATTTCAGGACCGGTCGCAGGCGAAACTTTGGATTATGCAAAAAACCGAGCAGCGATTCGGTTGGGCAATTTCCGGCACCGCGGCCAAGACCCGCCATGCTGCCATCCAGGATATTGGCGCCGAGGATGAGAGCTTCGATCGTGTTGGCAAAGGCAAGCTGCTGATTGTTGTGCGCATGCATGCCAATCTGCTTGTTATTTGCATTGGCATAGCGTAAATATTTGCCCATCAAATACTGAATTTGCTCACTGTAGAGTGAACCAAAACTGTCAACAAGATAAATATATTTTACATCCGATTCTGCCACCAGCTCCAGGGCCTCGTCCAATTCTTTTTCAGGCACGGTGGAGACGGCCATGAGGTTCAGGGTTGTTTCATAACCTTTTTGCGCCGCATCTTGCACAATACCGAGCGCAGACGGGATTTGATGTATATACGTCGCGACACGAATCATATCCAGGACGCTTTGCTCTTTCGGCAAAATATCTTTATGATAGTCTGTGCGCTCGGTATCTGCCATGGCTGACAGTTTTAATTTTGTCTCGTTCTCCCCGACGATTCGCCGAATATCATCTTCGCTGCAGAATTTCCAGGGGCCAAAATCGTCGCGTGAAAAAATCTTCTCCGATGCTTTATAACCGAGCTCCATATAATCAATACCGCCATCAACGCATGCCGTATAGACAGCTTTCACGACATCATCCCCAAACAGATGCTTGTTCATCAAACCGCCGTCCCGTATCGTACAGTCAAGCAACTTTATTTCAGATCTATAGTTGACCCAGCGACCAAAAGCTGAATAATTCGAGTCTTTTTTCTTCAATTCTGACATGAATGGTAGCCCTTTTTTTGAACGTAAGGATTTTTCAAGTGTTTGTTTTTCGTCGATAAAATTTAGCTATCTTTTACTGTGAATCCAAGAAGCTTTTGAAGCATCAAGCAAAATCTCGGGTGGTATTTGATTTTCAAGGTGTCATTCAGACAACAAGCCGGATGACGAAATTTTTATGAAGGGGTGATCGCTGAAATAATGGAACGCGGATTGAACGGATTGGAACGGATTTCTTCATCCGTTAAAATCCGTCCCATCCGTTCAATCTGCGTTCTATTCTAAATTCACGGATTATATCAGTCGATGTAACAAATAATCAATGATGGTGATTAAAAAAGCGGCGACCAATAGCGTCCCCACGCCCTTAATTTTAAAATCGGGAATCAGGGCGTCGGTCAACCACAACAACACGGCATTGATGACAAATTTAAACAAGCCAAAGGTGATGATAATAAATGGTAGCGACAGAAAGGTCAAAATTCCACCCAACAGCCAGCTCAAAAACGCATAAACAAGTGCCACGACCACCGCTGTGCCATAGGATTTGAGAGTGATCCCGCGCAAAAGTTGGGCAACAACAAAAACCGCCACACTCAGAAAGAAAATATTGATGATAATATGCATGGGGTGATCCTTCTTGTATTCTACTTTACAATCGCAAATTTTCCCGTCTTTTGCCCCAACTCGCCGGCGTCAATATGGTAAATATAAATGCCATAAGAAATTTCGAGTTGATCTTTTGACAGCATATCCCAAATTTCCGTGCCATCTGTGAGTGCCGGCGCTTCATGATTCAATTCACGTACCAGTTGGCCGCGAATGTTAAAAATACGAATCGTACACTTTTCCGGCAGATGAATAAAATGCAGCTCGCGCGGCCCACGACCATTCGAATAGGGATTGAGCGGCTCCCACGAATTCGCCACAACATAGGGATTCGGCACCACCTTGATTCGATCCAGATCAATCGTCGTCGCATCAACTGTTTGGCCGGCCGTGGTGAATTCGTACACGTCCGTCGCCATGAACGGCTTGAGCATTTTGATCACCACATAGTCACCCGGTAACGGATTCCGCTTGGTGGAATCGTCAGCATCCACGCCATCAAACTGGAAATCCCAGGTGATGATCAACGAGTCTTCCTCGTTCGGCTCTAAAAAAATGATCTCGTCCTTGCGCGTCCTGTCGGTAAATCCGGTGAACATACCTTCCTCACCTTGCAAG
>JAFGKD010000077.1 GCA_016928775.1 Candidatus Zhuqueibacterota bacterium | reverse complement strand
GACCAAATAGAAAATATCCGAGAGTCTCTCGCGGGAGGCGATTCGCTTTTCCATATAAAGGCTTAACTTAATGACATTGAGTATCAACTGATATGATGATTCAGCGATAGATTGTGCTTTGTTTTGTTGACTGGGAGAATTCTGTGAAAACTTACAACATTGCCGTTGTTCCAGGGGATGGTATTGGCCAGGAAATTGTACCGGAAGGTATCCGTGTGATCGACGCGGTGGCTGCCGGCTACTTTAAATGTGACTATACCTTTTTTCCCTACAGTGCCGAGCATTATCAAAAAACCGGTGAGTTCATGCCATCGAACGCCCTGGAAATTTTGCGACCGTTCGATGCGATCTATTTCGGTGCCATTGGGCACCCGGATGTCGATGATACATTGCCGGCAACACGGTATACATTCCGCGTACGAAAAGGATTTCATCAGTATGTCAATTATCGGCCGATAAAAATATTGCCTGGCGTTCCGAGCCCGCTCCGCGCCGCTAAAGCCGGTGAAGTAGATTTTGTCATCGTGCGCGAAAATACCGAGGGTGAGTTCTCTGAAACGGGTAATATCATCCACCCCGAAACACCGGGGGGATTTGCCATTCAGACCAGTATTTTTACCCGGCACGGGATAGAGCGCGTGGCGCACTATGCTTTTCAATTAGCGCGCAAACGCAAAGGATTGGTGACCAATGTCACCAAATCAAATACGCTTATCCATAGTATGCTATACTGGGATCAACTTATTGGTGACATCGCCAGGGCATATCCTGAGGTCAAATATGAGAGAATGTACGTTGATAATGCGAGCGCTAACTTTATCCTGCGGCCGCAACATTTTGATGTCATTTTGACGACCAACATGATTGGCGATATTTTAAGCGATCTTGGCGGCGCCCTCATGGGCAGTCTGGGATTGGCGCCAAGCGGCAACATCAATCCGGAAAAAGAGTATCCTTCCATGTTTGAACCGATCCACGGCTCAGCACCGGACATTGCGTTCAAAGGTATCGCCAATCCGGTCAGCGCCATCTGGTCGGGCGCTTTGATGTTGGAGCATCTCGGAGAAGACGAAGCGGCACAACGGATCGAAGCGGCCATCTGCACGGCATTGTCGGACAGAAGCAATTGGCCGGCTGACCTTGGCGGGACTACAGCTACCACCGATGTAACAGACTCAATTATCTCGGTGCTTTGATGAGCAGAATCATTGATCTCACATTAACCTTGCATCCCGGTATGCGCGGTGTTCAGTTTGAACCAAAATATTCATACAAAGAGCACGGCTGGAACGCGCAGATGTATCATCTCTATTCGCATTGCGGCACCCATATGGATGCGCCGAATCATTATAACGTAAATAACAAATCGGTCGCGGATTGGCCGCTCGCGCGCCTGATGGGACCGGCGTGGGTTGTCGATCTTTACGGCATCGCAAGCAGGACTCTTATAACGACAAAACATCTCGGTGATGTGGCGGCCACGTTCCAAGCCGGCGACAGTTTGTTATTTAATACCGGTTGGAGCGAACGAATTGGCTCGCCGGAGTATCGCGAGGCTCTGCCGCGAATTAGCCAGGAGCTCGCGCACTGGTGCGCCGACCATCAGGTCAATATGCTCGGTGTCGAAACTCCTGCTGTAGCTGATCCGCTCAATCGCGAGGAGATTCAAACCATTCACCGGATTTTACTCAACGCGGATATCATCATTGTTGAAGGACTGTGTCATCTCAATAAAATCGAGAAGAAAAAAATTCAATTTATCGCTTTGCCATTAAAAATTAAAGGGGGCGACGGCGCGCCAGTTCGCGCTCTTGCTACTGAGTGAAGAGGCTGCTATGAGCAAAGAAATTCCCAAACGGTATCTTTTAGTCCTTGGCACTTTTTTGCTGTCAGTGCTTTTGTATATCGATCGCGTGTGCATTTCAGCGGCCAAAGAGCCGATTGCCGGAGATCTTGGTTTATCGGACAAGCAGATGGGATGGGTGCTATCGGCCTTCGCTCTCGGTTATGCGCTGTTTCAGACGCCATCCGGCATGTTGGCTGACAGATTTGGTCCGCGCCGCATATTGGCCAGCGTTGTGACATTTTGGTCTGTTTTCACCGGCCTTACTGGCGCTGCTTTTAATTTTATCTCCATTTTGATTTTCCGTTTTTTGTTCGGTATGGGGGAGGCCGGCGCCTTTCCCGGGATCGCGCGTGCGACCTTCTCATGGATACCGATGAAAGAACGCGGTTTTGTCACCGGTATTAATTTTTCCGGATCACGACTGGGAGCGGCGTTTGCTCTGCCGCTTGTCGCCTGGATGGTGACCACTATTGGCTGGCGGTCAAGCTTTTACATTCTGGCGGCTATTGGCATGGCCTGGGCACTTTTTTGGTATCTTTGGTTTAGAGATGATCCGACACAAAAAACCACTATTTCCGAGAAAGAGAAAAAATATATTCTCGAGACCAGACAGCACAGCAGTTCTGAACACACATCCGCTTTGACGGTGAAGATGCTCTTGCGCTCCAGGAATATGTGGTTGGCCATGGGGCAGTACTTTTGCAGCAACTTTACCTTCTTTTTCACCTTGACCTGGCTTTTCCCGCACGTGAAAAAAACCTATGGACTGGATGCCGTAGACGCGGCGTTTTATGCTGCAGCGCCCCTCATCGCCGGTGCTATTGGCAACTGGTTCGCGGGCTGGCTGGTGGATGTAATCTATAAAAGTGGCAGATGGCAACTGTCGCGGCGATTGCCGGCCATTATCGGTTTTTCCCTCGCAGCTTTTGGTTTGATCGCCAGTCTTTACATGCACACTGTCATCGGAGCGATTTTCTTTTTGTCCATTGCCATTTTTGGCGCGGATATGACGCTGCCGCCATCATGGGCTTTTTGCGTCGATGTGGGGCGGAAAAATTCCGGCGCCGTTTCCGGTACCATGAATATGGCGGGCAATATCGGCTCTTTTATTACTGCGCTCGCCTTTCCCTATCTGAAAGCATGGACCGGATCAGTTCTGCCGTTCTTTATTCTTGGCGCTTTGCTGAATATATCGGCTATCGGGCTGTGGCTGTTGGCCAAACCGGATAAACCGATAGATGAATTCTGATCGAGTCTGCGTCTACGCCGGTCTCATTGACAACAAATTTACGTATCCCGCACACACACGTCCCACCATAGCGGCACGGTCGTAGCCAAAATCCACTTGTTGCGTCTCACCAGAATATTTCTTATGTTTCACTATAAAAATATCAATTCAGAGTTAAGGATGAGAAAAAAGAAATGTTTATGGGCTATTATAGCTCTGCTGCTACTTGGTGTTTTCGCTTATCCTCAGGAAAGCGCCACCATCGATACGCCTTCCACTCCCCGTTCAGATGAAAAGTGGACACAAAACATCAATGCCGAAGCATTGAAACCGATGATCAAGGGAGTGATTGACCTCTATCAATTTTTGCGCAACGATATTGGCGTCTATGCCGACGCGGCACGATTTGAAGGAGAGCAATTCCACCCATGTTCGATTGCCTCGGTTGGCATGGGACTGGTATCGCTGTGCATTGCCGATACACTCGAATTGATCGACGATGCCGAATCCCTCGCCCTGGTTACGCTGCAGGCGATGTCCGGTGAACGCTCCGGTTACGCACCGGCGCGCAATCCGGTGAACGGCTTTTTTCGCCACTGGATCAATATGAACACCGGCGCACGTGAATGGAATAGCGAATATTCGAGTATCGATACCGGCATCCTGGTGAGCGGCGCCCTGTTTTGTAAACAATATTTCTCGCGCAACGCAGAGATCGCGCGATTGGCTGATGCGCTCTATCTTTCAGTGGATTGGAACACGGCCACTGCCAATGCCACTGCCGGTGATATTTATATGACGTTCGATGAGCAGGGCAAAGGCGAGTTGAAAATTGGACCCTTCAATGAATACATGATCGTCGCCTGGTTGGCAAAAAATGATCCACGTGCGAATGTGCGGACAAAAATGTTGTGGACGAATCATTTCGAAAACGCCGCGGCTTTGCCCAATTCGTCCTTTGAGGGCATTTCGCTGCTCACGGATGCACCCGACCATTTCCTGTCAAATTTTGTTATTCAATTTCCCTACTATCTCTGTTTTCATTTTACAACGCATCAGGATTATTTGAAATTTTTCCACAATGCCATGTCAGCGGATCGGCGTTGGTGGTCGCAGAAAACCGATAAGTCATATATCTGGGGAACCGGCGCCGGGGCATCCGGATTTGTCGATAGCGGCTACCATGCAGATAATTTTAACAACAATCCCGGCACGGTCTGTTCGCCGCATGTCCTCGCCGGCTTTATGCCGGTGGATTCGACAATCGCTCTTGACATTCTCAATCTGTGGGAGAATAATACTGGCGTCTATCGTATTCCCGGGAGCAGCCAAAAGATACTGTGGCGATTCAGCGTTCAAGACCGGTCATGGCGAGCGGCTGATGTACAGGGCGTCGACATCTCAACCCTGCTGTTCGGTCTGGCAGCGCATCCCGCTGTTCTGGGAAACAGCTTTTTTGCGGCGTACAACGATTTTAATTTTCCGGTAATAGACCATGTAAAAAAAAAATTGATCAAGCGGCACAAAGCGAATTGAGCCTGTTTGTATTCCCCAATCCGAGCAATTCGACAATAACAATACGATATGTATTAAAAAAATCATCGGTTGTTCGCGTCGAACTTTATAGCAGTCATGGACGTCTTGTTAAAAGACTTTTAGAGGATTATAAAGAACGGGGGGAGTATTCAGTATTGCTCGACGGCGATACTCTGGCGTCAGGACTCTATGTCGTTCGTCTTTGTGCCAATGATGGTACGATATATAGACGGCTTTTATTTTTAAAATAATGGAATGAAAATCGTTGTGCTTGCTGTTCAAAATCATGCAAACCACAAAAACTCAAATTTTAACTGGAGGTTCACTATGAAACTCGTCACAATGCTTTGTCTGCTTTTTTGCACGTTCACGGTTGTTTTAATGGCTCAAGATGGTCTAATTGATGTCATGGAACTTAATTCGTTTGGCCGAATCGCGACTTTTGATGAGTTGGCGGAGGAACGCACATGGAGTTCGATTGATTGCAACAGCGCGCAAGTTTTCGAAATCATTGCGGATCCGGATGATGCCGCCAATATGGTCGGATTGTTCAAGTCCACATCCTGCACCGATGAGGGTTTTGTTTTGGAACAAGCATTCGTGCCATTTGATTTTTCCCTGCACACGCACATGAGTCTGGATGTCTATGCACCTGCCGCGGATCTCAAGGTCGTTTTTAAAATATTTTCCTCGGCTGATCCAAACGAGGCAAAAACCGTTGAGGTGATGACCGCAGTCGCAGCCGAATGGGACTCGCTCAATTTTGACTTTTCCGGCACACCGGCTGGTATGTATGATCGCATTTCCATTCATCCCGATTTTGGCGAAGCAACCGAGAATGTCGAATGGATGTTCGATAACATTCGTATGGGTCGTGGCGGTCTTTTGCCAATTCCGAATAACGGTTTGTTGGTCGATTTTGATACCGTTACGCCTTTTATGCATTGGTGGGATTGCAACTCCACGACCGGTGAGTTTATAATTGTCGATAATCCCGTCAAAGACGACGTCAATTCGAGCGACAAGTGTGGTCTCTATTTCACGTCAGACTGTGCATGGGAAGGATTCGCCATTGCCGAAAAGTTTGAACCGCTTGATTTTTCAGTCATCAGCGAAGCTCGCATCAAGGTATTGGCGCCAGCTCCGGATTTGCAATTCATGTTCAAAGTGGAATTGTGGGAAGATAGCGGCGTTATGGTCGAAACAGTTGCGCTGACAGAAGTCGGGAACGCCTGGGAAGAGCTGATAATCGACCTGAGTCCTATCGAATCCTTCAAATATACCAAAATCGCGCTGTTCCCCGATTTTCAATCGGCTGCTGCGGATGAAGAATGGTACATCGATGATGTCATGCTCACTGATCCGTTTAATGTCTCTGTCCAGGATGAAGGCAAGGTGATCAAAGTCTTCAAGTTATCCGCTACAAATTACCCGAATCCGTACAATCCGACGACAACCATTTCTTACAACGTGCCGTTGCCGTCAAAAGTCAAAGTGACAGTATTTGACATGACCGGCCGTGAACTACAGACGCTTGTCGATGCCGAACACACACCAGGCGAGCACACCATTCAGTTTGATGCCTCGAATCTGGCGAGCGGCGTTTATCTCTATCAGGTGGAGACGTCGTATGACATGGTGGTGAACAAGATGTTATTGATGCGCTAAACCACGTATTTCAGCTTCTTTGTTGCCAGGTACCATTAAGGTGCCTGGCACCTTTTTATAAGAACGCCAGAGTCGAAGCATGCTGATTCATTTCCGAAAACCTCTCCAAAATTCGCCGGATAGATTTTGGCGCTGAACCTTCATAGTGGTTGTTCACGTAGACATGCGCATCCACTTTATCACCCCATAAATCCAAAATCATCCTGACCAGCTGCGATAGCTCGTCATCCTTTGGGGCAATAATTTGACTCCAGTCACCCTGTGTCTTTTTCTCCATACCGCTACGATCCGGACCATGCAGACGAATGACCGTCATACTTTTGATATAGTGTCTATAACTTTGATATAACGGAAAAATGGGCGGCATATAATAGCCTTGTAAAAAGACATGAAACAGGTTATTGCCATGAAGAAATTCAAAATATTTTTTATTGAGATAGTTGGGATTGCGGATTTCCAGCGCATAGGTATAATGTGAAGGACATTTGGCGATGAAAACCTCGAACTGTTTGATGAACTCGTCTTGCGACGTCATCTTGTCACGATTCAAATACTCAAACTGAAACATCAGGGGGCCAAGTTGATCTTGCATGGGTGCCAGTGTTTCCAAAAAATCCGAAAAAAGATCGACGGAAAGAAAATATGGATTGCGCTCGAGCGCACTGCTTGTTCCCTTTTGGTAATAATGGGTCAACGTAATACTGTTGGGAACTTTGACAGCAAAATGGAAATCGCGCGGCACCGAGTCGACATATTCTTTTACAATCTCCCTTTTTGGCAACACAGGCGGACTGCCGGGAAACAGGGACCAGAACCACTGATCAATTTCGACTGTGCTGTAGTGGCGGGCATATTCCTGTAGATAGTTTTTTCCTGCATTTTCAGAATAGATGATCCCTTTCCAGGAATCGTATTTCCAGCTACAGGTACCGATTTTAAGCGGGAGCACAAGACCTCCTTTGTGTGTTTACTGGGACCGGTAACAAAAATCTCGTGCGGAAAATTTCATACGCTCTTCCGGCTGAACCATTTAAATATATTACGTATTGGTCAAAACAACATCAAAAAGGATGGTGAAATTTATCTCTGCGACGCTCGGCGTCCTCGGCGGTTTTGCTTTTAGGTTGCGGTCTGCGGCCGCGCTGTGGCATCAATGACCTTTGTAGCTAAAAAAATGCGCGCAGAATGGACAATTCATTTCGTTTGGCGGTATGATCAGGATGTGCAACAGAATGATATGATATTGGTTCAATCCTTGCTACTGACGGCAAGAGTTGAAGACGAATTGAGGCGGATATGTTGAAACGATATATGATTTTGTTTTATTTTCTTTGTCTTGGCTTTTGGGCGGATAAAAATTACGCCCAAATCCCGAAATGGGCCGAGGATCAATTAACGCTGCGCAGTATTATTCAGGAATCCATTCGCGAAACACAAAAATGGCAGCACGAGGACGGCTCCATTTATCCTTCCTACTTGAATCTCTGGAAGTGGGATGACGAAACCGAAATATTCTATTTCTGGCTCACCTATTATTATCTCACCGGTGATGAATCGGTCTATCAAAGCGTCAAAGGGATTGCCTTTACTTATATTCGGCGCGCGGAAGAAAACGATCTTTTCGAACATGGCTATTATCGTGATAAATTTTTTGATACCGAACATACGTTAGAAGGACTGATCATTTTAGCCAATCTTGCCTGGGCGCGACCGGATGACCGGGAGGTTGTCAACGCTCTTTACGATGTTGTGGAACACGCCGCAAATCTTGTCCCGGATTATCATTTCTGGTTCAACGAAGAAACGTCACTGATGCGCTCGGTGCGGCCCGGCACGCGCGCTATTGATAAAAACAATGTCTATGCCGTCGATTGGGTTTTTAATTTACAATTTGTGAAAATGGCCCTGGCAGCCTATCACGCCAACAACGACAAGCGCTTGTTAGAGTGGTCGAAAAAGTATCTTTACGGCTGGATAGAGATTATGGAAAAAAATGAGCGGGAAAACGGCTATTATGTCTTGCCAGCTTCAGTGGACCCTTATACAAAACAGATTGGCCCCTACAGTGGCGTCTGGTGGCATTCCGAATTTGAACCGGGATGGGGATGGCAGGAGGCCGGTAACAACGCGTTTCGCGATATGCGCGGCGCTTTTATCGATTATTATCGCATGACCGGCGACCAGCAACCGCTAAAAGCATTAAAAAAACATATCAAGACTTTGTTTGATAATGGCGATTCTTATCACCCGGCCCACACCTTTGACGGCACCCGATGGATTCCCGATGATGACAAAATTACCGTGTGGAGTGCCGTTCAAGTCAGCCTGTTTGATGGAGAATCCGATGCTGACTTTGATGATTTTATTGGTCGCTGGTACAAGTCATTGCAATACCCGGACTCGGAGTTTCATTTATGGACCTATAGGCGAGAAGGTGGAGAGGATAAAATTAATCTCATCAATGGACGGTCTATCTACGATGCTCAAAAACACCTCGACGAAATAAAGGCATTATCCGTACTGCCGGAGGAACCGGATGATTTCCCGATCATTGGTGGTCGATGGGGTTTAACCCTTGTTCCTTTTGGCGGCATCTCCGCTCATCGTGGTGAAATGCCGTGGAAAGAGATTTTATATTACAAAGCGGACAAGTCGATGGGTCTGGACGACGGCCTTGCTGCACTGGTCGAGTCCGTGAATGACTCGATAAAGACTTTTTATGTGGCCAATACGACGGCGCAAACCAGGACACTCTGGGCACAATCAGGCTACATTCGGGAACCAATTGCACGTGTCACAGTTGACGGCCTGCCAAACCTGAACATCGAAAACAATCTCGTAAAACTGACAGTGCCACCCGGGAAAACGATTCGAGTGACCGTGAGCCGCACGGCTGAGATCGATACAACACCACCAGCTATTGTGCAAGGATTAAAAATTATCGCCGATGAATAGGTCGTGAAATACATTTCATGCTTTTAGCGTGTGTACCAAAGTTGAATGCATATTGTCCGTTTAAAAACATACAGATGTAACCTGCCGATTAACATCGTGACAAAGAAAAGATATTCACCTTTTGCAAGTCTATGATAAAAAAGGACTTTTGGCGATAAAATATTCCCCTGTAACCGCATGCCCTTCTCTCAACATTTGGCATTCTTTATGCTCCTGGCCATGATCGTTGAGCGTTCGATTTGAACGCATTGAATAAATGGTAAGTCGTATTTTTTAAGTATAGCAACTATGCCAACACCAGTCGGACATATTATTGCAGGTGCAATAATCTATCAAGCACAGCAGAAAGAAAAAAACATTTGGTTTTTGACATTTTTGTTGTTTTTTGCCATGTTGCCGGATTGTGACTTTATTTTTGGATTTCTTGTGGGTGATCCAAATCGCTACCATCATCAGTTCACGCATAGTTTTGTTTTTGTTGTGAGCGCAGGACTTTTCGGCGGCTTGATTTATTCAAAATGGCAAAGAACAAATTTTACACTGTCGTCCGCGTTTTTCGTCTGTGCAGGTATTACTCATGTGATTCTTGATCTGCTCGCAGTCGACAAGCGCGAGCCGTTCGGTTGCCCAATATGGTGGCCATTTTCAAATAAATTTGCTATTTCACCGGTGTTGATTTTCTCTGATGTATCGCGCGTGTCCGACTCGAGGCTGTTTTTTAAAAGTTTGTTCAACGCGCATAATATGCGAACGATTACCCTTGAGCTTTTCATCTTGATGCCCATTGCACTGATTATATTGTGGATAACTCGAATAAAACAAGGAAATACAGAACAATGATTTCTCCCGGTCTGGTGTCGTGGAATATGTCATATAAACTCGGATTCGCGTGTGAAAGCTGAAAAACCAGATATCTCGGTCGTTGTGCCGTTTTATAATGAAGAAGAGAGCATTGAACGGTTATGGGTAAAATTGCGGGCCTCCTTGCAAGAATTGGGACGTTCCTATGAAGTCATTTTTATCGATGATGGCAGCTCGGACAACACGCGAGAGATTATGCGAAACCTGGCAGTACAGGACAAAAATTTGCGCGCCATCTTGTTTCGTGCCAATTTTGGCCAATCCGCGGCCATGGCTGCCGGCTTTGAGGCGAGCCGCGGCAAAGTTGTGATTGCAATGGATGGTGACTTGCAAAATGATCCGCGCGATATCGGCAGGATTGTCGAACAGCTTGAACGAGGCTACGATGTTGTCAGCGGCTGGCGCAAAAATCGACAGGACAAGATGATCTCGCGCAAAATTCCCTCCAAAATCGCCAATCGTATCATTTGCTCGGTGACGGACGTCACATTGCACGACACGGGCTGCTCGCTCAAGGCGTTTCGCGGCGATCTCTTGCGGCGCGTCTCTTTGTATGGTGAATTCCACCGTTTTATTCCGGCACTCCTTCGTATGGAGGGTGCACAAATCGCTGAAATGCCTGTGCGGCATCATGCGCGGCAATTCGGGACATCCAAATACAATCTCAGCCGTACTTTTCGCGTTATCATGGATTTGACCACGATTCGGTTATTGATGCAGCATCTGCACAATCCATTGGGCTTTTTCGGCAAGTTCGCCCTGGCCACGGGATGCGCTGGCTGCATCGCTTTTTTGCACGCATGTGTACATTTTATGCATAACAGCGCCGATGTCGGCACATTTAATATATCCGTCACCATGACAATTCTTCTCTGGGCGTCGTCTTTTATGTTCATGAGTTTGGGTCTCATTGGTAAAATGATCGTCGACACCGGAGAACGTCGCTCATTTAGCATTGATGTAACTTTATAAAGATGGGTAAACTATGGCTCTTCCGCATACACAGGAAATAGATTTTCACATGACAGCAGCCAAACCCCTTGTTTCGGTCGTTGTGGCTGTCAACAACCAGCGAGAATTTCTTGAACAATTGGACGCCGATCTGCAACAGATGCAGAACGAGAACGTCAAAACGTTTGAGATTATCTATGTGGATGATGGCAGCACAGATGGTTCCTGGCGGCTGTTGAAAAAGATCAGCGAAAATACGCTGAACACGCACGTCATCAAACTTCGCACCGCCTTTGGTGAATCGTCAGTGCTCGAAGCCGCAATGGAATCGGCATTGGGCGATTATATTGTTTTTTATACTTCTCGAGTGCGCGTTAATGCGCGCGACCTGGGCAGACTGGTTAATCGGCTGGAAGAGGCTGATGTCGTGATCGGGGTACGTTTTCCGCGCCGCGATTCCGATCTCAATCAATTTGTCTCCAAACTTTTTAATCGAATGACCAACAGGATTTCCAGATTAAAACTGCAGGATATTAACAGCGGCGTTTTTGCGGTTCGGCGCGAAGTTCTGGAAAAGGTACCGTTTTACGGTGCGCTCAATTCTTTTTTGCCCGTATTGGCAAGTCGACAAGGCTATAAAGTCGTTGAAGAGCCGGTTGAACAATTGCCCGGCAAGTTTGCCCAGTCCCTGAAACCCAAAGATTATATACGCCGATTTCTCGATTTGATATCCGTTGTCTTTTTGAGCCGTTACTCAAAAAAGCCGTTGCACTTTCTCGGTTTCGGCGGTGCTGTGTTGGCTCTCGTTGGTGCGGTGATCGATCTTTATCTTTTTATTTATCGTATTTTCGGCTTTGGTGGTATTGCCGGTCGCCCCATGCTGCTGCTCGGCACCGTATTGTTAGTGATTGGCCTGCAGATGATCGCGATTGGCTTGCTTGGAGAAATGATCATTTACACGCACGCTCGACATATTCGAGAGTATAATATCGAAGAGATTATAAATTAGCGCCGGGCAGGATACCTGTGAAACTTATTATTCAAATTCCCTGTTTTAACGAAGAAGAAACGCTACCGATCACCCTGGCGGATTTGCCGCGACAGATAGACGGTATAAACGAGATCGAATATCTGATCATAAATGATGGCAGCAATGACCGGACAGTTGATGTGGCGCGCGAACATGGCGTGCACCATGTCATCAGTTTTCCGAAAAATAAAGGCCTGGCAAAAGGATTTATGGCCGGTGTCGATGCCTGCTTGCGTCTCGGGGCGGATATTATTGTAAATACTGACGCCGATAATCAGTACAGCGGGGCTGATATCGCCAAGCTCGTCAAACCGATCGTCACAGGTGAAGCCGAGTTGGTCATCGGCGATCGCCAAACCAATGGCATCCATCATTTTTCCTGGTTCAAAAAACGGCTGCAGAATTGGGGTAGCTGGGTCGTCCGGCAGGTTTCCGATACGTCCGTTCCCGATGCCACCAGCGGCTTCCGCGCCTTGTCTCGCGAGGCGGCCTTGCAAATCAATGTTGTCTCCGAATTCACCTATACCCTGGAAACCATTATCCAGGCGGGCAAGAAAAATCTGGCTATCTCGCATGTTCCTGTTCGAACAAATGGCAAATTACGTGAATCCCGTTTATTTCACAGCAATTGGAGCTATATCAAGAGATCGTTCGGGACGATCGCACGGATATATACGATGTATGAGCCGATAAAGATGTTTTCCCTTATCGGTGGTTGTTTGTTTGGCCTGGGTGTTTTAATTGGACTCCGTTTTGTCTACTATTACATCACCATGGGCGGCGCTGGCCATGTGCAATCCCTCATCCTGACTGCTGTACTGCTCATACTGGGATTTCAGGTGTTTGTGCTCGGCCTGGTGGCCGACATGATCGGCTCCAACCGGCGACTTGTTGAAAATGCGCTCTATCGCCTGAAAAGGCTGGAGCATTCGCATCCATCGGAAAAGTGATACTGGAATGAGAATCCTGTACGTCGCCGGTCGTGAAGAAAGCTATTCCCGAACCCGCATTGTCTTCAAAGCGCTCAAAAAGCAGGGCTTTGAAGTGTTTGGATGCTTTCCGCCGGACAAGTCTTTCAAACACTATCCAGCGTTGATCTGGCGCGCTGTTCGGTTGGGCTGGCGCTGCGACATGATCATCGTTGGTTTTTACGGGCAACTCATTTTACCGTTTATCAAATTGCTGACCTGGAAGCCCATTATCTTTGACATGTACATCGCTACATTCGACACCATGGTGAATGATCGATCGCACGCTGTGCCAGGCAGCTTGAAAGCACGATTCTATCGCTGGAGTGATATCATCGCCTGTAAACTGTCGTATCGCCTGATCCTCGAGACATATGATCATATTCGTGATTTTGGCCAAAAATTTCAAGTGAGTGAAGCAAAGTTTAAACGTCTCTTTTTAGCCGTCGACGACAGCGTCATTTATCCGCGTGAAAAAACTGCGCATCATCCTGACTTTCTTGTGCATTTTCATGGCGAATATGCACCGTTTCATGGCGTCAAGTATATCTTGCAAGCCGCGGATTTGTTGCGCGAACAGAATGTCTCTTTTCAAATCATTGGCAGGGGCATAACCTACGAGGCGGACCAAAAGCTCGCAAAAGAACTCAGGTTGACCAATGTGATATTTTTAGATCCCGTACCCTATGACAAGTTAGCCGACTCTATGGCGCGCGCAGATGTCTGCCTCGGCATTTTTGGCGATAACGACCGTATGCTGCGCGTTTTGACGAACAAAGTCATCGAATCCATCGGCATGCAAAAGCCGCTCATCACGGGTCGAAATGCACCGGTGCAGGAATTGTTATGTCACAAACAAAGTGTCTATTTGGTCGATCGCGCCAATGCTCGCGCATTGGCTGATGCGATTTTGACTTTAAAGGAGGATGAGGAACTGCGCGAAAAGATTGCCCTGGGTGGCTATCGTGTTTTTCTGCAATACTGCACACTGGATAAATTTGGCCAGGGATTGGCCGAACTAGTAAAGGATGTGAGTTCAAATGGATGTTGATTTTGCAAAATTAAATGGCCGGAAGATATTGATCACCGGCGGACTCGGTTTCATCGGCAGCAATCTGGCGCATCGCCTGGTGCGTGCCGGTGCACATGTCACGATATATGATGCCTGCCTCGATCCGTATGGCTGGAATTGGTTTAACCTTGATGGCATTCGCGACAATGTTGAAGTGGTTATTGCGGATATTCGAGACGAGGTTAAATTAAAAGAGCATGTGCGCGGCAAAGAGATTATTTTCCACCTCGCCGCTCAAGTGGGTCGCGAGGTCTCGATGGCGAATCCTGAGCTGGATACGGACATCAATTGCAACGGTACGATAAAATTGTGCAAGATTTTGGCAGAATTGCAAAATGGCGTCAAAGTCGTGTACGCCGGCAGCCGCGGTCAAATTGGCGAGCCGATCTATCTGCCGGTTGATGAAGCACATCCAACAAAACCAACTGATGTTTACGGCATCAACAAGCTGGCGGCGGAAAAATACCTTTTGCTGTACGGCCACATTTACGATTTTCCGGTGGTGTCGCTCCGCCTCAACAATGTCTACGGACCCCGCTGCCAAATGCAGCACGGTTACTATGGCATTCTGAATTGGTTTATCCAAAATGCCATGACCGGCAGGGATATCACCGTTTATGGCGACGGTAAACAAACGCGCGATTATATCTATATTGATGATGTAGTGGATGCTTTTATGCGTGCGAGTCTGCTGTCAACAGCCGACAATGACATCTTTTTTATCGGCTCCGGCGTGGAAACTTTGTTCATTGATATGGTCAAACAGGTGATCCAAGCCGTTGGGCGTGGCCGTTATGTGCACGTGCCGTTTCCACCCGAGCGCGAGAGCATTGATATTCGTAAATTTGTCATCACTTTTGCCAAATTTCAAAAGGCGACTGGCTGGCACCCAAAAGTCGACTTGACGACCGGCGTTCAGCGTACGGTCGATTTTTACCGCCGCAACCTGGAGCACTATCGGAGCTAATATCGCTACACCATGAACAACAGTACCTTAAAAATTGGCTTTATTCACAATGTCTTTCCAGTATTGTCACAAACATTCATCAGCAAAGAGATGCTGGGACTACAGCAGCTGGGTTTACAGCTAAAAATATACTCGTTATTTGGCCCGGCAAAAGGACAAAACGATACAGTATTTCCACAAGCTGATCGAGTGCACTATATTATTCCCACGCTGCGGCCCTTTCGCTTGATTGCTGCACATTTCTATTTTTTAATGACCGCACCGCTGCGCTATTGGACAACGCTGCTATTTGCTGCCAAACATCGTGACAGCGCACGTCTTGGCAAAACGTTAGTTGCTTTAATTACAAAAGGAAAAGTCTCCAGGGAACAGCGTCAGGATGTGCTGCTGCATTTTATCCTGGCACTGCCATTGGCTAAAAAGCTGAAAAAAGATGGTATCACCTTTGTCAATTCTCATTTTGCGGATGCGGCGGCGAGTTTTGCCTTGCTCTGCGCCAAAATTCTTAATTTACAATATGGCGTCACCACGCATGCCTATGATATTTTTGCACCCCAATATAATCAACGTGAAAAATTACTCCGGGCGCGCTTTATCCTGACCTGCACCAATTATAACAAAACAGCGCTCCTTGAACGGTTTCCCGAATTGGCGATGAACGCGGTGCACGTTTTTTATCATGGTATTGAAACATCCACCTTTCTTCGAACAGACCAGTCTGCCAATCAGCATATCGAGATCTTGTCCGTCGGTCGGCTTGTGCCGAAAAAGGGCTTTGATGTTTTGCTGGATGTCTGTTTTCTCTTGAAAAAACGCGGCCAGACTTTCAAATGCCGCATCGTAGGGGACGGACCTTTGTTGCAGCATCTCAGTCAGCACATTGAGGAAAAAGGTTTGCAGAATATGGTTGAGCTCGTTGGCGCGGTGCCGGCCAATGCCACCAAAGCGTATTACCAACGCGCCGATCTATTTGTCCTGCCGTGTGTGGTCGAGCCGGACGGCAACCGGGACGGCATCCCCAACGTTATCGCCGAAGCTATGGCCATGCAACTGCCGGTCGTCTCTTCAGCTATTTCCGGCATTCCGGAGCTTGTGGTGAATGGTGAAACCGGATTCCTGCATGCACAGCGGGATGTGCAGCGTTTGGCGGATTCGATTGAAATCCTCATGCAGGACAAGAATCTTCGCCATCAGATGGGGCGCGCCGGCAGGCAGCGCGTCCTGGCGATGTTTGATTCAAAAGTTTGTCTGCAAAATCTGTATGATTTTTATATAAAAGAGTTGAGCAACTGTGGTTAAGCATCATGAAAAAATATCTCATCGTAAACGCGGACGATTTTGGTCGCTCACTTGAAGTGAATCGCGGCATCGTACACGTCTTTAAAAACGGAATAGTTACCAGTACAACACTTTTGGTGAATTTTGACGCCTTTGCGGATGCCGTCGATTTAATCAAACGATTTCATATTCCCGTCGGCATTCATTTTAATTTGACCGATGGACGACCGGTTTGTTCCCCGTCGCTTGTGCCCTCCCTGGTTGATTCACAGGGTCAATTTTTTCGCAAATTTGTGTTCTACCGTCGTTTGTTGAAACGCCGCTTCCGGGCACAGGATATAGAGAGAGAGTTGCGCGCCCAGCTCAATGCTTGCCTCAATGCAGGCATCGAGTTAGATCATTATGATGGACACCATCATGTGCACGCCCTGAAAGGTGTTGCCCATATATGCCGCTCGCTGGGACAGGATATCCAGAAATTGCCGTTGCGCCGTATATCGTGGCCGCATGCTTGCCAATCGGCTTTATCAAAAATACAGCAGAGTGCCATCCATCTCTTTGAGGACAAACGACGAACCGCAGCCGAGCTCCGCACTACGTTCTGGGGCTTTGATTTTATGGATCAACAAAACAAGCACGAAGCTTTTAACGCCATGCTGGATAATTTGCAGCCCGGAATTCATGAAATGATGTGCCATCCCGGATTCGAGAGTCCGGAATACATCGGCTATTACAATGCGCAACGTGAACGTGAGATTGACGTGCTATGTGATACAAAAATAGCCCAAAAAATTAAAGAGTTACAAATCGAACTGGTCTCATATCGGAATTTGTCACATGACCACACGTTACAATAAAACGAATCTCCTCTTGTTTGTGCTCTTGATGTCTGTTTTTGTCATTCACATCGGGGGGCATGTGAACGATTTTTATGTGCCGGAGAGCGATTTTTTTGACTTTCGCGACAAGGCGATAACGCTGCGCGCCCTGGAATGGCCCGAGCATTTCAAGCGCCCGCCGCTCTATGCAATTTGTCTAGCAGCCATCTCCACCGCTTTATCAGGGCAGCATCGAGAGCTTTATGCCGCTGAAATCATTGGTCTTGCAGCGGCTTTGGCAGGACTTTTACTATTTTATAAAATAGCGCAGCACTTTTTTTGTGCAGGAGCCATATTCATAAGCTGGCTTTGGGCATTTCATCCCAGCACCATTCGTATGGCCATTAAACCCAAGTCTGAAATTTTGGTCACTGTGCTCATCCTGTGGGCTTTTTATCTGTTTTTAACAGAGAAAAAATCCGCATATATTCTCGGCTTTTTGGCCTCCATGGTGCGTTATGAAGGAGCTTTAATTATCGCGGCCATCGGTCTTGCTGATTTTTGCATGCGACGAAAAAAAATCAAAACCATTCTTTACTCAATTTTAGCCGGTCTTCCGATTGTTTTTTGGACTCTGCTACAATCTTCCGGTGGCGACAGCGAGAGCTATTTTTCCTACTTTGCCGAATACAAGCCAAACTTTGCTTTTGTAAAATCCTTTTGGGACGGTTACATTGGATTTACACCGTCGCATCTGAAGCTGTGGATTCTTCTCGCCGGTTTCCTGCTGATGATCGGCTTTAATCGCGGCTGGCGTACACATCGCCGCGAGGCCAGTGGCTTATTCATCTTTTTCCTTGGATTTATTTTCATGCACATCATCTGGCCAATGCCCAACTTTGACTATCACATCATCATTGTTTGGAACGCGTTGCTCTGGACGGGTTTGGGAATCATGGCTGTGCTGTCTTTTATGAAAACAAAAATTCGAGCGGAATGGCTAACGCGTCCAGCAGTTGGACTCTTTAGTATTTTTCTTTTAGCTGGCACACTTTTTTTTCTTATATTCATACCGGCTCCATTTCCGCAATACAAAGTGGATTGGCGTATGATGTTAGTGTTTTTTACGCCAGTTGTCGCGGCATTGCTGGTCGTTCACGTTCCGCTGAAGAAAAAGCTGGCCCCTGTATCCGTGTACTCGGCATTTTTGTTGAGCATCCTTTATTTTATGATATCGGAGACCAACGCTTTATTTTACAGCATTCGCTACAGCAAAGCCGAATTTCGTGCGGTGGGAGAGTGGTTTGCCCGGGAAGGCAAGGCAACTGACATCATGGCTGTCGAGCAGCCAATCATTGTTGGCTACTATGCCCGGGTAGAGGAGAGCAATTTTATTCGCCTTACCGAATTGAAAAATACAACACCGGACTCGTTGTGGAGCTGGCTGCGGGATAACGGCGTTACCTATATTGCCTGGATGAGCGCCAACCGTGTTTTTGAGACCGATAACGCCTGGTATCAATGGAAAATGGATAACCGCGGCTGGAAAAATATATCATTTCTCGGCGACGGTAAAAGTATGTCCGGCTTTATCCTTGTAAAAGAAATTAGCATTGGTCCGCGTCGGGCATTCATTTATAAAATAAAAGGCAAACAGTAGCGAAGATATGGACAAGAAAAATTTAGCGCTTTCGATTTTTTACCCTGTCTATAACGACTGGGGCACCATTGCCAGTATGGTCGTCGAATCGATCATCACCGCTGAAAAAATTAGCGATGATTATGAAATCATCCTGGTGGATGATGGAAGTCGTGACAAGACAAAAGATATACTCGCTTTTTTGCAAAATACTTTTCCGCAGGTCAAGGTCATTACGCATACGCAAAATCATGGTTATGGCGGTGCGCTAAAATCGGGATTTGAGCACGCCAACAAGGACTTTATTTTCTACACGGATGGTGATGCGCAGTATGATGTGCGCGAACTTGTCAAACTTGCCGCTGCCATGAACGATCATGTCGATGTAGTCAATGGCTGGAAGATCAAACGTCATGATCCTTTTTATCGCGTCTGGATTGGCAAGCTTTATCAGTATGTGTCCAAAGTGCTTTTTCAACTGCCAATTAGGGATGTGGATTGCGATTTTCGTCTGTTGCGCAAGTCCGTTTTTGATAACGTTCGTCTTGTCTCCAAAAGCGGCACTATCTGTGTGGAGATGATTCACAAGCTGAGCCGCAAAGGTGCTCGCTTTGTTGAAGTGCCGGTGACGCATTATTTTCGTGCCAGCGGCAAATCAGAATTCTTTAATCTGAAACGACTTTTGCGCGTCGCCCGCGATTATACAAAATTATGGTTCCGTTTGGTCATTTTTCGAAAAGAGGACTAGTATGCCAAAGCGAGCAGCATTTCCGGACATCTATGGCGGCAAAAAAGTGCTCGTCACCGGTGGACTCGGTTTTATCGGCAGCAACCTGGTACGCCGCCTGGTCGAATATGGCGCCGATGTGCTGATCATTGATTCATTGATCCCCGATTATGGCGGGAATTTGTTCAATATCGAGGATTTTAAGAAAAAGGTTACGGTGAATATTGCCGATATCCGCGACCAACATGGGATGAATTATCTTGTGCGGGACCAGGATTACATTTTTAACCTGGCTGGGCAAGTCAGTCATATCGACAGCATGAGCGATCCCTTTACCGATCTGGACATCAATTGTCGCGCCCAACTGTCCATTCTTGAAGCGTGCCGTCACTACAATCCCGGCGTCAAAGTTGTGTACGCCGGTACGCGGCAACAGTACGGCAAACCCGACTATCTGCCGGTGGATGAAAAACATCTCCAGCACCCCGCGGATGTGAACGGCATTAACAAAATGGCGGGTGAATGGTATCACATTTTGTACAACAATGTTTACAATATCCGCGCTTCATCCTTGCGGCTGACCAATACCTATGGTCCGCGCCAGTTGATGAAGCATAACCGCCAGGGATTTATGAGCGTGTTCATTCGGCAAATTATTGATGGTGAAAAGATTCGCATTTACGGCGATGGCAAACAAATCCGCGATTTTAATTATGTGGATGATGTGGTCGACGCGTTTTTACTAGTCGCTGGTTATAGTGACTGCGATGGCCACATTTACAATCTCGGCGGTGACGAACCCATGATGCTCATCGATCTCGTGCAGCTCATGATCGAGGTGGCGGAACAAGGCAGCTACGAGCTGGTGCCGTTCCCGGCTGACAAGAAGCGTATTGATATTGGTGATTACTACGGCGACTATCGTCGCATCAAGGCGGTGATGGGCTGGAAATACCGCACGCCCATGCGCGAAGGCCTGCAAAAAACGTTTGAGTTTTATCGACAATACAAAGAATATTATTGGACATGATCAAATGCCAGAAAAAGAGATTCCTTTTGGTGATTTAAAACGACGCTATCGAGCAATAAAAGAAAATATCGATGCGGCACTTTTTCGTGTACTGGACAGCGGGTGGTATATTCTCGGAAAAGAACTGGAGTTTTTTGAGCAGCAGTTTGCGAACTATGTGGGGGCACGCCATGCTATTGGCGTGGGCTCCGGGACCGAGGCGCTGCATTTGGCGCTCGTTGCTGCCGGTGTTGGCCCCGGTGACGAGGTGATCACTGTCGCCAACACTGCTGTGCCGACATTATCGGCCATTTCGTTCGCACAAGCTCGCCCGGTATTTGTTGATATCGATGTGGATTCCTATTGTATGGACCCCGCCAAAATAGAGGCGGTGATTCGTCCCGAGACCAAAGCCATCATCCCGGTGCATCTGTATGGCCATGCCTGTGATATGCCGGATATTATGGATATTGCGGATGCACACGGTCTCAAAGTGATCGAAGACTGTGCCCAGGCGCACGGTTCGAAAATCAGCGATACCATGGTCGGCACTTTTGGGCAGTACGGCTGCTTTAGCTTTTACCCAAGCAAAAATTTAGGGGCGTTTGGTGATGCGGGGATGATCGTGACCAATGATGCCGCCGAAGCGGACAAGCTGATAAAACTGCGCAATTATGGCCAGTCAAAAAGATACTATCACGACTGCCTTGGTTACAATAGTCGGCTGGATGAAATACAGGCGGCACTCCTGTCAGCGCAATTGACCTGTTTGCCGCAATGGACAAAGCGGCGCCAGGATATTGCGCAGTTGTACTATAAAAACATAAAGAATAAACAGTTTTATTTGCCGCGCGTTTCTGATGGCGTGGAACATGTCTATCATCTGTTTGTTGTACGGCATCGACAGCGTGATGATGTTCGCGCGTTTTTGGCCGAACATGGCATTGGATCACAAATTCATTACCCTGTGCCGTGTCATCTTCAGCAAGCGTATGAATTTTTAGGCGTTCAGGAGGGTGCTTTGCCGCTCACAGAAGCTTGTGCCGCAACTGTGTTGTCTTTGCCCAATTATCCCGAGCTCACGGACGAAGAGGTGCTCTACGTCTGCGATGTATTGAATAACTTTTAGAATAGATCATTATATTTATGAAAATAGATGCTGGAATTGGCAAAAAAGTATTAAATCCGAATGTGATCTTTGCTTTCATCCTTGTCACCGGATTGTTGATTCGACTCCTGCTGTTGCAGGTTCGCTGGATCAATCCAGATGAGGGTGCGCATCTGCTGGATGCGCGATTGCTGCTCGAGGGGCACGTGCCGGTGGCCGATTTTGGCGCGCGCCAGCCGCTTTATATTTCCCTCCTGGCGCTGTTTTTAAAGGTGTTCGGTGTGTCTTTTGTTGGTGGCCGTTTGTTGCCATTGATCTCATCTGTCGGTATTGTTTCCCTCCTCTATCTGTTCGGCAAACGGTGGTTCAATGCCACTGTGGGATGGATCTCCGCGCTTATCTATGCGATGCTGCCATTGATTGTGATCTGGTCAACAATCGTCAAAACGGAACAACCAGCCATTTTTTTCGGTGTCTTGAGCATGTTGATCTTGCTGGAAGGATTGGATAAAAAGGGTATCCTGGTATTCCTGGCCGGGGCTTTCGCCGCATGTGCCTTTTATATACGACAACCAACCTTGTACCTGCCGATGGCCGCTGTTTTTTTTCTGTTTGTCTCGCGACATAAAGTTCTCAAGAATTTTTTCTTCTACCTCCTCGGCTATTTTTCTGTTGTCACGATCATTTTTTTGCTTTATATGCCACACATGAGACTTCCGGACATGCTCTTTTCGCAACTCAATCCTCTCCATTTGATCTGGAATCGGCTGATGCATCTGCTGTGTTGGCTTCCCGAGCAGTACCGCATTGTCGATAACAGCGGCTTTCGGGTGCTGGATCAGGATATGACCTATACGCTGAATTCCTGGTATCACGCTCTGGTCTTTTCGTTGTTCATTGTTTTTGGCGCTCTGGCCGCCATTGTGACAAAAAAAATCGACAAACATCAATCCCGCTACCGCGCGCGAATCCTGTTGTTCTGCTGGACAGGATTTGTTCTTTTTTTATACATCTTTCAAACGGCGAATCGTGGTTTTTATACACAATACTTTACCGAGGCCCTGCCGCCGCTCATCCTCCTGGCCTCTTCAAGTATTATGCACGTCGGAAAGGTCCGTATGCCGAAAAGCCTGGTGCCCTTGTTCGCAGTTGTTGCTTTTTATGTGATCTATCTCACACAACGATTTTTCTGGAACGTGACGCCCGGTATGAGCGGCTATGTCGTTTTGAGTCTCGGCATGGCATTTACGCTCTATTTCTATACTGTTCATCCAAGGCCATTTGGCCGTATGCTCACGTGGATTTTTCCCCCGCTCATCGTGGTCTCGTTATCAGCTATACTGCTGAAGAAACTCGGCGTAAATGATCTCTCTCGCTTTATTCTTGTTTTACTTGCGCTCTATGCGAGTCTATGGGCAGTAAATCTGTTCGAGCGAGAAAAAATAAAACGTGTTGTGCTTTTTCTGTTTTTCGGATTTTTTTGTACTGCATTTTTTTCCGGCCATCTCATCGGTCCAAAATACGAGGCCATCTGGTCACAAAAAAGTGTGGAAAAAGTGTCGCATTATTTAAGTACAAACGGGCAGGTTTCGGATGAGGTTTTAAGCGGCGGTTCGATTTGGACATTTGAGTCCGGTTTGGCGCCCTACCTGAATGTGCCACATCCAACCGAGTTTTACAAGTATCACGATGCAAATTTTGAATTGACCTTTACAAAGAATCCACCCCGGTACATCATACTTGACGGATATACGAAACGAAAATTCGTCCGCCATTGGCAGTTTATCACGGATCAAATAGAGATGCTCTATGAAAAGGTTATGCAAGACGAGGATTCCAAATATCCGGTCAAAGTCTATCAATTGATTCCACAAATACAACCCGAGAGTGGCTATATCACAGCTGCAGGGGAAAATTGATGAGCTCTCTCAGGCGTAAAACAATCTCCGGTGTGGTGTGGACCGGCATGGCAAAGATGAGCATGCAATTTGTGCTGTTCATTGTCATGGCGATTTTAGCCCGACTGCTGTCCAAAGATGATTTTGGGATTGTCGCAATGGCGGCACTCATCACTGTGGCAATTGCGATGGTAAATGACAAGGGCCTGGGTATGTCCATCATTCAGAAAAAAGAATTGTCGCAATCGCATCTCTCCACCATGTTTTGGGCCAGTGTGATTTTTGGCGCTATTCTCTATCTTTTATCCTTTGGCCTGTCATTCCCCTTGGCGCTGTATTTTCGCAAAGACATTGTTCAGCCGGTGGCGGCGATTATCGCGCTGGGATTTGTCATCGGCGGTTTTGGCATTGTGCAAAAGTCCCTGCTCACGCGCGAGATGGCGTTTAAAAAGTTGGCGCTTGTCGAGATGTCGGCGACACTCTGTAGTGGTCTCCTGGCTATTTTGATGGCATTGTTTGGATGTGGCGTCTGGAGCCTGGTCGCCAATGCTTTGGCGCGCGATCTCATTACTATCCTTGTCTTGTGGATAATCTGTAAATGGCGTCCACATGTCCATTTTTCTATTGCCGAGCTGAAAGAGTTTATCGGATTTAGCGGCAATGTGCTGGCCAATGATGGCGCGATTTATCTCATCACCAATGTTGATGTCGCAATCGTCGGTCGAATGTTGGGGAGTGTGTCGTTAGGTGTTTATAGTTTGGCCCTGTGGGTTGTCAAGCTGCCGGTGACACGTTTATCAAGTATCGTGGCCAAAGTGGTTTTTCCGGCCTTTTCGTCCTTGCAGCATGATATGGAAAAATTCAAAGCGGGCTATCTCAAGGCGATCAAATTTATTTCGCTGATAACGTTTCCAATCCTGGCCGGATTGGCTGTTTTCCCACGTGAGTTTATTTTCGTTGTTCCCGGCGAAAAATGGCTGGACATGACCTGGCCGCTCATTATTTTGACGCCCATGGCGATGCTCAAATCCGTCGGCACGATCAAAAGCTCGGTGCTCATGGCCGTTGGCCGACCGGATATTGAGCTGAAATGGAATTTAATATATCTTGTACCTTTAACAGCGGTTGTGTATGTCGGCACGCATTACGGCCTGGTCGGCGTGGCCTCAGGTTTTACAGCACTTTATGTCCTGACATTCCCGATTATCCAGCAGATCACCAACAAGCAAATCGGCGTTACGGCGCATGAATTTTATTATGCCTTGCACACAAGTCTCCTGGCCGGGAGCGTGATGGTTGTTGTCGGGATTGCGGCACGATACGTTTTGAAAGTTGTCTTCACTCTCCCCGATCTGGTTGTATTATTAGCCGGAATTGGTGCTGCAGCCGCTGCTTATCTGTTCGTGTTATGGAAGATTGACCGCACTGTTCTGCTCGAACTTTACGGGATGTTTCTGCGAAATAAAGGTTATGCAAAAGCAAAGGTAGCTGTATCCGAATGAAAATAGCGATTATGGGCATACGTGGAATTCCGGCGAATTATGGCGGTTTTGAGACGTTTGCTGAAAACCTGGCAACGCGATTAGTGTCATTGGGTCACGATGTGACTGTATATGGTCGATCCAATATCATTGACTATCCGGAAGAATATTACAAAGGTGTGCGGATTAAAATCCTGCCGACGATCAGTCACAAGTATCTCGACACCGTCGCGCATACTTTTGTTTGTATGTTGAACAGCTTTTTTATAAACTACGATGTCGTCTTTGTGTGCAATAGCGCCAATGCTCTTTTTACCCTCATTCCGCGACTCACGCGCAAACCGGTTGTTCTCAACGTTGATGGCCTGGAATGGAAACGGCAGAAATGGAATTGGGCTGGCAAAACCTTTTACAAAGTGTCGGAATTTTTGGCAACTGTTATACCCAATGCGATTGTCACCGATGCGCTGGATGTGCAAAGATACTATCATAATAAATTTAAAAAGCAATCGACATTTATCCCCTACGGGGCGCCCGAGGAAAAAGCAACGACAAAAGATATTTTGCATAAATTTAACCTGAATCCGGACGACTATGTCCTTTATGTCAGCCGTATGGAACCGGAGAATAACGCGCATCGTGTGGTGAGAGCGTTTGAACGCGTCAAGACAGATAAAAAGCTGGTGATGGTTGGCGATGCCCCCTATAGTACAAACTATATCGCCAATCTCAAAAAGACAAAAGATCCACGCATTCTTTTTACCGGTTATGTGTTTGGGCATGGCTACAAAGAGCTGCAAAGCAATGCCTATTTTTATATTCAGGCAACCGAGGTGGGAGGGACGCATCCCGCCCTCGTTGAAGGTATGGGGTATGGTAATTGTGTTTTGGCCAATGATGTGCCTGAACATCATGAAGTCCTGGGTGACACGGGTCTCTATTTCTCCAGGAACGATGATGTTGATTTAACCGAAAAAATGCAATATTTGCTCGATAATCCGCACGTTGTGCAGGAACGGCGAGCCATGGTACTAAAACACGTGCGCAGCAAATATTGTTGGCAGCGCATTACGGAACAGTATGAAGAACTCTTTAAAAAAATGACAAAAGTTTAGTTTATGATACATGAAAACAGGAATCATCAAGCCGTCGCCTGGTTGTGGATTATTTTTTCGATCGCTCTTTTGCTGCGATTTTATGGCATCGATTTTGGCAAGCCCTATAATTATCATCCCGATGAAACAAAGCTGGTGACGCAAGCCGGCAGATTGTTAGCCAGCAGGTTTATGGACAAAGATGCCTATTTTGCCATCAATGTCTATCCTCCTTTTTACACCTATATGTTAGCCGGCGCGATGGGAGGATATATCGGTCTGGGATTGTTGTCAGGCCATTTTGAATCACTTGATGCTGTACGCATCGCCTACGATACAGAACCTTTTCAATTCTATTTGATCAGTCGTTCACTCGTGGCTATTTTGGGCGCCTTGTCCGTTTTACTTGTTTACAAAATCGCCTCTCGACTCTATACGCGGCGAATCGGCGTTTTTGCCGCACTGCTTCTGGCAGTCAATTTTTTGCACGTGCGCAATTCTCACTTTGGCACTGTTGACGTTCCGGCAACTTTTCTCGGACTGGTCTCTATCTATTTTTGCGCGCGAATTTTGCAGGAGGGACGATTAATTCATTATATTTACGCCGCCATCTTTGCTGCTTTTGCCCTGGCGACCAAGTTTAGCATGTTTACCCTTGCCATTCCGATCCTGTTTGCCCATTCTGGGCGATACCCTGCGAGGTCATGGATAAAACACCTTTTCGATCGTAAACTCTGGGGTGCTGCCGGCGCCGGCATCGGAGCGTTTTTGATCGGTTGCCCTCTCATCTGGCTCGACTTTCGGGAGACCTGGGGGGGAATTGTCGGCACCAGCCGATTTGAACGAATTGGCAAGATCGGCAGCGGCGGCGGTTTTTTGTCCTATTGGACGGGTGATCAAGCCGACGGCTTTGGCGTTTTTTATCCCAATTCCATTCCGGAGACATTTGGGGTTTTCCTGACCCTGTTGGCAGCTTTGGCCATCCTCTATCTCATGTTGAAACACCGCCGCGAAGACCTGTTCCTGTTAGCGTGCGCTATCCCAATGTATATTCTTTTTGAAAAAATGTCCATTAAAGCCATGCGCCATATTTTGCCGATTATTCCGCTTATTCTGTTAGCCATGGCCATTTTGATCGTGGAAATCACAGAGAAACTCAAACACCGTAGCACACGCACTGCTGCACTACTGATTCCGGTTCTTTTCTTTTCGGTCGCACAATTCTCTGTGGCAATTTCCTATCAGCGTGCACTTTTGCATGACGATCCGCGCACAACAGCAACAACCTGGATTCAACAGAACTTGCCACCTGACAGCGCGGTGGCCATAGAGTCTTTTCCGCCTTTGCTCTTTTTACAAAAAGAGCACAACTTTACCTTGTATGAAACTGAATGGATGTCCAAGACACTAAACAAACGACAGGAATTTATGGAATTTATGAATTCCAATGGCAGTCTGTACTATGTCGCAGATGATTTTACCCGGCAAACTTTTACCTGGAAATTTACCCAAAAAAAGTACCCCGAGATAGCCAAAGATCGAATCGACTTTTTTGACTGGCTGGAGCGCAATAGCGAGAAATTGGTCACCTTTAAAAGTGCACATCCCAAAATTCAGCCAACGATCACTATCTATTATATTGCCAGACCAGACGACAACACGACAAACCGAGCAGAATTAACTGGACTATACACATTGTAACTGGTTCGTGTATGAAGGCTTTAGTTTTATTTGTGCAAAAGAAGCGTCTCCTTCTTTTGCTTTGTATCGCGATTCTTCTACGCTTGTTTTATATTTTGACGCTCGAAGATCGCTGGTACTATTTTGATACAGCGCATTATGATCAAGCGGCGCGCGCCTTGCTTGAGAGCGGCACGTTCGGCAGCAGCTTGCACTATTATGACGAATATGAACATTACTGTCTCGAGCCGGTTTACCCTGTTTTCTTGGCCGGCATTTATGCTGTTTTTGGCCACAGTTTCTTAGCTGTCCGGCTGGTGCAACTGATTTTATCCGTTCTGCAGTTGTTGATTTTGTACAACATGGTCAGACTTTTACGGCCAGGAGCCGCGATTTTGGCGCTTGTTTTGGGCGCGATATATCCTTTTTTTATCTATATCTCCGGATTGCTGTATGTCACACAATTGTTCGCCCTGCTTCTCACCTTTGCATTTTACAGCTTTCTTAAATACAGCCAGTCATCTTCTATCCTCTGGCTGCTCATTGCGGCGCTTTCGCTGGGCATTGCTATAGCCGCGCGTCCGGTTGCTTTGCCGAGCACCATTCTTTTGGCGGTCTGGATTATGGTGTTTGCTGATCTGGGCCGGCGGGAAAAAATTGGCCATATTGCACTCTTTGCCTGTTTGATTGCCCTGGTGCTTACGCCCTGGACAGTACGAAACTGGACTGTCTTTCATGTCTTCTCTCCCGGGCGCGCTTGTCTGGCGGAAACACGCGTGTTTTCCTATGTTGATCTTGAGTTGCGCATAGAAGAAAGCAAAAAAATGACCTCATTTCCGGGGCGGATTTTTCACGTCAATGTCATTGATTCTCTTGCCGAACCAGTTTTTGAATGCTTTTTGGACGGGACATTGATTGCCAAGCTGCAAGTGTGCGAATCTTTTCAGCGCCCGCAAAATTCTTATTATGGACTCATCTTCAAAGGCGGCGCAAGTATGTCTGTTGAGCGCCTTCAAGTTGGGAATGGAGCAGAAATCGTATTGGATTCCAGGTTTGCCAGCACAGTGAAACATTCATCCAACCTGACTGTTCGTCAAGGGGCTATCGAGCTGGGTGAAACGGCGGAAGGCTGGCAATATGCCGCTATTTACGCGTCAGCGGTTTCGGCCAACACTTTTTCCATGTTTTATCCCTCTAGCATCGATCCGCATGATGTCAGCCGTTTAGCCATTTTATTTGATCTCGACTCTTTTGGTCTTGAAGCAAACGGCTATATGATCTGGCTTCACCCCTGGATGCAGGCGGACATGTGGAAAGTCGAAAATGGTCGTCCTGCACGCTCGGTCGAAACAATTGATTTGTATGCAAAAGAGAATCCTACAAGCTTGAAACAATTGGTGAAAAAATATCCGGTGCGATTTTTCACCCGGCACGTTTTACCCGAGTTTATCAATTTTTGGTCACCGACTATTAAACGTGTGACAACCTCCGACAATGTCAGCTCTGACATGACGATTATGTCGTTGCTATTTTTTACACCGGTGCTCATTTTTTTTCTCATCGGTTTGTATGTGCTCAGAAATCAATGGAAATCACTCCTCATTCTGTTGATTCCCATTATGACGATTTCCCTGTTCTATTCAATATTTTTTACCGAGCTTCGCTATCGTATCCCTGTTGATGGTTTTCTCATTGTCGGTGCGGCGATTGGTGTCGAATATCTTTTCCATTTTTTCAAAGAAAAGTTTTGAACGTCTTTGCCTGATATGATCGCCGGTTAAAAAAAATCCCATATTGAGACAGATGCTTCTCATTATGAGATAACGTGCCAGAATCGTCAGGCGCACAAGATTGCGATGATTGTTGAGCACCTTTTTCAGAGTTGCAAAAGCGCACAAGAGCCTTTTATATCTTTTTATGCCCCTTTGGTAACTCTATGTTTCTCATTAAAATATATTCAAAAGCTTTTAGTCCTGCTGAACCTTCGGTTTGGACAACAATCCATGAAAAGTGGCTCCGTTTGTTATTCCTGGCATGGATTTTCATTTATCGTGGATTACTGTATTGGTATGATTGTTGAAAAAGGCTCATAAAAGTGATCGAATCTAAAGTTGAGCGTTACAGCGTGAATGTTCTGAAGAAAAAATTACTGGTATTGATGGATTGGGCACCTCCGGAAGACTGGGTTTTTAAAAAACAGCTCGAACACTATTTCGATACGGATATTTTTTTCGACAATACAAAAAAAGGTTACAACTCAACCCTGGAAAAGATAGTCGCACTGTGGCGGAGCTATGTCCTCACCGGCTATAGCGCTTTTTTAAAGATTAGAAACTATGATCTCGTTTATGCCTGGCACGCTGTCATGGGTTTGGTGGTGGCATTTTTATGTCGTTTTTTTCACGCTAAAAGACCAAAGATTGTGATCGCTCAGCTCATTATACCAAAGCGCCCTGCATCGTTGAATCAATATCTTCGTGAGGCTTTTATCCGATATGCACTAAAACGAGTGGATACAGTCATCGTCTATTCCACAATCGAGGCCGAGCAGTTTGAAAAACGTTATGGCAATGGCTCAACGTTATTCACTTTTTTGCCGCTCGGCATCGAGTTGTCCAACCATCGACCGGCCTCGGATGAGCATTATATCTTTAGTGGCGGTCGTAGCAATCGCGATTATGCCACGCTTGTCAAAGCGGTGACCGGATTGAATTTCAAAGTTAAAATTGCAGCTCAGCGATTCAATGTTTCAGAGTTAGCGTTGCCGGAAAACGTCGAAACATATTTTGATGTGTATGGTGAAAGCTTTAGTCGGCTTTTAGCCGGTGCGACCATTGTGGTGATTCCGCTGGAGCGAGCCGATGAATCCTCCGGACAACTTGTTCTGCTCAATGCCATGGCTTTTGGCAAGCCAATTATAATCACCAGGAGCAGAGGGGTGGAAGATTATATTCGGGATGGCGAAAACGTCATCACTGTGCCCAGGCAAAATATGTTCGCATTGAGAACCGAATTGGACAACCTGTTGAATTCACCGGAGGAACGTCGGCGTCTGGGTGTTTATGCCAAAGAATCGGTAAAATCCTTTTCTATCGCCAAACAAGCTGAACGAGTGGCCAGACTATTGGACCGATCTATTGAAGAAAATTATGATCTACCACGGATGACGTTGCATGAACCTTAAAAAAATATTACTTGTCTCTTTTGGTTTTTTCCTCAGCATCGAGCAAGGTTTTACCGTGGTTCTGGGTGTGCTCAGCAATGGTGTCGCTCGCGGCGCGGACGTCCTTATGCCCGTTGATCTCGCTATGTATGGTCTGCTCATATTGACATCCGGACGAAGGACGCCGCAAAAGCATCGAGGAATACACGGTTTTGCGCTGGCAATGGCTGCACTCTATTTGCTGTGGTCTGGCGTCGGGGAGTTTGTCGCTGTTGAAAAAGCTGACTTTCGCTTCGGATACGTTCATTTAGCTCGCGCCATACTTGTTTTTTTTGTCATCCTGAAGCGCATAAACAGCAAAAAGGATGTCATCGATTTTACCAGAGGCCTCATCTACGGCCTTGGTTTCGAGGCGCTGATCGGCGTCTGGCAATGGCAGATCGGTCCTGTTGTATTACCCTTCATCGTCGTAACCAATGAATGGCGCGCTACTGGAACAATTGGCGTAGCAAACGCTTTTGGCTGCTATTTGGCCATGTTGGCGCCGATTTCAATTCGGCTCGCATTGTTCACCAAAATTAAACCCAAATGGCTCTGGTCCGCCATCTCGGTGATGTCCCTGGGAGCATTGTTAGCGACCTATACACGCGGCGCATGGCTATCATTATCCGTTGCGCTCATGTTTTTTTTCTACCTCGATTTTTTAATGAAAAAATTGAGTCGCAGACAAATTAACTATCTCCTAGTGGCATTTGTCATCGGCCTTGCTTTTACAACGCTGAAATATGGGGAGACCATCACCGGGCGTATGGCTGATTCCAGAGAAGCGATTGCAAGCAATAAAAAGCACAGTCGCATGGGACTGGCAAAGGACGCTGTTCGAATTATCAGACAACATCCTCTTACGGGTATCGCTCTCAATAATTATCGCTATCACGCGGACAAAGAAATCCAGGGGACGCGCATTGTCCACAATGTCTATCTCCTCATTATGGCGCAGCAAGGTGTTCCTGGCATCATCTTGTTTTTGCTTCTCAACTTGAGCGTTTTTATTGTCGGATTTAAAATAAGAAAATCCCAGGATCCAACACTCTATCACATTGGCATGGGGGGGCTGGCGGGCATGTTATCCAATTTCATTTATTATCTCGTCGCGCCAGACTATCGCCTGGTTATTCTCAAACTACATCACTGGCGCGCGTTGGCCATGATCGTCGCTATTCTGATCGCCGACGAACATACGAAAAAACTCAAACAGCAGTTTATGCTGCACATCAGAAGACAAAAAGAGAAAAAAGCGCGTGCTCTTCACACATCGCAAACGACAATGAATGAAACAGTTATATAAAAATATCAGCTTTACAAGCTTGCACCAAATAATCGTCACTGCCCTGGCGTTTGTTCTTGTACCTGTGGCGACTCGATACCTCGGCGTTGATGATTACGGCTTGTACGCTGTGGCAACAACCATAGGTTTTTTTGTCAATTTGATTGCCGATCCCGGGCTTTCAACAATTTTAACCCGCGAGATCGCCAAACATCCCAAAATTGTCTCAAAATTATTCGCCCGCGTTCTGTCGTTAAAGCTGGTGCTCATAGTTGTTGCCGTTTGTATTTTAATCATTTATCTGTTTATCGCACAGTATAGCGCCAAAAGCACGCGAGTCATTCTTGTTTTTTCAATTGCTGCGCTATTGGGTTCATTCAGCAGCACTGCATTTGGCGTGTTTCGCGGGATCGAGAAAATGCAGTACGAGGCTATCGGTGTCTCCCTGGATAAATTTTTGTCCGTTTCCATTGGTATTACTCTTTTATTGCTGGGATTCGGTGTCGAGTATTTTATTTGGTCCTTTGTTGTTTCAGGTTTGGTCTTGTTTGTGTTTTCGTTTCGTATTTTATATAAAAAGTTTCTCGCATTTGAACTTAACTGGCACTGGCGACAATCGCTAACTGTTCTTCGAATTTCGATATATTTGGGGATTTCCGCTTTTCTCTCCATGGCTTACAACTATCTCGACATCTTGATGCTCTCAAAAATGGGCACTTTGCAGGATATAGGCTTGTATTCTGCCGCCTACAGAATTTTGATGGTGACGCGAATTTTCCCCACTATTCTGGTGACAGCCTTTTTACCACAACTCTCATCCAACCATGCGAATACCAAAGTTCTTTCAGCATTTTTCCGGGAAGGGGTGAGTTATCTCTTATTGATTATTGTTCCCCTCATCCCTGCTGCCGTCTATTTGGCAAAACCGATCATGCTCTTTATCTGCGGACAAGATTATGCCGCAGGAGCCGCCGCTTTGCAAATCCTCGCCTTTGCTATTGCCGCGCAAACGCTCAATATCTTTTTTGTGCCACTGTACGTGGCAACCAATAATCAAAACAAAATCGTCCATTTTCAAGTTTTTGGCTTGCTGGTCAATGTCGTTCTCAATCTTTTGTTGATACCGCCGTTGTCGTTTATCGGAGCCGCCATTGCGACGGTTGCAACCGAAGGCATCATTTTTTTATTCATATTTATTTGGATTCGACGGAAACTTGGTGTTCCCTTGTTTCCACAACTTTTTTATAGCCTTAAAGTTACTTTTAATGCAGTTGCCATGATGGTTGTTGTTTTTTTCACTCATGCTGTTCATTTGCATATATTAGTTGTCATCATTTTGGCGATTCTTTGCTATTTTTTAGCATTGGAAATCACCAATACATTCAGATTGAGACATTTTACCCGGATGATGCATGCAGAGTCTGTCTAATCGCGCAAAGCTGTTGTATGAAAAATATGAGACGTTCAAGCACCATGGAAAAAATTAACTGTCCACTCTGTGGGTCGAACACGTACTCGTTGTTCGCAGAAACCATTGATATAAAACTGCCAAAAGAAAGATGTGCAATTGACGATAGTGGAAAATTTTTTGAGAAACATCCCTGGCGTATCATTTGCAACCGCCAGTGTGCCGCGCTGATAAGCTGGTGCACGCGGGCAGAGCGACCATCACAAGACATTCTTTTACGAGGTGATGTGTGACAAGCGATGAAAGAATTAAAAGACTGCGGGTTTTTTATCAGCGCGAAAATGCATTAGTGACGTCACCGTTTATTGATGATCAGTTAAACTTGAATCGTGATTTGTTTGAGCATGTCACGCGTTCGTTAAAGATATCCTTTCGCAACAAAATAGTGCTGGATATTGGCTGCGGAAGCGGCATCCTGGCATCTTTTTTTCAGCATCATAAAAGCTACCTTGGCCTGGACATCAATCTGCGGGAAAGCTTTCGGATTCTGAAAGATCAAAGCCATTTCTATGCACAAGCCAATGCATTACAAATGCCCCTGCATGATGGCTCGGTTGATGTGGCAATTTGTATGGACAGTTTCGAACACTTTCCGGATCAGATCGCGGCAACAAAAGAGATGAAACGCGTTTTAAAACCGGACGGATTTATTTTGCTTTCCGTACCTAATTATGCCAATATTGCGGGACTTGTAAAGGCATATTGCGAAAATGTGGGACGCTATAAAAAGAATTCCTGGGCGCCATTTGATTATTGGAAGCCCGAAGAGCTCGAGCATTTTATGACTCCAAAACGCGTGCGCACCGTTTTTGCTGCAGCAGGCTTTAAAAAGTTTGAACGTCTCGGATTTGATCGCGAGGTGGCGGTTGGCTTGTTCCCCTGGGTGTGGCACCCTAAAATGCCCGGGAAAGTCGCTAGTGCTATTTCAAAAGGATTTTCGCTTGTTGCAAAACCGATTTGTACAATATGGCCGGAAAGTAGTTTGCACACTTTTTGGCGAATCGAATAAGGTGAGGAAAATAATGGCAAAAAAGATAATTTTGAGTTTGGTACTTTTGTTATTGACAACAATGCTCTATGCGTATGATCGACTGAATCCACCCTATCCGCGTACGGCGTCCTATTCACTTGGCCAAAATGTGTGGCCGACCTATTCTATTGGTACGCGCTTGCTCAAATTGGCCAGGTACGATATGGCCTATATTTACGGTTCGGTTGATGATAATGGCACAATCAAGGCGAAAAAACTTCGCCAGCTCAATCCGGATCAGATATTGATTGCAATGGGATTGAACGGCATTTTTTTCAGCGATCCACCGGAGTACTATTTGTATCGATCCTATCGCGGAAATCTGTTGGAAGATGTTCTCCCGGGTCAGCGTGCCATTCGCGTGGACAACACGGATGGCATCAACCTCGACTTTGGGGATGATTATCGCTTGTGCTATGCTGTGATTAACAATGACATTATTAATATTTACGATGTCATCGGTGACACGCTTTTTGCCCCGAGCGGCGGAGATGATTTTTGGAAGGTCAACCAAAAGCACGTTCGCGGCGATTCTGTGCTCAGTCCCTTGCGCATGTCCGGCCCCGGCATTTTCCCGAACTTTAGCCAGTGGTGCCCACCAGTGAATGGCAAATATCTTTGGGACTATTTGGCGGAAAAAAACCTGCTTGAAAAAATCGACTGGACAGAACAACTATGGGATGGACTTTTTCATGATGCTTTTTACGCAAATGTCTATCTCAAGAGTCAAACTATGGATATGAATTTGAATGGTATTGATGATTATGTTGAAATGGGCAGTACGCCGGACAAAGCCGGCCAATATTCCATCAATCCGCATCGCCGTGAATATATCGCCAAATGGCTCGACCGGGAAAATGTCCTGATGGACCAACTCGATCCGAACGCAGCCAACATGCTCGGTGTTAATAATGGCGGCACATGTGAATATTTCTACGAGCAGATGAACGGTCATACCTATGAAGGATTCGGCCGCTGGGCTGACTGGTTCTATCTCAAGGATGATTGCCTTGCCTGGATGGAAGAAAACAAGAAACGTAATCGACCTTCCATGATGTTTATCGAAGATTATATCCCGGAAAAATGGGTGGAAAACGGCAAAGATCGTTTTGATAAAATGTTGTATGGTTTGACGACTGCACTTTTATTTGATTGTTACTATGGTATGACGTTTGGTGATTGGTACTATATCATGTTCTGGTACGACGAATTTGAGACAAACCTCGGCTATGGCATTGGATTACCTTTTGAGCTGCCGAATGGTCTGTGGGCGCGTTATTTTGACAAGGGTGTGGCGATTTCTAATCCAACCGGCCAGATACAAACCGTTAGTCCGGCGGACCTCGACGGCAGAACCTATTATCGTCTCCGCGGCGGCCAGAATCCCGAGTTGAATAACGGCGAGCAATTTATCGCTCCGATTGAGGTGTACGCTCACACCTATGGCACCAAAGATGTACGCGGCGGTGGCATTATTCTGTTCACCGAACCGGTGACCGCGGTGACAGATATTATTATCGATAATTTTTATAACAATGACACATCTCCCGGTAACAATCCGGTTGAACTGCAGGGCGACTGGTCACGATATGTCACCAGAGGCGATTTGGACTGGGATGCCAATAATCCCTACTGGAGCCAGTTTGGCAACAAACAAGTCGTTGGTGGATTTGATGATGCCTATGGCTATCATGCGATTGAAAACGGCGGCGGCGAAGCGACCGCCGTGTGGCGACCATCAATTGGCGTTCCGGGATATTATGAGATCGCGGAATGGCATGGCTGGCATGGTGATTATCAAAGCTCGTTCGGCGAAGCTACGGATGTGCCATTTCAAATTATCATTGATCAGCACATCCGGCTCACCGGCACGATCGATCAAACGGCTCATTATGGCCAATGGAATATCCTCGGTAATTTTTATTGTCCAAAAGGTCAGGATAACTATGTAAAAATAACCAACAAAGCGAATGGCTGGGTCATTGCCGATGCGGTACGATTTCGTTTCCTTGGAGATGTGGCGGAACCCGATACTATACCACCAGAGCCGCCGGATAATTTGAAAATATGGGAGTGACTCCTTTCTTTTATATATATAAATGGGCATGTGGACTATATATTTTCCCGAAATCGAACCATTTGATGTATATTGTTATAGTTATATTTGATAATCCACATGCCCATTCTTTTGCTCTATGAAAATAACCTACTTTAATTATATGGCCGATCTGTACGGCTATTCGATAGGCTCAACCATCAAGGCTTTGAAGCTTTTTCAAAAGCTTGAGTCGATAGGACACACGATTTTTTTTCATTGGTTGGGCGAATTCTACGGAACCCGGGAAGCTCCTCAGGCAGAACAGCGGTCCCCTTCTTTGTTGCGCGCCTTTTTTTTTACACCACGACAGATACTTGGCAACATCTCGCAATTTTTCCTTGAAAGAAAAATAATAAAAAAAGAAAATCCGGAAATGCTCGTCGCCCGTTTGGATGCATTTCGCTTTTCCGCGCTTCTCGTGGCGAGATTGTATCATCTCCCGCTTGTCATCGAAGCGGATGGGGCGTGCTCATACGAATGGCTGACCTTCAACAATGGGCCTCATATATGGGATCGACTTTTATTGTGGTGCGAAAAAATCGTGCTGCGTCATGCCGATGGTATTTTCACCCAGTCTTGCGTGGCAAAAGAGTACTATATAAAAACGCACAAACTCGATAAAGATGCGCTAACTGTGATCACTAATGGCGCTGATCCCGTAGAAAAAGCATCCGATGAACGGCTTGCTGAACTGCGCCAGGAGCTCGGAATTTATAAAGCATCGCGGGTAGTCGGATTTGTCGGTTCCATGCAACAATGGCATGGCGTGCAGGAGGTGCAAAATCTTGTCCGCGATGTATTGCAAGCGTTTGACGATGTTGTGTTTCTCTTCATTGGCGGCGGCGGTACCCTGGAACAAGAACTCGTCAATAATCTCAACGCGTCAAATGGGCGGGTGATTTTTACCGGCACGCTGCCGAACAATGTGGTCAGCGACTATATCCAATTGTTCACTATAGCTATCGCTCCTTATCCACCTATTGATTTGTTTTATTTCTCACCCATGAAAGTTTTTGAATATATGGCAGCACAGGTGCCCATTATCGCATCAAGGAGCGGGCAAATTGCTCAGATTCTGCAGGATAGAGAAAGTGCCTTGCTTTATGAACCGGGAGATATTGGGCAACTGCGTGAAAAAATAGTCTTCCTGCTCAATAATTTGCCATTGCAGAAAAAAATTGCCCGCAATGCCCATGATTCTTTTGTAGAATGGCACACATGGTCAAACAAGGCTAATGAATTGGATGAATACTTGAACCGTTGTCGCACGTGACAGGTGGCACAAGCCAGGAGAGCAAAGAGATGCCCATTAAAGTATTGCAGCTCGTCGAGGGATTTAGCTTTGGCGGCGCTGAAACCAAATTGCTTGAACTTGTCAAGCATATGGATAAAAACCGATTCGAAACCACAGTGATTAGCCTCGGATTAGGCAATGAAATCGAAGAACTGTTTCACCAGCTGGATTGCCGGGTGATGACGTTTCAGCGTCAGAAACAAATTGATTTCAAGCTCCTGTCGCGTGTCCGCGATTTTATCCGCGATGAGGGTATTGATATTGTTATGACTACACTTTTTTATGCTGATGTGCTGGGGGCGATGGCCGGACATAGCGGCGGTGCCAGGGGCGTATTTTCGTGGGAGACCATTTCATCACCCAAATGGCTGGTACCACACCGGTTTTGGTCCTATCGCTACGCGATTCGTTATACAGACAAGGTGATTTCTGTTTCAAAATCCACCGCAAGATGGCTTGTGGAAAAGCGCAAGGTCTCGCCGCACAAGGTGATGATTATTCCTTATGGCGTCAATCTGGACAAGTTTAATCCAAATGTCAAGAACGTTCGGCGGGAGGATATCGGATTGCACCCGGATGACATTGTCATCGGCCAGGTCTCTCGCCTCAATGAGCAAAAAGGGCATACCTATTTGATTCAGGCTGCACCAAAGATTTTAGCCCAACAGCCGAATGTCAAATTTGTTCTTGTCGGGGATGGACCGCTGCGTGTTGAACTTGAGCAGCACATCAGAGAGAGGGATTTGCAGGATAATTTTGTTTTATTGGGCTTTCGCCATGATGTTCCTGACCTGCTGCCGCTGCTTGATGTCTTTGTTTTGCCTTCATTATATGAAGGCTTGCCCAATGTTGTACTAGAAGCTATGGCGTGCGGGTTGCCCGTCGTCGCAACACCTGTCGATGGGACCAAAGAAGCAGTTATTGACGGCGAAACCGGTTTTTTGGTTCCGGAGCGCGACCCGGATCAATTAGCGCAAAAATTACTTGAGGTGATTTCAAACGATGACTTGAAGCTGAAACTCGGATTAGCCGGGCGTCGTCGTGTCGAAGATTACTTTTCGCTCGAAGGCCAGGTGCAAAGATTTGAAGAATTGTATACACAATATGCTTTACCAAATTGATGGTTTGTTATGAAAATATTGATGGTGCATAAATTTTATTATGTTGAAGGTGGAGCCGAGCGATATGTCTTTAATGTAACCGACCTGTTGAAAGCAAATGGTCATACCGTCATCCCGTTTGCGATGCAGGATGATCGTAATTTTCAATCAGAGTATAGCGCCTATTTTACTGACCGGTTTGGTCCGGATCAATTGTTTGCGACAAGGAATATAAAAAAGCGTCTGCACATAGCCCGCCGCATTATATACAATCGTCAGGCGCAGGACAAGCTCGCGCGTCTCATCGAAGAAACAAAGCCGGATATTGCGCATGTGCATTCGATTTACCATCACCTCTCGCCATCGGTTTTGCACACATTGAAGCACTATAAACTGCCCGTTCTGATGACATTGCATGATTATAAAATAGTGTGTCCCAACTATATTTTTTTGGATGGCCAACGCCAGATCTGCGAAGCGTGTCGAGGTGTACATTTTTGGAAAGCAACAGCCAAAAAATGCTTCCGAAATTCTTATGCTGCCAGTGCTCTGGTGACTGCTGAAGCGTATTGGAACTATTGGCGGAAGAGTTATGTCAATAATGTTGATGTTTTTGTCTCTCCCAGCCAATTTCTTGGCAAAAAGATATCTCAGTATGGCTATCAGAACAAACCGGTTTTGGTTCAACCCTATACGCTGGATTTGAATTTGTATGAACCCTGCTACGAGCCATCCAGTTATTTTGTTTTTATGGGTCGATTGACACATGAGAAAGGACTATTTTTCCTGCTGGATGCTGCAAAAAGAATTCAGGGTGCGGATTTATATGTGCTCGGTACCGGACCGCTCGAAAACGAATGCCGTGATCGGGTGAACAAGGAAAATCTGACACATGTCAAGTTGCTCGGTTATAAATCAGGTGATGAATTACGCGACATTGTTCGCCGTGCCAGGTTTACCGTCATTACATCCGAGTGGCACGACAACTCACCGCTGGTCATCTACGAATCGCTGGCCCTTGGCAATCCGATTATCGGCGCGCGTATGGGGGGCATTCCCGAGTTGATCGATGAGGGTATGGATGGTTTTATCTACGACCGGGGTGACTCCGAAACGTTTGTCAAACATGTCAATTTCCTTATTCAAAATCCGGATAAAACAATCACCATGGGAAAATATGCCAGACAAAAGGCGGAACGCCTTTACGGTTTTGAAGAACACTATAAAAAATTAATCAAACTGTACGATTACACCACATCCGTGGCGAACGGAAAAAACTGATCCCGCTAAAATGTATGCTGTTTCACTCATTAGAATTTGCTTTTTTCTTTATAGCGATTGTCACGCTCTATTTTACCGTTGCACATCGGTACAGATGGGTGCTGTTGCTGGTTGGAAGCTACTTTTTTTACATGTGCTGGAACTGGAAATATAGTGCACTCATCATTATTTCGACTGTAGTTGATTACTATGCCGGGCGGCGTATGGCGGTATTGCCGGACAAGCGCTCTCGTCGAAAATATTTAATGCTTAGTTTATTCACCAATCTCGGTTTGTTGTTCACTTTTAAATATTTTAATTTTTTCGCCGAATCGCTCAATCAGACGTTGCTTTTTATTGATTTTTCTACGCATATTCCTCACCTCAATGTATTGCTGCCAGTTGGTATCTCATTTTACACATTTCAGACGCTGAGTTATTCCATCGACGTCTATCGCGGCAAGGTCGAGCACGAACAACATTTTGGCATTTTTGCATTATATGTTTCTTTTTTCCCCCAGTTAGTTGCCGGTCCCATTGAGCGCGCCGGGCGATTATTGCCGCAGCTCCATACAAAGAATTTTTTTGATGAAGCACGCTTTGTCTCCGGGCTGAGATTGATGTTGTGGGGTTTGTTTAAAAAAATTGCGATCGCAAACCGCTTGGCCATCTATGTCGATGCGGTGTATGGCAATGCCGACCTTCATAACGGCGTAACGCTACTATTCGCCACCTATTTGTTCGCTTTTCAGATTTATTGTGATTTTTCCGGTTATTCAGATATTGCGATTGGAGCGGCGCGGGTGCTGGGCTATGACTTGATGCGGAACTTTCGGCGTCCCTATTTCGCAAAAACGATCAATGAATTTTGGCACCGCTGGCATATATCCTTGTCGACCTGGTTCCGCGATTACCTCTATATACCTTTGGGAGGAAATCGTAAAGGTCTGACAAAGATGCTCCTCAATATGATCATTGTATTTATCGTCAGCGGCATGTGGCATGGCGCCAACTGGACGTTTCTGATATGGGGAGTTTTGCACGGCGTGTTTGCGGTGATGTCAAAGGTAACCTTGCCATGGCGCGACCGATTCGTTGCGGGAAAACTTCCGCGCGCCCTGGTTGTTTTTTTTCGTATGTTTGTGACATTTCATCTTGTCTGCCTGGCCTGGATTTTCTTCCGGGCCGATTCAATTACAGAAGCCAATTTTATAATTCAGCAAATTGTCACTTTTCCGGGTCGGGATCTCTTTATCCCAGAGTTCGATAAATTCAGCTATGGCATTTTTGTCGTTGTATTTCTTTTGTTCGTTGAAAGTGCCCAGGAATGGCTGCATCTGTCAGAAAAATTTATTCGGCGTCCCCGCGCCATTCGGTGGCTTTCCTATGTCGCGATTTTTGTTGTTTTGGTATTGATAGGTGTGTTCGATGAGAGCCAATTTATCTATTTTCAGTTTTAGGCGGATGCAGGTTTTTCTGCTCAAAATATTTATTTTTCTGCTTCTGCTGTTCGCCGTCGATCAAATTTTTGGAACCCTCCTGGAACATTTGCATCGCCGCGCCTCCTATAACTTGAATTGGACAAAAGAGAACTGGCTCTTAAATGAACACTTTGATATGGTCATTTTTGGCTCCTCGCGGGCACTTCGTCACTATGTGCCAACGGTTATTTCTTCCGAACTGGGCCTGTCCGTATTTAACGCCGGTCAAAACGGACAATATTTGCTCTATGCTTATGCGCTCGAACAGTTGCTTCTTGAACAATATACGCCCAAAATTATTATTCTGGATATACTGCCGAGCTATGTCATCAAAGTTGAAAATCCGGAAGAAGAATTTGAACGGTTGTCATCCCTGGCACCTTATATTGATCATCCAGAGGTGCGCCAGTTGTTGACGCGTGGGCAATGTCTTGGACAGTTAAAATACTTGCTAAAGATGTTTCGCTTTAATTCACAAGTATTAAGCATATTGGCCAATCTTCGGGAAAAACCCAGCCGGGTTGATAATGGTTATGAAATTATCGGCAAAAGTGAGTTTTACGATCGTAATCCTTTTCTCATTGATGTCGTTCAGGATGCTGAAATTGATTCCTTCAAACTCCATATTCTGAAAAAATTTATCACCTCAGCACAAGAGCGGAATATCAATGTAGCGATTGTTTTTTCGCCGGTTTCCGAAAAGATCAGCCGACAAGCACAGCACATCCTTTATTTTTATAGCGAACTTTTTGAATCAATGCATGTCCCGTTTCTCAATTTTGCCACGGAAGACTATGCGGATAAAGATTTATTCTTTGATATTATTCACATGAATGGTGTTGGCGCTGATTTGTTTTCGCGCGCTTTTGCCCGACGATTTTCTGCCTTGATCCAAAAAAAGACAGCCATTGTATCCTGCCGCTGAATGTTCTGCCCATTTTTCAATTTGCCAGGTGTTTACATTTTTCCACGAAACTCGAGCCAATTCACACTTTTCTGACCATCGCAGGACACGTTTAGACAAGAAATTCAGCTCTGGCACAGTGTTTGTGCTATTAAGCTAAAAATAGTCAAATGCCTTTGAAAATTAAAGGGTTAAGATATTATTCTACAGGCTGAAACTATTCCAGCATGAAACATAACTCATCAACTGTTTTTTGCTGAGACAAATGGTAACTTTTGATTGGAGGTTGGACGCCATGAAGGTGAATCTCTCAAGCCCGAAAATTACATTACTTTTCTCATTGATTATCTGTCTTTCTATTTCGTCTTTTGCCGCCGTTGATGACTTTGAACGCGGCAATGGTCCGCTGGGCAGCAATTGGGCAGCGAATACGAATATGGTCATTCTCGATGGACGCCTGCATAATCAGGGTGCGACCGCAGGATGGGACAGCTATTTGGCTGTCTTTAATGTCGAGGGTGCAAATGAAGCGACGATAACCTGGCCAACAGCAGGTGACGGCATTTCGGGCGTTGGTGCGCAGTTGGGTGGAGTGGCATTTTTGAATTCGTTTAGCGCCGGCAATAATGGTGGTTATTTGGTGTATGTCTATTCAAATGAAATTCGCTTGTTTGAGATTTCGAATGGCTCGCCAATCGGCGATAATATCCAACCCGATGTGACAACCAGCGTGAACCCGGGTCCCGGTGATCAGTTCACAGTGAAATTTAATACCAGCACCTATACTTTTACGGTATTACGAAATGGCAGCCAGATTGGATCGATAAAAGATTCTGCCAAACGCGTACCGTTTGCCACGAGCTACGCTGGTATTATGCTCTACAAGTCGAGTACCAATGAAAACGATGTGGAAGCATTTGAAGCAAAATATGTGGCACCATCCAATGATACAACATCACCGGCAAAAATCTCAAACCTCGCCGCCGGTTCTCCGACCTCTTCTTCAATTACTTTGACCTGGACGGCAGTTGGTGATGACGGCACTTCCGGAACAGCGACATCCTATGATATTCGTCGATCAAAAAATAATATCCTGTCTGAAACAGACTTTAACAGCGCCACCCGAGTTACCGGACCGGCACCAAAAGCAGCCGGTGCCAATGAATCCTTTGCGGTTTCAGGACTGGAAGCAAGCACAAAATATTATTTTGCAATCAAAGCCGGCGACGAAGCCGGCAATTGGGGGGCGATGTCCAATGTACCCTCGGAAACAACAACCGAGGGGGGTGGCGGAGGCAGCAATACCGGACAATTAGTGTGGAAGACCGATGAGTTTGAGCGAGCTGATTTGGGCCCAGAGTGGGATGCGCCCAATTACAAGATTGACCAGGGTGAGCTAACCTTGACGAATAAAATCAATGGATGGAACAATCTCGCTCTTTATCAATCGCCAGGAGCATATGGCGTTGCCATGACATTCAGTTCAGACAGATCCGCGCTATATAATGGCGCTTATGTGCCCGCAGGATTGTTGATTCTTATGGATAATGCCAATCCGGTCTTTGCCAATGGTTATCTTTTAAAACGTGTCGCCAATGCGGTTGATATTTTTCGCGTCACGAGCGGTACCGTGGGGAGTGATCTTGTTCTCAGCAAATCAACCACATTGTCGGCGCCGCAACCCGGCGAAAAAGTCGAAGCGACAATTGTTAACAAAGGGGCCACCAAAACGATCACGGTGTATGTGCGCGGACAACAGGATGTTGCTTTTACTCTGAACGATGCCTCGCCTATGGAGAACACCTATGTCGGTGTTGCTTTATTTGGCGGAGCGGGATTTTCAAACAATTTGGAATCCTTTGCTGCCGGTTTCCCTGGTGGCAGCGGCGCGCAAGAGATTGTCGTTTATGGTGGCAACAATCAATCAGGTCCGATTCAAACCCAGCTACCACTGCCAATTGCAGTCCTGGTGACCGACGAAAACGAACAACCGGCCGCGGGGACATTGCTTGATTTTCAACTCATCCAGGGTCAGGTGCGCTTTGATGATATCGAAGATTTCCAGTTCGAAGGCCAGGTCTGGCAAGAAGTGGAGGCGGGACGCCTGCTGCAACCCAACGCTCGAGTTGCAGATGACCAAACAGCATCGGGAGAACAATATGTCACCTATGATTGGGTGACCGGCCAAACACGCCGTAAAGCCGTAGCCGTACCGTTTTATGTTCCGGAAGCAGGACGATACGATTTGTGGGTGCGCAGCCGCACGGATAATAGTTCCAATTACAAGTTTTACTATAGTCTCGATACGTCGTCCGATTCAGTCTATGTCGAAATGCCCCGTAACTACCTCAATAGCTGGGTATGGGTTCGCATTGATAACAATGTGCCGATCAATGTGGGCATGCACGATCTCAATTTGATTCCCTATCATGCTGAGTTAAAATGGGACAAGATTTTGGTACAAAAAGTCGGCAGTGGCAGTGATCCAAGCGGTATTGGTGGGTCCGGGCCGGTGTTCCCGAATATGACGGATGAAAGCGGAATCGGATCAACAAAAGTGACTTTTGGTACAGATGCCGATACATCCGTTATTGTCTATGTTTACGCTTATAGAAATGACGGCAGCAGGGTGGAGGAACCAGCGGTTTTTACCCTTGATCCTCAGCCGGGCTCCGCAGTCGCGATGGTCAGAGATCCGGCTGTTCCGGAACCCGTCCTGGCAACACCGGGATTTGAATCGCCGGAACTGAGAATTATTATTATGGATTCTTTTGACAATCGCGTCGAGGGTGTGAGCGTGAACTGGCGCGTTTCCCAGGGAGATGGAACGCTGGCGTCGGCTACCACGGTAACCAATGCATCCGGTGTTGCGGCAAATACAATGCTGCTCAACTTTTATCAGGAAACTGACTACAAAGTCCAGGCGTCCGTGGTTGGCTTGACCGGTTCGCCGGTGACCTTTACCATCGAGCCGGGCGAGCCGCCGAGAAAGATCGTCAAGATAGGGCCAAAAACGCGGCAAGAAGGTAATGTCAACACCATAGTGGACAGCGTTTTGACCGTTCGTATTTTAAAAGCCGATGACACACCCTTTGAAAACTATCCGGTTGAGTTTACGGTTACCCAGGGGAATGGTGTTCTTAACACTCAAGGCGGCGATGAGGATGCATCGACTCTGGATATAGCAACCGATATGGAAGGATATGCTCGGGCTGTATGGACTTTGGGCGGTCCCGGCCTTAATGTTGTCGAAGCGCGCGCCGAGAACCTGCAGGGTAGCCCGGTGCAATTTGAAGCCTGGGCCAAAACCGGCCAGCCGGCAAAATTTGAAATTGTCAGCGGTGATGATCAAAACGGCTACGCCGGCTTGCCGCTGCCCAGTCCCTTTATTGTTAGAATTAGTGACTCAAATGGTTATCCCATCTCCGAACGTCAAGTCGATTTTGAAATCATCAGCGGTCAGGGCGCCTATTTTGATCAGGCCGGCATCATCCAGAAAACCGCTTATACGAATCCCTCGGGAGAAGCCAAAGTAACCCTGACCCTCGGCGGCGTTTTGAATGAAGAACATGTTGTGAGAGCCACTGCTTTTAACACAGGATTACCGTCGGTCTTTTTCCATGCCACGCCAACTGATCGTATCGCCAAAACATTAAAGTATATCTCCGGAAATGGTGCCTCCGGCGTCTATCAAAGTGGCGTGGTGACCAGCAAGCTGAAACAGCCGTTCATCGTCAAAGCTGAAGATCCATACGGATTTCCGGCGGCCAATCAACCGGTGACATTCAAAGTTTTAAACGGTGGCGGCAGTTTTGATGGGGCGAGCGAAGTGACCCGAAATACCGATACGCAAGGTCAGGCGAGCGTCACGCTGACGCTCGGCACCCTGGCCGGTGACAGCGTTCACATCGTACACGTCATGGCCAATCGTATCGATATTCCCGGTCAGGCGCTTGATGGTTCACCAATTGTTTTCAAAGCCACAGGATTGCCCAAGGCAGCGTCCAGGCTGGTCAAGGTTGATTCCACTGACGCTCAAACCGGTGAAGTCGGCTTGCCGCTGAGTTCGCCGCTGCAGGTCAAAGTGACGGATGAACATTATAATCCTATTAACAATCATACCGTGACCTTTGCTGTTCGTAACAACGCCGGTGAATTGGAAGATAGTGCCGGCAAAAGCAAAAGCAAGGTGGTCAGAACCGGCAAGAACGGTGTCGCCTCAGTAATCTGGCATATGCCGAACACTCCCGGTGTCGTATACACCGACGTCACGGCCAACAAAACCACCGGCGGTCCCCTGGAAAACAGTCCAATGGAATTCTCCGCCATGGCGCGACAGGGAACACCGCACACCATGACACGCATCACACCGGATTCAGTGCTGATCGGAACAGTTTGGAAACCGTTGCCGGAAAAATTAGTCATTAAAATCACCGATCGATTGGGGAATTCACTATCAGGTATTCCGGTGAAATTTGAAGTGACAGAAGGTGGCGGACTGCTAAACGGACTCCCGCAAGTCGTCATTAATACCAATGATACGGGTTTTGCCGAGGTTGTATGGCAGATTGGTCGCAAGAGCGGTGTTGCCGTCAATACTGTACAAGCCTCAGCCAGTGTAGCGGTGAATCCTCTTATCACATTCAAAGCGACTGGCCTGCCGGATGCTGCTTTCCGATTGGTCGCCGATTCCAGTTATACAACATATGGAGTTGTTGGTGCATTTTTGCCCGATCCGGTCAAGGTAAAGATTGTTGATCAATATGGCAACGGCGTGGCGCAACAAACAGTCGATTTTGAAATCGTGCCGGTGGGAACGAATGCCGGCTATATCAATCAACCTGGACAAACAGCTGCTCGAGATACAACCGACAAGGACGGGTTTGTGCAGGTGCGTTGGGGCCTCGGTCCGGAAGTGGGATCCCAAAATAACAAAATGCGAGCGACAGCCAAACTCAATCAGGTTCATCTGGTGAATTCTCCCTATGTATTTTCAGCATCTGCCATGGTTGGTGGCGCAGATCAGCTCATCAAAGTAACGAATGATTCAAGTTTGAGCAGCATCATTGGTAATACACTCTCCGAATATCTCAAAGTTCGAATTATTGATAGCTATGACAATCCTGTCGCCAACGTGCCGGTACGTTTTCAGGTGTTGAGTCGAAATGAAGCGCAAGGCGGAACCCTTGATGGTACTATTGATACGCTGAAAACAAAACCAACCGACTCTAACGGTTTTGCCTGGGTGCAATTTACCCTCGGTCAAAAAGCTGGATACAAAATTAATAAAGTCGAAGCACGTGCCGAAAATCCGGCAACAAAGCTGCCGCTCAAAGGCTCTCCGGTGTTATTTGAGATCACCGGAACCTCCACCAATGCCAGAAAGATTAAACTAGCTGACGGTGGTGGTCAGAAGGGCAGTGTCGGTGACTATTTGCCCCGAGCAGTGTCTGTCACAGCCGTGGATCGGTACGATAATCCGGTCCGAAATCAACCCATCCGCTTCCGGATCGTACCAAATGATACCATGCAGATGGAATGGGTCGGATCGCTTGGCCCCGGTTCCGCTGTCGATACGTCAGTGAATACCAATGCGCAGGGTTTTGCCTCCATTCAGTGGCGGCTTGGCCGTTATATTGGCAGATATACACTGGAGGCGTCCTCATTTGGCAACGGCCATCTTGAGAATTCACCGTTGCTGATCTACGCGTCTGGCAAAGCCGGCAAGACAAATCCCGATACATCGCTGGTGCGTGTTAATCCCGCAGAACTGCTTGTTTCGAACGGTGAGATCAAATCGACTGTTATCGTCACGTTGCGCGATCAATTCGGCAACCCGGTCAGTGGCAAGGCGGTGAACATCCAGGTGAGTGGTGACGGTAACCTCATCACCCAACCCATGGATACGACGAACGTCAGAGGCGAGGCGACGGGTTACCTGGCATCCCGGGTGGCCGGGGAAAAGTATATCACGGCCAGGGATATGAACAGTGGTATTTCATTGCGCGATAGTCTGACATCCATTGTTTTCAGGCCGGCAGCCGCTGCTGCCATCACAAAAGCGCCGGAAAATAATGGTGATACGCAAAAACGAAACACCGGCACCGTGCTGGAATATCCCCTCAAGGTTCTGGTGACGGATCGTTTTGGCAATGCCATCCCCAATGTTCCGGTGACCTTTCGAGCAATCTCCGGCGGCGGGACGTTGGTGGATAATCAGCCGGTGCTCACAGACAGCATGGGAATTTCGGCAGCGAAATATCGACTCGGACTGCAGGCCGGCGCCAATCTGATAGAGGCCAGTTCGGCTGGATTATCCGGATCGCCCGTGAATTTCTCGGCCCTGGCAGAGAATCCACAGCAACTCTCCAGATTGGAAATTCTGGGTGGCAATTTGCTCTCAGCGCCTCCTGGACAGGAATTGCCCGAGCCCTTGCGTGTGCGTGTGTTGGATGTGCGAAACTGGCCGGTTTTTGGCAAAAGCACCCGGTTTGATGTTTTAGTGAATGACGCGGTCGTCACCAGTCAAAATCCAATCAACTCCGATATGTATGGTGAAGCACACGCGAGCGTCAAGATCGGTACGACTGTTGGCTTGAATCTCATAAAGGCTTACTTGCAAGATTTGCCGAGCATCTCGGCGACTTTTTATGATACGACAAAAGTAAAGCCTGGCAGCGGCGCCAGCAGCATTCAGCAATATGCTGGCAACAATCAAACCGGTTATGTCGGCCAAACTTTGGCAGTGCCATTGACGATCAGAGTTGTTGATCCATATAGTAATCCGGTGCCCAATGTAACGGTAAAATTCCAGGTGGTGGACGACCAAACAGTGGAAGGTTCGGGCGTGCTCGAAGGAGGAATAAAAGCGCTTTCCAAACAGAGTAATGCCCTCGGTTTGACGCAGGCTTATTATACGCTCGGTCAACAATCCGGACTAAACAGGATTCGCGTATCTGTACCAACTCTTGATCAGGTTTTCACCGACTTTGTGGTGTACGGCACGGCTTCGACCGCACATCAGATGCGCAAGTGGTCAGGTGACAACCAGACCGGTGAGATGGATCGAGTCCTCTTGAAACCCATTTCCGTCCTGGTGACGGATCAGTACGGTAATCCGGCACGCGGCGGTACAATTACTTTTGTGATATTGGCCGGTGGTGGCACGATCCTGGAGCCGCAGCCCATTCTGTCAGGCGTCAACGGTATTGCTCAGGTCCATTGGAGACTCGGTCCTCGGCCCAATGCGTATGTGAATCAAGTGCAGTGCGTCGCTGAATTGCCCGGTGGCACATTTATCGAGACCTTTAATGCAACCGGAGATCCGTCACATTGGCCGCAATTGCAGCTGCCAGGTGAAAAGTGGGTGGCTGAAAATGACGTCGTTTCATTCAACGTGCACGCGACAGACAGCGATAATCCGCCTGTTTTATGCGCCCCTGAAAAAATGCCGGATAGTACCGCTGCTTTTGTCGATAATGGTAACGGGACGTGGACATTCAGCTGGCGTCCGAACTTTAATGTGGTTAATGCGCCGGCAAAGACAAAAGATGTCTATGCTGTTTTCAAAGCTACAGATACAAAAGGGGGTATGGATATCGATTCGGTCAAAATCATTGTACAAAATAAAAACAGACTTCCGCAAATTACACGCTTCTGGCCTGAAACAAGTATGATCTATGTCGAACCGGGATCTGTTTCGAATATTGATTTTGGCGTCAATACCTATGATCCGGATGATGATGTTCTCACGGTTAGCTGGCTGGTGGATGGTACCGAGGTGGGCTATGGTAAAACCTGGAGTATGGATCTAAGTCGATATCCAGCCTATAAATACTATGACATCAATGTGAGGGTCATTGATACGGCGGGTGGTGGCGCCTATAATTACTGGGGCCTCAAAGTACCGGTTGAGCTGACCAGTTTTACCACTGACGTCACACCATACGAGGGCGTCAAAGTCAAGTGGGAAACCGGCGTCGAGTATGGCAATACCGGCTTCCATGTGCTGCGAAGCCTCAAAGAGGATGGTGAGTATGCCAGAATCAATGAAAAGCTGATTCCAAGCAATCCGCAGGGTCAATATGAATATTCGGATAGTGAGATTGCTGCGGGTCGAACTTACTATTACAAGCTGGAAAATGTCAATGTTGACGGCTCAACATCCTTGCATGGGCCGGTCAAGGCGGAAGCACCGGTGCCAAAAGATTTCAAACTGGCGCAGAATTTTCCGAATCCGTTCAATCCGGCGACAACCATGCGCTTTGATTTGCCTCAAGTCGCGCAAGTTAAATTGGAAATCTATAATGTTTTGGGTCAAAAAGTCAGGACATTGATTGATCGCGAGATGCAACCCGGATATCATGAGATGATATGGGATAGCAAAAACGACGTGGGCATGCGCGTGGCTTCTGGCGTGTATTACTACCGTCTGATCGCCGGTGATTTTCAAGATGTGAAAAAGATGGCGCTGCTCAAATAAGGTCGTGAACCTAAACCTCAGAGGTTCCTAAAACCTCTGGGGTTTTCTTTTTCGCGATGAGATTGGGCACATCCAGTCTCATCGCTTTTCTTTTCATAATCTCTCCAGCAAGACCTTTGGGATTTTCAAGCTGAATATAAATGTATTGCTTCTTTGATCATTTCGGTTATTTTAGAGATCGTGCTACAAACCTGAGAAATGTAAGGGAGTGTGCTATGACTATTCGACATTTTACTGCCCTTGTGGTACTGATCTCGTTGCTGTCGCTTTCCTGCTCGCACCATGCAAAGCCCGTTAACCCGCCCAACATCATCTGGCTCGTAGCGGAAGACATTAGCCCGGCTTTGGGGTGCTATGGCGATCGTTTTGCGACAACACCGAACATCGATGCCCTGGCGGCTCAACGAATTGTCTATGACAACGCCTTTGCCACCGCACCCATTTGTGCCCCATCGCGTTCCTGTTTGATGAGCGGCCTGTACGCCACGTCGCTCGGCACCCACCACTTGCGTTGTGAAATACCCTTTCCCGAAAAGCTAAAAACGCTGCCGGAACTGTTGCATCAGGCCGGTTATTTTACCTCCAACCGCGACAAAACCGACTATAATTTTAATCCGCAAAACCGATGGGAGTTGTGGTCTTCCACCATCACCCCGTGGCGGCAGCGAACGGATGAACGGCCGTTTTTTTGTTTTATCAATATCGGCCCGTCACATGAGGGGAGTGTCAACAATGAAGAGCGTTTTGCCAGTTTTACTCAGGATTTAGATCCCTCTCTTCGACATGATCCGGCCAAAGTATCTGTTCCACCGTACTATCCGGACAACGAGCAGGCGCGTCTGATCTGGGCACATTATTATGATATCATGATCATACTTGATCAAAATGTAGGCGCCGTTCTGGACTCTCTTGAGAAAGACGGTTTGATGGATGAAACGATCATTTTCTTTTTTGGCGACCACGGCTTTGGAATGCCCCGCTACAAGCGATGGCTGTATCGTACCGGACTGCAGGTGCCCTTGATTGTTTATCTGCCGCAAAAATACGACACTCTCACCAGGAATCGAGCCGGCACTCACAGCGCGGAACTGGTGAGTTTTGTCGATTTTATGCCGACTGTCTTGAATTGTGCCGGTGTAGATGTGCCTGATGATAAAGAAGGGCAGCCGTTTCTCGGACGTAAAAGAGCGCCGGAACGAAAATACATTTTTGGCGCGCGCGACCGCGCCGATGACATGTTCGAGATGTCCCGTGCTGTATCGGATGGCCGCTACATCTATATTCGGCATTTTATGCCGCACCTGCCCTACATTCAATCCGGTTATATCTATTCAGACGTCAAACATGCTTTTCGCGTATTAATACAAGCTTACACGAGCGGCGAGCTGAACGCTGAGCAGATGAAACTGTGGCAGCACAAGCCAACCGAGGAGCTGTACGATTGGCAGTGTGATCCGCACGAGCTGTCCAATCTTGCAAATGAATCCGCTTGTCAACAGATCAAGGCCGAATTGGCCGGGGTGCTGCATGATTGGATGATCGAGCATCACGATCTGGGTTTGTTACCCGAGGCAGAATATATGCTTCGGTCTCAGGGGACGACACCCTACGAGTATGCCAGGGAGAGCGGTGATTTTTTGGTGGCGGATATCCTGGCTGCTGCAGAGATGATCGGCACAACCGATGAGCAAGTCCTGCTCGAAAAGCTTGACGATGCGGACAGCGGTGTCCGCTACTGGGCGGTTATCGGATTACAGCAATTAACAAGTATCGAACCGGAAACATGGGAAGCGCTGCATATTCTTCTCAATGATCCATCGCCGAGTGTGCAAATCGCTGCAGCAGAAGTATTGTGCACTTTTGGCGACGATCCCGAGGCAATCAATCGGTTGGGCTATTGGGTCCAGGATGATCGACCAACCGTCGCGCTGCAAGCGGCGCGCGCCATCCAGCTCATAGGAGAAGACGCCCGGCCGCTTTTACCTTTTTTGTATAAAGTGTTGTACAAGAATCTTGGTGAACCAGGCGGCCGGTTGAAATACAAGGATTACAACTATGCGGCATTTACGAGCTGGGCTTTGGAATGGGCGTTGCAGGAATTGGGAGAGGAGATAAAGGTGAATTAAATTGCCATCCTGAATAACTTGACTTTAATACCCAGCTTGCGCATGCGCGCCCGCAACGTGTTTGGATGAATCTTTAATAAAACAGCGGCGCCGGCCTGGCCTTCCACCTGGCCGCGCGCCAGCACCAGGGCGCGTTCAATATGTGCTTTCATGACCTGGTTCAGTGATGGAAATATGGATGAATGCTGCGGCGCCGGGGCCGGCAGCGACAGTTCTGTTTTATCTGCTTTTTGTACTTTCCAGCCCAGGGCGGTTGTCACCTCCAATCCTTTGCCGTTTCCCAGGAGCGCGGCGCGGTCAATGACGCTGCCGAGCTCGCGAATATTGCCCGGCCACGGATAGGCGCGCAATAGCTGAATATCCTCATCCGTTGGCAGTTGCAGTGGCAACATAAATCGCGCTGCCGCTTTTTCCGCAAAAAAAACCGCCAACTCGCCAATGTCTTCCGGACGCTCAGCGAGAGACGGGAGCAGGATGGGAAATACTGCGATACGATACCACAAATCTTCACGAAACGTACCCTGGTTAACCATGTTCGCCAGATTCTGATGCGTGGCCACGACGATACGCACATCCACATGGATGGAGTGCTTGCCCCCGACACGTTCCAGCCAGCCGTCCTGAAGAATCCGCAAGAGCCGTACCTGGCCAGCTAAAGGTAATTCGCCAATCTCATCGAGGAACAAAGTGCCGCCATCAGCGCGCTCAAACCAGCCTTTGTGGGCGTTCGTCGCCCCGGTGAAAGCACCTTTTTCGTGGCCAAAAAGCTGCGAGTCGATGAGCTCCGGCGGAATGGCACCGCAGTTGACGCGAATAAATGGTCCTTCGGACCGGCTCGACAGGCGATGAATTTCGCGCGAAATAACTTCCTTGCCTGTTCCCGTTTCCCCAAGCAATAGCACCGGCACCGTTGATGCAGCCACCAGTTTCACCCGCTGCATGACGAGCTTCAAACCGGTGTCTTCCCCGACAATCCTGTCGCTTATCTTGTTTCGCCGCAATCGACGCAACAGATACAACGTGTCTGCTTCGGCTGCTTCGCGCAAGTGTTCGAGTTCGCGCACGCGCAAATGATTTTCCAGTGCGATTGAAAACGGCTCCAGGATCGCGTTGAGCATGGCTGTGTGCCTGCTCGAAAAAATCGTACCGTTAACGGCGATCACCGCAAGTGTGCCGAGCAGAGAACTATTTTTTTGCAATGTGCCTAACAAAACATCGTTCGGTGCTGCGAGCGGTAAAAGGCGTTTGATATCCTGCACATCCGGACTCTCGGCAGAATGCAAAACTGTTTTTTCAGAACACTGGTTTTTAATCATTTGCCACTGGTCTGCACTCAACGATCGCAAACCGTGCGGCAGCGATAATTTGGATTGCGGGCAGCCAACTGCAACAGTTTCGATGCTTTTGTTCTGGTGATCAAAAACCTGCACCAGCACCTGCTCTATCGGCATGTGTACGGACAGCAAGGCTGCGATATTGACGCAGGATTTGTCAATCTCGATTTCCCAGCACGCCTCTCGCCATAATTGCGCTAAAATAGTGTTGAATTTTTCCATGTTTCACCTGTGACATATAGTAGCAATTCACAAAATACTGTAGCAAAAACTACCAAATATGGTGAAATGAAAATTTAAAGACAACTGAGATTCTTCTAACATGCTGTTTTTTTTAGGTTGAGTTGTGCTCGTTTCCCTGGCATTAGCCTTGCCTAAAATGCGTGTGATGATTTTAACGCACTCATTTGGAGGATACCATGTTTTGCAAGGCTCGAATTAATACATTAAAAATTTACGCTCTTGTTTTTATGATGGCTTTTTTTTCGTTTTTGTACGCCAAGGTGGAAATTTTGAATGTTTCATACGATCCAACAAGAGAATTGTACAAAGAAATAAACGAAACATTTGTTGATGGTTGGAAACAGCAAACCGGCCAGACCGTTTTCATTCGGCAGTCTCACGGCGGCGCTGGCAAACAGGCGCGTGCGGTCATAGATGGCCTGGAAGCGGATGTTGTTACCCTGGCGTTGGCTTATGACATCGACGCCATGCACAGCATCGCCAATCTTTTGCCGGCAAACTGGCAATCCCGTTTGCCGCATAACAGTTGCCCCTACACGTCCACGATCATCTTTCTCGTCCGCAAAGGTAATCCCAAAAATATCCGAGATTGGGACGATCTCATCAAGCCCGGTGTGCAGGTGATCACGCCCAATCCCAAAACCTCCGGCGGTGCGCGCTGGAATTATCTGGCAGCCTGGGGATTTGCCCTGCGCAAATGGGGAGACAGCGACGACAAAGCGCGTCAGTTTGTCACGCAGTTGTTCAAGAATGTCCCGGTGCTCGATACGGGTGCACGCGCCGCGACAAATACCTTTATAAAAGGCATGGGAGATGTATTTTTATCCTGGGAGAATGAAGCACTATTGGCAATCAATAAATTGGGGCACGATCAATTTGAGATCGTTGTGCCATCCGTTAGCATTTTGGCCGAACCGCCGGTGGCTCTCGTTGAAAAAAATGTCGATAAACATGGCACCCGACAGGTGGCGGAAGCCTATCTTGCTTTTCTCTACACCGAAAAAGGACAGGATATCTGTGCCAGGCATTATTACCGACCACAGGACGCCGCTGTTGCCGCAAAATATCAAAATCAGTTTCCGCAGGTCACCATGTTTACAATCGAAGACTATTTTGGCGGCTGGCAGGTCGCGCAGCAAAAGCACTTTGGCTCGGGTGGCATTTTTGATCAAATTTATACAGGAAAATAGCCATGCTATTTCGACGAACCTACCAATCGGTCATTCCCGGATTCTCATTCAGCATGGGTTTGACATTGGCCTATCTGGGACTGATCGTTATCATCCCGCTCTCAACATTGTATCTGCAGGCAACACGCCTCTCCTTTGCACAGTTGCTGCAGATTATCTTTTCCGCGCGATCCATGGCAGCGTTTGCTCTCAGTTTTGGCGCGTCATTTATTGCGGCATCCATCAATTGTGTGTTCGGATTTTTGGTGGCCTGGGTTCTGGTGCGCTACACCTTTCCCGGCAAGTTCATCATTGATGCGCTGGTCGATCTACCCTTTGCCCTGCCGACCGCGGTCGCGGGTATTGCCTTGACGTCGTTATATACCTCCAATGGCTGGATTGGTGAATGGCTGGCCAGGCTCGGCATACAGGGCGCTTATTCGCGCACCGGTGTCGTTATTGCACTGACATTCATTGGATTGCCGTTTGTCGTACGCACGTTACAGCCGGTATTAGCCGATATTGATCCGCAGTCCGAAGAGGCGTCGGTCAGTTTGGGTGCCTCCCGCTGGAAGACGTTCAGCAAGGTACTGTTGCCGGACCTTATGCCGGCGGCACTCACCGGCTTTGCCTTGGCTTTTGCGCGCGCCCTTGGCGAATATGGCTCGGTCGTTTTTATCTCCGGCAACATGCCAATGCGCACCGAAATCGTCCCCCTCCTGATCATGACGCGCCTGGAAGAATATGACTATCAGGGCGCCACTGCCCTCGCGGCTTTTATGCTGATCCTGTCGTTTCTGCTGTTGCTGTCAATCAATTATCTGCAATGGTGGGGTCAACGTCACGAACACGTTCGAGTATAAAGGAGGTCCGCAATGCTAAAGTCAACAGCACTTGGGACACATCCCTTGACGGAACCTCGGCTTGTACGCATGCTCTTACTGTTTGCGGCTTTGCTGTTTCTATGCTTGTTCCTCGTTTTGCCGATCGTGGTGGTTTTTTATAATGCTTTTATCGAAGGGTTGGCCACCTACAAAGCAGCAATTGTCGATCGGGAGGCGTTAGCCGCAATTTTGTTGACCCTGTTGGCCGTGGCTATCGCTGTACCCACAAATGTTGCTTTTGGCCTCATTGCTGCCTGGGCGATCACCAAGTTTCGTTTTCCGGGCAAAAATCTTTTGATATCGCTGATTGATATGCCCCTCACCGTGTCGCCCGTCATCTCCGGCACGGTGTTTATTTTGTTATTTGGTGCGCAGGGATTGCTCGGCCCGTGGTTGAGCGCGCATCAGGTAAAAATAATTTTTGCCGCGCCCGGCATTGTGCTGGCGACGCTTTTTGTCACACTGCCGTATGTTGCGCGCGAACTCATCCCGCTCATGCAATCGCACGGCACCGCGGATGAGGAAGCAGCCATCACCCTGGGCGCGTCCGGCTGGAAGACTTTTTTCAAAATTACTTTGCCGAATATTAAATGGGGATTGTTTTACGGTCTCATTTTGAGCACAGCTCGCGCGATCGGCGAATTTGGCGCTGTATCGGTCGTCTCGGGTCACATCCGCGGGGTAACCATCACCATGCCGTTGCAGGTGGAGATCCTGTACAACGAATATAATTTTGCCGCTGCCTTTGCGGTCGCGTCACTGCTGGCTCTTTTGAGCCTGGTGGTGCTGGGGCTGAAAAAATTCGCACAATGGCAGACCTCTAAAATTGCTTTGGAACACGAGGATTATGTTTTTAATCGGGAAGGTGAATAGAATGGGCATTAAAATATCACATATCACCAAGCGTTTCGGACGTTTTACCGCGCTGGAGGACGTATCGCTGGACATTCAGGTCGGTGAACTGGTGGCCCTGCTGGGTCCATCCGGATCCGGCAAAACCACGTTGCTGCGCATCATTGCCGGATTGGAAATACCTGACTCTGGCCGCGTATTCCTGTCCGGCGAAGACCGAGCCGATCGAAAGCCGAATGATCGTCTGGTTGGTTTTGTCTTTCAACACTATGCCCTCTTCCGCCACATGACGGTTTATAACAATATTGCCTTTGGTTTGAACGTATTGCCGCGCAAGGAACGACCCTCCAGGGCGGCTATACGGGACAAGGTTTTTTCCTTGCTCAAACTGGTGCAACTGGAACATTTTTCCGATTTTTACCCGGCACAGCTTTCCGGAGGACAACGCCAGCGCGTGGCCCTGGCGCGCGCATTGGCCGTTGAGCCCAAAGTGCTGTTGCTGGATGAGCCTTTTGGCGCGCTCGATGCCAAGGTTCGCAAAGAACTGCGCCGCTGGCTGCGCCGGCTACACGAAGAGATTCATGTGACCACGGTTTTTGTCACGCACGACCAGGAAGAAGCGCTGGAAGTGGCCGACCGCCTGGTGATCATGAATCATGGAGCGATCGAACAAATCGGCACGCCGGAGGATGTTTACCATCATCCGGCCAATGCCTTTGTTTTCAATTTTCTTGGCGACGTGAACCTGTTTCGATGTCGTAGCGAAAATGGCTATCCGAGGATCATTGGACATGCGTCGTTTGAGCATTTTCAGGAGAGTGAGGAGAAGCAGGCTGAACGGGCATTTGTTCGACCGCACTTGATGGATATCTCGCTGCTCTCAGCCGGGGCAAATGAAATAGAAGGAACCATCGCCCATATCAATCCTGCTGGTCCGACAGTCAAAATAGAAATATTGAGTAAATGGGGCGAGATCGTGCACGCCCATATCTCGCAGGAAAAATATGCCGAGCTGCAGCTACAGTCCGGCATGCATGTCTTTCTGATTCCAAAACAGATACAAATTTATTCCAGTTGACCGAAGAGCAGGGGATTGGGACAGATTTTTACGAACATGTTCATTTACACCATATTTTTTGATTATTAGACGAAAGGAGATATCTCATGGCCCGAATCTTAAAAATAGTCGCTCTTCCTGTTTTGCTTGTTGCCACCTCTTTTTTGCGAACAGCAGGGGCACAGGAAAAAGCCTTTGATATCACTGGACAAATCCGCTTGCGCGGCGAAAGCAGCGACAAGGATTTTGATAGCGATACCAAAGCAATTGGCTATACCCTTTTGCGAACGCGTCTCGGCCTGAATTTTGTTCCGTCGGAGCACGTGATGGCTTTCGCACAACTGCAAGATTCTAGAATATACGGCGAAGAGGGCTCGGATGGCACGATCAGCACACTTGCTTCGTTGCACAATGTTGATCTGTATCAAGGGTATGTTCAAATTGACAAATTGCTCTTTCCATGGCTGGCCTTTAAATTTGGCCGCATGCGGTTTAATTATGGCGTGCAACGGTTATTGGGCGTCAATGAATTCAGCAACACAGGCCGATCTTTTGACGGCAGTGTGGTGATGCTAAAATTCAAGCATGTGCAGTTTGATGTGATTCAGTCCACACTGCATGAATCACTGCATACTCCCGATACCTCCCGTGGCGATCATCTTTTGGCTGGTTTGTGGATGAAATATTCGCGTACAAAATCTGCGGTTTACAACCTGTATGCACTCAGCGACCGCGATTTACGAGTCGATGCAACGAATAATCCCTATTTCAGTCGAGTGACGATCGGCAGCCGTTATGATGCTAAATTGGACCATTTTGATCTGGAATTTGAAGCGAATGTGCAAACAGGTAAAACAGATTTCACCCGTGAGATATTCGCTTTGTATATCAGCAGCGCGTTCGCCTATAACTTACCCATGCGCATACAACCGCAGTTCGCGATTGGGCTGGATTATCTCTCTGGCGACAATCCCGCAACGGAAAAATATGAATGCTTTAACACTCTTTATCCGGCCAAGCACCGTTTTTTTGGCTATATGGACTATTTTACAGACATTCCAAAACATACCCGCGATCTCGGTTTAACTGATATCATGGTGAAAAGCAAAATTTCCCCTGCGGAAAAATTGCGGCTGGAAAGCGATCTGCACTTGTTTCAACTATCACAATCAGCCAAGCTCAAAGATGGATCATCGTCAAAAGATTTGGGTGCTGAAATTGATCTGGGTCTGATCTATAACTATGCCAAATTTGTCAACTTTACTTTTGGTGTTTCAGCGTTTTTTCCTGGCCAGATTTTTAAGGAATGGCAAGGACAGGATCCATCATATTGGTTTTTTGCACAAACGACGGTCAATTTTTAATGATGACATCAGGGGGGTACTATCACTTTCTCATGCATCAAGATGTAACCGTGGTGATCAATTTATCGTACGAGAGCAAAATTTAAAGCAAGTCGATTTTTCGGTTTTTTTTGCCGAATGAGTTCTGTAAATTGGAATAGGACATCAATTCTCAATGACCTGATTATCCCTGCCCACTCGGACGAGAAGAGAATTCTGTACCCAGCCATCGAGCGTGAAGTAAAGGAGGTTTATCATGAAGGCCGTGTGTCGCTTACATTTTGTTTTGCTGTTTTTTGTGGTCGTTTTATCATTTATGGCGCCGGCAAATCCGGCTGCTAATCTTCTGACAGAAGACGAATTCATCAGCAACTGGAGCATCACTGAGCCGATCACGGCCGCCGCAGCGACAGATCAAGAGTCGCAACAGAAAGCTTTTTCGACCGAGGCGCTCGACCTGCAGACTCTCACCGCCAGCGCGACAACGGGAGAACTCGTTTTGAACGAAAAATCTTATGCCTGGAATGAGATACAAGCTGCGACCGGTATTGTTGATCTGGTCAAAGAATTTGGTGCGCTGGAATACTGTTATGTGTACGCGATCGCCCATCTGACGAGCGCGACGGAACGAAACACGCTCTTTGGTCTCGGCAGTGATGATGGCGTCAAAGTCTGGCTGAATGGAGAGCTCATTCATGAAAATTTCATTGGCCGGCCGGTCAATCCGGATGATGATCTGCTGGGCGTTCAGCTCCAGGCAGGGGAAAACATCCTGATTTTAAAAATCCATAACCTGCAGAGGGACTGGGGATTTTGTCTGCGTCCTTTGAGTCAGAATAAAACAAGTGACGCATTGGCGCGGGCGGTCAATGAAGGCAATGTAGACGATGTCGAATTGTTGCTCTCCTATGGTGCTGATCCAAATGGCATGATCGGGCCGGACCTTACTCCCCTGCACATTGCGACGATTAAAGGTCGCCAACAGATCGCCGATCTTTTGCAGCAGTCAGGCGCCGATCCGCAGATACCCATGCCGGAAAAGACCAAAATTATCGAATTTCTTTTCGAGCGTGCGATCAAGGACAACTATCCCGGCGCATCAGTGCTGATTGCCCAGGATGGTCGCATTTTGTATGAAAACGGCTATGGTCTTGCGAATATAGAACAGGCTATTCCCATCGAACCGCGGACAACATTCCGCATCGGCTCCGTCACCAAACAGTTCACTGCTGCCGCGATTTTGAAACTGCAGGAGGAGGGCAAATTATCCGTTCAAGATAAGTTATCGACATTTATTCCTGATTTTCCGCGCGGCGACGAGGTGAGATTGTTTCATCTGCTCACCCATACATCAGGAATAACCACCTATACGGACACACATGATTTTCTTGATAAAGTGACCGATGACATTACCACCGACCAACTGATCGAAGAAATCAAGTCATTGGGTTATACTTTTTCTCCAGGCGAGGCGTGGTCTTACTGCAACTCGGGCTATTTTCTCCTCGGTTATATCGTGGAAAAGGTCTCCGGTCTCACTTTTGATGCGTATTTAATGCAGACGTTCTTTCAACCGCTGGACATGCAACAGACTGGCGTTTACCGCAAGGGGCTCAATCTGCCGCATGAAGCCATTGGCTATTCCTTTGAAAACGATAGCGTAGCTTTGGCTTTGGACTGGAACATGGACTTTGCCGGCGGCGCCGGAAATCTCTATTCAAATGTGGAAGATTTGTACAAATGGAACGAAGCCGTGTTTGGCGGCACAGTGCTCAAGCCGGCGTCACTGAGCGCCGCATTCGCACCTGTTGTTTTGAATAACGGCGAACAGGCACAGGCCATGGGCGGTGGCTACGGTTACGGCTGGTCGATTACCAATCTGCGTGGCCTGCAATGTATCAGCCACGGCGGCGGATTGCACGGATTTAACACTGCGCTGATGCGACTACCCGAAAAAAACATGACGGTTGTTGTGCTCTGCAATTGCGCGCCGAATATCCCGAATCTCAATCCCGGGCAGATTTCCCGGGACATCGCGGAAATTTATCACTATGAGAGCATGACCAGGCAGGAAGAAAGAAGGATTTCAACAACGGTCGACACGTCGCTTTATGACGATTATGTCGGCAAATACGATTATGGACAAGCTATTCTGACCGTACGTCGTTCCGGCGACCGTCTGTTCGCGCAATTAACCGGTCAGGCAGAGTATGAAATTTTTCCCAGCGCGCCGGACAAATTTTTCTGGAAAATTGTCGATGCCCAGATCGAGTTTGTCCGCGATGAGAACGGCCACATCATCCACGGCCTGCACACACAAAATGGCGCGACGATCAAAGTCGCTCGGATTGAGGAGAGTCAAGAGGTGGCGGTGCCTGTTGAAATTCTGCAAACCTATGTTGGTGACTATGAACTGGCGCCCAATTTTATCCTCTCAATTACGCTCGAGGGTGAACAACTTTACTCGCAAGCCACGGGTCAGTCAAAGGTCGAAATATATGCCAAGTCAGAAACCGAGTTTTTTCTCAAGGTTGTGGTGGCGTCTATCACTTTTGTTAAGGATGCCAACGGTCTCGTCACCGGCCTCGTTTTGGACCAGGGATCGGTGCACATCGAGGCGCCTAAAATAAAGTAGCTGTCAATGATACTTTCGCTGTCAATATCAAAAAATGTTGAACAAATGGGAGGTGTCTAAAATGCACAAGCGCGATATCATTTTTTTCACGCTGATTTTATGCCTGGCTGCAACCCTTCACGCCGTTGATGTGCACCGTCAGCATTATGATCTGGCTGGTGAGCGTGCGGCGGAAAAGCAATACTATATCATGGAGACGCAGGTCAGCAAGTTGGCGGCCAATGGCGAGCTGAGCCATCGTGATATTTTTCGACTTTACCTGGTTGCCGATCCAACGCAGGAGCCGCAGCAGCCGCTCTACCACTGCGCAAAAATGGCGATTCAATTCGGCGACGGTGCGCTGAAAAGTGTGCCGGCCCTGGCCGGATGGTCCTATCAACGCTCCAACTCCCCTTCAGGCATGGACGAAAAAGGCCAGGTCTTTGGCATTCCGCATGATCAATTTGCCAACATCGCGGACAGCGACGGCCAGGTTCTCGATCAGGAACATGCTTACATGGTTTATAACGCTTTTATCGATTTTCATGCTTTCTGCGACGTCTTTGCGCGGCCGGTCGAGGGAGGTCACGGTGTGCAAGACCTGACGCAGATTGGCGACAAGATCATCCATGCCGCCGCTTATACCGAGCCGCCGGTGCATCTCGGCAACATCAAGGAAGGATCGACGTTCAAGAACGGTGAGGTGACCTTGCACTTCAAGGGTCTCAGCCTGGTTAATGAAAAGGACTGTGCCTTGTTGGCGTATGATTCAGGCGCCAGCTCGTTTCACATGATCATGGAGCCAATGCCCTCGATGACCGTGGACACCCGCGGCTCCTCGCATTATTTCGGCGATATTTATCTTGATCTGAATTCCTTTTGGGTGCAGCATGTAGACATGGTTGAATTCGTCGTCTCCGAGTCCACCATCGCATCGATGAACATGAAGATCAACGGTTTTGTTGAGCGGCAGTTGACCGTCCGCAACGTTGATGTCGGGACGTTTGAGGCTGAGCTTTGAGCAATTAGCCGGCATAATCCACAAACCGTAGTTTATCCAGCAGAAAGGTGAATCGATTGCGGTTGTAATAATCACGCGTCTCCTGTTCAAGCTCGCGGCGAATTTCAATTTTTAATCGGCGTGGATAGTGAGGACTGCGTATCTCGCAGAGCAGCGTATGATATTTTGTCGCTGCGTCGGTGATTTCATAGTGCTCTGCCAGCGCCTGGCACAGGCGGCTAAAGTGCGCGTCCTCCTCCACTGTTTTGATGAACCAAAAATCAAGATCGACAGAATAACGCGGCAGCTCATGACACAGACGCAGCATGGTGCCGCCGCCAAAAACCAGCGGTTCCAATAAACCGCTCTTTTTCAACTTTTCCAGCACCTCGATCTCAAAGATCTCATGTCTCTCAAGATTTGTCATAAAGCCTTCGGTATAAGCGCACGGTCTTTTCAGGGAAGAGAACCGCCAGTTTCTCCAGTGTAGTGCGGTCGAATTTAGTATAATCGATTGATGAAAAATCGAGCCGATATTTTCCCATCGAGCTCAGGTAGAGAGCATCGAACAAGGCTTTTTCGGGTGAGGCGATGAAAAAATCCTTCACTTTGCTAAAGTCGAAATAGAGGTCCGGCTGCAGTTTGCTGAACATGAAGACCGTCGACTCTATGGTCACGCTTTTTGTCCGTTGCTGCGCCACACTTTCGATGAAATCCTGCTGCACCTGGGTGGTCACTTGATAATAGTCCAGAGCAGTCAGAAGCGAGATATAGGAAGGCGTTTGCAGGATAGCGGCAATGGCAAATTTCTGTTCCCTGTCGAGATGGCGCCAGCTGTCCCGCCTTATGTAGCAGTTTCTTTTCAGGCGAAGCAGCAGTCCGGCGCGCGCGTACCGGCTTGCCGTCACCCGTGCCGATGCGAGGCTGATTCCCAGGACAGCTGAGAGCTCTTCATAGCCAAAAAAGAGTTTGTCTATTTTGTGTAAATCGAAGACGCTCATAAGTATAGTTGGTTAATAAAATTGTTAATTAAATATACTTTAAAAAGATTTTAGCAGCAAGCTATTTTCATCTTACAAAATCTTCCAAATTTCGGAAATCAAATTGACGGCGCTCCGTCCTGTGGGGGGATCGGATCAATTAGATTTCACGGCCGCACTGCCGTGCCGTCCCGTCGGCGAATCGGATTCCAATAGCCCGGATGCTCGGGTAGTGGAAATTTTTTCGCCGCTTTTTCGTTTATCTCCACGCCGAATCCCGGCGCTTCGTTCACATACAGATAGCCGTTCTGCATGGTCGGGCAGCCGGGAAAAACTTCTTGCGTCGCCTCGTCAAAAAGCACGCGCTCCTGAATGCCAAAATTGTGAACAGCCAAATCGAGATGTGCATTGGCGGCATGCCCCACCGGCGAGACATCGCCGGGACCGTGCCAGGCAGTGCGCACGCCGAACCACTCGGCAAGCGCCGCCAGTTTTCGCGCCACCGAGAGTCCACCAATCTGCGAAATATGCACGCGGATGAAATCGATCCATCTCTGACTGATCAAATCAATCCACTCATGCGGATTATTGAACAGCTCGCCCATGGCAATGGGTACGCTGGTCTGTTCGCGCAATATTTTGAAATAACCGTTATCCTCCGGCGCAAATGGATCTTCAATAAAAAATGGTCGGAATTCCTCCAGACTTTTCACCAGATTGACGGCGTCGATGGGCGGGATACGCTCGTGAATATCGTGCAGCAGCTCGATCTCGTCGCCGCAGGTTACACGAATGTGTTCGAACATTTTTGGCGTGCTGGTGATATAGGGATAAATATCCATGTGGCCGTCACGTTCATCACCAAAACCGGCGGTGCGAAAATCCGGTGTGGTCGATAAATGTGCCGCGCCATAACCGCCGAGCTGGATGCGCACATGGCGATAACCGTCCTGCATATATTTTTTCACGCTCTCTTCCAGCTGGACAAAATCCCTGCCGCCGGCATGCGCATAGGTATCCACGGCAAACCGGCACTTGCCGCCCAAAAGCTGGTACACCGGCATACCCGCGCGCTTGCCCTTGATGTCCCATAACGCCTGATCCAGACCGCTGAGCGCATTATTGAGCACCGGACCGTTGCGCCAGTAGGAGCTGGTATAGGCGTTCTGCCACATGTCTTCGATGTTGTCGGCACTCCGGCCAACGGCAAACGGTTTTAGATAGTCATCAACCGCGGTCAGAACCGGCACAGTGCGCTGGTTGAACGTCGCGCACCCCAGTCCGGTCAAGCCCGGCTCGCTGGTCTCGACTTTGACGACCGTCAAGCGGATATGGCCGTTTGGCGCACAGGCAATGGCTTTGATATCGGTTATTTTCAGCTCGGGCAAGCCGGTGGTTGCCCGATCGTAGGTTTGCGAAGCGCTTTCATCGGCTTTCAGAAAAATGGAAGCCAAGCCGGCGACGCCGAGACTCTTGAGCAGGTTGCGTCGGTTCATAAAATATTCTCCTTGACATCTCCCTCCATAATGTCCGTTATTCCGCATTTTCAGTTTCCGTTCAGGCAAAATGGCCTGTGCCATTTGGTGCCCACCTCAAAGGTGGACACCAAGTTCCGTTTTATTGATGGGTTTATTTCACAACAATCAATTTTTTCACATCACGTCTTTCTTCTGCAAAACAAACGCGACACAAATACATACCGGACGAAACAATCCCGCCATTTTCAGTGTCGCCATCCCATTGAAAAAAATGGCGACCGGCATTTTTTTGTCCGGAGTAAAGATGTTTGATGAGCTGGCCGGACATACTGTAAACGGCTACATCTATATCGGCGGCCTCGGACAGCCGAACCGGAATGGTCGTCGCACTGTTGAACGGATTGGGATAGTTGTGCCCAACAACGAAAATGGATGGTCTTTTTTCATCCGGTGCGATGGAGCCGACGCTAGTTTCACTCGAATATTGATGCGCGCCGATATCAATCTTTTTCGCATCAATGGTAAAGCCAAAATAGTCCTGATCTCCCATGTCCGGCAGCCAGTAATTTCCGTCCATAGCCGTTTTGCTGACGCCGGCGGCAATACAAGGACTGCCATCGGTGAGTTTGTAGCCGTCTACGGTATCTTTACCGTCACCGCCCGTACCGACGGCTGCCAGTTTGGGATCCGCGCTAATGGCGTTGGCATCAAGCTGCACATCGGTCTCGCTGTAGCCGAAATAACAATTGTGATCGAGATACGGAGTGCTGTTCTCTGCGTCGCGGGTCAGGAGTGCGGATTCACTTTCGGTATAAAAAATGTTGCTATAAAAACGCGCGGTCTGTTTCGCCTCATCCGCAATGACGGCGGTGTTGCCAGGGGGCAGATAAATTGTGTTATTGTGAAAGAT
>JAFGKD010000076.1 GCA_016928775.1 Candidatus Zhuqueibacterota bacterium | reverse complement strand
GACCAAATAGAAAATATCCGAGAGTCTCTCGCGGGAGGCGATTCGCTTTTCCATATAAAGGCTTAACTTAATGACATTGAGTATCAAGTATGAAGGTGCAAAAATTTATATATGAGCATTATTCGCCAATCTCGGATTTTTGGATTGAGGTCGCAAAGCAGGTTAGCGCAAATATGTCATCGTTGGAACTCAGCGACGATCCCGTGCTGCAGGATCGTCAGATATGGCGTGAAGTTGAACGAGTGTGTAGTCTGTTTGGTTATGATGTGCATTATTGGCCGGAGAATTTGATGATAGTGCCAGTGGTAGGCGGTCGAAATACAGGTAGTAAATAGGTGGCAAATGATGGTTGTGTAAGCTGTACTCTACACAACACAAAGAGAGAATGTAAAAATGAGAAAATATTAGATCAATTATCTGTTGCCATTCGATTGAAAATTATTTATACTCATTTGTACAGGTGATGTGCACTTTAGCGATGAGCTCTTATGCCCGTCTGTCCGAAAACAGATGTAAATTTCCGCACTGCTGCAAAATTTAAACAGCGCATTAAGCTATCGTATCATCTTTCCTATCATGCTCTATGTATCGAAATCAGTATTTTCACACATGCATGCAGGCCCCCGTAAAGAGGACTCAATAGCCTGCTTGTCATTATCCACACGATTCACAAATTATAATCAAAACGGAGTCTATCATGAGCGCCAAAAAGTTTTTTTATGCTGTTACGGTTTTGATTTTTTTTGTATTTCCAACTATGGGATATACGCAAGGATATCAACTTGTATGGAGTGATGAATTTGATGGTCCAGATATTGACCTGACAAAATGGGAGCACGAGGTAAACGGATTGGGCGGCGGTAATAATGAGCTTCAATATTACACGGACCGGTTAGAAAACTCTTTTATTGAAAACGGCTGTCTGGTCATCCAAGCGCTTGAGGAGACTTTTACCGGGCCGGATGGTACACGTGAATATACGTCAGCTCGTCTACGAACCCTGAATAAAGGAGACTTTCTTTACGGCCGATTCGAAGCACGCATCAAGCTGCCGAGTGGCCAGGGTATGTGGCCGGCATTCTGGATGTTGCCCACTGACTGGGTATATGGTGGCTGGGCCGCCAGCGGTGAAATTGATGTCATGGAAGCAATTAATATCCCCAAATCGGTTTACAGTACGATACATTATGGTGGAGCCTGGCCGGATAATGTCAGTTCTGGATGTACCTATACAGAAGGCCACGGTCCAAAAGCAACAGATTTTTCAAAGGATTTCCATATTTACAGCATGGAATGGGAGCCGGGGATCATGCGTTGGTATGTTGATGGCAATTTGTTTTGTACAAAAACGGATTGGTGGAGTAGCGCCGCACCGTTTCCGGCACCATTTAACCAACGATTCTATATCTTGTTAAACCTTGCGGTCGGCGGAGACTGGCCCGGCGCTCCGGATGCCTCCACCGTATTTCCGCAGCACTATATCATCGACTATGTGCGCGTCTACCAAATCGCCAATGATCCTCCTTCGGTGACGATCACCAATCCACAAGATGGTGCCTCTCTACCTGTCGGTGATATCCTGATTGAAGCAACAGCATCTGATCCGGATGGTAGCATCACGTCAGTTGCGTTTTATCAAAACGGAAATTATCTCGGTGAAGATACGACAGAGCCGTACTCGTATACCTGGAACGGTACGACGGATGGATGTTATACGCTCAGAGCCATTGCAGCAGATGATGGCGGTTACAGCGCCGAGGACGAAATTGATATTACGGTCGGGATTGGATGCCCGCAAACACCCTTTTATGGCACTCCCATGTCCGTGCCGGGAACAATTGAGGCTGAAGATTTTGATCTCGGGCGAGCGGGTGAAGCATACTATGACACGGATGCCGGAAATGCCGGCGGAGCCTATCGTACTAATGTTGATGTGGACATCGAGGCCTGTGGAGAAGGTGGCTATAATATCGGTTGGATTAATCCAGACGAATGGTTGGAATATACGGTCAACGTTTCAGCAGCCGAAAATTATACGATAGAGGTTCGGGCCGCGTCGCTCACCTCCGGTGGCACCTTTCATATCGAATTTGATGGTGTCGATGTCACCGGCCCGGTTTCCGTTCCAGCGACCGGTGACTGGCAAGCATGGACGACAGTACAAATTTCAAACGTTTCTCTTGACGCGGGCGAGCAAGTGATGCGTTTTTACAGCGAATCGGACGGCTACAATCTTAACTTTATAAAGATAATAGAACCTGGCGGTGTTGCCACGAGTATGCATGTGTCATCTATTATTGAGGGTACGCAGCGTGGGGGACCGGGTCGAGTTTACGGAACGGCAACGGTGACAATCGTAGATAATCTAGGTGCTCCTGTTACTGACGCAACGGTTTCGGGTACGTTCAGCGGTGACTTTAATGAAAGTGTATCCGGTGTCACAGATGGAAGCGGCCTTGTAATGCTCATGACATCTATCGATGCGCGCAAACCGGTTTTTTCCTTTTGTGTCGATGATGTAACGCATAATTTACTCGTCTATAATTCAGCAGCGAATGTCATCACCTGCTCTCCTCTGAATAAATCTATTGCCGGCATCGGCTCAAATGATTTTTCCGTATCCAATTATCGACTTTACCCCAATCCCTTCAATTCTGACATTTCACTTCTTATTTCCTGCACAAAGGATTCCGAGCAGCCTGCGACCATCGATATAGTGAACATCCTTGGATCACGTGTGCATCATGCGGAAGTCACGTTGCAGGCAGGTGATAATTTAATCCGCTGGCAACCGACCATGGATATCGGTACTGGATTATATATTGTAAAAATTAATGCCCAAGGATTTCGTAAAGATATCAAGATTATGTATCTGAAATAGTATTTATTTCCTTAGCTGAGGAAATTGTTTGCTCATTTTTTTAAAGTGAGTAAGGATTAAATCACTGAACCTCCTTTCTGTTCACCCTAAAGGCGCTGATTCCTTTTAACAATCGGCGCCTTTGCTTTTTCTGTTCTTAATCCATGTAGTTTTTTCCTAGTTTTTGGCCCATGGACGTCGTATTGCAATAATATAAATAGCGTATTAAGCGCAACGATAATGCTTGCAGTAATCTAAAAAATTGCTTATGATCCATAAAAGCATGGGGAATCCTCTATTTATAACCATAGGGAGATTTAGAAGAAATAAAGATAATGGAGAGATCAATACTAATGAAGGAATCAAGACTCGACTATTATTTTTCACATTTGCATAAAGATCATCATGATACTTGAAAAAAAATATATTCATACATCATTCGGCGATATCGCTTTTTTGGAATCGGGTGTTGCTACAAATCCACCTACACTCTTTGTTCATGGAATTCCAACATCCAGTTTTTTATGGCGACATGTCATGCAATATTTAGGGAATGATTTCCATTGTTTTGCTCCTGATTTAATGGGATTAGGAGACACAAAAGTAAATCCCAATTCCGGCCAATTTCATATGGACGCTCAGGCAGAAATGTTAGTGGAATTTATGAGTGTGCTAGGACATGACCAATTCAGTGCAGTTTGTCATGATCAGGGAGGTGCAGCAGCTCAAATAGTAGCAGCTCGCTATCCGGAAAAACTGTCATGTTTGGTGATTACAGACAGTGTGTGTTATGATAATTGGCCATCCCCAACAGTGGCAAAATTACAAAAGCTTGCAAAGATTCCATTGGTTATGTCTATTCTAACAACGACAGGCTTTTTCCAATGGCGTGAAACAAAATCGCGATATTCATCAATGCGTCGAACGGCATACACTCCGGAGAAAATTAGTAATGAAGCAATTCTTGAATATATGAGGCCGGGACGTAGAAACCGAGAAGCCTTTAAATGCTTCAGAAATTTTCTCTTGGCAGGTGATCCTAAATACACAATGCAAATTGTTCCCGCTTTGCGTGAGTTTCATAAACCTGTTTTGGTCATCTGGGCGGCCGATGATCCGGAACTTTCATTGTCGTGGGGTAAAAAGCTTTATGATGAAATTCCCAACGCCATTCAATTTGAGGTGATTCCATTTTGCGGCCATTTCTGGCAAGAGGAAAAACCACTAGAGGTTGCTCCATTAATTGGTGAATTTCTTGATGAACATTACAAAAAAAAGAATGCTTGGCAATATACTTAAGTCACAATATCGATTTGGCTCATAAAATCTCAACGGGTATTTTGGATCAATCACATCCTCAAGAAAATCTGATGATGTGGTGGCCAGTGAGGTAATGAATTCTATTGCCAAGGATAGTTGCTTTTTTGAACATATCTGACATTTCATAAAGCTTTCGAATTGAAATGTTTTTTCTGATCAATAGTCAAATTCATACTAAAATAATAATGTGAAAAAGGAGGAGATCAAAATGTCAAAAAAACACATCGTTCACGTAATTGTCGCTTTGCTGCTGCCCATTGTGATATTCAGTCAAGCGCCTCCCCCGGAGGATATCAATGCTGGCATTAACAAAGGTCTGGAATTTCTCACGGGACAACAAAATGAAGATGGCTCATGGGGTGTTTTCCATACTGTAGAAGATCCCGACGGTAAACAACACCTGGCCAGTGAACGAGTCGCTCTAACAGGATTCGCGTTGACTAAACTATGTGAACGTGCCTACGAGCTGCAGTACAATTCGCCCTACGAACCGGATTACATCTATAGTGAGCACGTTATCAGGGGATACGAATTTTTGTTGAATCTTGCAGATACCTATGGTGAGGGACGAGGAATCTTTATCTACGAGACACCCGATCCCGACTACCGACATCATGAAACCTATAATGCAGCAGTCGCTTTAATGGCGATTGCCGCAAGCGGGACTCCCGAGCATATTATTGCCAGCCCGAATCCGTTAGTTAACGGCAAGAGAGTCATCGAACTTCTTTATGAAATGATCGCCTATTTTGCCTGGTCACAAAATAAAACACTGAATCCGGATAATTCCCCGCACCCTTGTTTTGGTGGGTGGAATTATGAACCTGGATACGAGGTTCCTAATGATCGAAGTGACAATTCGATTACCGGTTTTGTTGTACTGGCTTTGCGTTACGCTGAGAGCATTGGAGTGGAAATACCTCCAGCTCTCAAAGATCGGCTTAGCGTATGGATTGATTTTATTCAAAATGATGAAAATGGCGGCTCCGGCTATACAGACCCAAATGATCCTGAACAGGGACAAAACCTATTGAGAACCGGCAATTTACTTTTTCAACTGGCGTTTTTAGGCCATGGCATCGAGTCCCCGAGAGTTCAACATGCTCTAGAGTTCATCGGCAATAATTGGAATGTGACTGATAATGAATCTCTGGGCTGGTGGAACAATCTGCTTGCCATGTATTGCTTGAAACAGGGATTTGAAAGTTACGACCTTGATGTTATCAAAGTCGATGGAATTGGCCGACCATGGCACGACGACTTTGCCGCCTTTTTACTTGAACGACAGATGGAAGATGGATCGTGGCATGACCTTTTATGGGGGGCAGAATTACCAAACGTTGTATCGACAGCCTGGGCATTGTTAATCTTAGAAAGAAAAGGCAGCCCACCCACGAATATTTTAACGACAGACCGGCTTGCGTCATCCCAACAGGAATTTGAATTGCTGCAAAACTATCCCAACCCGTTTAATCCGGAAACTCAAATCACTTTTCATATCAAAGAAAAGGGTGGTGTGTTCCTGGCCGTTTACAACGTGCGGGGGCAACTCGTACGTATTTTGGCGGAAGGACAACATGCTGCGGGTGTCTACTCTGTCATCTGGAACGGTCTTGACGAACACGCAAATCTACTGCCAAGTGGCCTATACATCTATAAATTAACAGTGAATGATTATGTCAGCATTCGCAAAATGACCTTTATGAAATAAGTTCGACCGACCCGATCCCCTTACCAGGATCGGGTCTTTTTTTTCATGCGCCAGGATCGTCGAGCAACTTGGTGTACCCTTTGACCTCAGCTAAATTTTTCGCCATAGATGATCTTGGCGCAGCCCTCAGCCGCAGCTAAATTTTGAGCCACAGATGCACACGGATGAACACGGATTTTTGTTTTGGCTTTGCTTCGAGAAAGTTTTGGGGCTGGAGGTTGAAAAATATTAAAATGAATGATATTATCTGTGTTTCATCCGTGAAATATCCGTGGCCTATAAACTTTGCTAAAAAAATACGATGTTGCAGATGTGTCGTACGGATTATTATTCTTGCATGGGATTATAAAGCCTGATTTTCCAGCCGCACCAAACGGATTTTTGCATCACGATAAGAATCGTCAAGTTTTGTGATCTTTTCATATTGCGCGATTGCCGCATCAAAACGATTGGTCAGTTCGTAAATGAGTCCCAGACGATAATATGCTTCCAGCTCTTTGGGAAAAGCCCGGATGGCCGTGAGCAGTTGGTTTTCTGCCGCCCCAACCTCCCCCCTGCCAGCATAAAGTGATGCAAGATAAATGCGTGGTAATGGATTCTCCGGCGCAAGGTCTATCGCTCGTGACAAGGCATCCTCTGCCCGGTCAAGCAAACCGCGATTCATATAGACAAATCCGAGATTGTTCCAGTCAAACGCAGAGTCCGGATTTTTTTCGAGCATGCGTTCAAGATGTTCGATGGCATTATCGAGATATATCGGCAGATGATCTTCCGCCACGCCGGATTGCTGTGCCAACGCCAGATTAATGCTGGCCGCTTCTTCATGATAGCGATAATCATCCGGGACAAGATCGAGGGCCTGGGTCAACATATTCAGGGCGAGTAGCGGTTCCTGATAAAAATTTTTCGAAAAGACTCCCTCCAGATAATATTTTTCCGCCAGACTGTACTGTCGCACTTTTTCTTTGATTTTTGTCATATCCTTCAGATAGTGCTGGTCGAAAACAAGACGTTCCACCAGATCATGCTTCACCCGAATGAGTCCAAGCACGACCTCGGGAATTTGCATCTTGCTCACGACTCGGCTGAATTCGGCAATCGGCTTGTCATCCGTGTTCACCGGTGCACTCTTCACAAGACTGGGTAGCCCTCTTTCATCCGTGACAAAATGCGCCAACAGTGCTTCGGGTGTATCCAGCATATAAGCGCCCAGGTCTATTTGTATTTTTGGATGGTCAAACCTGGCATAAAATGTCGAAACCGGAAATTTTAACGGCTCGGGTGAGCCGACGATCAAAAGATGGCCGGCATTGACAAGCCAAAGACTCGTGTGCGGAAAAGAGGCCTGAAACGCGGTGATCAGCGAGGCAAATTCAACCGGCGTCAGCCAATTGGTCGATGTCCATTGACACATGATGCCGGTCTCGGTCAAGTGTTGTTTGCAAAGCGCATAGAATTCTTTTGTATAAAGATTGCCGCTGAGTCGTGCGTGCACAGCGTTGGAGGTGATGATATCATATTTCACCCTTGTTTTGGTCAAATAGCTGCGGCCATCATCAATGATGATGTTGAGTCTATTGTCAGCCATGACATTTACATTCTCTCCGGCAAAATATCCGGCAGCCGCTTCCACAACACCGCGATTGATTTCGAGACAATCGACTCCTTCGATGCCCGGCAGCATCAACGATTGTGCGGTTATACCCATGCCAAGCCCAATAACCAAAGCCTTTTTGGGTGATTCTTGATGCAGAAAGTAGGGCAAATAACCTAACATCTTGTGCACGCGCCTATCCCCATAGTTGGCGAACGCGGTGACGGATCCATTGATGGCTAAAAATTTGATCCCGTCATTGTGTTGCGGCACCGCGATGGTCGCATCTGCGCCTTCATGGTAATAAAGTAATCGGTCGCCTGGCCGTTTGGTCTGCCAATGCTGAAAATAGGCTGTATCGGGCGAGAATATCGTGAGCACGATTAAAATCACCACAACAGCACCGATGAACGCACTTTTCATCACGACACTTTTACGAGGCTGCAGGGCAACGGCAATCGCGCCAATAAGAATATTGATCAAAGCAGTGAAGAAAACAGCCTTGATGACGCCGAGAACAGGAATCAAAATAAAGCCGGCGACAAACGCGCCAAAAATCGATCCAACCGTATCGAGAAAGCCAATCTCACCGATGCGGCCGCCTAATCGTTTGAGATGCCGCGTACAGATTTTGCTGACGATCGGAAAAGTCATGCCCATCAGAGTCGTTGGAAAAAGCATGACAACAAAAAAAATGAGATATTCCCGTCCGAGACTGCTCCACCATGAATCCGCATAATTTAATCGCCATGTATTCAGCAGTTCAGCAATACCGGAAAACCCGGACAAAAGAAGGATGGCTAAAAAACCGATGGCCACTTCAATGATCCCGAACAGCGCGAGCAAATTCCTCAGCTTGTCCGTAATCCTGGCAATAAGGATACTGCCCAACGATAGACCAAAAATGAAGCTCAAAATAACCGTCGTATAAAAGTAGACGCTTTTATCAAAAGAAAAGCCCAACAGAATACGCGTCCAAATGACCTCATAGGCCAGAGTCGTAAAGCCTTCAATCGCAAATGCCCACAAGACAAAGCGAATGACACCGCGCGGCAGAGGATCAATAACCTCATCCGGTGCGGCTTGCCTCGCCTCCTCCATCGCAGAACTGACATTAGGCAGAATCTTCCACATCCCAAAAACGAGGAGAACATTCAGCCCATTTAAAGCGGCGCCAATAAAAATTGAATGCTGCAAGCCAAAAAGTCGCATTAGAAAAAAGCCGGCGATAAAACAACCGACAAACGCGCCGAGATTATTGATGCTGTACAAACGACCGATACGCCGTCCCAAAGTCTGCAAATTGGTGACATACATTTTGCTCATGACCGGCAGCGTCCCGCCCATCAGCGTTGTTGGAAGCAACAGGAATAAAAAAGCGAAAAGAAAGCGATACAATTGCGTCGCATAAAAACCGAGCGGCAAGATATGGGAGAGACCGACGTAAAGCTGATTGAGCGCCTTGAATGTGATGGGAAATAATAAAGCAAACAGACCGATGCCAACCTCAAGAAAAATAAACAGCTTGAGAGCGTTTTTATATTTATCGACAATAATACCAAACACCAGATTTCCCAGGGCCAGTCCCGCCATAAAAGCGGTCAGCACTGTGGCGGCAGCAAACACATCCACACCAAAGACCAGACCAAATTTTCGAATCCAGACAATCTGATAAATGAGCGCACTGAGACCGGAGAAAAAAAAGACAAGCAAAAGCATCGGCCGCATTTTTTTTGTATTATGTGATTTGGACATTCATTCCACCATGTTTAAACAAGCCTTCAAATTATTTCAAAAATATAATAGTTCTGTCTATCACTGCTTCCTCCCCCACTTTTAAAGCTACAATGAATAATCCACTTGCAACAACATCGCCGGTCTCACTTTTACCATCCCAGCTTATTCGGTGTTGTCCCGCTTTCATCTCTTGATTTGTTAGCGCACGGATTTTTGCGGATAACGCCGGCACAATACCCACCTGTGCCATTTATGCCGGTCACATAGATGCCAATTTCCTCGTCAAAAAAATTATCCGGATCAGTGGCGAGGGATAAAACAGGTAGATTGACAGGACTATTAATAAAATAGGTGTTGGTGATGATCTCACTTGGGAGCTTTCCATCCTGATAGGCAATAGCTCTTAAAGCTGTCGTCTCGCTGATCAGTATTGGCGTGTCAAAACGTTGAGATGTGCTATTCGGGGGAGAGCTATCCACTGTATAATAGATTTCCACTTCCCTAACATTTTCGAAACTAACAAATTGACTTTTTTCATAAAATCCACCTCGAAGAGAAAATATTGGCTCTGGTGTTATTATTTGGCAATCTGAATGATTTAACACAAAAGCACCATCACTATCCACTTGAGGAAGGTGGGCAAAAAGAGGACAGCACAAAAACGAAACAACAAAGATCAATTTTAAAATTTTCTTTTGGGAATAGTTTGTCATCATTTTTGTAAAGAAAATTTCCTGTTTTCTGAAAAATCACCCGTCTGTAATCTATAAAAATACAATCCACTCGGCAAACTGTTGGGCTGCCATTTTATTTCATGATCACCTGCTGTTTGGAATTCATTGACCAACGTTTCAATTTCGTGACCATGAATATTGTAGATTTTTAACATAACATCATCAGATTTTTCAAGATGATATTTTATTATTGTTGAGGAATTGAATGGATTTGGGAAACTTTGCAACTGAAAACGGCTCAAACGAGACTGTGTTTGTTCATTAACAGCATTCATTGCATCAGAAGAGAGTTTCACCAATAAAATATCTGAGCTATTTGAAAAAATATTTTTTGTCCCCAATATTAAATAGCCATGTTTTTTTAATTGTATAACCTTGCATCCCCTTAATTGAATATTCGCATCTATTATCATTTCCCATCTTAATATGCCCGCCTGGGATATTTTATGTACGAGTAAATTGCCACTCGAAGAACCTGCTAAGACAAGTTCATTATTAAAAGTTTGCTTTATGGAAAAATAGGAATATGATGAATTATTATTTGAAGCATAGGTATGATGATCAATATAATTCCCATCACTGTCAAATTTTACTAAAAGACCCTCATTATAATTGGAGTCCAAAGGATCCGTATACCCAACCGTCATAAAACCATCAAAAGTTGTGATATGATCACAAGCAAAATCATATAGCCCGAGTCCAAAATTGTTTTCCCATATTTTATTTCCCATTAAATCAATTTTAACAATATAAAAATCTTCGCCGGAATCGGAAGACCATTGATTGCCAGCGATAACATAATTATTATCTATTGTCTTTTTAATTGAATATCCTTCACACGGACGATAGTCCGAGCCATATCTTTTTACCCAGAGGCTATCGCCCGAAGCATTTGTTTTAACGACAAGCAAACGACTTGTCCTGCTATTTATATCTACAGCCTTGCCCACCATAATGTAGCCGCCATCAAATGAGGACTGAAGGGAGTAAATATTTTCTTCATAGTCACTTGAGCCAAATCGATTTTCCCAAAGTAATTTTCCATGTCTATCAGTTTTTATTAAATAAATATCACTATCACCATTGAAATAATCTACAGTGGCCGCAATGACAAAATCACCGTTTGTTGTCTGTATAATATCTCCTCCAATCTCATGATAGCTACTTCCGTAAGTTTTGGTCCACAACGTATCACCCTTGGTATCGATATTTAAGAGATAAATATCGGAAGAGCCTATCGTGCCGTTGCCATAAGATTGTGTACTACCAACCAATATAGATGTTGAATCATCGGTTTCGACCAAATTTCCGGCCCATTCCGCATGTGGTCCACCATATGTTCTGGTCCATTCTGTCGAGGGCTCTTGAGCAATTAATACAGAGATAAACAGTATATTATATATGGGAATTAATACTAATTTACACATTTGTTAACCTCAGTAATTATTGGCGCAATATATTACTTGATATGTCGCACACGTTAATGTACGACATGCGCCATCTATTTTCGTAATAACATTTTTCGCGCAACGGTCTGATTACCCACAGCCAATCTGTAAAAATAGGCTCCGCTGACTATATTGGAGCCAGAGGAATTTTTGGCATCCCAGGTAACATTGTAGACACCTGGCTTTAAATTCTCGTTGACCAGGGTGACGACCTCTCTGCCGAGAATGTCATAAATTTTCAGCGTCACATGTGCCGGGTCCGGCAGACTGAAATCAATAGTGGTCGTTGGATTGAACGGATTGGGATAATTTTGTTTTAGTTGAAAATCAGCTGGTAAAGCTTTAATAGTTATCTCGACGCCGGCTTGACTCTCCTTGATATACTCAGCCAACCACTGCATCGCCGGTCTCCAGGTACCGTCTCTGAGTACCAGATAACAGGAAGATTGCCACATTTGCCCCTCAAGATATCCCCAGAGGGTGATGCCTTGTACTCCGGGATGTTCCCACAATATCGGAAATATTCGCTGGTACAATTGTAGTTGTTGGTCATCATTCGGTGTGCCTTCGTTTCTGAGATTACCCAGATCCATTTCTGAAATATATATCGGCAAACCGGTCGCAGCCAGTCTATCCAAATTACTCTTTAAGGTACTTGTGCTTGCATTCTCTAGTTCGAAACGATGGCCTTGCACGCCAATGCCGTCTAAAAGTCCCCTATCCTGCAACAAGCTTATAATTTTGAGATAATTTGTTGTGGCGGAATTGTCATTGATAATTCCATAATCATTCAACAATAATTTGGTGTTGGGCAGGTACTTTCTTGCTAATATGAAAGAATTTATGACCCAATCCCAGCCTGTTTCTCCATTACCTCCCAAAGCCCTTTTATAGTTTGCTCTATTATTGCCACCATCGGGTGGATTGTGCCCAGCCAGGGGTTCATTGACGACATCAATCATATCCATATCCGGATATCTTTTGCCGACCATTCTGATCCACGTTTCAATATATTTGTACTGCCGGGCAGAGTCGAGAGAGGATATCCAGGAGGGCTGCTGGTTGCCCCAAATTAAGGTATGATCCTTAAAGATCAAGTTGTGTTGCTTTGCATAATTATATAAAGCATCCAGACCGCTCCAATTCCATCGAGATGTATCTGAAGTGCCGGCAACAGAACCCCATTTCCCTTCGTTCCCCGGAGTAAGCTGATTCCAATAGTAGGCGTAATTATTATCATTAAGAGCTTTTACATTGCCCAGGAACTTGGATGATCCTTCGGCCAAGGGGGGACCCTTGTAAAACTTGCTCGAATCTGGTTCAGGTTTCGTTGTCGAACCAGGTAATCCATTTTCCAGAGCTTCTACGGTAAAATATAAATGAGCCTTGCCAAAGGCAAACTTGTCAATTTCCAATCCATCTTCACGACCGGCGACTTGGAATGTTTTTGAAAAATTATCAATATCCACATAAAAAGCGTTGGCCGGTGAGACGCCTTGGTAGAAATTTTTCGTTACGTTGACCCACTTCCAGATTTGCGAACCAACGACTCCTGGACCGTCGACAACTTCTGATGGGCTGGTAAAGCCGGCGCCGGCAAGTCCGTTGATAAACACCCAATCCGTCGGTGAAGCATAATTTTTTTCACCAAATCCTCTTGCATAGAAAAAGCTGTCATCGTCGTACGAGCCCGACCCAACGCGCAAATGGGCAAATAAATTATAGTACCCGGAATCCTCAAAAGTGACATTGTAGGTGATCAAACTGTTTTCGTCATCTGGATTGGTTGTGCCGATATAGTTAGTTTTGGTCGTAACGTAAGTGATATCGCCGTCCTGACCAACCCGGAAATTGCTGCCGAGGACGCCGGATTCTGCCTCGACAATGACGGCTGTATCGCCGGCTTTGTCAATATTTGTACTTGTAACTTTATCTGCAGTGGGCAGGGCAAAAGTAGTACCCGCTATTAGAATTGTAACTATAATAACAGAAAAAATAAAATATTTGGAAAATAACTTGTAATAATGAATCATTTTGCACTCCGCGTTATTTGAATAAATCTCTGATTCTGTTCGTCTTGCTGAATATACACTTTAATTATTAAAATTCAATCTCAATCCAAACAGGATCAGCTAAGAATGTGCATACTTTTTATTCGTTTTTGTCAATCTGATTGGATATATGAAAATAATCAAAATCCACAAATCCGCCAGGAGTTTTTGTCGCATAATTGAACAAGCCGTAACGATAGCCCATAAAGTGCGGCAGGGTGTATTCCATATCAAGCTGTTCGCCAATTGATGTCCACGATTGTCCATCAAGGCTGTAGAAGAAAAAAGCGACGTCTGCACGGTCGCGAAAATCACAGTCGGCTTTCAGATAAACTGTTTTTTGCGTGAGGGGAACATGTTCAAATTCAACAGCCACCCCGGTTTCGGCGCTCAGCAAAACAATCGATTTAACGCCATTGTCGTATTTGACGCCAACCAAACCGTATTTTCTCTGCAACAGAGCCAGACCGGCGAAATCGCCGTCCTTCATATTTGAGACATCGATTGAGGTGGAACCGGAGCATTCGGGCCCGATTGTGCGTTGGGTCAAGGTATTTCTTGCCATTGTAAAGGTGCTGTCAACGCGCCCGGTTGTCAGGCGCAGATAATCCTTTCGCTCGGTAAGAGACCAAAAATCATTGTCGGGATTATGATTCCATTGCCAAACCAATGGCAGCGCGGGCTCACCTTTTTTACGGGCAAAATCATCGGAAGCCACAATGCCAGGGATCAAGCCGGTGCTGGCAGATAAACCTTCCAAGACATCGGGCACTTTGCCATCTACTCCCAATACCGGCCAGCCATCCTCCCACTTTACCGGAACCAGATACGGGATGCGGCCAACAGCGCCGTGATCCTGGAACAAATAGGCAAACCATCGTCCATCCGGCGTATCGATGAGCCCACCCTGGGCGACACCTTTATCCTGAAGAGCGAGCCGGCCTTCATAAGGGCCGGTAATCTGATCGGCCCGGTGAATAATAACCGTGCGCATGCCGCCGCGTGGCCAGGTAATGTTGAACAGATAATATGTGCCATTCACCTTGAACAGTTGCGAACCTTCAGCGCCTAGCATAATATTATCGCCTGCAGGTGCGCTGGCATTCTCAATGAGGACTTGTTCCGTGCCTTCTTTTATACCCGACAGATCTTCTTTGAGCTCAACCATGCGGAGTTTTTTGACACTCCAAATCATATAAACACGGCCATCGTCGTCAAAAAATATGCTGTGATCGTGATACGAAGGCTCAAAAGTTATGGTTTTCCATGGGCCTTTCTCAATGTCTTTTGTTGAATAGATGTAGGTCTTGTTGGTTGTGGCAGCAAACGTGCTGATATAATACATACCACTGTGGTACCGTAAACAACTTGCCCATGAACCTCGACCGTAGGTGCTTTCCCCATTTTCCAGATTCAGGGCATCCACATCATCCAGAATGTCATAAGCGTAATTGACCAGTTCCCAATTGACCAAATCTTTCGATTTCATGATCGGCACCCCTGGGGCCATGTGCATAGTGGTACTGCTCATATAATAGGTATCGTCTACCCTGATCATTGACATATCCGGGACATCAGCGTAAATAATGGGATTGTGAGCAACATTGTCCTGAGCAATCGTCATGTTACAGAGGGCGAGTATCTGAAAAATATAAAAATTCGGATCCGGTTTGGTGACGGCTGCTGCGAAAAATCCGAGCAAAACGGCAAAGATCGAAAATGCTTTAATTTTCATACCATAACTCTCCAAAAGTCATATGATACTTATTTGAACAATAAAAGTTTTTTTGTATCCCTGTACGTTCCGGCTTTAATACTGTAAAAATAGACGCCACTTGGCAAATCGGAAGCATTAAATTTCACAGAATAATGACCGGCATTCTGTTGCTCATTCACCAGCGTTTCGACTTGTTTTCCGAGAACATCGAATATTTTTAAGGTCACAAATTCATTGGCCGGCAATTGATAGCTGATGCGTGTGGATGGATTAAAAGGATTCGGGTAATTCTGTTTCAAAGCGAATTCTTTAGGCGCTTGTTTCAAATTCGTGACCCCTGTCGGATCACATAGATTTTCAGCTTCTTCACCCAAACCTTCCAGCTCCGTAAGATAAAGCGAGAGACAAATTTTGTCAAGTTTGGCGCCATCCTCTCTATAACCAATGATAAGGGTATGTTTACCTTCGGTCAATTCAAACTCGTCCAACTTGATCCATTGCCATCCATTGGTTACCAGTCCGTTGTGCATCTGGAACGTTCCATTATCCATTTTTACCCAGAAAGAATCGTCATCATAACTGGGGCAATTCAAACGAGCAAATACAGAATAGTTGCCGTCATAATTTACCGAAACAGGAAAACTGACGACGGTCTCATTACCAATCGGTGCACTGTCTAAACTTTCAATGCCGGCTTTTACCGTGACATAGTGACCATTGGATGCCTGCGAATCACTCACAATATCCCAATTTCCACCAACAGTGGCACATTCCGATTCCAGCCAGATATCAGCATCATTAAAGTTGCTTTCGTGGATGGTTATCGTCACATCGTCGGCATCTGTTGCACCATCGTTGTCTGTAACAGTAAGGGTAATCGTATGCGCGCCAACAGAAAGTTCCACAGAAGGCCTGGCGCCCGTCGCGATCAGGCTGTCGCCTTTACTCCACTCATAAGAATCAATCGTGCCGTCAGGATCGACGCTACCGGTGCTGTTGAGTGTCACTGTTTCACGACCGTTAGCATCAATATCGATTACTGTTCTATCCGAACCTGCGTAGGCAATGGGTGATTGATTGGTGGTTGAACAGTTATTGGCCGGCCCGCCCTTTCCTGATGGCAAAACATCTGAGCGGGTGAAAAACAGTTTATCCAGTTGCGCGCCGTCTTTATTGTACGCAACAATGAATGTATGATCGCCTTCGGATAAAGTAAAAGAGTCGATTTTAACCCATGTCCAGCTCATTGATGGTGTTATATCACTCCATGCCAACCAGGAATTCTCATCCATTTTTACCCAGAACGCATTATCATCCGCAGTTGGGGTCATCACGCGTCCCCACGCCTTGTACGTTCCGCTTTTGCCGGCATTAAAATCATAAGTGATGTACCCGCCCGGGTTTTCAGGCGCGCTGCCTGTGCTGTTGTTACCCGATTGAATAGTGGTATATAGACCATTTGAAGCAGCAGGATCAAGTGCCGTATCCCATAGTGAACCAACAGTTCCACATTCGGCCTCCAGCCACACGTCATCAGCGTTGCCTGTTCGCACAACAATATTATCAAAATATAGTGTGTGTGCTCCTCTGGCCGTCGCCCGAAACTCGATGGTGTTGACCCCCATGCCAAGTTCGACGTTTTGGATGTTAACCGCCCAACTACCAAGTGAAGACGTTTGGGTAAATGAAGGTGTTGCCACCCTGGTTCCGTTCACATACAAATCAATGGTGTTGATGTCTCCGCCAGTCACCGTATATTTGGTTTCAAGTACGTATGTGCCATCGTTTAAAACTGTGACAAAATCCCTGATGCTTGCCGCGGCATTAGTGCCAAAGTGCAGGTACCCCTGCCCCTTATAGTTGCGAATGTTACGGTCATAGCCGCTCTTAATAATGCCGCCTATATTTTTATAATCAAAACACTCTGCTTCATACTGGCGAGGCCCAGTATAAACAGCCGGGGAATACGGAACAACAAGAGTAGCCGGTTGATATTCCGTCAAACGGTCGGTTGCCGTGCCGGCACAGTTCACCTTAATATCTATCGGACCATTGTGCAAAACAGTCAAGGTGAAAACACCATCCTCCCAGCTTGAAAACACCGGGCTCGGTTGATGATCGGCTCTGTCTGTAAAAGAAAAAGTGGGTTCCGAGGAACTCCCATAAATCTTGATGATATCTGTCTTCAGGCCGGCGTTAAGAACGTTATCATAGTTGCTCAGGTAGATTGTCAGATGATCGGCATATTCCTTGATCACCCCGGCAGTATATTGTGAATAGGTGAGCTCCAAAAGATCGCAGGTGTTGTATTTGAAGGGAAAACTCGCACTGGCTGTCTGCCCTGTCTTGAATGGATTGTAGGTCACCCAGCCGTTCTCGTGACGCCCCGCATACAAATCGCCTGTATATTCTTCAGGGAACAAATTGTCGAATTCAGTCACCTTGTCAGCAATGGCGGGCCAACGGGTGGAATAGTCCGTCCTGCTCACCTGAACCTGGAATGACTTGGCAAGCGCATCATCTAACTGATAAACAGTGGGAACAGTCGGATAACGTCCGGTTTTCTTGAAAAAGGTTTTGTTATTCCTGAGGTTCCCGTCTCCATCCATGCGATAGAGCCCTTGAAACAGTGTCTCAGGGGAACTATATATTTGGTCACTACTGCCGGAATTGATATTATTGATAATGGCCACCTTTGTCCGGTTTATGATTTCCTGGCGGCTGGGGATGCGAACTGTCCCATCCAGAACCTTGCGGAAAAGATCAACACTGACATTGTCGAACTGCGGGAAGGTTTCCCATTGCCGCGTGGAATAGCCATCGCCTGCCGGGCCCGCGTTAATTTCGTGAAAACACTGCGTCCAGATCAACTCCGGGGCGTCGATCACGGTTTGACCGGTCAGCATGACGTGCTCAAGAAATGGCGCCCCATACGTCGCCATGGTAAAGTTGGCATGATTTACATTGGCATCCGTCCAGCCGGTATCATCGTAGCGGATGCCATAGTGCCCGCTATAGCCCGAAAGGTAAGCCCCCAGGCAGAGACTCTCCATATCGGATTGGTAGGACTGTTGGGTGTATTTCTCACACAGGATATAGTTTTCAGTATAGTCCCGGCAAGCTGCCGCAAAGTCCGGATTGCGCTTCAGCATGCCAATCGGATTGATATTGGGGGACCACTGGTTTCCGCACCAACTGACCACCAGATAACCGCCGTATCGATCGCTCAATTCCAACAGATTTGCAAAGTGAGCGATTCGATCAGACCATACCGCCGAGAGCGGATCGGTTGGACTGTCATACCCCCAGAACTGCTCGCAGTAATTAAAGCCGATCATGTTTGGATAATCCCTGTACAACTCTTCATAAACGGATAAATCGAAATCGGAGAAATGAGCAAAGCCGCCGCTGGATGGTTGGACCATCGCCCACATCCGGTTCTCAGCGCACGTTCTCAGCCACGATTTGGCGATCTCGTATCCATATTCGGCGATTCTGAACCGACTCGTCTGCTCGTCATGATTGATCGACAGCGAAATGTTCATCACCACATAAGGGCGAATGTCTTTCGGAACCAACTCTATAATCTTCTGCGGATCGGCATAGTTCCATGTATCAATATGAATGAGCCACATGGGGCTTGAGGGTGAGATTGGACGCCTTAGTGGTGTGCTCGTCTGTGCATAGCTGCTCAAGCTTGTTAATAAAATCATTCCCCATAGAATGATATTGAATAATCTTCTCACACTGCTCTCCTGCTTTATTTTTTATACGAAATATCCAATCCTTGTCTTCTCTCATTCTGCTCGACTCATATTGTCGTTCGTCGTTAGTTGGTATCAATCCTGTTTTATGATTCGTATCGCCATATATGGTTTTTCCGGCAATTCAATCAGACTTTTTCCGGAAAATTTCTTTTGTAAAGGCGTGATGGTCATATCCCATGTGTCAATAACTTCAACCTGATAGGACGCATCTTTGGGCAAATCTATAACAATGCTTCTCGGTTGGGCATCGTTTAAGTAGCCCAGATAGTATTCATGTTCAATACCGATACAGGAAAATGGCATCCACGTAAACAACGGTATGGGTTTCATTTGAGCGGGAGCGTCTTCCAGGATACGGCGCAGGAACTTTATCCTTTCCGGGCTTTGACCTCGCAATTCTCCGCCTTTCGACCACCATAAAACATCCGATGATTCATTCGGAAATTGAATGAGTTCTTCTGTGACGTAGGTGTCGCCATGCCCGACGTATCCGCCATTGGTAACGCCTCTCCAGAATTTTTCAGTCAATGCCTGGCCGGTTAAATTACCCCACGACCAGGGGATATTACCTTCATAGCGGCACTCGTCATAAATAACCGGCTTTTTATATTTCATCCGTAACTCTTTTGCCCGAAAAGTATCTTCATTTTGAATGCTGGCATGCGTGATGGTTGGATTTGTATGATCGTAAACTTTGACGCCATTGTGAATGCCGATAAGGTGATGAAACGGATCTTTTTTGCCAAACTGCTCAATGTAATAGTCCCAATCGCTGAGCTGTTTACTCCTCATAAAATCGTACTCGTTGGCCATGCTCCACCATACGTTTTTGAACGCGGCAAATCTGGCGATAATATACTCAATGTACATATCCTCGGTTTCTCTGTCAAAGGAGCTGAATCCCCAGCGATCGTAGGGATGAAAGACAATCAGATCAGCTTCAATGCCCAGTGAATCAAGCTGCATGATTCTTTTTTCAATATTTTGGAAATAAACAGGATTTAATCTGCTATAATCCCAGTTTTTGAGTGGCGTGCCTTCAAAAGGATAATAGAGCGGTTCATTTTTGTTCCAGTTATAGCTTTTAGGGAAAATGCACATGCGCATTTTATTAAAGTACCCCTTTGACAGTGTTCCAAGGGTCAATTCTGCCAGGCTGTCGCCCTGATGCACCCAGGCATAACAGGTTGTTCCGAACGAATGATGCGGCGTCCCGTCAGCATAAGCAAAATAAAACGTGTCTGTTACAGCCACCGGCCCGTGATTGTTGTCCGAAGCAGGCGTGCACATAAAATGCCCCTGCTTGTTATCCAGTTTTTTTGCATTGCTGCTTGTTGTATAATTCCATTTCCCGCCCTGTTGAGGCATAAAGCGGAGCTTGTAAACACCGTTTCCGTCATAAAAGCCGGGCACGGAAATTGTGTGGCTGCCGTTGATAAATTGAGCGGAGAGCTGAACCTCTTTAAACGGATTCCCATTAGTTGGACCGTCAAGCGCTAGTTCGAACACTTTCCATTTTTCAACATTCACCTGAGAAAAGAGTGAAAAGCTGCAGAAAAGCAGCAAGAACACAGCGTTTTTGATCTTAATACTGCCATTAATTTGCATTATAGCACCTCAATTCGACATTATTCAAGTGATTAATTTTTATCCTCTGCCCGGATTAATCTGACAACATACACAGCGCCGGCCGTGTTTCCGGGAAGCGCCTGAAATTTGATCCGGATATGGCTTTTGCCGGTTACCATCGAGTCCGCGATCGGATAAACCACATCCTTAAACAGAGACTGGTTCCATCGATTTGTATTATCCTCGGTCAGCAATTTTTCATCGTCAATGTATATCTCAAACTTTCGGCTGCCCCATTCCGCACCCCAGTAACGCACAAACAGGCTCAGATTGGTTTCTGAATTTGTCGATAAATCGTAACTGAAATAACCGCCGCCACGAGCTTCTCGATAAAATTCATTCAAATTGTTGCCCGTGTTCGAGCGCTCCGCTTGCATGGCGTGGTCGGTTTCCGGTTGCTGCTCGCCAACGGCGACAAAATCGATGGTGCGTTTTTCAAGAGCCAACTTTTCCTTTTCGATGTTTTCGAGTGAATCGACGTAGGCCTTGTATCCATCATTGGTTAATGCCAGCCAGTACATCATGTACCTGGCGTCGTGGATTTGAAAAAAAGGCTCCAACGTAAGTTCTATTGGATTGATCATTTTTACGTTGAGCTTGAAATTTAATGGCGTGCCTTTTACCGGTTCTAATTTATCACCGATATTTTCAAGATCATCTTCAATCAGAATAGGTGCCTTATCAACGGGCAGATACTCACCTGCCGCATATTGTCCCCAGCGGCCATCATCGGCAATCAGACCTTTCAAGTCTTCCGTTCCGGTTTTGGCGCCAAGCAAAATGGGGCCGTGCATAAAAGCGATATACTCGGGAACATTGGGCATGTGTTCTATGGTATTGCGCATGGGAAGCGTGATTTCAACCACATCGCCTTTTTGCCATTTTCTGTTTATGCTGACAAAGGAGGAAGGAAGCGCAGTAAAAGAAACGTCCTGTTTGTTCACCGTAATTTTTAAGGCACCTTTGCTCACCCACCCCGGATAACGCACCATCAAGTTAAAATGGGAGGAACCTTCCGTTACCGTCAGTTTTGTTAGCTCCTCATTAGGGAAATTGGTTTCCTGTTTGATAAAAATTCCCTTTTCTTTCCAATTGAGCTCGGAGGCAATGAACAGATTCAGGAAAAGGGAATCATTGGAATGGGTGTAGATAAACTGATTGTATTTGCCGTGGTTTTCCATGCCGGTGCCGACGCAGCACCACATCGCTTCGTTTGGCGCTGAGTAAACCCGGTAATGCCGCGGACGCGCCGGGGTGAAATAGACATAACCGCCATGCTCGGGATGCTGGGTCGACAAGATGTGATTATATAATGTCCGTTCATAATAATCGACATACTTTGCCGATGGAAACACCCGGAACAAATCCTCTGTCAATTTGAGCATATTATAGGAATTGCACGATTCCGGCCCATCATTGACGTTGACAAAATCGATACATGATTCTACACTGGGGAAATGCTCCCTTCTGCTGTTTCCACCAAAGGCCAGGGAACGATTGGATGTCACCGTTTCCCAGAAAAATTCTGCCGATTTATCATACTTCTCGCCGCCGCCAAGTTCGGCTATTCTCTCAAAGCCGACAAATTTGGGGATCTGGGTATTGGCGTGTTTATTATCGAGATTATCGATTCCCTCTGACAATGGATCGAGAAGCGCCCGGTGCGAGTAGCGTTGCGCTGCCGTCAAATATTTCTCGTCTCCTGTTATTTGCCAGGCATCGGCAAAAATTTCGTTTATGCCGCCATGCTCCACGTTGAGCATCTGTTGCATGTGCTCATCGGAAAGGTCAGAAATCAGGCTTATGCCCCAATCACAAAATTTTGTAAACATTTCTTTGGCAGCTTCATTGTCACAATACAACCAGGCGTCTCGCAGTCCGGCATACATTTTATGCAGATTATAAAAAGGCGCCCAGGATCGAAAGTAAATACTAAAATCGCCCTGTTTAAAAGTCGACCACAATTTTGCACTGTTTGGAAAACCGCCAACATAGCCAACGCCCCATTCGGAGTTGTTCCTTGTGTTTGCATCCTGACACTCTTTGAGTTCGGCAAGCATATGGTCCATGCGTCTCTTGCATTCCGCATTGCCGGTTGCCGCATAATTCATCGCCATGGCCGACAGGTAGTGGCCGCCCACATGCCCGTCGAGACCCGACCAGTTTGGATAGCATTCGGCTTTTTGGGGCAATCCGGCTTCT
>JAFGKD010000075.1 GCA_016928775.1 Candidatus Zhuqueibacterota bacterium | reverse complement strand
CCGAGGATATTCTCTTTTTCCCGGTGAAAATTGTCAACAAGAGCAACGAGCTGGGAATCATCGAGCAGAATCGCCGCTTTGTTGAATACACCAATAACGGCAACGGCTGGGACTATAAAGATATGTGGGTCGGCTTTTATTTTGATGTCGACGCCTACAATAAAACCGCTGAGGGTAGTTTGGCCGGTCGCACGAATGACGATGATATGATGGCTTATAATCTCGATCTCGATTTTGCCTATATCTGGGACCTGGATGACGAGTCCGGCGGTTTGACGGGCATGGCCTATACGTCTCTAAAATTTCTTGATTCACCGCCGGCGTCGCGCGATGTTGATCTGGACGGAGATGGTAGTCCTGACATATTACAAGGTGAAAAGTTGGGACTCAGCGACTGGCACTGGTTTGACTGGTACGCCCGTCCCGGCGTCCGTACCGTCGAGTCAACCGGACCGTTCGCTGGAGACGGTCAGACTCCGGTGGCGCAGAACAAGGAAGAGGTTATGTTCCGCGTCATGAGCGGCGATACCACCGGCCTCACCGAACCACAAAAAGACTGGTACTTCTGGCACGGCCATCCCGGCGGCGAACAAAATCTTCACTTTAATAATCTTGACAACTTGATGGCAGATTATCCGAACGGACTGGATTGTACGCTGATTGCTTCTTCCGGGCCATTCGATCTGGCCCTTGATGATACGGTCAACGCCTCATTTGCTATCATTATGGGCGATAGTCCAATTGATCTGGAGCAAAATGCAGAAATTGCCCAGCTGATGTATGATAACAATTACCAGGGCCCAGACCCACCAAAAGCACCAAAGGTGCAGGCAGTGGTCTCACCCTATACTGATGTAACCGGTCAGGAGCGTAATAAAGTGACGCTCTACTGGAATCGTCGCTCTGAAGTTTATCGCGATGTGATGACCGGCTATCAGGATTTTGAAGGATACAAAGTCTATAAAAGCACCGATGGTGGTAAAACCTGGGGTGATCCGGAACGCGACTATATTCGCGACGATCAAGGTATAGGTCGTACATGGAAACCCATTGCCCAGTGTGATCTCATTGATGGCATTGGCGGCCGCGACAAATACGCGCCCTGGTTATACCTGGGCAACGATGAAGTGGACGATGGTGAAGGGAAAGATGGTCTCTTTCACTCATACACCGACTATGATGTCGAAGATGGCGTGACGTATTGCTATGCGGTCACCGCTTATGACTATGGTATCGAAAGAGATAATCTGCTTTTGAATCCGCTGCGTTTCCAGTTTAACCTGGAGTCATTGGAGAACTTTCGCGGCAACAGCGAAGCTGAACCACAATTTGTCAAAGTGACGCCGCAACCGCGCGCCAGTGATTTTGTTCCGGTCGAAATCGATACGGCACTGGACGGCACGCTGCGGCGCGTCCAGGGTTCCGGCCTGGCGAAAATCAGCGTGAACGCAGTGGATCAGTATCAAGTGACCGGCCATACCTATCAGATCATCTTTCGAGATACGACATTTTCCTTTTTGTCACCCAAACTGGATTCTGTGGCTATTGACACGCTGTACGGCAGTCGCGATACCGTGATCGTCTACGACTATTTTGTAGACTCTACCACTGTAGAAGAAAATACTGTCATCGCTTATAATGTCAAAAATATCGATACCGGCAAGTGGATGTTCCTCAATGACGATGGTACACCCAGATTTGATCCACATATTTATAATATTGATGGTAGCTCTGCCGGTGTGGGCTTGACGATTGACAGCCTGAATTATGGTCTTATCGATGGTACAGAGTATGCACCCATTTTTGACGGTATTCAGCTCTCCATCACGAATGTGGCAAATAAACCCTATTTCCGCAAATCTGTGTGGACGAGCGACTGTACCTGGGATTTGCTCTTTCAAAAATGGGCCAATGCCGTTCCCAAGAATTATATGATGGTGTGGAATAACTCTTATCCGGATTCCGCCTATAAATTGGGTCGTGGCACTGTGGAGCGCATTCCCATCTACTTCAAAGCGTATGATATCACCGACGGCAAGCAAAACGCTGAACCGGTGGACGCGATTTTGATGCCGTCTGGGACTGATGTGGAACCGATTGGCGAATTCAGCTCCGGTGACAAATTGGGATTTCTCGAAGATGTCAAATTCATCACGCTGCCGGATGGATCAAAGCTGCCGGACGGCAAACAGACCTGGTTGAATACATTCACCTGGTATGATAACGATCAATGGATTGTACGCCCGGCAGACACCACTATTACTGAAACGGAAGATCCAAATACCGGAATCGTAATTCGTGACACCACCATCACGAGAGCTGACTCTTCCTTTGTTCGCGCCAGCACGCGCTGGAGCGACGGCGATACGCTATTTGTATCCACATGGAAGCCACTGACATCAAATGATATTTTTGAGTTCAGCACAAAAAGATGGTTCATTGATCCGGAGAATACCGATCCGCTGAGCAACATCCGTGTGGTGCCGAATCCCTATATCGTCTCCGCCTACTGGGAAACTGATCCGAACCGGTTAAAAATCCAGTTCACCAATCTGCCGAGGCGATGCACAATTTACATCTTTAACCTGGCTGGTGAACTCATCAACACACTGGAGCATTGGGCTCCGGATAGCGATCCGGGTACAGGCACTGAGGACTGGAACATGTGGACTGTCAATAGACAGGAGGTTGCTGCCGGACTCTACATCTATGTGGTCGAAACGCCGGACGGTGGTAAAAAAATAGGCAAGTTTGCCATTATTCGCTAATCTGATAATTTATTAGACTTGTATTGTGGAGTTTATGTGATATGAAAAATCGAATTTTAGTTATAGTGGCACTACTGTTAGCTATTGTTGTGGCCGCGCACGCGCAAACTTTTTCGCGCGTCGGAACATCCATGGCGCAGTTCCTGAAAATCCCGGCGGGTGCCCGCGGTGCCGCGCTGGGCGGTGCCTACGCTGCAGCGTCGGAAGATGTTTATGCCATGGCCTGGAATCCGGCGGGCATTGGTCGAATTCGGGATGTATCACTCGGCGGAACCTATAATACCTATATTGCGGATATCAAATACAGCTTTGTGGGCGTCAGCATCCCGGTCGATGCCTCTTCGTCTTTCGGGGTGAGCGCGATGTTCATCACCACAGATCCAATTGAGATCACGACCATCGAGCAGCCCAACGGAACCGGCACATATTACGATTACAGCGGCCTGGTGCTGGGAGCCTCTTACTCTCGCTGGCTGACCGACCGTCTCACCGTAGGCGCCACAGTCAAGATGATCCGCGAAGCTATTTATCGCGAAGATGCGAGCACCCTGGCTTTTGATATCGGTTCGCAGTTCGATACCGGACTCTATGGTGTGCGGCTTGCCATGGCGGTTACCAACTTTGGCGGCAAAATGCAGCTTGATGGCCCGGATATCAACTCGACCAGCAATACCAACCCCAATCTCCAGGGGACTCGCGATACAGACGCCAAGCTCAGAACCATCGAATGGCCGCTGCCAATGATTTTTCGCATGGGCATCATGATGGATGTCTGGGGCGGCAATAATGAGGTTATTCAGAGTGATATGAATCGGTTGACATTGATTGTTGATGCCAACGATCCGCTGGATCACAACTTGCGCGGTAATGTGGGTGTCGAATATGAATGGAATAATCTCTTTGCACTCCGAGCCGGCCAGCATATTAACTATGATGATAATACGCTGGGCATCACCTTTGGCGGCGGTCTCAAGCTCACTTCCGGCGGTACAAAATTTTCAATTGACTATGCCTATCAGGATTTTGGCATACTAAATTCCGTTCATCAATATACGCTATCCTTTTACTTTTAATCCAGGTCGATCCTATTTTATCATTTTTCTCGACGGCCAATGAATTCTCATTGGCCGTTTTTATTTTTTTAACTACCGGTCGGTAAAATTATGAATTCTTTTTCCCTATTCGAAACTTTTAAATAACATATACGTCAAAAGAGTCAGAATTTAAAAATGCCAAACATGGAGGGCGTCATGAGCTTTGATCAACCAACCCCGGCAACAGAGCCGACACCAAAAGATATGAATATTATCGCTCGAATTTGGAATGTCTTTGTATCACCCACCTCAACATTTGAAGCGGTTCGCTCCAAACCCAGGTGGGTTCTGCCTCTGATCATTATCCTGCTCATTACCGGTGCAGCGATGTACGTCCTGACCCCCATTGTCATGGAGGAGGGCAGAGAAAAAATGATTGAGCAAATGGAGAAGCGAGGCGTGCCGGAAGATCAGATGGATACTGCCGTTGAACGAGCCGCACAATTTCAAAAATATTCCATCGCACCTTCTACCATTATCGCTGGCGCGATTTTTACCTTCCTTCTCGCGGCATTCTGGCTATTTGTCACGAATGTATTGGCTGGTGGCTCGGCGCGCTACGCTCAGGTGCTGGGTGCTTACGTTTATGCCGGATTCATTGGCTTGTTGGGCTTTTTGATAAAATTGCCCGTCATGTGGTTCCGACAAACGATGAACATCCACATTAGTCCCGCCACTTTGATGTCCGAATCAGCAACCGAGACTTTTTTGTATAAACTCTTGGCCAAATTCGATCTTTTTAGTATTTGGGGCATGATTGTGTTAGGGATCGGACTTGCCGTCGTCGGCGGATTAAAGCCGAAGAAGGTGCTGCCCTGGGTTGTTATCTTGTACGTACTATTTTGGGTGGCCTCAGCATCGTTGAGCAATTTGTCCTTCTTTTAATTGCAACATCTATAAATGGAGTCGAGTAAAATGTTAAAGCGTATTCTTGTGATCCTCGTTTTGGTATTAGCATCGTTTTTTACCACATTTGCACAAGAGAGTGACATGTTGAGCTTGCAGGACTGCATCGACATTGCGTTGAGCAATAATTATGAGCTGCGCGTTGCCCAGCTCAGCCTTGAGCTTGCTGATCAGGATATCGTGACATCGCGTTCATCCTGGTTGCCTCACGTCAATTCATCTTTTAATTTCGGCAAATTTATTCAGGGTCAACGAACAGAACGCATGGACGTTCAAGTAGGTGTGGATTCCAGTGTTATCCCGCCTCGGGTGATTATCCAGGAGCGCGATGTGCAAATTGGCAAAACAGAAAGAAATTCCTACAGCGTATCCATTTCTCTTGACCAGCATATTTATGATTTTGGCCGCACGAGCAATCGAATTCGCGAAGCGAAAGCGTACAAGCAATACCAGGAACACAATTTGTTCAACACGCGCAATCTTGTCATGGCCAACGTGGCGGACAAGTATTTCGAGCTGCTAAAAGCGATAAAGCTGCGCGATGTATACGAAGAAGCCACCAAACATGCCGAAGAAAATTTGGCGTATAATGAAACAATGCTGGATGTTGGTCTCAAGTCGAAAGCCGAAATATTTCAAGCCAGAGTGAATTTAGGCAATCGAAAAACCGATTTGATCAATCAGATCAACAGAATTGAATTAGCGAAAGCCGCTTTGAATAGCGCGATGGGACAAAATCCGGCCATACCTATTGAGATCCAGGAAGATATGCCCAAGCCATTTTTTTCAGCGTATAGCTTTGATGAAGCCGTCGAAATCGCATTGGAAAATAACGATCGCCTCAAAGCCATTGAGAACCAGGTACAAGCCAGCGAATACGCAATCCGATCGGCGAAAGCACAATATGCTCCCAGTATTGGCGCCCGCGTCAGCTACAATCGGGATAATGACGATATTAGCCGCGTTTATTCGACAAATTTTGATGAAGATTATACCGCCACCATAGGTGCCGGCATTAGCTTGAATATTTTTAACGGCCTGGCGGATAAAGCCGAGGTTCAGCGTCAGCGACTGAATAATGAGATGGCGTTGGAAAAGTTGAAAGAAGAAAAGCGTATTCTCATCACCAATATTCGTGAATATTTTTTAATGCTCAAATCGTTTGAAGATCTCATCCGCATCAATCAGGAAAATCTCGAAGCCTATCAGGAAAACTTGCGGCTGCAAACCGAAAAACGCCGCGTGGGTTCCGGCACCGAGCTGGAAGTGATGGCGGCGCAGGTGGATGTCATTCAGGCTCAGGAAACTCTTGTTCGTGCCGAATATGAAGCCAAGATTTATCGCGCTTATTTGGATGCCGCATTAGGCATCATTGAACAGAAAGTCAATTAGAACAGAATATTATTGAATTGTTTGGGACTGGAGACATCGAATGTCAAAGACTCTGAAAGTAATTATCGGATTTGTCATTGTGGCCATTATCGCCGTGATGGTTGTCATCAATCTGAAAAAGAGCCACGGCAAGACAATCGAGGTGACGACGACAGAAGTACAACGTGGTGATTTAACGAAAACAGTATCCGGCTCGGGTTACGTACAACCGGAGGTGGATGTACAGATTTCGGCGCGCATTTCCGCGGAAATTATGAAAATACATGTTAAAGAAGGAGACCTGGTCGAGAAAGGACAGCTCCTTGTCGAACTTGACAGCAAATTTTATGAGGCGAACCGGGAGAAGGCTGAATCCGGGGTGATGTCCGCGCAGGCGTCGCTAAAAAAAGCAGAAGCCGACTATGCCCGGGTGCAGGATTTGTTCAAGCAATCGCTGGCGTCACAGGCGGAGCTGGATGCCAAAGAAGCCGAGATGCTACTGGCACAAAGCCAGTTGCGCCAGGCCGAGGCATCGTTGCGCGAGGCTGATGACAATTTGGACAAGACACGCCTCCTGGCGCCTATGGACGGCGTCGTCACCAAGCTCAACAAAGAAGAAGGCGAAATTGCTGTCGGTTCACAATTTCAGGCGGACCCGGTTATGACTGTCTCTGACTTGAGCCGCATGGAAGTTTTGGCTGAAATCGATGAGAACGATGTTGTTCTTGTCTCTCTTGGTGATGCGACAAAAATTGAAGTCGATGCTATTCCTGATACGCTGCTGGGTGGTGTGGTGTCGGAAATTGCCCACGAGGCAACAACACGTGGCCGCGGCACCCAGGAACAAGTGACAAATTTTGAAGTCAAGGTTTTTGTGACATCAAAATTCGAACAGCTTCGGCCTGGTATGTCATGCACCGTCGATATTAGCACGCAAACAAATGAAGGCGTGTTGCATGTCCCGATTCAATGTGTGACAATGCGCGATGTAGAGCCTGATTCCAGTGAAGAAAGCACAGAGCAAAATGAAAACGGGAACAAGCGCAAGGAAGTTGTGTTTGTCGTCGAGAATGATGTGGCCAAAGTCGTTCCGGTTGAGACCGGCATAAGTGATGATACGAATATTGAAATTATATCGGGAGTGGAAGAGGGACAAATTGTGGTGAATGGCAGCTATAGAGCAATTTCGCGGGAGCTCAAGGACGGAAGCCAGGTCAAAGTAAAAAAGACCGCAGACGCTGCCAAAGAAGAAGACTCTGACTAGGAAAGGAAAAATTAGATGTTGATCGAATTACAATCGATTGAAAAAATATATGAGATCGGCACAGTCAAAGTGCCAGCGCTCAAAGGGATCAATGTGACCGTTGATAAAAACGAGTATGTCGCGATCATGGGACCCTCCGGCTCGGGCAAATCAACATTGATGAATATCGTCGGCTGTCTCGATACACCGAGCAATGGCACCTATATGCTGAATGATAACAATGTCAGTGACATGAGCGACGATGAGTTGGCTGAAATTCGCAACCGGGAAATTGGTTTTGTCTTTCAAACATTCAATCTGCTACCTCGTGCCTCGGCATTACATAACGTCGAATTGCCGTTGATATATAATGGCACGCCGGCGACAAAGCGTCGCAAGCAGGCGGAGGAAGCGCTTGATCGCGTCGGGCTCGGCGACAGAATGCACCACAAGCCGAACGAACTCTCCGGCGGACAGCGGCAACGCGTCGCTATCGCGCGCGCCTTGGTGAATGATCCCTCCATTATCCTGGCGGATGAACCAACCGGAAACCTTGACAGCCGCACAGGTGAAGAAATTATGGAAATTTTCGAAGACCTGCACGACGGCGGCAACACGATCATTTTGGTGACGCATGAAGAATATATTGCCGAACATTCGGACCGGATTATTCGGCTGCGCGATGGCCTGGTCGAGCGTGACGAAGCTGTGCACGAAAGATAGAGTCTAATGAGAATTTTAATCTATATTTCTGAAAGTTTCAAAATAGCCTTTGAGGCGCTGCGCGCGTATAAAATGCGCTCCGTTTTGACAACCCTCGGCATTGTCATTGGCGTGACAACGGTGATCACCATCGTCGCTCTCATCCAGGGTTTGAACAAATCATTCGCCAATCAACTATCCGCCATTGGCACCACTACCCTGTATATTCAAAAATTCCCCTGGATCATGAATGACAAGCAATTTTTTGCATTTCGCAACCGGCCGAATTTAAAGGTTGAAGATGCCGAGAGGCTCAAAAGCATGTCAAAACTGGCCGTTGCCGTGGCGCCAACACTTTTTACCGGCAAAACAACAAAATATAAAGAGCGCAACCTCGAAGGTACTTTTATCGTTGGCACCACAACTGATTATATGGAGACATCAAATGTCATCCCGGAATTTGGCCGTTTTCTGAGTGAATCCGATGTCAATCACAGGCGTCCGCTCTGCCTCATCGGCAGCGATGTCGCTGAAAAGCTCTTTCCAGACGAAGATCCGATCGGCAAACGTATAACCGTGGGCGGCCGCCGTTTCAAAGTCATTGGCGTTGCGGAGAAAAAAGGGTCCATGTTCGGGCAAAATCTCGACCAGGTGATCGTGATTCCCATTGGCATCTTCCAGACCGCTTTTGGCGCGCGTTTTCGATCTGTTGATATAGAAGTCAAAGTCGCACGACCGGAGGAGCTTGATGATGCTGAAATAGAATTAACCGGTATCATGCGGCGGATTCGTGGACTCACCTCGGATGAAGAAGACAATTTTTCCATCAATAAACAAAGCCAGCTCATGGAAACGTATAAAAGCTTGACCAGCACATTATGGGCAGTGGCCATTGGAGTCGGCGCTATCTCATTGCTGGTTGGCGGTATTGGTATCATGAATATATTGTTAGTGTCGGTTACCGAACGTACGCGCGAGATCGGCATACGCAAAGCGCTTGGCGCGCGTCGATTCGATATTATGATGCAATTTCTTATAGAATCGCTGATGATCTGTGCCATAGGAGTGGCAATCGGCATTGCTCTGGCTATTGGCGTGGCGAAATTTATTGCATCAACGACACCGTTGCCGGCATCGATTACTGCCTGGGTTGCGTTTCTTGGACTCGGATTTGTTCTAACGATCGGGCTGTTTTTTGGTATCTATCCCGCCAGAAAAGCAGCGCGGCTCAATCCCATTGAAGCTTTGAGATATGAATAACAAGGCGACAAGTTATGCAGATTGGTGAAAGCGTAAATATGGCCATAACGGCCATCATGACCAATAAATTACGATCGTCGCTGACGCTCCTCGGCATCATCATTGGCGTCATGACAATTATCGCAATGCAGTCGTTGATCACCGGACTACGGAATAGTGTCCACGAGCAATTAAATCAATTAGGCTCCAATGTTTTCCAGGTGCAGAAATATCCGGCTATCGGAGGGCGACATGACCGAGACAAGTATCGCAATCGTAAAGATCTGACGGTTGAACACGCCGACGCTGTTCGCCGACTCGTGACTGCGGCTGCGCTGGTCGGTGCCGAGGTCTGGACATTTGGCCGGGAGATTCGCTACGAGGACAAAAAAACAAATCCCAACATGGTGATTGCCGGTGCCACGCCCGAGTTTCTGGAAAATAATGGCTATACGTTGGCCGATGGGCGATTCATCACAGAACAGGATGTTGATTTTAACCGCCGCGTTTGTATTCTTGGAGTAGAACCAGTCAATACACTTTTTCCATACGAAGATCCTGTTGGCAAAGATGTAAAAATTGAAGGGGAGCGGTTTCGCGTCATCGGCGTTTTAGAGGAATTGGGTAATTTTCTTGGCGGTTCTCGGGATAATCGCCTGGTTATTCCAATCAGCCGTTTCGAACTGCTTTATGGAAGCGAACGCTCCATTAATATAACGGTGAAAGCAAAAAGTGCTGAATTATACGAAACCTGCCGCGATCAAACCATTGGTGTGTTGCGCGCTGCTCGCAAGGTGCCCCCTGGAGAAGAAAATGATTTTGAGATCTGGACCAATGATGAAATGATGGAGTTTTTTGACAATATGACCCGCGTCGTTAAAATCGTGATTATTGCCATTGCATCCATCGCACTGGTGGTCGCCGGGGTCGGGATCATGAATATCATGTTAGTCTCTGTGACGGAACGAACGAGAGAGATCGGCATTCGAAAATCAATCGGCGCCAAACGTCGCGATATATTGTGGCAGTTCTTGATTGAGGCTATTGTTCTGAGTGAAATTGGCGGTGTGATCGGTATCTTTATTGGTCTCGGCATTGGCAAATTAGTCGAAATGACAACGCCGGTACCGGCGGATGTACCGCTATGGACTGTTATCCTCGGCCTGGTCTTTTGTTCAACCGTGGGATTGATATTTGGCGTGGGACCGGCAACCAAAGCGGCACGAATGGATCCAATCGAAGCATTGCGTTATGAATAAAAAATTCTTACATTTGGAGGTCTTATGGGTATTGCACAAAAAGATCAGGGTCATGTACTCGTTATCGAGTTAGAAGGTGAACTTATGGGCGGGCCGGAATCGGACGAGTTTCGATCCATTATCGACGATGCGATAAAAAATGAGAAAAATAGAGTGGTCATTGACATGGGAAAGGTCAACTGGATGAACAGCTCCGGCCTCGGAATGTTGATGAGTGCGTTGACGAGCCTGCGCGGTAGTGGTGGTGATTTAAAATTAGCGAACATGACCGAGCGTGTTCGACGTCCCATTCAAATCACCAGACTCGATTCTGTCTTTGATGAATATGACTCGGTTGAGGACGCGGTCCGAACTTTTGCAGAAACAGAAGAATAAAGACAAGGCCACTCGCGAAAGGAGAAAATAGATGTCCACAATGACACGAAATGAGATTCTGGAAAAAATCAGATCCGGCGAATCGTTCGATGGCGTTGATTTAAGCGGAGCGGATTTGTCCTATGAAACATTAAAAGGCGTCAATTTAGCCGGTGCCAACCTCAGCGAAGCCCACCTGCAAAATTCGAATCTGCAGGAAGCAAATTTGAGTGGTGCCACCCTGTCGAACGCTTTTATGTTTGGCTGTAATTTATACAAAGCAAATTTGGATCATGTTGTTGGCGAAGATGTCAATCTGCAAGACAGCAACCTCGAAGAAGCAAGTATCAAAAACGCCACCCTTTTACACGTTGCGCTGTTGGGTTCGACATTGAATCGGGCAAATTTTAGCAACAGCAAATTGGTTCGTGCGCGACTAAAACGCGCCAGCTTGCGCGGTGCCATATTTGACGGTGCGGACCTTGAAAATGCCCACCTCGTTCGGGCGGATCTGACGAATACCTCGTTTGTAAACGCCAACCTCACCGGCGCTGTGTTGAAGAATGCGACAACTGATGGCACCAATTTCGAGGGCGCGCAGGGCGTTTAATTGATTCTCCCATTCGACCAGCCCCCTCAAAGGCTTTTTCAAATAAATACTTTTTGACAAGCCCTCGCGAGATGCCCTGCGAGGGCTTTTGTTTTTGGATTTGCTCTTGCTGAACCACCTTTTTAAATTTGCCTTTCACCTGCAACCTTTGTATTTTTGAATTGATAACTGTTATTCCTGGCAAGGAGAATCGTTCATGTTTTTATCGCGTCGTAACTTTATCGCAGCATCGGCGCTTGCCGGCTATAGCGTCATTGTGGATGCCCGCGGGCTTTTAGGCCAGGATGGGCATGCTGATACACCGATACAACTGCCGCCTTTTTTTGAAAGTATCGCTCCAGACCACAGCCCGGGTGGTATGCGTGCAGAACCCAACATGAGACTCGTCGAGCTTGAGGTCGATGTGCTTGTTGCTGGTGGCGGCATGTCCGGCGTATGCGCGGCGATCTCGGCGGCGCGCCACGGCGCCAGAGTGTTGCTGGTCCAGGATCGTTCCCGACTAGGCGGTAATGCCAGCAGTGAAATCAAGATGCACATCGTTGGTGCGGATAATCACGGCAGTCGCCCGGGTTGGCGCGAGGGCGGCTTGATCGAAGAATTGCGTCTTCAAGACGCCATGCTTAATCCCACCTGGAATTTTGAAATGTGGGATTTGATGCTGTATGACAAGTGTATCACCGAGCCGAATCTGAATCTGCTGCTCGACAGCTCCCTCTATGCAGCAAAGGTGAATGATAATAAAATTGACTATGTTTTGGTGCGCTGTGATAAAACCGAACATCTCTACAAAATAAAAGCCCATATTTATGTGGATGCTACCGGCGACGCGCGCCTCGCTTTGGAAGCGGGTGCGGATTTTCGCATTGGCCGGGAGGGTAAAGCTGAATTTGGTGAGTCCCTGGCTCAGGAAAAGGCGGACGGGCTGACGCAGGGGTCGAGCATATTGTTCACTGCGCGAGAGTATGACCGGCCAATGCCCTACAAAGCACCCTCCTGGGCGAGGACAATCAGCAAAGAGCATTTGAAATATCGCGGTGCAGGTCAGTGGGCTTACGGCTATTGGTGGATTGAACTGGGTGGCATGATCGACAACATCCGGGAAAACGAACGATTGCGTTTTGAATTGCTGAGTGTTGTGCTCGGTACCTGGGATTACATTAAAAACAGTGGTGATATTCCGGATTCGGCCAACTGGGCGCTCGAAAGTGTCGGCATGGTGCCGGGTAAACGCGAATCCCGGCGGGTACTGGGAGACCATATTTTGACCCAGCCTGATCTCGAAGGCGCGTGGAAGGGATTTGACGACAGTGTTGCAATTGGCGGATGGAACATGGACGATCATCCACCGGAGGGATTTGACAAGCCGGACCAGCGTCCTTATAACTCTGTCCGACTCGACGAGCCATACAACATCCCTTTTGGCTCGCTCTATTCTCGTAATATCCATAACATGATGATGGCAGGACGCAACATCAGTTGTTCACACGTGGCGTTTTCCTCGGCGCGAGTGATGGCGACCTGCAGCGCCATTGGTCAGGCGGTGGGAACAGCAGCGGCGCAGTGCTTTTCACAAAAAATCCTGCCGCGAGAATTGCGCCATGACTGGAATAAAATTGTCACCTTGCAACAAATGCTGTTGCGCGACGATCAGACCATTCGGCTGATCAAGAATGATGATCCGTCTGATTTGGCAAAAACGGCGAAAATTTACGCCTCGGATCAGCACGAGGACGCTGCACCGGAGCATATCATTAACGGCCGGGTGCGCGATATGCCGGGGGAGTGGAAAAATCGTTGGGCTGCCAAAATGACGAATGATGGCGCCTGGATCGAGCTGCAGTGGGAGCAACCAGTGGTACTTTCTCATATCCAGATAACCTTTGATTCCGGATTTCAGCGCGAGCTCACCTTGTCCGCACATCCGAATAATCAAAAAAACGGCATCCGTGGCGCGCAGCCGGAGGTGGTGAAGGATTACAGGCTATTGGCCAAAACCAAAAAAGGTGATATTTTATTAACCGAGGTGACGGGTAACTACCAAAGACTATGTCGCCATGATTTTGAAAAGGTGCAAATGTCAGCGCTTCGCTTGTTTATTTTAGCGACCAATGGTGCGGAGGAAGCGCGGGTGTATGAAGTGCGATGCTATGCCTGATGTTTTATTGTTCTTTTGTTTTTCACCAGAAACACTTTTGTTCTTGTGAGTCTATGGACTCGATAACTCTTTTTGAAGTACGTGCCATATCGGGTTATCATGCCGATTCTTGAATGGCTCGCCATCCTCACCATTTTCCACGGCTTGCCAGAATTTCCAATCCAGTTTTTCTGTGCCTAATTCGTAATCCAGACCGCCCCAGTTGCCATCTGATCGAAAATCATAAAATGCCCAGTGCCATTGGTGAAAATTATAAATTGTGATGGCATCCGTCAAATATTCTTTGCAGCCTGGCACGCGGCGATCGCACCAAAACTCGCTGGCAATGATGCGGTGTGCCGGGATGTCGTGTTTGGCTGAAAAAGCTACAACAGGATCGACGCGATTTTCAAGATCGACAAACCTCCACGGCACGCCAGGAGCATCCCAAAAGTTAGGCATTTTATCCGGATAGCTGTAGCGCCCCTTGTTTATTCTGAATGCAGCAAACTGCCACGGCGCAATGTTGTGGAATGTATAAAGTGTTTTGACATCATCAACCGGTTCGTTGAATGGCATGCCTTTAACGTCAGCGAAAAAATATCCGTCGAGCATGACGGGCGTATCCGGATCAACGCTGCGAATGGCCGCTAGCATGAGGCGGTTAAATTTGTTCAGATCAGCGGTTGTATTTTTATATTTTTCAAACCACTCTACAAATTCTTTTGTGGGCTCTTCAAAGCCAAAAGCCTGCTCCGGGTGCGGTTCATTCAACGGATTATAAGCGACAATCGCTGGAAAATTTTTTAGCCGAAAAGCCAATTGCCGCCAAAACGCAAAAGCCTGTTCCTGAAAATACTCATCCTGCCATATTCGAGAATCATCAACATCATCATTGTGTTGCCGCCACCGGCATCCCGGCAGCGAGTACATCACGAGAACGATTTTTAAATGATAATGATGTGCTATATCAAGAATCTGTCCGAGAAGGGCAAAATCCGTTTCATTCAGCGATGTAAAATGATCCGCATTACCGATGAGGAAATCTCTTTCTGCTGCAGGTAGCTTATCTGGAGCAAACCGAATGAATTCAAGGCCAACATCCGCCGCGGCTTTGAACCATTCAGGGCGGAATTTGTGCAGCGCGCCGTTGGCGCCTCTTTTCTGCACCGACCAGAAAGCCATCTTTTCGGAACTGTCTGAAAACGATGGAACTTGCATCAATAGCAGGCATAAAAGGACAATTTTACGGGTGACGCGATACATTTTCATCTTTATTCGCCTGGTGCATTTATCAGTTCTTATTTTATAAAATCGAGTAAAATAGAAAACGCCGGCCCAGCCTCGCTATCGTGATCAAATCTCTGGACTTTATAAAGAAATGACTGCTTATGTCCCGCGACTTGCATCATACGCCAGAAATAGGCGTTTTCTTCTAACGTAAATCGACGAGACCAAACTTGGCCAAAACAATTGTCTCATAAGGATGCTCGTCCCCACGTTCGTAAAGGCACAACGCCGTGCCATCGGAAAGCACAGCGAGGTCCGAGTAGGCGCAGGGACCCGCATGCAATTTATATTTTAATGGCCATGTTGCTGCGTCGTCAAAACTGGCGCGAATTGTCATGTTAATGCGTTTTTCAGGATGTGCCGGGTTGGAAAATAAAATCACATTTTCTGTCTTTTTTCCGGGCCACGAGTAGCGGCGTATGCTGGCTTGACAGATCGGCTCAACCAGCGTCGTGTCGAATTGTTGATTGGTCCAGGTCATCCCTCCATCCGGGCTCAAGGCAACTTGCCGCAGCCGATTGTCCGGATCATAGTTGCGCATATTAAGCAATAGATGTCCATTGGTTAGCTCTACGACCTGACATTCATTGACCTGATGTTCCGGCGTACGACCGCCCAATTGCCAACTCGCACCAAAATCGTCCGAAAAGATGACGTGTGAATAATAATGCTTTGAGTCAGCTTCAATATGATCGCAGGGAATAACCAGTCGTCCCTTGTAGACGCCGCGTTCAATCTGGATGCCGCCACCCGGCCCGGTCGCATACCATGTCCAATTTGCCTTTTTGACGTGCGACGTAATTTCTTCTGCGTCCGACCATGTTTCGCCGTCATTTTCGGAGTGCATGACAAATACCCGGCGCGACTCCTGGCTGGTTTGATCTATAATCTCGGATTCACGGTCGGCGCCGAGGTTCCAGGTGGAGAGTAAAAAGATTCTTCCCGTTGTTTGGTCAACAACCGGCGCGGGATTGCCGCAGGTGTTTGTTGAATCATCCCGAAGAACCTGCAGCTCACTCCACGTTACGCCGTTGTCCTGTGATCTTTTTAGCACGAGATCAATATCTCCCGCATCTGAGCGACTATTTTTGCGCCCTTCGGCAAAGGCCAAGATCGTGCCGTTCGCGCTGACAACCAATGCCGGAATACGGAACGTGTCATAACCGTGATGTCCACTTTGAAAAACGATCTGTGGAGCATCGGATTGACACGCTGTTATGATAAAAGAATGTGCATAGACGGCAGCGAGTACAAATCGGAAGGAAATTTTGGCAAACATGATGGATAACTCCTGTGTTCTACATATCTACAACATTGTGAAAATTTTATTAAACCGCCGAGATCGCAAAGAAGCGCCGAGGTGCATTAAACTCTGTTTTTCTCGGCGTATCTCTGCGGTCTATATCTTATAAACAGTTGCGAAACTGTTCCGCCGTTTGTTCAATCTCGCTATCTGTTGAATGAATATTGATGCCAAAAGCAGATCCCAGGCCGGCATCAACGACACCAACGCTGAGATTGATGGCGCGGCTCAGTATGTCATCTGTTATCGGATAGGCGCCTTTGCCGTGCGGCAGCTTTTTCTCCGCGAGCCAGCGATTAAAATGCTCCATGTTGGCATAGACATGCCAGCCGCTCCGCGCCACGGTGGTTGTGCCCAATTTTTCCGCAACATCCGCTGCTTTATCGGCATCGGCAAAAATAACTGTGCATAATGTGGCGCACTCACCGTCCGGATCGGGCAGTTTCCGGAAAGTGAGACCGGGAATGTCGGTCAACAGGGATTTGAATTTCCTCTTTTTTTCGCGCAATGTTTGAATAATCGTATCCAGTTTGCGCAGCTGCGCCAATGCCATGGCACCGGTCAGCTCATTCACCCGAAAGTTTATTCCGAGAATGCTTCGTGCGCCAACCTCAACGCCAGCGCGATTTGGCAGATGTCCCTGATCGTGAAACGCGAACGCACGCGTGTACAGATTATCATCGTTCGTAATAAGAGCGCCGCCATCGCCGGCGGTGATTGTTTTGAAAATATTGAGTGAATAGGTGCCGACAGCGCCTATCGATCCGAGCGCTCTGCCTTTGTACGAGCCGCCATTTGCCTGACACGCATCCTCGATCACGATGAGCTGATGTTGATCCGCGATTTTTGTGATGGCATCCATGTCGCAGGCGTTGCCGAGCATATGAACCGGCATAATAACGCGTGTTTTTGCGGTGATGCGTTTTTGGATATCGGCCGGATTTATATTGAGACTCTCATCGATTTCGGCCAGCACCGGTATACCGCCGCAAAAGATGATCGAGCTGTAGGTCGCGACAAAAGTATATGCCGGCACAATAACCTCATCGCCCGGCTGCAGGTTTACCGCTTTCAGCGCACAAATCAAGGCGGCGCTGCCGGACGTGACCGCCAAAGCATGCTTGACGCCACAACGCTGCGCCAGCTCACGCTCGAAGGTATAGACCTTGTGCTTGTAGTGTGGATCTTCCAGGTCGCCATAGCGAAAAACATGTCCCGACTGGATTACCTCAACGACCTGCTGCAGTTCTTCCTCGCCGATCAGCGCATTACCCGGGCCTGGCATAAATTTCTCCTCTTTAAAAAATGATTTACCAAAATATAGCATAGATAATCGTAAAACACAAAACAACCAAGCTGAACCATAATCCGATTCGTTTCCACCACGGATAGCCTAACTTTACTTCCTCTTCTGTCGGGCGAAGCATGCCGGGAAACCACAGGGTGGCTGCAACCTTTTCTGGCGGTGGTGATTCGGACAAGTGGCTTATGATGGCAATGATCGCAAGCGAGACCACAAAGATTATCGCCGACAAATTAAAGATGTTATAGGACGCAAGGATACCGGTTTTTTCCCGCAAAAACACGATCAGCAGCATCGGTATCGCCATAAACAACGTAAAAATTGCTGCCGTCGTCGTGGTGCGTTTCCAGAAAATCGCCAAAACAAACACCGCCATAACCGGCGCTAACATCAGGGCCCAGCAGTCCTGCGCATAGGAAAAAATTGAGCCAAAAGTACCGACCATGGGGGACCAGAGTCCGCCAAAGATCAACAGGCCGATGCCGGAAAGCTGGGCGAATTTGACCAAATGGGTATCCGAGGCGGTTTTTTTGAACAGTCCCTTGTAAACATCCAGGGTCAGCAGGGAGGAGGTGGAATTGACCAGGGAATCGATGGTGGACATGATAGCGCCGATGAGCACGGCGCACATAAAGCCGCGCAAGCCGACCGGGATGAGAGTCTGGATCAGGTAGGGATAGGCATCGTCTGGGTGTGGCAGATTGGGATTGAGAGCGTAAGCGATCAAACCCGGCCAGGTGACGCTGAGACCCAGGGGAATGGCCAAAAACGCGGCGAGGACAACGCCCATTTTGCCATGCCACACGTTTTTTGCTGCCAAACAGCGTTGGGTGATGAACTGATTCGTCGAATAATAATAGCCGCCCATTACAAAGGCGACCGCCAACATGCCGGTCCACGGCAATTCCGGATGATCGGCCGGCAGGAAAAGATGGGCGCGCTCGCCGGTGCCGACAATCGCTGTGAACCCGCCATCAACGGCAAACAGACCCAGGGTAAAGACTAACAATCCGCCCGCGATGAGCAGCGCGCCATTAAACAAATCGACCCAGGCCACGGCCGAGAGTCCGCCGAAAATAGTATAAGAGCCGGCGGCCAAGACAAGCAGCCAAATGGCTAAATAGAGGTTGAGTCCAAAGACCCGGTGCAAAACAAATCCGCCGGAATAGAGAACCAATGGCAGATTGATGACCAGATATTGAATCATACAAACGAGCGCAAAGGTGGAGCCGGCCAATCGGCCAAAACGGCGCGTGAGGTACTCGGGAATGGTGAATATACGATTTTTCAGATAGACCGGAAGAAAGAAAAACAGCAACAAACCCTGGGCCGGCCAGACCAGCCATTCCCAATTTGCGACCGCCATGCCATATTTGTAGCCCCAACCCACTTCACCGATGAATTGCTCGGAGCTAATGCTCGAGGCGATGAGGGAAAAGCCGATGACAAACCAGGGCAATCGGCGCCCCGCTAAAAAAAATGCAGAGGTGCTCTCTTTGCCTTTTCGTCCTGATCTGAAACCGATGTAAATTACCGTCGCTAAATAGAGTGTAAATACCGCAATTTCAAAGGGTGTTAGTTTCACAGAAAGCTCCGGGATAGCGTGTAACGTGACTCCTGGTCATTCGATTGTTTCGCTGCAAGCTTGATGCGGCTTGCGGCCGCAAACAAAAAAAGAGAAATATTACGAATCAAACGAGGAATCTTGAATCATTTGTTTTTAATGGAACGCGGATTGAACGAATCGAACGGATAAAAACGGATTATAAATTGCCTGGTTTTACATCCGTTTTTATCCATCAAATCCGTTTCATCTGTGTTTCATCCGTTAAAATCCGTCCCATCCGTTCAATCCGCGTTCTATTTAAAAGAAAATGATTGCTCTATTAACTCAGAAAAGCAGTGCCTATTTGGAGTGCATTCTCTTTGTGAATGCATGACGGCGAAGCCGTCAATTTG
>JAFGKD010000074.1 GCA_016928775.1 Candidatus Zhuqueibacterota bacterium | reverse complement strand
CTTTGCCCCTACAATTCAGTTGCTTCTGTAGGGGTGAAGACATTATGTTAAAAAGTCAGTGAAAAGGTAGTCTCCTTTTTTAAATTAGTTTACTACCCAAACCATAAAAAAAAGGAGACGTACCATGTATTCATCAAAAAAAGATTACACAGGACAAGATTTGTTTATTGGCATTGACACTCATGCTCGTCAATGGAAAATAACCATTAGAACCAGGAACACAATTTTGCGAACATTGTCCATAAACCCTAAACCGAAAGATTTGTTGACCTTCTTGCACAACCAGTATCCAGGTGCTCATTACAGTAGTGTGTACGAAGCCGGTTTCTGCGGATTTTGGATACATCGCCAATTACTCGATTACGGCATTCATAACATTGTTGTCAATGCGGCGGACGTACCAGTCATGCACAAAGAAAAAGATCGCAAGGATGATAAAATAGATTCGAGCAAACTGGCGCGTGAATTGTCAAAGGACAATCTGATCGCAATTTATGTGCCGGCAGAACAGCAGCAACAGTTGCGTTCATTATGTCGTGTTCGCTTCAAAATTATGCAAAACATGACACGTGTGCGCAATCGAATTAAATCACATCTGTATTTCAACGGCATCGATATGCCGTCACGTTCGGAAACAAATCACTGGTCAGCCCGATTCATTGCCTGGCTGGAAAGCATTGAATTTTCTCATCAACCAGGCAAAGATTGCTTGGAATTATACATCGAAGAACTTAAGGAACATCGTGCACGGCTGTTGAAAATCACGCGTTTGTTGCGACATTATGCTCAGCAGGCACATCTGTCACCAATCTTCGAATTACTTTATAGCGTGCCGGGCGTCGGTTTTGTGACCGCGGTAACCTTTATTACCGAGATTATGGACATTGCAAGATTCCAAACATTCGATCAATTGGCATCCTTTGTCGGTTTGGTGCCATCGACTTCGAGCTCAGACGAGAAAAAGACGGAAAAAGGAATCACCAAACGACGAAATTGCTATCTCCGGCATTTGATCGTCGAATCGGCCTGGGTGGCGATACGAAAAGACCCGGTGCTTTTGGCAAAATATGATAACTTGTGTCGATACATGAAAAAGCAGGAGGCCATTATCAGAATCGCCAAAAAATTACTCAGCCGTATTCGATGCGTTTGGCTGAATCGACAACCGTATGTGATCGGTGTTGATTGACAAATCACATTTTTTTTGGCTTTGACTCCAAAATATACGTTCTCTTTTTGGATAAAATCAAGGCTTCCCTTCGGCTCATCCCGATGAAGCCGGGATTCGGCCTTGATTTTATCCAAACGATCACGTGTTATTTTTCCGTCAAAGCCAAAAAAAATGTTTAGCAAAAACAAAACCTGAACAACAGAGAATTCGTGGTGTGCGGACCGTTACGAGGGTGCTGCATAAATATGTTTGGCGAAGATTGCGGCCGCACTTTATTAAATATAAAAATATCATGCAGATCACATTTATGTGATGACTGTTTATAACAGCATACTCTACACTTGTCAGGTTTGTTATGTCACATTTTAAAAAAACTCTTTAAAGAACAAGGGAGATCTATACCTTGAAACGAAAAAAAGTGATAATTTTTCTTGACTTTTTACATAACAGCACCCTCGGGAAGTAACCGTCGGCGAGATCAAAATAGAAATGGGGTGCTTCACCCGCATAAACACCGCACTACCTATAACTGACTTTTTGCAGATCGCGGTAGAATCATCTTGCATTGAACAGAATTATTGGTTAAATTATTTTTAGTGAGCGATTCACGTGTGTTAGGAAGTACTTTTTGTTTTGATGATAAATTTAGCAACAAATGCTTTATCGAAAGGAAAATAGCATGAAAAATAATTGGGAAAAACCGCAGCTGACAGTGTTGGCGAGGACACGGCCGGAAGAAGCAATTTTAGGCCAGTGCAAAAATTCTGACAGGACAGGTGGTAATAACGACAAAAATTATAAGTGTCAATTCGGAAATTGTAACCATGTATGCCAAAACACTCCGGATTCTTGATCTTAATAGAGAGTTGTTTTTTAACGCTGATCATTTAGATCACGAAATTCTCCACTGACTAAAGGGAGAGGATTAATGAGATTCTGTTTTCAGTGACAATAGCAAGCTGTGCAATATCCAACGGCTGCAGATTTCCCGTTGGATCGTGATGTACGTTTTTAGTAAGGGAAAAATTCTGATTGCAACGGGGGGCAAATCATAAATCTCAACTATAAAAGTTTTCAGATTGAATAATTCCGATATGCTGGCATATAAGCTTTGCTTTTTATCCTTCCGATCTTTAAATTTTTCACCTCGACGAGTGGCACTTTTTAACGCTCAATGTTATTTTTGATGGTGGGCTAAAGATTTACAAGGTACAGCCTTTGGCCGCAACCAAAAAATATAAACCTTGAGCCGCATACGCAGCAATCGGAAAAAGCGTAATTTTTACTGCCGAGCCCGGAGAGAGTAAATGTGCGATATCATCCCCCTGTGAACTTGGCGATCTTGTGGTTAAAATATTAATCGAAACAACCTGACATTGATCACCTTCTGAAAAACAATAGAACATCTCTAGCATGCCCCTGAAACGACTCGAAAACCTTCGCTACCTCCGCGATTCCATCAACCTTGTCTGGCGCAGCTCCCGTCTTGACGCCTGCACCATGATTTTCATCCTGCTCATCCTCAGCGCCCTGCCGCTGGCGAGCGTCTATCTGATGAAGCTGATCGTCGACAGCGTGACGGCCGGCGTGACCTCGCCCGACAAGGGCGCTGTCGTGCAGCAAGTCCTGACCTATATCGGCCTGATCGGCCTGGCGACGGTGACCACGCATCTGCTCACGTCGCTGAACGGCCTGGTCAGCGAACGATTGTCGCTGCAGGTCATGGACCACCTGAGCGATATCCTGCACAGCAAATCCATTCAGGTCGATCTCGAGTATTACGAAAATCCCGACTATTACGACACCCTGCATCGCGCCCAGCGCGGCGCCATTCATCGGCCGACGAGCGCGTTCAACAACGCGCTGCACCTGCTGCAGAACGGCCTGTCCATGATCGGCATGATGGCCATCCTGCTGTCGTTTCACTGGAGCGTGTCGCTCATTTTGATCGCGGCGGTGATTCCGGACCTGCTCTTTCGCCTCAAATTCTCGCGCCGACTGTTCAACTGGGATCGGTCGCAGACCGCGGCGCAACGCCACACCTTTTATTACAACTATCTCCTGACCGACGATGCGCACGCCAAAGAGATTCGCCTGTTCCAGCTCGGGCCGCTCTTCATCAGGCGCTTCCACGACGTGCGACAGGAGCTGCGTCGCGAAAAACTGAGCATCACCAAAAAACGGACGCTGGCTGAAATTCTTGCCCAGCTCGTCACCGTGGCGGCAATCTATGGCTCATTCGCCTACATGGCCTGGCGGGCGGTCTATGGCTTGATCACCCTCGGCGACCTGATCATGTATTATCAGGCGTTTCAACGCGGCCTGAATTTTTTTGCCAGTCTGCTCAAGGGCGCCGCCAACGTCTATGAGGATACGCTCTACCTCGCCAACCTGTTCGAGTTCCTGAACGTACAGCCCAGGATCGTCACACCGCCAACACCGCGCCCGATGTTCACGCGACTGCAGCGCGGCATTGAGCTGGAAAATGTCTCATTTCACTATCCCGGCACAAACCGG
>JAFGKD010000073.1 GCA_016928775.1 Candidatus Zhuqueibacterota bacterium | reverse complement strand
GCAAGAAACAGATAAAAGTCATTCCGGCGAAGGCCGGAATCTATTTTAAAGCAACATCGTTGTCTATAAATGGACACCGGCCTTCGCTGGTATGACTTGTTTCGTTCACTTTATAATTTTATCGCAGCATGTCCGTTAATGGACCTAATCTGCAACAGCCTGGGAGCTGGGAGTCTATTTGCAAAGGAATTATGGATGCCTGCTCCGCCGGCATGACTTGGTTTCTATCTTTTCGATCGTCTCCAGAGGTATGTTCTATCGCAATCAGGATCCTATGATCCGCCATTCTTCTTTCATCACTGTGAGGTTGCCCATGTTTCGTCTCTATCGTCACTTTTTCCTGTTCATGTTAACGACTTTTTTGTGGATGAACTGTTCGCACACGCCGGAAAAACCCAATATCCTGCTGATCATGGCGGATGATATGGGCTATTCGGATCTCGGCTGCTACGGCTCGGACATCGACACGCCACACATCGATCGCCTGGCGGACGAAGGATTACGTTTCACCCACTTTTACAACGCGGCGCGATGCTGCCCCACACGCGCCTCCCTGCTGACCGGCTTGTACCCGCACCAGGCCGGTATGGGCGGCATGGTCGTTTCACAACCGGGAGGGCGCGAGCCCGGTGCTTATCAAGGCTATTTGAACAACAACTGCGTTACTATTGCCGAGCTGCTGAAACAGGCGGGATACAGAACCCTGATGTCCGGCAAATGGCATGTCGGTGAGTTTCGTCCGGTCTGGCCGGTGGATCGCGGATTTGATCGCTATTGGGGACTCATCAGCGGCGCGGCCAATTATTTTAATCCAAATCGCACGAAAAATCACACTGTAAGCCGCATCATGGCTGAGGATGATCAAGCACTACATTTGCCATCCGAAAATTTTTACATGACCGATGCGATCACGGATCATGCGGTCAAAATGTTGCAGGAATATAAAAACAAGACTTTTTTCCTCTATGTCGCTTATACTGCCCCGCATTGGCCGCTGCACGCTTTGCCGCAGGATATCGAAAAATACAAAGGTCAATTTGATCAGGGGTGGGATGCACTGCGCGAAAAACGCTACCAGCGTATGCTTGACCTGGGCATCATCGATCACGACTGGCCGCTGTCGCCGCGCGATAACGGGGCGATGGTTTGGGAGGATGTCGAGGATAAAGAATTGATGTCGCTCAAAATGGCCATCTATGCCGCGCAAATCGATCGAATGGACCAGGGCATCGGCAGAATCCTCAAGACACTGAAAGAGCAAAATCGACTGGACAATACGCTGGTGCTCTTTTTATCCGATAATGGCGCCTGTCACGAAAGCGGCCCGCTCGGCCAGGATTTCTGGGGGAACGGCGTTTTGCCGGGTGGCGTTGATTCCTATCAGAGCTATGGTCGCTCGTGGTCCAATGCGGGTAACACGCCCTTTCGCTTGCACAAACATTGGGTGCATGAGGGCGGCATCTCCACGCCGCTCATCGTCAGATGGCCGGCGATGATAAAAAAAGGCGGCGAGATCACCCATCAGGTTGGGCACATTATCGATCTTTTGGCTACGTTTGTGGATATCGCCGGCGTTTCCTATCCCGCTACCTGCAACGGACACGCCATTCAACCCATGGAAGGCAAAAGTCTGTTGCCTGTTTTTCAAGGCCGGCAGCGTCAGCCGCATGATTTTTTATTCTGGGAACATGAAGGAAACCGGGCGGTGCGACACGCCAACTGGAAGCTGGTCGCGGAAAAAGATAAACCATGGGAGCTCTATAATCTGGAGAAGGATCGTTCAGAAACCCGTAATCTGGTTCACATGGAAACCGAGCTCGCCGAACGATTGGAGAAAGAATGGACAAAATGGGCGGTGCGTGTGGGAGTGAAGTGAGGAAAGGTGAATGTGCTCGTCCAACCACACCGTCGGCCGCAACCGTAAAAATAAGCCGCTAACGCATAATTTAATATCAAGAGAAAACACAATGCAACGTCGACAATTTATCCAATCAGCATTTTCGGGTGCTACTTTTTTAGCGGTACCAGCGACTGCTCGTTCATTTTGCCAGCAAAGCGCTGACTATTCAAAACTGGATGAGATACTCTCCCGCTCTGTATTGAAGAGGGATCTATTCGATGTGCCCATCATTATCGATACACTCGAGCTTTTGCGATATCAAAACAACTTTATCTGTCGTGTGCGATCGTCAGACGGCAGCGAAGGTCTTTCCATCAGCAATAATATGCAGATGGTTTCATTGTATCCAATATTTATCAATCGCCTGCAGCCGTTTTTTATCAATAAAGATGCCCGTGATTTGGATGAACTTGTCAATGGTGTTTATGTTTTTCAAAGCAATTACAAATTGCAAAATTTGGCATTGTGGGTACCTTTGGCGACAATCGAGTTTGCGATTCTTGACCTGCTGGGACGAATTGCAGGAAAATCATTGGGAGAACTCATTGGCGACATTCACGCCCGAAAAGTGGCAGTATATCAAGCGAATAATTATCGCGGTAAAACTGCGGAGGAATCCATTGAACTCATTGTAAAACAAGTTGAAGAGACAAAAGCCAAGGCGCTCAAGTTTAAGGTCGGCGGTCGGATGAGCAACAATGCCGATGATCCACCTGGGCGCACCGAAAAATTGATCCCTTTGGTGCGCAAAGCATTTGGTGGCGATATGGTTATCTATGCCGATGCAAACGGATCGTACACCGCCGATGAAGCCATTCGTATCGGTCGTTTGATGGAAGATTATGAGTTTGACTTTTACGAAGAACCCGTACCGTTTGATTGGTACGAGGAGACAAAAGAGGTTGCTGATGCCTTGTCCATCCCCATTGCCGGCGGCGAGCAGGAGCCGAGCTTGCACAATTTTCGTTGGCTTATTGGTAATCGCGCGCTGGATATTGTGCAGCCCGATATATTTTATTTCGGCGGCATGATCCGCACGATGAAAGTTGCATTGATGGCGCACGCTTTTGGCTTGCCATGTGTGCCGCATATATCAGGTTCGGGACTCGGTTATCTCTATATGATGCACTTTGTCTCGGCAATTCCCAATGCTGGACCCTATCACGAATTCAAAGGATTTAATATGGAACTACCATTCGAGTGCGCTACGTCATCACTGACGAGTGAGAATGGAATTGTGAGCGTGCCGACAGGGCCGGGACTCGGCATCGAGATTGATCCGGATTTTATACAGAAACACCGTGCTATCAATGTGCAAAATTTGTAACTTTGAGCGACAAACGCTCATTTCCGGCAAGAGGTTTATGGTGAAGTTCAAGCATGTACACTTTATTATCATATTATGTGCGTCGGCACCCGGCTTTTTGTTCTCGCAAAATATTCTCGTCATCAATGAGTTTATGGCGCGCAATAATTCCGCCCTGATGGATGAATATGGTCAGCTCGATGACTGGATCGAACTGCACAATGGTGCCGACGAGCCAATTGACATCGGTGGTTTTTTCATCACCGATGATGCGACAATCCCGGACAAGTGGCGCATTCCGGATCATCAACCGAATGCCACAACGATTGCGCCGGATGGCTATTTGATTCTCTGGGCCGATGATTCGCCGGACCAGGGACTACTGCATCTCAATTTCAAGCTGGATGGTGATGGCGAACAGATCAGGCTTTATACGCCGCATTTGGCACTCGTCGATTCGGTGACTTTTACGGAACAACGAGCGGATACCTCGTTTGGCCGGCAGCTTGACGCGCAAAATGTCTGGCAATTTTTCCCGGTGCCAACTCCCGGCACTGCGAATATAAAAAACACCATTATCGCCCCGCCACTATTCAATTTTAATAGTGGCATGTATTCGGGTGATATCACGCTAAAACTCTCCGCTCCCCAAAATACAGAAATCTATTTCACATTGGATGGCGCTGAACCCACCAGAGTGCCGGCGCATCTTTATACACGTCCCGTTCAACTTTATGAGACAAAAGTCGTGCGGGCAAAATGTTTTCTGGGCGATAAAACATGGAGTGAAACCCAAACCGCAACCTATTTTATCGATGAACAATTCTCCCTGCCCGTCTTTTCGTTGACAACCGAGCCGAGTAATCTGTGGGGCAGCAGCGGCATCTATGACAATCGATTCGAAGACTGGGAAAAGCCGGTTTATATAGAATATTTTGAGGCCGATGGCGATCACGGCCTGTTCATGCATGCCGGTATTAAAATTCATGGAGCGGGCACCCTGGATCAACAGAGTTTGAGATTGTATGCCAGATCGCGCTACGGGCCGGACGTTTTTGCGCATAAATTTTTTAATGAAATTAATCTGAATCAATTCAAGCGGCTCGTGCTGCGGAATGGCGGCAATGATTGCACAAATGCCGGGTCGCGCCAGACGCATCTTCGCGATGCCATTGTGCACGCCCTCTACCGCCAACGCAATCCGGATTACCCCATGTCCGCCTGGAAACCGGTGCACGTCTATCTAAATGGTGATTATTGGGGTATTTACAATTTACGGGAAAGGCAGGATCGATTTTATATTCAATCTCATTATGGCCATGAGGATATCGATTTTTTAGAATATGCGGCGGAAGAAGGTGAGGAAAACGAGAAACGTAATGCCATCGCGGGGGATTGGGCGGATTTTGAATCGCTCATTCACTTTGCACAAAACAATAACCTGTCGCAGGCAAGCCACTACGATTACATAAAGTCACAGATTGATATAAACAATCTTTGTGAATACTGGATTTTTCAAACCGCGGTTGCCAATTATGACTGGCCGTTTAATAACCAGAAATTTTATCGCGCGAAAACGCCTGGACACAAATGGCAGTGGGTATTGTGGGATACGGAATTTTCTCTGGGTCATATCTGGGCGCAAAGCTATACCTGGGAATGTCTGGCGCGCTCCCTCAGCAGCGATGTCACGGAAAAACACCTGGAAAAGTATCCGTGGTTTGCGCAGCATCGACTCGTTCCCGAGCTTTTCAAGAATGCAGCATTCCGGCGAATATTTATCAACCGATACTATGATTGTTTGAACACAACGCTGTCAACCGAAAATATGTTGGCGACAATTGATTCCCTGGCGGATATCATTCGACCGGATATAGAGCGACAGTTGGATCGATGGGACGGCTCATTGTCCGAATGGAATAACGCTGTTCAGGACATACGCACCTTTGCCCAAAAACGGCCGGAGATCGCCGAGCAGCACCTGCGGAATTACTTCAGGTTGAGACAAGCGGTCACTTTGACGGCGCAGGTGCACCCTGCTGGAGCGGGTGTGCTGACCATCAACACCATCACACCAAAGGATTACCCCTGGCAGGGTAGGTACAGTCCGGACATGCCGGTCACGATGACCGCCGGCGCCAATCCCGGGTATCGCTTTGAGGCATGGAAGGAACTGCCGAATGAAAATAGCGCTACAATAGAGCTGGATGTATCGGCAACATCAAGCATTACCGCCCGCTTTGTCGCCGGGCAAACCACTGTAAAAAATACCGCAGCAGCGAAAGGATCGTCGGATCGACTCATTTTGGCGCAAAATTATCCCAATCCGTTCAATTCCCACACCCGTATTCAGTACACGCTGCCAAAGGCAAGTGATGTCTCCCTCGTCGTTTATTCCATCACCGGGCAACAAGTTGCGATTCTGGTGCAAGGAAAACAGGAGGCGGGTGAGCATCACGCAATCTGGGAAACAGCGGGATTGGCGAACGGAATTTACATTTACCGGCTGAATACGGGAGAGATTTCTTTGACGAGGCAGATGGTCGTGCTGCAATAGCCTGGTGGCGAATCAAGGCAGTCCATCCCTGGACAAATGGGAAACTTTATAGCCACGGATTTTCCTGGCGCGGCTAAAAGCCGCAGCCAAAAAAATGAAAAATCAAAACCACCGAGAAAGAATTCAATCATAGCTTAACTATCGTTCTTATTCCACGCCGCGTATTTTTTCCATAAACTGGGCGCGCAAATATTCATCCGGGGTTTTAGTGTTTTTGAAACTCAACTTGCCTTGAAAATCCGAGATTTTTTCAAACTTGTTCGCGACCATCCAGGATGTGAGCTCGTTGCGAATATCCACCAGACTGTCAATGCCTTTCTGATACAGCAGCGAAGCAATTTGAACGGTAGAAGCGCCGGCCAACAGGAGTTTGATCACATCTTTGGCGCTTTTAGCGCCGGTTGTTGCCGATATATCACAGCCAATTTGTCCGGCCAACAAGGCGGTCCAGCGCAATGGTCGATAAATATCATAGGATGTGCTGAATGAAAAAGTAGTGCTCAGAGATAATTTGTCAATGTTGATATCAGGTTCTGTGAACCGATTGAACAGCACCAGGCCGTTGATCCCTTTGCGCGCCAGGGTGGCGGCGAGATTGGGCAAAGCGGTAAAATAGCTGCCAATTTTCAAAGCGACCGGAATAGTCACCTGTTTTTTCACTGTTTCGGCAATATCATAATACATGTTTTCGATGGCTTCACTTGTTTCATCGAGGCGCGTCGCTGTTTTGAAAATGTTCAATTCAAGGGCATCCGCACCGGCCTCCTGGAATTTTTTTGCGTAATTTGTCCACCATTTGGACGAGATACAATTGATGCTGGCAATGATCGGAATATCGACAAATGCTTTTGCTTCATTGATCAAATCACAATACTCTTGCGGGCCGTATTGCATTTCAAGCTCGGAGCGCATATAATCGTACGCTTCGGTGTGGAATGTCGCGCTATCGTTGATACCATAATCTTGCTGCGCTAACACTTCTTCAAAAACGCTTTTTATAACAACCGCGCCTGCTCCGGCTTTTTCACAATCGACAATTTTGGCAACAGATTTTGTGATGCCACTACTGGCGGCAATGATTGGATTTTTGAGCTTCAATCCCATATATGTCGTGGACAAATCCGGCATAGAATTCTCCTTTATTTGATGAATGCTCGAAATATGTCAAATTTAGCAGTGAAAAGCAAGAGGGAAATGGGGGGATAGATAAAACTTCGCGAGACTGTCGAAAATGCAAGTCAGCCACACGCTGGCTGAGCTGAACAAGGCGTACTTTTAACCTCCAGTCCCAAAGCTTTCTCGAAGCAAAGCCGAAAAATCCGTGCTCATCCGTTCGATATCCAGATCAACCGGAAAAGTGTCACTCCCGAAGTTTAATCACACAAGCCTGTCTGCTGCCGGAAAATGTCGAATTAAATCCAATGATATTACCATTCGGACTCCAGCGGGGGTGCAGATCGCAGCGCCAGTGGCCGGTGTGCACATTCATAATGACTGAAACAAATTTCCCGGTGCGCAGATCGTTGTAAATGATGAGTGAATCCGGTGAGGTTCCAAGCCAATGCGCCATACAGCCCTGCTGGAAATTCCATGCGCGTGTTTCTGTTAACGGTATAAACTCATGGGTTGTCATATCAACCAGACCGAGGGGTGCTGGATTTTCCTCGGTCGGAAGTTGATGTTTGATATCGGTTTCAAGAACCGTAGCAAACCGTTGCGACATGTCCCACGAGTTGATGCCATAATAGCTGGCAAACAGGTGTTCTTTGGCACCGGATGTTATAGCAATAACATCTGAGATTGTGGGAAATGCCACGATATTTTCTGATCGGGAATTGGACGAGCATGCCGAAAAAAAAGAAACGAGAGCAGAAACAAAAGCAGATATTTTTTGATAATTACCTCCTGGTCGGCTTGTAAATTGACGCCCATCTCCTGCAAGAGACAACCCGCGCATGCATGTTTCTCTGTGAAAAATAGAACATAGCGAATGTCTACAGAGATGTAGCGTTGCACGTCATAGTCGTACTGCCAATCGCTGGTCAGGCTTTTATAATTTCCATCAAAAGCCGGGCCAATCAATTTTTCCTAGTATCAATCCTTTTGTCACTTGAGCAGCAACATTTTTCTTTGCATCATGAATTTATTCACTTTCATTCTGAACAGATAAACGCCGGAGGATAGATCTGATCCATCAAATTCAATCGTATATCTGCCAGGAACATGTATTTTGTTCGTTAGCTTTTGCACGTGTTGTCCAAGCATATTATAAATGTCGATTTCCACCCTCGCTGTTTCCGACACATCATATGGTATTGTGGTGATCGGATTAAATGGATTGGGATAATTTTGTCGCACGCTCATCTCGGATGGAGTATGCGATGCATAATTTACAATCGTACCCTGTGGATCTATGATAAACTCTATTTTATCTCGCTCCCCGAAAGGTCTTTGCCACCGAACATGATAGACATCTCCGGGTTGTGGATAGTGTTCACTCGATTCAAGGGTTGAAAAATCGACGATCATGATTGTGCCAAAACGACCATCACTATCCAAATAGCCGACGTAAACCCGATCCTCGGTTTTTGTGTACTGGCGATCTCGATTCATATCATGCACAACCATTTCAAGCGTTAGCGGGATTCCATCCAAATGATCGCCCAACGTCATGTTTTGAACATAAAAATCAAATGCCTGATGTGTTAACAATCTGCCATCCACACGATTGCCATTTTCATCTCGAATGCCGCTGAGTTTGCTCTGTTCTATCTGACTGACAAATGCCGAATCGTTGCTGGTGAAAACAAGGTCGTAATCCCATGCAAACCGTTCCGATTGATCTTTTATTCGAACAATCTTGATTGGACTGGTTCCAGTCACCCAGCCGGAATTCAGCTCATCAAATTCCGGCTCGATGACATGTGCGTGTACTTTGAGCCGGATGCCATCGAACACATTGGTAAATCGCTCTCCCGGTATGAGATAAATATATCCCCTCTCCAGATAGTCCTGGCTTGCTTTCGGGATAAAGAGTGAATTAGGCTGATTTCCCAGATCTTGAAATACAATGTGTTCACCGTTCTCGGTCATATCACATACGGTTATTCCATTTGTGACATAAAGAAATTCAACCGGACGCTGCTGATTATAAAAAATTGTATCATTATGGCAATGAACCCGATATGTATGTCCACTCTTTATTTTCTTTTTATCAATAATTTCAGGTTCGATAGAGCCACTTGCGACCAGGTTGTGAACAGAGAATTCCCACGGAAAATCTATTGGATCTGATATGGGTATTAGAATACAAAGTTCATCACTACTTTCAGCAGGAGAAAGATAATATCCGGCAAATCCCCGTAATCTCAAGCTGTCCGGAGTGATACCGCGATCATAAGCCACGATGGTGTATCGATAAGGAGTTCCGGCTTCAATAGATATATCCGCATAGCTGTTCCGGATACCTGAATCATTGCCCAGATAGTATGGAGGTTTTACAATGGGGAAATAACCGGATATCCCGTTCAAAAGATCGCATGCAAAAAGTAATTCTTTAGCACTCCAGAAGTCCATACCCTCGACAAATTGATACTGTCGATACAATTTGTAGCCTTCAAAATCATTATGATTATTCAAGAGCGGCTCCGTGGAATTCTTCTCAGCGTTACTATCCCAGGATAATTCCAATTGATCGTTTTTCAACGCAGCCGACATTCCAGGTTTTGCGGGGCTTGAGTTTATCGGAATCCTGTCGATGGAATAGTCGCAATTCACAACACGTTGCGCTAACTGTTTTTGCTGATAAAGATATGGAATATCCTCGGCTGTCGGTGCCCAAAAAGGCGATTCATCATAGCTGTGAATTTCAGCCATTGAAATACGGCATTCTTTTCCTTTTTCAAGTTCAAACGGGCCGCTGGAAAAAGTTACAAATAAATGGTTGATGGTGAAATCCCCTGATGCGCCGATGCTGTTTTTTCCCAACAGATCCCACATGGATGCATCGTTTCGGAACCAGCCATAATAGGGATCCCGATGTGGGGGAATTTCATAAGCCTGGAATGAGCTCAAGCCCAGCATATCAGACTCATCGACATCGACAATGGCAAAATTGGGTTCACAGCCAAGACTTGGAATGTAATCGGGTCTATGATTGCATTCGCCTTCATCTGCTCCGGGATAGTTTATATCATCTGGTGCCAATCCATCCAAGCCGACATCATGTCCCGCGAACTCACCGATATCATACACGCCATTGTTATTCAGATCAATTCCATCTTGCCAATCCTGATCTTCGTCCGCATCCCAATGAGGACGCAAATCCGATGCTTGCAGGGCGTAATAGGATAAAAACCGATCGACATTGGCAATGCCGTCAGTGGGACCCACAATTTGGCCGGCACTATTCTCTCTTTTTTCATCAATGAGACCATCGCGATCATTATCCAGTGCGTCGTTTGGTTTTGCCGGCGTTTCCAATAAAACAAAGCCCATCAATCCGGTTGTGCGATTATCCTCTCCCGTTCCATCAACATCCCACAGATAGACCATATTGATTGAATCCTGGCCTGCCGCATCGCCGAGGTCATTTCCCAGGTCAGCATCAATCATAAATCCCAAAGCCATCTCTGTTATATGATAATCCGACATATTGCCGACATGATATTCCCAGATGATGAGGTCTTGAAAAAGAAAATGGTTCCATTGATAGCCGCGTACCGCGACACGAATGCCCAAGCCACCCCAGGGCTCGCCTTTTTGCACGCTGATACGCCGGTCATTTTCGCCGATATAATGGCCCGGGCGTGGGTAATAGCGTGCCTTTGCACCCCTCAAGTATTCCTGATCCTGGGCATCATTGACCACAAAGAAGCATTCAAGATCGGCATTGGGAAAGGGCCCACTTCGTCTGTATCTATCAGTCTCAATCCAGTATCACTCCTGGTTGTCTTTCCGACACCGATCAAGAAGCCATGACCATAGCCAAGTACCTACAGTCTCAATCCAGTATCACTCCTGGTTGTCTTTCCGACCGGACAATATGTCGACAGCATGAACAAGTACAATTTGTCTCAATCCAGTATCACTCCTGGTTGTCTTTCCGACTTTTTCTGACTTGGGGGACAGTATGACGTTTTATATCGTCTCAATCCAGTATCACTCCTGGTTGTCTTTCCGACTCTTCGATTTCGAAGGCGGTCCCATCTACGCGGTTGGAGTCTCAATCCAGTATCACTCCTGGTTGTCTTTCCGACCAACGTGCAATTGCTGTAACGGGACCGGCCAAATAAAGTCTCAATCCAGTATCACTCCTGGTTGTCTTTCCGACGTTGGGGCTATCAAAACAGAATACAGACGTCTTGCCAGTCTCAATCCAGTATCACTCCTGGTTGTCTTTCCGACTTTGATCATTTACGAAGTGTTGGGGCTATCAAAACAGGTCTCAATCCAGTATCACTCCTGGTTGTCTTTCCGACTATGCTCCGCATAATCGACCCGATTATGATGACATGACGTCTCAATCCAGTATCACTCCTGGTTGTCTTTCCGACAATGTTATAGCTGTCGTGATTACCGAGATTGTCCAAGAGTCTCAATCCAGTATCACTCCTGGTTGTCTTTCCGACACAAAGGGAGATAAGGCCGGACCGGCACTAACTGACCAGTCTCAATCCAGTATCACTCCTGGTTGTCTTTCCGACATCCCAACGCGGCATATCACGGTAATTCTGGAGAAATGTCTCAATCCAGTATCACTCCTGGTTGTCTTTCCGACGAGAAATGACAAAATGAGAATAAGGTGTTGGCTAAACAGTCTCAATCCAGTATCACTCCTGGTTGTCTTTCCGACTGGTAACCAATGTTAAACGTGGAAACGACCTAAAACGGTCTCAATCCAGTATCACTCCTGGTTGTCTTGTAGTTTCTCATTTTATTTAATCAAATCTTTAGCGAAAATTCCCAACCTATTTCCGCACAAAGATTTTCTCACTTTATTAATTTT
>JAFGKD010000072.1 GCA_016928775.1 Candidatus Zhuqueibacterota bacterium | reverse complement strand
TTTCGGTAATACAAAAAGCACCTTGAGGACTTGGTTTATTTGCTTGTATCAATAAATCTTTATCCACATCAAAAAAATCCGCGTAATCCATGGACCAATGTCCGCGGATTGCACGGATTTACACGGATTAGAAATCATTTTCAAATCATATTGATCCGGATAATCCGCGACATGTTGTTTTTTAGCAAAATTTTGATATAAATACTTTACAACAAGGCTGCGCTATGCAATCCGTGTCATCCGCGGACCATTTTGGTTGCGGCCTTCGGCCGCGCCAGGTAAATCTGCTAACCGTTGGAGAGGAGTGTGAAGAAAGCTCACCATCTTTCTTGTATCCGTTATCTTGTTTATACTTTTTTGCTATTTTTTTCATGTAAAACCGAAACGCCTGAACAACAAATTCCGATTATGGCCTGGTATGGGCCGAGCGCTGACAGTGTGAATCGTAATGATTTGTTGAGCATACGCGCAGCAGGTTTTAATAGATGTTTAATAGATCTAAAAAAAAGTGAATTAAACACCAGAGCCCTCTTAATCGCAGACTCTGTTGGCCTTGCGCTTTTTTTAACTGATCAAGCTGTCGAACGCTATAAAAGTGGCCAGGATAGCACACTTTATTTAATCGATAGCCTTGTGACAGTTTATAATTCATATCAATCCAATTGGGGTTGCTTTTTGTACAACAAACCAGGACTCGCAGATTTTCCCTCCATTTCCACGCTGGTTGATTATTTTAATAGCAAACATCCATCGCATCACTATTTCATTCATGCCAACCCGGAATATGTCAGTGCTGCGACCCTGGATACGACCATATATGCGGACTATTTGGCGCTTTTTGTTGACAAGCTCAAACCGCGCTTCATGAGCTACGAACATTACGCTATTGTCAAAGAAACGGTGCGTCCCGAGTTTTTTTCCAATCTGGCCCAGATTCGCCAGGTATCGCTTGACTACAATGTGCCTTTTTGGGCGTATGCTCTTGTCGTTTCTTTCAATAGCCATCCGGAGGTGCAGCACTCTCATGTTCGCGTTCAGCTCTACGCCGGCCTGGCTTATGGCGCCAGGGGTATTCAGTATTACTCCTTTCGTCCTCCAACTGATAATTTATATGAATATGGGGACGCGATGCTGAGTCACGAAGGAGACCCGACAAAAGCCTATTCGTTCATTCGGATGATCAATGCGGAAATTCAAAAGCTTGGTCCAACGTTGATGCGCTTGAGATCGACCGGTGTTTTTTTCAGCGAACCTGTACCTCCCGGAGGTGTTGCATTTAAGCCGGGACTGCCGATCATTAAAATAAACGCTCCATCCATTCTCGCCGGTTTTTTTGTCGATGAATCGAATCAAAAATATGTGATGTTTGTCAATACCGATTTCTCCTACGGAAAACGCGCCAGAATTCACTTCTCCGAGCATGTCAAATCACTTGTTGAAGTGCCCAAAAATTATATGCCACCATTGATCATCCAATGGGACGATGAGCTTTACAAAGATGCGGATATTCTTTTTAAAGCCGGTGATGGTCGACTTTTCAGGATCGTTGAATAATGAACTGCCATGCGCAGCAGTCTTTTATTTTAGCCGTGATCCTTGTAGACAGCCTGAATCCACGCTTCTTTCTCAGCGTACTTGCTCTCCGCCGCCCACAGGATACCGCGCTCCATGATCGTCAAGGATTCCGGAACATCAAAATCTGCGGCGACGTGTCCGAGCGAGGTATAAAAAACCCGGCCATTGCCATAGTATTTTTTCCAGACAACCGGCATAACGCATCCCTCGATCCAGTCCGCATGTTCGCCGGTAAATGTTGTTGTAGCCATCACTTTTACATTTGGATCAACATGCATATAGTATTGCTCACTTTTCATATGGAAATCGTTCAATCCTGCGGTAACCGGATCGATATGATCGACAATATTTACATCATAATCAATTACCCCCCCGGGATGAGCCACCCATTGACCACCCGTCATAAATTGATATTCGGTGTTGTTGCGGAATGAATCGCAAAGGCCACCGTGCCAGCCAGCCAATCCCACCTTGTCTTCCTTGACCGCTTTGAGCAGTGCTTTTTCCTGCGCGCCTTCTATTTTCCCCATGGTCCAAATTTGTACGATAAAATCAAGTGACGCCATCAATTCAGCATCGGTGTAAGCATCGAGACTGTCGGAGACCGTCACGTGCGCGCCCATTTGGCGCATCCAGGGGACAAATATGTCGCGCGTCTTGTCGGGTTCGTGCCCCATCCACCCGCCCCAGACGAAAAGCGCCTTTTTCCCCTGAAGAGGCAACTCTTGCGCTCCGGCAAGAGTGAATTGGCTACCCGCAGCAAGTGCAGCTCCGGCGAGTGCTGATTTATGCAGAAATTCTCGGCGTTGCATGGTTTTCTCCTTTATTGTTTTTGCGCATAGTATATCATTACATGTATAAAAATGCAAGCAAAAGATGATAATTCGCCAATAATTTATGGTTAGATGTTTTACATTAGTTTTTGATTTGGACTTGTAAAGAACAGGTGATTTTATTAAGTTTAATCCAGCAAAGAATATGGAGAAACCTATGCAAGCAGTTCTGATGGTCGCCGGCAAAAGCACGCGAACTTTTCCCCTCACTTTGACCCGTCCGAAACCGTTGTTACCCATTATGAATCGACCTCTTATTTATCACAGTTTGGATCAATTGGCGGGTTTGTTTGATGAAATTATTCTCATTACGGGTTATCGTAAAGAAATGATTGAAGCGAGGCTCGGCAACGAGTACAGGGGTATGAAAATCATCTACCAGGAACAAAAGAAGCAACTCGGTACCGGGCATGCGCTTTTACAGGCCAAACCACACATTCACGATAAATTTGTCGCCATGAATGGTGATGATATTTTTGCACGCATCGATCTGGAGCATATCCTTACATATGAGTATGCCGTGCTCGTTAAACAGGTACAAAATCCTGCGCTCTACGGGGTTTATCAGGTCGATGAAAAGAATCGCGTTCTGAATCTTGTTGAAAAACCCAAAGAATTTATTGGCGATTTGGCCAATATTGGTTGCTATGTTCTACAAGCCGATTTTTTTGAGGAATTGGAGAATACAGCCCTGAGCGAGCGCGGTGAAATCGAAGTCACTTCAGCAGTATACAGTATGGCGCAAAAACGCGACATATATGCGATACCCATTCAAGGCTTTTGGCTGCCAACCGGATTTTCCTGGGATTTACTCAATCATCAGCAGCTCTTGATGAAAGATGTGCAATCGGACATCAAGGGCGTTATTGAACAAGGTGTTCTGCTCAAGGGCCCGGTTAGCGTCGGTGTAAACACGACGATCAAATCCGGCGTGTATATCGAAGGCCCGGTTGTTATTGGTGATAACTGTGAGATCGGGCCAAATTGTTATCTGCGGCCCTATACCGCAATTGGCGATAATTGCCGGATCGGCCAAAGTGTGGAAATAAAATGTTCGCTTATTATGCCGGATTGTTTTATTCAACATCTGAGTTACGTGGGCGACTCGATTGTTGGCCAGGGCAGTAGACTCGGGGCTGGCACAATCACCGCGAACCGGCGGCACGACGGTGAATCACCGAGGTCAAAAATCAGGGGGGTGCTTGTTGACACACGACGAGATAAAATGGGTGCTATTTTGGGCGATGGTGTGCAAACCGGCATTCATACGGCCATCTATCCAGGACGAAAAATCTGGCCCAACATGCAGACATCTCCCGGCGCGATTGTCGATGATGATATGATCCCGAACGATTTCACCTGGTGAAAAGAGTCAATATCGAAAAGCAATACTCGTCGCCACGCCAAATCCCTTGGACGTCCACGATGTGATGCCATTATAAGTGCGGAAGGCAATATCCCAGCAGAAATTATTAAAAGCGAGCCCCATGCCGCCGGAGTAATGATTTTCATAGTTGCCGCCAAAGGAGGCACCGATACGAAAACGAAAGACTCTGTTTGGCAAAAACTCGGTGCCAACGGCAAACCGAGGTTTGATGGATGAAAAAGCGACTTGATCAAACGACTGTTCATATTCCGCATTCACAAACCACATTTTGTTGTAAAAAGGAATCATAACACCCATGCGCAAAACACTTGGCAATGTCATTGTGTAATGATCGACAGCAAAGGATGTGTCCTGCGTCAGAAAAAGTGAATCCACAGAACCGTTTGCTTCGAGGATGGCTTGCACTTTCTCTTCATTGACATCAAAGGTAAATGATAATTCGCGCGCGTTTTTGTCCCACACCATTGAAGAGCTGGCGTTTTCCAGAATGACCGAAAGCCGAAAATCGCTATGCAATGTGACGCTCGATCCCACGGTCAATCCGTACCCCGTTCCTCCCTCTGCATATTCTGCTTTAATTTTGCCATCGCCTTCCAGCGTGGTATAGGTTGTTTGGGTGTAAAAACTGGACTCTGTCACTTTTGTATAGGACAGGCCATATAGATACCGAATATTGACACCAAAGCCAAAATTTTGGATGACCGAATTTTCATAATTAAAACTGTGGCCCAGAGCCAGCCCGGCTGACGCAATGGTGAGGCCATCACCCTTGACCGGATCAAAATGATACGTGCGGTTGATTTCATTTCCTTTTAAGGCCAGTTCGAACAATTCCCGCGAAAAAAGACTGTAATAGCTGGAAAAGGCGCGAAATCCTATCGCCACCGGACCATAACCGATGCTAAAACCTTGCAATTTGGCGTCAGAGCGCAGATTGACGCCTTCTCGCGGAATTTTGCTGAGAATGTAATCAATCTCCTGCGGCTCCAAATAGTCACCAACATAGCGTTGGTAATTGACATGGGAAATTGAATTGTTCGACAATTCCGCCCCGATCCCCAGAATATTCATGGAAAATTTTTTATTATGATTGAGATAGAGGTTTGCCGGATTGGTGAAAAGTGCTTCCGCGCCCTGCGCCATGGCGGAATATGCACCTCCGAGAGCGTACTGACGCGCATTACTGAATATTTCAGATGCCTGACTCGCAGGAATAAAAAAAATCAGAATCACCAATTTTGCAATAACACACTTTCGCACATCCACACCCGGCAAAGTTTACAGCGCAAACGACACATGCTTGACAGAGGTCGGCCAGAAACCGACCTCTGAATATAAACATTATGTACCCATTTCCCAAGAAGAAAGATAGGATTTTTGTTCTTCGGTGAGCTCGTCGATGTTAATGCTCATGCTAACCAATTTAAGGCGCGACACCCAGTCTTCGATAGTATCGGGTACGTCGTGCACTTTGACATCCAGATGTCCTTGTTGTTGAATCGCCCACTCAGTGGTGAGCGCTTGCGTTGCAAAACTCATATCCATGACCGAGGCCGGATGTCCTTCGGCGGCCGCGAGATTGATCAACCGACCTTCAGCCAGAATATTGATTCGGCGACCATTGGGCAAAGTATATTCATCAACCAGATGGCGGACCTGGCGTGGAGGAGCGATTGCGGTTTCCTTTAAACCATCGAGATCAATTTCAACATTAAAATGACCCGAGTTTGCGACAATGGCACCCTCTTTCATCAGCAGCATGTGTTCGGGACGAATGACGTGAATATTGCCGGTGAGCGTACAAAAGAGATCGCCGATCTTTGCCGCTTCAAGCATCGGCATCACGCGATAGCCGTCCATTGCCGCTTCGAGAGCGCGGATGGGGTCCACTTCTGTGATGATGATATTGGCGCCCATGCCGCGGCAGCGCATTGCAAATCCGCGTCCACACCAGCCGTAGCCGGCGACGACAACATTTTTACCGGCGAGCAGGATGTCCGTGGCGCGAATGATTCCGTCAACCGTGGATTGCCCAGTACCATACCTGTTGTCAAACAGGTTTTTTGTCATCGCATCATTCACCGCAATGACCGGAAATTTCAGTGCCCCGTCGTTCGCCATGGCGCGAAGACGAATGACTCCCGTGGTTGTTTCCTCCATTGATGCGATGATCTGCCTGGCAACATCCGGATAGCTGTTATGGATCTCCGACACCAGATCAGCCCCGTCATCCATGGTCACCACCGGGCTATGATCAATGGCCGCGTAGACGTGTTTGTAATAGGTTTCATGATCTTCGCCGTTGATGGCGTAAACCGGAACCGCAAAATCGCGTACCAGTGCTGCGGCGACATCATCCTGGGTGGATAACGGATTGGATGCGCATAAAACAACATCAGCACCACCGGCTTTTAGGGTGCGAATCAAATTGGCCGTTTCGGCGGTGACGTGCAAGCAGGCGGACATTTTTTTGCCGTTCAGCGGTTTTTCACGGGCAAATCGCTCACGAACCTGGCGAAGTACGGGCATATCGTGTTCGGCCCATTCGATTCGAATTTTGCCTTTGTCCGCAAGATGGATATCTTTAATATCGTAATTCACTAATCCTCCAATATCATGTTTATTATTGTAAAATTTAATGCATTTTGGTGGCTTTATCAGTTTTTTCCCAGGTGAATGCTTCACCTTCGCGGCCAAAGTGACCGTAAGCAGCCGTTTGTTTGTAGATCGGTCGCCGCAGGTTGAGCATCGCTATTATGCCTTTGGGAGTCAGATCAAAATTTTTGCTGATCAGTTCAACAATTTCATTTTCCGGAACTGTTCCGGTGCCAAATGTATCAACGTAAATAGACACCGGTTCAGCGATACCAATAGCATACGCCAATTCGATCTCACACTTTTTCGCCATTCCTGCTGCGACGATATTTTTTGCAATATACCGGGCAGCATAAGCCGCGGAACGGTCCACTTTGGTTGGATCTTTTCCGGAAAAGGCCCCGCCGCCGTGACGCGCATAACCGCCATAGGTATCGACGATAATTTTTCGGCCTGTGAGTCCGGCATCGCCTTGCGGCCCACCGGTGACAAATCGGCCTGTCGGATTAATATAATACTTGGGGCCATCAACCGGCAATAACTCTTTCGGTAACACCGGAAAGATCACCTTTTCTATGATGTCGCGGTGAATCGTTTCATTGTCAACGTCAGGTGAGTGTTGCGTAGAAATTACAATTGTATCAATTTCGATCGGTATACCATCAGCGTATTTGACCGTGACTTGCGATTTGCCGTCGGGTCGCAAATAATCCAGCTCACCGGTTTTGCGAACCGTTGCCAGGCGATGCGTTAATTTATGCGCCAACATAATCGGCAATGGCATAAGTTCTTTGGTTTCATCGCAGGCAAAGCCGAACATCATGCCCTGGTCGCCGGCGCCATCACGATTCACGCCCAAAGCGATATCAGATGATTGCTGATCGATTGTCGTTAAAACAGCGCACGTTTCATAATCAAAACCATAATGCGCATTCGTATAGCCGATTTGTTCGACCGTATTCCGAACGATAGTCGGAATATCCACATAGGTTTCGGTCGTAATCTCACCGCCAACAAGAACAAGGCCTGTTGTCACAAATGTCTCACAGGCGACGCGTCCATGCGGGTCTTCACTAAATACGGCGTCCAATACCGCATCAGATATCTGATCCGCTATTTTATCGGGATGACCTTCAGTCACCGATTCGGACGTAAAAAGCATTTCCGTCATGTGTCGTTTCTCCATTTAATCAGTTAAGCGTATGAATCATTTATGTACAGATGTATTCGTCAACAGATTTTCAAACATTACCTTCAGCGTTCGCGGAATGCGTAAAGACTATAAATGAAGCAATCTTTTAAACTTTTTTTGGTAGATATCTGTGAGGTATTTTTCTACGTCAGCCGCCGTGCTGAAATCCAGCGCCTTTTTTGCCATGCTTTCGCATTCGTGATATTCGACGTGTCGAATGATTTCCTTGATGAGCAAATGCGAGACCGGGCTTACGCTGAATTCATCAAGCCCCATACCAATCAGCACCATCGTCATCAACGGATCGCTGGCCATTTCACCACACATGCCAACCCATGTTCCTTGCTGGTGACCCTGGTAGATTATTTGTTGAACAAAGCGCAAAACAGCAGGATTATAGGATTGGTACAGGTAGGCGAGATTTTTATTACCACGATCCACTGCGATTGTATACTGGATGAGATCATTGGTACCAATGCTGAGAAAATCACATTCCTGAGCCATCAAATCCGCTATCGCAGCGGCAGATGGAACCTCTATCATGATCCCGACAGGAATGGATTTATTGTACGGCACACCTTCTTTATCCAGTTCTTTTTGTATCTTGTATAGAGCTGCCTTGCACTCTCGAAGTTCGGAGACACACGCAATCATGGGAAACATAATTCGAATATCACCCAGGGCGCTGGCGCGCAATATCGCACGAATCTGGGTGCGAAACAGATCTTCTCCGCTGTTTCTGTACAGACGAACACCCCGAACGCCGAGGAAAGGATTGTCCTCGCGGGAAAGCGAGAGTGATGCCGGCGGTTTGTCACCGCCCAGATCAAATGTTCGAATGATGAGCGGCTTGCCTGCGAGCTTTTCCAAAATGTGCTTGTAATCCTGGTATTGTTGCTCCTCGGTGGGATTCGTTGATCCGGCCAAATAGAGATATTCGGTACGAAACAGGCCGATGCCGTCACCATGCAGCTCGCAAATATGATCAACTTCTTCCGGAAATTCCATATTGGAGGCAAGTTCAATATCCTTGCCGTCTTTTGTGCGTGCCGGTAGATTTTTGATGCTATGGAGTTGACGTTCGAGCGAGATGTATTCATCATAGCGCTTTTTATAGCGTGACAAGCTTTTTGTCGATGGATTTATGATACACAATCCCTGGTCGCCATCCAGGATCATGTTATCGCCTTCCTTGATCAGTTGGCCCGCGCGATTCAAGCCGACCACTGCCGGAACGCCTATCGAGCGTGCAAGAATAGTAGCGTGCGATGTGCGGGCGCCAAAGTCCATGGCAAAACCCAATACATTCGCTTTTTCCAGTCGAATTGTGTCCGATGGCGTCAGCTCGGTCGCAAAAACAATTGAGGGCTGGGTGAGTTTTGTGAGATGTTGCTGCGACCCGCCTTGAATATATCGTGTAACCCGTCGTTTCAAATCCTGAATGTCTGTCGTTCGAGTATGAAATCGTTCATCCTGCATGCCCTTGAGTTTTGAGATATAGTTATTCATAATTTCAGAAAAGGCCCAATCCGCATTCACCTTTTCAGCGCGAATTTTCTTTTTCGCTTTATCAACGACCATGGGATCTTGCAGGATGTATTTGTGGACATTAAAAATCTGAGCCGCGTTCTCACCGTAAGACGCTCTGGTTTTGTCAAACATTTTTTCCAAATCGGAAATCGACTGTGCCAGCGCTGAATCGAATTTCTCTATTTCAGCGTCTATATCGGATGTCTTGAGCGTTTTTTTCTCAACTTCCAGGGTTTCGCTGCCAATAATAAGAACTTTACCAATAGCGATCCCGGGTGAAGCCGCAATTCCTTTTAAAAGAATATCAGTCTGTTGTCCCATCTCCTGCGCTCCCTATACCTCTTCCCATTCTGTGAGTTCAGAAATTTTTTCAAATACTTCTGTCATGTGCTGCAAAGCCTCCTTTTCATCTTCACCATCACACTTTATCAGAAGCTCTGATCCTTTGCTCGCTTCCAGCATCAAGATTCCCATGATGCTTTTTGCATCGATTTCTTCATTATTTTTTGCAAGATGAATTTCAGATTTGAACTGAACCGCTGTCTCAACAATGAGCCGCGCGGGTCTCGCGTGTATTCCATATTTATTTTGTATCGTGAAGGTTTTTGATACCATAAATTTCTCAAATTTACTCTCTTTTGTTTACAAAACAAACAAAACACCAACAATCAGTCCGATGACAATCGCTACTAAAATGATATACTTTACGGCCAGTTTTAAGGAAACCAAAAGCCATGTTAACAAAATAGAGACCATGAAAGCGACAAATACCGATGGTTTTTGTTCAAGGCTCCACCATGCTGAAATACTGATGAGCAATCCGGCAATTCCCAGCCCGATGATGGAAATTTTTTGCAAGCTGCCCTGGAATCGACGCGTTGACAGAACCGACACAATATCAAAGCCGAGGCGATAGCTTTTTCGCCACCCCAGCAGTCGAATATAAAAATGTGGCACATTATAGACAAAAAGAAATATTGGCAAAGCAATCCAGCCGACGGTCAAACCAATACACATGGCCAGCGCCAGTGTGAGTGGTTTTATCCGGCTCCAAAACAATTGATCTCCAAGCACACCCAAAGGTCCGGCCATACGTTCTTTGAATACCGAAATCGGTCGCATGTCTGGCCATTTTTTTATCAGCGCTTCTTCTTCCAGTTTGGTGACAGCGCCGAGACAATAGGTCGCGAAATAGGGATGGGAATTAAAAAAATCGAGATGACGTCGTAAAAAGTCGGATCGCTCTTTTGGCGTGTCGTACAAGCGTCGCGCCAATGGAATAACACAAAAGCAAAAACCCATGCCAATGAGCGCCTTAAAATTCCATGTCGCCTGTATGACAATGCAGCGAATGAAAATATTGATTCGATCAATTTTTGCAGTATACCGTGCCATCATAAAAAACTAATAAATAGTACCATTCCCAAACCAAGTCCCAAAATAAAGATCAATTTTTTTTGCGTTTGTCTCCAAAAGTGATGCGCTAAAAAAACACAGCCAACCGCCAACATACTACCCTGCACGCTCTGAAAAATGATGTCATTATTTTCCGGCACAAGCTTGAGCGCCCATGGCAGGCCATGTGCAAAAAGTGCGCAGCACGTGAAAACAGTAACAAATCCAAGCACAAACGCCAAAACTATACCATAAAACTGCGCTATATTGATATCTCGAGCCGACAAGCTTTCTTTATAAACCAATTTTTCATAAATTCGGCCATTCACTTGACGCATGACCAATACGAGTCTGCCGCCAATTGAACTGATGATAATGAGCAGAAATAAAGCACAGGCAATAGCGGCATACGGGCGGCTTGGCAGTTGTTCTGTTGTTAAAATGGCGATCGTCGCGGCGGCAGTGGCTCCGACATTGCCTTCGGCAAATTTTGCTGCTCCAACGGGCAGTTCGCTAACATAAAGCAGCTCGGATAAAATGCCGATCAAAAAACCGAGCGGAAAATTTCCTAAAATGAGACCAATAACAGAACACGCGACGATTGGTCGAGATATCATTATTTGCATAAGGGCGGTTGTATCAAGTGCAACAACACCGCCCCATAAACTTGCCATGAAAATATCCGCCCACATAAAAATGCTCCATTTTATTTGGGCATCATTATAATTATTTTAAGACAAAGAATCAATGAAAAAAAGCCTACAACTTTATGATAAATATGCGGGTTATCAAAACAACCAGAGGAAAATATGGATCGTATTTATTTAGATTACAACGCCACAACTCCTGTTCATCACAACGTGAAAAACGCCATGCTACCCTATCTCGATGAAAAATTCGGCAATCCATCAAGTTCGCACTGGTACGGTGTGCAGACAAAAATGGCGATTGAAAAAGCACGCGCCCAGGTCGCTTTTTGTATTGGTTGCGAAAATGATGAAATCTATTTTACCAGCGGCGGCAGCGAATCAAATAATCTGGCCATCAAAGGCTATGCTTTCGCCAATCAGACAAAAGGACGCCATATCATCACATCAGCGGTGGAACACCCGGCAGTACACGAGGTTTGTCGCTTTTTGCAGCAGCACGGATTCATTATCACTTATCTCCCGGTAGATGAGTATGGACGCGTTGATGTTGAGAATTTAATAAAGTCGCTTCGGGCTGATACCATTCTCATTAGCATCATGCATGCCAATAATGAAGTCGGTACTATCCAACCCATTGAGGAGATCAGCGCTGTCGCCAAAGAACACCGGATCGCCCTGCACACAGACGCCGCACAGTCCATCGGCAAAATAGCAGTGCGTGTCAATGATCTGGGAGTTGATATGCTTTCCATTGCGGGACATAAATTGTACGCGCCGAAAGGAGTTGGGGCACTTTATGTTCGGCATGGGACAAACCTTGAAAAACAAATACACGGCGCCGATCACGAACGTAATATGCGGGCTGGTACCGAAAATGTGCTGGAAATAGTCGGACTGGGTCAGGCTTGTGAAGTAGTCAGTCGAGATTTGGATGAAATTCAGCCCAGACTTTTAAAACTGGGCGATCGTTTTTGGCACGGTTTGCAAAAGAATCTTGACCATATACGCCTCAACGGCCATCCATCCCAGCGGTTGCCCAACACCCTCAGTATCAGCTTTTATGGTCTGGAAGCGAACACAATTTTATCCGAGCTTGACAGTGTCGCGGCATCCGCCGGAGCAGCGTGTCATTCCGACCAAATCGATGTCTCATATGTGCTTGAAGCGATGCACCTGCCGAGCGAATGGGCGATGGGCACAATACGTTTCTCCATTGGCGCGCCAACAACAAAAGATGAAATTGACACCGCTGTTGCACGAGTAACCGCAACCGTGCAGCGCATACGCGGTGACCGGGAAATTGACATGATCAACGATCAAAACGACATCAAACTCACTCATTTTACCCACGGTCTTGGATGCGCGTGCAAACTCCGCCCGCAAAGCCTCGAAACTGTGTTAAAGGCGTTGCCCAAATCACATAACGTCAATGTTCTCGTGGATACAGAATCGTCTGATGATGCTGCCGTTTACAAAATTGATGAAAATCTGGCGCTTGTCCAGACAGTCGATTTCTTCACGCCAATTGTTGATGATCCGTATCACTTTGGCGCCATCGCTGCCGCAAATTCATTGAGCGATATCTATGCCATGGGAGCGGAGCCGATGTTCGCCTTGAATATTGTCGGTTTTCCGGCAAATCGCTTGCCCATCTCGGTGCTCCACGCTATCCTCCGTGGTGCGCTGGACAAGGCCCAGGAGGCCGGCATCCCTATCATCGGCGGCCACACTGTTGATGATACCGAACCCAAATTTGGACTTGCTGTTGCCGGCAAAGTCTCTCCACAAAAAATCTGGCGAAATGCCGGCGCTTTACCCGGCGATATTCTCATTCTCACAAAACCCCTCGGACTGGGTATCATCTCAACTGCGCTCAAACGGGGAATGGCATCTCCTGAAACCGAAGCAGAAGCCATTCGCATCATGAGTGCACTCAACAGAGAAGCAGCGGAGGCAGCAGCAGGATTTCCCATACACGCCTGCACGGATGTCACGGGATTTGGCTTGCTGGGACATCTGAGCGAAATGACTCGCGCGAGTTCTGTTGACGCCACGCTTTATGATGATTGTATTCCGATTATTCAAAACGTTGTAGAATTGGCAAATGCCGGGGCCGTTCCCGGAGGCACCATGGATAATCTCGACTATACTTCCGAAATCGTATATTTTGATCATATCGTGTCGCCCGTTCATAAAATTATCCTGGCCGATGCGCAAACATCAGGTGGATTACTGTTTGCAGTGGCTGCCCAACATGCCCGACCATTATTATCGACATTGGAGAGTAAATGCTCTACCCGGTGTGCACTCATTGGCGAGATAACCCAAAAGGGTTCGGGTCTTATCACGGTCAGCACATCAACGGCGAAATCTTTTTTATTGACTTTGTGAGAACAAGAGTTTATATTCCCCATCGTTAAATAGGGATTACCTGCAATTTTTTATACATCGAACACTGCACAAGTGCATAATATATCCATATCAATTTCGTCACTACTGCTCATCACAATTATGATTAAAAATTGATTTTGAATTATCATACATAACAGATGCGTGTGTCATGATAATCTCTGATTATCAACTATTTGTCTTTTGTCAGGAGATGTGCCATGTCTGAGACACCCCATGTCGGACTTTTAAAATTAAAACAACAGATTGGGGATTATGAAGGGTATGGAGATGCAGCTCAAAAGCAGCAATCGGATAAAAGCGTCCGATTGTATTTGATCAACAAAATCAAGAATCTGCTTGAACAGTTGAGCCAGGAGTATTGCGCTGCGAATCAAGACGATCAGACACGTTTGGATTCTCTGATCAAAAGCACCAAACGCAAATTGCGCACAATCCATCAAAGCTTGACAACACCGACTTATATTCAAGAATCCTTTTTCCACACAATGTCGATTCCGACGCAACGACTTGGCCGGATTTATGATTTGGAGGGCGTGATGCTGGAGGAGACCGAGAATATCAGACTCGAATTGACCGAGTTAGCCAAGGATGGCAAGGAGCGGAGCACATTTGAAGATTATTTTTTGCACATTGATGCTTATGTTGACAATATCAATCAAGCTCTGTTTGAACGAGAAGCCTTGATTTTGGGCGATGAATAGGAGCACAAGATGAAATTTTACACGGATTATTTGTGGTTTAACACCCATCGACATCGAGAATATCTCAATATCTCATCCAGAGTTGAAGAAGCGGTTCGCAAGAGCGGCGTGACGGAAGGCATGGTGCTTGTCTCGGCCATGCACATCACCGCGGCTGTTTACGTGAATGATGCCGAGCCAGGCTTGATTCAGGATATCGATGAATGGCTGCAGAAATTAGCGCCCGAGGGGCCCGATTATCGGCATCACCGTACCGGCGAGGTGAACGGCGACGCGCACTTGAAAAACCTGCTGATGCATCATCAGGTCATCTTGCCCATCACAGACGGCAAACTCGATTTGGGGCCGTGGCAAGCTGTCTATTATGCGGAATTTGACGGACAACGTCGCAAGCGCGTGATCATCAAGGTGATGGGTGAGTAATCAGGTTGTCGTAACTTCTTCTATCCCCAATTGATTCATTTTTCGATAGAGTGTGGCTTCGCCGATCCCCAGGGCTTTTGCCGTGTTGCTGCGATGATATTTGTTTTTGGTGAGCTGCTCAATGATATAGCGCCGCTCAAATTCTTCCACTGCCTTTTTGAGCGTTGTTGCTTGTACGAGGTGCTCCCGTCTTATGGGATTGATTGATTCCGGCGGTAACGTCTCCATGGTCAATTCGCTGCCCGAGGCAAATATCATGAGTCGTTCTATATAATTTTCCAATTCCCGAACTTCGCCCTTCCATTCGCGGGCAATGAGTGTTTGCATCAATCGCGGTTGAACAGCAGTAATCGATTTGTTCATCTGACGATTATACTTTTGAATAAAATGGCGAATGAGCAAAGGAATATCTTCTCGACGATCTTTCAGAGAGGGCAGTTTGATATCAATGACATTTAATCGATAGTAGAGATCGTTTCGAAAACGCCCTTGACTAACAGCGCGCTCCAGATCAATATTGGTTGCCGCGATGACGCGCGTATGAACGGGAATTGGCCTTGCACTGCCGACCGGCAAAATTTCTTCGTTATCAATCGCGCGCAGCAGTTTGGTTTGGGCGGTCAGGGATAATTCGCCAATTTCATCCAAAAATAAGGTCCCTCGCTCCGCTGCTTTGAAAAGCCCCTCCTTATCGCTCACCGCGCCGGTGAATGCTCCTTTTTTGTGCCCGAACAGCTCGCTTTCGATCAACGTCTCGGTAATCGCGCCGCAATTCACGGCGATAAAACGACCTCTTTGATGCGGCGAATTGTAGTGAATCGCCTTTGCGACAAGTTCTTTGCCTGTGCCGCTATTTCCGGTGATCAAAACGTTGCTCTCGCTATCCGATACCTTTTTTATGGTTTCAAACACTCGCCGAATTGCCGGGCTTTCGCCAATGATGTTGGAAAAATCATACTGGGCATGTATTTCGTTGCGCAGCACCTGGTTCTCTCTGATTAACTCTTTGTGCTCGATCAGCTTTTTAACTTTGATGGCGAGGTCTTCAAAATTGAGCGGTTTCAGCAGATAATCATATGCTCCCTTGCGCAACGCTTCGATGGCCGTCTGCACGGATGCATGCGCCGTAATGAAAATAAAAGAAGTGTTGGCGAGCAACTGGTTTGTTGCTTCAAGCAATTCAATGCCATCCATTTCGGGCATTTCGATGTCAGAGATAACAACGTCAAATTCGTGTTGGGTGAGCTGGCTGAGGGCAATTTTGCCGTTTTCAGCCTGTGCGCATACAAAACCACGCGCATTCAATACGGTCGCCAGGCTCTCACGCGTGATATCATCATCATCGACGATCAATATTCTTATGGCCATGCAAACCTCATGTCATGACTTTGGGCAAGGAGATTAAAAATACAGTTCCCTCACCTTCAACACTTTCCACTTTAATGTCGCCGGAAAAACTTTTGATAATATTATAGCTCACCCACAAACCGAGGCCGGTACCTTTGCCGCTTTTTTTTGTGGTAAAAAATGGCTCAAAAATATGATCGAGATTATTAGCTGGAATGCCGACACCGTTATCAGAAATCGATGCATGCACCCATTTGTTTTCACTCCACGTTTTCACCTGCAGCAGGCCATCTTTTTGGCCCTCCATGGCGTCGGCCGCGTTCAGGCAAATGTTGATAAACACTTGCAATATTTGGTCAAAACTCGCGCGAACCATCCCGATGTTCGGCGCAAGCGAGGTGACAATCTCCTGGTGCTTGAGTCGTTTGTCATATTTAATAATTCGGATGACATGCTCGATCACGTTGTTGAGATAGATATTTTCAACTTTTTCTGCCACCGGTCGCGAGAAATCAACGAGGGTGCGCACAGTTCTGGAGATACGTTCGATAGATTGCTGGATGACGCCGAGTTTCTCCTTGAATTCCTGACTGTCCGTTTTCATCTGGAGAATTTGTGCCAGCGAGGAAATGCTGGTCAATGGCGATCCAACTTCGTGCGCAATACCTGCTGCCAGGGTTCCGACAGCCGATAATTTTTCGGATTGAAAAACCTGCTGACGCAACTGTTCCTGCCGCGTGATGTCTCGAAGAATCACGCTGCTGCCGATAAAGTCATTGCGATGATTGCGTAATGCTGTGCGAGTCATTTCGACAACGATGGAACGACCGCTTTTGGTCATCAGGGTCATGCGATGGTTGCGGATGAAATTTTTATCGCGCACGATCTGATCCATCCTGCTGAGTTCTTCCTGGGCTCGTGGATGGTCCGGTGTGATGCGCGTCAGTGTTTTGCCAAAAAGCTCATCCTCCGCGTAGCCAAAAAGTGTTTCCGCCGCTTTGTTCCACAGGGTGATACGATCGTTTTCGTTCAGCAAAATGATCGCGTCCGCTGCATCGTTGAGAATATTTTCAAAATACTGTTCGTAGCGAAGCAGCGCACTCTCGCGGCTTTTTTGTTCAGTCACATCATGCACCAGCACACTGCACGCGACAATCTTGTTCTCATTATCTCGAAGCGGAACGAGCTTTATATTCAAAATGAGCTTTTGTTTATCGACTCGTTGCTTGATCGAATAAAATTCTTTTTCATGACCATGTCGCATGGCCATCTCAATCGCCTCTGCCATATTGTGTTGCCGACGCCAATTGGGATAACGCTGAAATAGATTTTGCCCAATCACGTCGCGCGCTCGAACTTCATATATGCGCTCCATACCGCCATTCCAATAGATGATATTGATGTCGCGATCCAGAATGAAAAAACCGACGCCGGCGAATTGTAACGATTGCAAGTTGGATATACACGATGGCGCAAATTCCTGGGGTAGCTGATTGATCTGCCGGGATGGAAGATATTTATTAAAGATGGCCACAACAAGAGGATTAAACATGTCATTCAGCATGCCAAAAGTTTCCAGGCTGTTTATGGCGGAGTCTTGTTGTTGGGTCATTTCGGACAAGAGAATATAGCGATTGACCAACAAGGCATTGATGATCGTTTGTGCCCCTTCACTCGATGACTGAAAATAGCTGCGAATGATCGTTTCAATAGCCCGCAGCGATGCCTGCAATTTATTATCTAACAAAAAAATGGTCAATGCTGTTGTCAAATCCTGCACAAAACGACGCACCTGTAGTTTGTCCCAGGTGGGGGCAATTTTTTGTACCCGTTCAGCCCAATGAGTGACTATCGCATCGCTGTGCGTGACCAATATTTCTCGCAATAATTTTTGCACCTGTGCTCCATCGACTACATGATCTGTTGTTGAATGACCGTGTCTTTAAGATAGTCATCATCGGATTTGGGATAATCAGTTGTGTAGTGAAGACCTCGGCTTTCCTTGCGCAGCAGCGCTGCTTGAATGATGAGTTGCGCTACTGTGGCCAGATTTCGCAGCTCAATGATGCCGGGTGTCACTGTAGTGCGACGGTAAAAGTTCTCGATCTCATGCCGAATGAGTCGAATACGACTCAGGGCGCGTTCCAGGCGCAGATTCGAGCGAACAATACCGACATAGTCCCACATCAAATTTTTTATTTCCAACAAATCATGCGAAATCAACACCCATTCTTCACTGTTAAAAGTGCCCTGGTCATCCCAATAAGGGACAGGCGGGAATGTAAAGTTTCCGGATTTTAAAAAGTGCTGTGCGGACCGGGCACATGTCTCGGCGTAGACGAGAGCCTCTAACAAGGAATTGGAGGCAAGTCTATTGGCGCCATGGACGCCGGTACAACTCACTTCGCCGCACGCAAACAAACCAGTGATTTGGGTTTCTCCCCTCAAATTGGTAACAACACCCCCACAAGAATAATGCGCCGCCGGGACAACGGGAATGGGTTCGCTGGTGATATCTATTTTGTAATGCTTGCACTTTTGGTAAATCTGCGGAAAACGATTGATAATTTCATCTGCCGGTTTATGTGTCACATCCAGAAAAACGCAGCGTTCGCCAGATTTTTTCATTTCAGCATCTATAGCGCGCGCCACAACGTCCCGCGGCGCAAGGGAGGCCAGATCGTGCTGTTTGTCCATGAACAGCTCGCCCCGCTTATTGATGAGCCGGCCACCAAATCCACGTAGCGCTTCAGTGATCAGAAAAGAATCGGCGTCGGAATGGTAGAGTGTGGTGGGGTGGAATTGCATAAATTCCATGTTGGCGATTGCTGCACCGGCGCGGAAACACATGGCGACGCCATCGCCGGTGGCGATTAGGGGATTCGTTGTATGTAAATAGACCTGACCGCAGCCTCCGGTGGCTAAAATTGTTGCTTTTGCTGTGAAACGTTTGACCCGAGATTTGCCGGAATCCAGCACATACGCTCCCCAGCAGTTCAAGGACGACCCTCGAGCTTGCGTCGGAATAAAAATATGATGCTCGGTGATCAGATCAATAGCGACATGATTTTCCAAAAGTGTGATGTTGGCTTTATGCTTCACCGCATTCAAAAGCGCCAATTCTACATCCCGTCCGGTATGGTCTTTGACGTGGACAATCCGTTTGTGGTGATGGCCGCCCTCTCGTCCGAGATCAAAAAAGCCCTCGGGTGTACGGGTGAAATCGACGCCGAGCGTAGCGAGCTCGCGCACAAGAGTGGGACCACGCTCGACGACCATGCGCACAGCATCCATATGGCACAGGCCGGCACTGGCCTCCAATGTGTCTTTAATATGCTGTTCATAGGAATCTTTGGGGTGAAAGACCGACGCAATACCACCCTGTGCATAGGTCGTGTTAGCCTCTGCCTTTTCTTTTTTGGTGACAATCGCCACCGTGCCATGTTTGGCCAATTTGAGCGCCGATGATAATCCGGCAATGCCGCTGCCAATGACTAAAAAATCAAATTCAAAGCTCATGAAATTAATGGAAATCTACATTGTGGAAATGTATCACATTCATTTCAATCAACTTACATTAAATCAACACCAAAATCAACTTGTTTCTATGGCATAAAAAAAGCCGATGTGTTTGCATCGGCCAAGTTCTACCCCGGGTGAATCGAGCTCAATTGAGCACGTCCAGAACCTCTCGATTTTTGATCGGTCGTGTCACAACCCGTTTGATGCCATATCCGGCAGCTCGTTGGGTGACATGTTCATCCTTGTGATTGCAAATACCTACAAGCTCGATCTTGGGATGTTTTTGCAGAATTCGGTTTGCGATGGCTAATACTCTTTCGTAGTGATCCGGTTTTTCCAGGCCACAATCCAGGTCTAAAAACGTATAGTCCGCCATATCGCTATCCAGAAGCTGCATCAGATCATCTTCATCCTCGGCAATGGAGACATCAAAGTGGTTGCTCAATGCGAGATACATCTGCATTTCCGATCGCAGGTCTTCATTGAAAATTACAATCTTCATATCACCCTTTATTGTGTGACAACTTTTGTGATGACTTCTTTTTGCTAAAAATTAGGGAAAAAAGATGTTTTTGCAGAGAATAATTTGATGCCAAGCGAGGAAGTCTGTGCAACTCTGACTGTTCAAAAGTCTTTTTGTGCTTTGTTCAATATAGATAAAATTGATTTAACAGGCAAGAAATGATTTTTATTTATCACTTTTTAATTGAGAAAAATGATATAACAAAATAGCTGTCGCACTGGCAACATTCAGAGATTCTCCCCTGGCGCGCCCGGGAATTGAAACGAACAAGTCGATATAGGGAGATAACGCTAAAGACAGACCATGTGCTTCATTGCCTACTAACAATACATCTTTAATTGTCGATTGTATCTCGCTCAAGTCACGAGGAGCGTCTGCAGTAGCGCCAACCAAACGGTAGCCAGTTTTTTTGAATTGTGGCAATACGTGCATAAAATCAGTGTGATCAAAAATGCGCACACGAAAGAGAGCTCCCATGGCGCTTCGAACGACTTTGGGATTGTACACATCGACGCATCCGCTACTTAAGAGTACTTCTTTAACGCCGAACCATTCGGCGGTTCGCAAAATGGTACCAAGGTTTCCCGGGTCTTGTATGTGGTCACACGCGAGAATGAGGTGACCAAATGTATGTTGTGAGATTGACCGCTGCCTTTTCTGCATGACAAAAACAACTCCCTGCGGCGATTTTTCTTCCGAGAGTTTGTTGAACTGGCGTTGGCTTGCCAGATAAATTGGCAGACCGGTTTTATCTGCCGCCTGTACCAGGGCTAAAACCCGCTCATCACATAGCGCAGATTCGGTTACGATCACCTCCTGAACGGACATGTCTCCTGACAAGGCGTCTTCGCATAAACGAAGACCTTCGGCAAGAAAGGTCTTTTCCAGGTCGCGATATTTTTTCTGCTGCAAGGCGCAGCGCTTTTTCAATCGACTTTCAGAAAGGGGGTGTAGCGATTTGAATGACGGCTCTGGCATTTCCGCATCAATTCAGGTGCTCAGTAAGGAAAATGAAAACATCATCGATGGGCACATCGGTCTGTTCGCCTGATTGCATATCTTTGACAGCGACGACATTTCTTTCTACCTCATCTTCTCCAACCAGCAGGACGAAACGGGCGTTACTGCGATGTGCATGTCGCATCATGGCCTTTATACTTTTTGAACCAAAAGACATGATGGCGCCCATTTGATGTTCGCGCAAGGAAAATGTCAACTTTATAGCGGTGTTTCGCGCGGTCTCGCCAAAATGTGCAATATAAACGGGCGGCGATGGTATTGGCGTTGGCGCGATACCTTGCTCCTTCATACTCATTATGATACGCTCAATGCCCGAACCAAAACCGATCCCGGGCGTCGGTTCTCCGCCAAGCTGCTCGATGAGTCCATCGTAGCGACCACCGCCACACATGGCACTCTGTGCCCCTATTCCCTGTGCCCAGACTTCAAATACGGTTTTTGTGTAATAATCCAGACCGCGAACGAGACGGTGATTCACCTCGTACGGTCGTGTTGTGAGCGTTAAATAAGATTTTAATGCTGCAAAATGCTCGTCACATTCCTGGCAAAGATGCTCGCTAATGACAGGTGCCCTGGCAATAACCGGCTGGCATTGTTCTTTTTTGCAATCCAGCAATCGCAGTGCATTGCGCTCAAGACGACGTTTGCAGTCATGACAAATTGTTTCGCTATACTGCCGATAATAGCGGTGCAGTTTTTCAATATAAGCTGGGCGACAGACCGGGCACCCGGTGCTGTTGAGCTGAAATTTTAATCCTTTAAAGCCGAGCTCGGCATAGAGTTGCCAGGCAATTGACATAACCTCGAGATCGAGCGCCGGATCTTGTTCGCCGATTGCTTCAACATTAAATTGTGTATGCTGTCTAAACCGACCTGCCTGGGGCTTTTCATAGCGGAAGATCGGTCCCATTGTATAGAGTTTGACCGGTTTCGGCAGCTTGTGCATGCCATGTTCCAGGTAAAGGCGCATAAATCCCGCGGTGAATTCAGGACGCATGGTCACATAATTGTCACCCTTGTCAATAAAAGAGTACATTTCTTTTTCGACGATATCGGTTGTATCGCCAACACCGCGGATAAACAGGGCCGTCTCTTCCAATATTGGTGGCTCTACGCGTTGATAGCCATAGAGGTGGGTAATCTCGTTTATCTTTTTTTCGATCGTCGTCCAGTACGGCTGTTCGTCGGGCAATACATCGCGAACGCCGGTCAGAGATTTATAGTTCATATCAACCCTAAATGTGATCCATCATACTGTGTAAAATTTCCTGCGCCTGCTCCTGATCCTCTTTAAAGACACGGATGCGAACTTCATTTCCTGCTACATCCGTGCCCTTGACCAAAAGCCCGGTTGATATAACATCAGGGATCAAAATGCACTCGATACCCTCTTTATCAAAAACTTCCTTGACCATCTCGGCATAAATATGACCCGGCAATGGATGTAATTCCACATACTCCTTTTCCGAAGGATCACCAGATGCACGTTCGGGCAACTCTTCAACCAGCTTGACATGACAATCGGGACACTCTTTGTGCCCCGGGACATATTCGTAGCGGCATTCTGGACAAAAAGGCATGCTAAAATCTCCCAAGTTTGAGAATAAAAACGGCTTTCGATAAGCCCGGACGACAGAGGCTACAGTGCGAAATACTTTTGCTCTTCCTGCGAAATGGCTTCGATGACCTCATCCGCACTATGAACAGCGGCGAGCTTGTCGCGGAATTCTTTACGATGCACGAGTCGCGAAATGCGGCTCAATGCTTTGAGATGCGGCCCGGTTTGATCTGTTGGTCCGGCTAACAGGAAAATGATGCGCACCGGCTTGCGGTCGATAGATTGAAAATCGATGTTCTGTTTTGTGACGCCAAATGCAGCAACGAGCTCTTTGACACCATCGGTTTTTGCATGCGGTATGGCAACACCATCACCCATGCCGGTGCTCATGATGCGTTCTCGATCCATTACTGCATTCAAGACCATATCTCTATTCTGGACACGGCCCGCCTTGTTGAGAATATCGACCATTTCTTCAATGATCTGAAACTTTTCATCACTTTCGAGAGGGATTTTTATCACCTCGGTCGTGAGCAGATCTTTCAGATTCATCTCTTCTCCTGTTCGTGAATCTTGAAAATTTAGCAGAAATTCGCGAAAAACCAAAGTTTTTTTGCCCAAAGTGAAACCTCCGTCTTGGGTGGCAGGAACCTTGGAGGGCCAAGTATTCGGATCCTGTCAGACTTGCAGAACTTTGCATTTTCAAAAGTCGATATCAAGACTTTATGATACCGCCGACCGCAAAGAAGCGCCGAGGTGTATTAAACTCTTTTTCTCGGCGTATCTCTGCGATTAATATTTTATAATATGGTGAATACAACACCCCATGCTGCCACAGATTGGTTGCGGCCAAAGGTTGCGCCGTGCTCATCTGTGGCGCAAAATCTGGCTGCGGTCTTTAGCTGCACCGTGCTCTTTAGCGCTCTCTGTCCTGCAAAAATGAGTTAGTCGAACGGCCAATCACACCCGGAATTGTTCGGCTTGTTTTTTGTTATATCGAAAGGTGCTGGAGAACAAAAATTTTCATGGCGCGTAATCATTTTTTTTCATTTATTTGTACTTGTTTCATTGAACCAATGGTGGAGCGAATTGTAGCGAAAACTGCGTAATGAGACTTGTATTTTTTATGAAAAGTTCAATTTTCACAATATTCTCATTTTTGCTGATTTATGCAGCCTATGCGCAGAACACCGGCACGCTGATCGGGCGGGTTGTGGATGAGCATGACAGATTTCTTCCGGGCGCCAATGTCATTTTACCTGATTTGACCATGGGTGATGCCACAGATCAGAATGGTGAGTTTCGCATCGACGGTATACCGGTTGGATCACCATCGGTGATGGTTTTGTTTATGGGCTTTCAAACAGCCATGGACACGGTGACCATTTTGCCGGATCGGATCACAATGCTGAACGTATCCCTGCAACCGGGCGTCATTGAGCTCGATGAGCTGCTGGTTGTTGGGGAACGACTCAAGGGCCAGGCCAAAGCGCTCAATCAGCAAAAAACAAATTTTAATGTGAGCAACATTGTTTCGGCAGATCAGGTGGGACGGTTTCCGGATCAAAACGTCGGTGATGCGCTCAAGCGTATTCCGGCCATGTCTGTAAATTACAATCAGGGCGAGGCGCGCTATGTCAATATTCGCGGCGCCGGCCCGCGGCTGAACGCCGTGTTGATTGATGGCGAGCGTATTCCCTCCGCTGACGGTGAGACGCGCGCTGTGCAATTAGATTTGATTCCAGCAGAAATGATTCAAAGCGTGCAAGTGAACAAAACCGTCACGCCGGACATGGATGCGGATGCCATCGGTGGTTCAGTCAACCTGGTCACTCGCCAGGCGCCCTATTTTCGTCGTTTTTCCGCCACCCTCGGCAGCGGCTACAATGTGCTGCGCGGTAAAGCCTCGCTGAACGGCTCCTTTGTCGCTGGAAAACGCTTTTACAACGAACAACTGGGCGTTGTTGTGAGCGGATCTTATTACGATTTTAATCTCGGCTCGCACAATACAGAGGGCATTTGGGATATCTCAAAAAATGGCGATATCTATCCCAGCCAATGGGATGTGCGACAATATGAGATCCGTCGACTTCGGCAAAGCATCTCTTTTGCCACTGACTATCGTCCGAACGAGAACAATCGATACAGCCTTGTTTTTATTTACAATCACCGGGATGATTGGGAGAACAGACTGCGTTTGCGCTATCGATTGGAAAAACCGAATGAAGAGGGTTTCTCAAAGGATAGCGAAATCCGTCGGCAAACCAAAGGGGGACCCAATGATAATCGTTTCGATAATGCCAGACTCGAAGATCAGCGCACGAATAACCTTCGTCTCAAAGGCAAGCATAATGTGAGCAACGGATTTCAGATTGAATGGACGCTGTCACACGGCCGCGCCTGGGAGCGCCGCCCGCGGGAACGTTACATCGCCTGGTGGGTGAAGGATGTGCCCGTGCACGTTGATCTTTTGCAGCCGCGCACACCCTATTTTTATGAGAATGCGGAAGTCAAAGATTTTGTGCCGGAGGAATTCTCGGAAGAATATCGCGGCACCGAAGAACGCGATACCCGGCTAAAAATCGACGTCGATATCCCGCTCGTTAAAAAAGGTCGATTTGAGAGTCTCCTCTTTACAGGCGGCAAGCTCAAATATAAAACCAAATGGCGACAACAGGATTTTGTCCGCATGCGGCTGACTGATCTCGGAGAGGACAGCTTTAGCGACATGACCGTCTCGGAGACACGCGATTTCACCCAGGCCAATTTTATGGCGGGCAATTACCGCATCGGACGCTTTACTACCTACGAGTATCTCGGGGCGCTTGATTTTAACAATGATGAACTTTTTCGTCCCCGGCGCGATCTGGATGAATATATCGCCGGTAACTATGACGCGGCAGAAGATGTCTCTTCTGCCTACATTATGCTGGACCAGGAATTGGGCACATATCTTGACATGAAAATCGGCGCGCGCATGGAGCAGACTGATATCACTTATAACGGCTACGCCTATTTTGAAGAAGAAAAGCACGCTGTACCCACACAGGGATCAGATCATTACACCAATTGGCTGCCGGGTGTACATTTTAAATATGAACCGACAAAACAGCTTGTTCTTCGTTTCGCCTGGACAAATACGCTGTCGCGCCCCAATTATTATGACCTGGTGCCCTATCGCGCCGTTTCCCGCGGTGGCGATGTGCTGGAAATCGGCAATCCCCACTTGCGTCCAACAACATCACATAATGTCGATATTATGGGTGAATACTATTACGAATCCATTGGGATTCTGTCTCTTGGATTGTTTGGCAAAGAGATCAACAATTTTATTTACATTCACAAACAACGAGATTACGATGATCCAGTGACCGGCAACGAATACGAAGAATTCTTTCAGCCACGAAATGGTGCGGATGCTTCTCTTCTCGGATTCGAGATCGCTTATCAACGGCACCTGGGATTTTTGCCCGGCTTTTTGGCCAATCTTGTCTTGTATATGAATTATACCTTTATTGATTCCAAGGCCAACAGCCCCACCTTTCAACAAAAAGATATCAACCTGCCGGGAGCGGCACCGCATACGTTCAATATCAATGTGACCTATGAGACGCGCACACTGCTGCTCGGATTATCCTATAATTATACAAGCCCATATCTCGATCCGGATGAGCTGGATCTCACACCGGGTCTGGAACGTTATTACGATAAAGTGACCTATCTCGATTTTAACGCATCCTGTACCATCACCCCACAAATGCGCTTTTATGTTGAAGCCAACAATTTGTTGAATCAACCATTGCGTTACTATGCCGGCCATGTCGAACGAACCTACCAACAGGAGTTTTACGGTTTTCGTGCGACGGCTGGATTCAAATATGATTTGTAAAACCTGTACTGCAGATAATAAAAATTGGCCATCTTGAAATGAATCGCAGAACCTTTTTATCCACAAGCGCATCAGTCGCTTGCGCCGCGTTAATTCCTTTTGCATGTCAGAGACGGAAACCGGAAATCAATATTGTCACCCGCCTTGTTCAGCAAAATGATAAAAATATTCCCCGCCTTTTGACCAACCAGGAAGCGAACACTGAACACACCTGGTTTGGTGGTGTCGTTGATGCATATGGCATCCACTCCGCCGGTCATACCGCAGCGTTTATCCGTGATTTGACTTGTGCGCTTCTTTCTCCACAATCTGCTTTTTTTCAATCGGAGCATATCCTCGAATGCCTCATCTACGCCATGCAGTTTATGCTCAAGCAACAACATGCTGATGGCACCATCGATCTGCACACGACCAATTTTTTTTCCACTCCGGATACAGCATTTGTGATGGAGTGGTTGGGTGGCGTCTACGGCTTGCTAAAGCAGTCACACAGTGATCGGTATGCTGGCCTGTCCGCAATGCTGGAGGAATTTATTCTCAAAGCTGCCGAGGCCTTGACAGTTGGCGGTATTCATACGCCCAATCATCGGTGGGTCGTCTGTATGGCGTTGGCGCGCGCCTATTCCCTGTTTCCCGACCCACGCTTCATTGAACGCATCGATACGTGGTTGCGCGAACATATCGATATTGATCCGGATGGACAATTCACTGAAAAAAGCGCCTCGATTTACAGTCCACTCACTGACCGCTGCCTGATCACCATGGCGCGACTTTTGAATCGCCCCGAGCTCTACGAGCCTGTGCGTGCCAACCTAACGATGACGCTGTACTACATCCATCCGAATGGTAAAGTGGTCACCGAAGCATCAAAGCGGCAAGATCAATATCAGTTTGGCGATATGGCGCCCTATTATTACCCCTATCGCTTTTTGGCGCTTTTGGACAACAACGGCCAATTTGCTGGTATGGCAAACTGGATTGAGGCGACACCAAAAAAAATAACCTCTTGTTTAATGTATTTTCTGGAGGATGAGCAGTTACAACAAGAGTTGCCCGTTGTGAGCCCGCTGCCAACACATTATGAAAAATTTTTCAGCTATTCGAATCTCGCCCGATTTCGACGCGGCGACGTCAGCGCCACTGTATTGGCGGATAATTATACCCTGTTCAGCTTCCGCACAGGCGGAGCGATTTTGCAGGCGGTGCGTTTGGCTGCGGCTTTTTTCGGCAAAGGCCAGTTCAAGGGCGAGAAACTGGACGTTCAGGATGGTATCTATGTGATGTCACAAAAGCTGGACGGGCCGTACTATCAGCCATTCCCTGAAGAGGAGATTCCCGAGGATGGCGACTGGGAAAAGATGGACAAGGAAAAACGACCCAAAAGCGAAATTCAGGAACTGGAAACAACTATTTCCATTCGTGAGCACAATGCCGTCTTTACAATCGACATTCACATAAAAGGTACAGATCGAGTCCCGATCGCCCTGGAGCTGGCTTTTCAGCATGGTGGAAAGTTCAAGGGTGTTGAAAAAATTAAAGACGTAAAAGACGCCTATTTTCTAAAAAAAGGTTTTGGTCAATATATCTTAAACGGTCAGACAATCGAATTTGGGCCGGGGCAACACCAGCATCGCTGGACGCACTTGCGCGGCGCTGAAGAAAAGCTTGACGCAATGAGTGTCTATCTGACCGGCTTTACCCCGCTTTTATGGACGATGACCATCAATGGCTGAAAGTTAATTTTTGATATTTTTAGACTTTTAAAACAAAACAACCTGTCCCGGTTCGGTCATCTCCTCCACCACCCGGTCTTTGTAGCGGATTCGGCACGCTCCACCAGACAGAGAGCGAATTTTCGCAGATATCAGTTCACCTTTTTGCCATTCCATATCCACTTCAAAATTGCCGCGAGCTTTTAGACCTCTAACAGCGCCGTCCGGCCAGGCGGATGGTAACGCGGGCAACAGATGGATTTCCCGGTTAAAACTCTGCAGAAGCATCTCGGCAATACCGGCGGTCCCGCCAAAGTTGCCGTCGATTTGAAAGGGTGGATGGGTGTCAAACAAATTATTCAAAGTGGATTTTGCGAACAGCAGGTGCAGATGCCGGTGTGCTGCTTGACCGTCCAGCAGCCGGGCATAAAAATTGACGATCCAGGCGCGGCTCCAGCCGGTGTGACCACCACCAAACGACAGGCGCCGTTCGATGGTTTTGCGTGCCGCATCAAACAGTTCCGGTGTATCAGGCGTTATTTGAGTGCCAGGATGCAAGCCAAACAAATGCGACACGTGCCGATGCCCCGGCTCGGCTTCTTTATAATCCTCGATCCATTCCTGAATCGTGCCATTTGCCCCAATCCTTACCGGCGGCAATCGATCCAGCGCGTCGCGCATCTCTTCGACAAATGTTGGATCATCTTTGAGTCGCTCAGCCGCCTCAATACAGTTATTGAACAGCTCGGTCAAAATCTGGATGTCGATCGTCGCAGCAGTGGTCATCTGGTATTTTTTGCCATCGCTCGGATGAATGTAGGTGTTTTCCGGTGACGTTGACGGTGCAGTGACCAGGTGACCATTTTTGTCTTGAATGAGAAAATCCAGCGCAAATTCTGCTGATCCTTTGAGCAGAGGATAAGCCTTTTCAAGATAGGCCAGGTCCTGGCTGAATTCGTAATGTCGCCAAAAAGTCAGGGTCATCCAGGCGCCAGCCAGCGGCGAGGTGCCCCACTGGATGCCATCCATAAGACCGGTACGGCCAAAGGGATCGGTGAGATGGTGCATGTTCCAGCCGCTCGCACCATACATTTCGTGTGCTGTTCGTGCCCCCGGTTCCATCAATCTGAGGAAAAAGTTGGTCAACGGCTCGATCGTCTCGGGCAAATTGCCCACATCCGCCGGCCAGTAATTCATTTGCAGATTAATGTTGGTGTGAAAATCCGAGTTCCAGGGCGCTTCAAAAAAATCGTTCCAGATACCCTGCAGATTGGCCGGCAGCACGCCTGGCGCGCGCGAGCTGTTCATCAACAGATAGCGGCCATATTGAAAATAGAGGGCGGCAAAGGCCGGATCATTCATTCCTTCTTTCACTTTATAGAGTCGTTCGTCCGTTGGCAACTCGGTCAGCGGGCTCTCACCGAGGTAAATTTTCACGCGATCAAACAGGGCCGCGTGATCGGCGATGTGATCTGCCTTGAGCTTTTGATAAGATCGTAAATCCAATGGTGCCAGTATATCCGTGCAGATGGTGGATGGATTTTTTGCTTTATCAAATGACAAGCGATAAACATTATAATCCGTTGCAGCGGTGAGCAGCAGGGTCAAGGCATCGACATTTTGAACAACGAGATGATTGTCCTGCGTCGACACCTGCCCGCCGTCGTTCAGCGCCAGCACGTGTGCTTCAAACCGCATGTGCGCCCCGCCCGGGCCGCGTAACGGATCCGGTTCATCAATAATTTGACCGCGCATGAAAAGCATATTGGAGCCATTGGCGATGGTCTCGGCATCCTGAGCACGACCCAGCCAGATTTTGAGATTGATGGATTCCGGCTGGTCAGCAGCGAATCGTACAACAATGACATTATCCGGAGCAGAAGCAAAAACTTCGCGTCTGTAGTTGACATCCCCGGCTGCGAACGCGACTGAACAAATACCGGTTCGCAGATCGAGATCGCGCCGGTAATTTGACACCTCTCCCGGGATATCCGTTTCGATAAATAAATCCCCCAATGTTTGATAGGAGCGAATGCGCGGCGGTGTGCCGAGAAGATATTTTTCACCCAACTCGACAGCCCTGGCAATCTGACCCTTTAACAAAAGCTGTTGAATCTCAGTCAGATGTTCTTTCGCACCGGGATTGTTGTTATTGATCGGCTGTCCCGCCCACAAGCTCTCTTCATTTAACTGAATGCGCTCGGAATCCACTTTGCCGAATACCATCGCTCCGAGTCGACCATTGCCAACGGGCAAGGCTTCGGTCCATTCGGTTGCGGGTTGTTTGTACCATAGCCGAAATTCGGTGGTTGATTGCTGATCTGTTTGACAGGCGACAAACATGAAAAAAGCAGTCAATCCTGCTGCAATGAGCAAAAAGTTACGTTGCATGATTACTCCTCAATTGTTGAATTTAGCGTACAGCATTTTTTAATCCGTCAGACAATCGGCAATTTTTTCGCCTCTGAGCAGCGCCAGCATATTCTCTGCGGCGCGCTGTTGCAGCGTGCGCGACGCGACATCCGAATACCAGGCATAGTGACCGGTGGCCACGACGCGCGGATGGTTGAGCAGATCACGTTGCGCGATTGTCGGCGGTTCGTCTTGAAAGACATCCAGACCGGCGCTGTGGATGCGGCCCTCCTGCAATGCCCGCAGCAGCATCTTTTCATCAACGACTGCCCCTCGCGCCGTGTTGATCAGAACCGGGCGTTGATTCATTTTCGCAAAAGCCTCTCCGTTGATGAGAAAATGCGTCTCATCTGTCAGGTTACAATGCAGCGTGATGATATGACTTTCGGCCAGGAGCTCCCGGACGTGAACGCGCTGGACATTGACTCGCGTGAATTGCTCGTCCGGCTGATAGGGATCAACCGCGATGACCATTTGAACAAGTCCTGCGGCTTTGCGAGCAACAAAACTGCCGATTCGTCCCAGGCCAATGATGCCCAAAGTTTTGTCGTGCAGTTCAAACATGTCTTCAAACGGCGGAGCGCTGAAATCAGTAAAAATTTGTTGGGCGCCCGGAAAGAGCCCGCGAGTACAGGCATAGATCAGCGCCATGGTGTGATCCGATACGGCATGGTTGGCGTATCCCTGCACATTGGCAACGCGTATGCCGCGTGCTTTTGCATCAGCGAGATTCACGTTATCATAGCCAACCCCATAACGAACGACAGCCTGCACATCAGGACAGTGGTCGTAAAAATTGCCATCAACTTTGGTTCCCCTGACGAGAATGCCCACAGAATGGCGTGCATAATCTCTTTTCGCAACAGCATCGGACGCATCACCACTGAAAAGCTGAAGCGTATAGCCGTGGCGTTTAAACAATTCTTTTTCGCAGGCATACGATGTGTAGCCGGTATCGAGAATCGTGATTACTGGCATTTTTCCTCCCGCAAAAAGTCCTGCCGAATCGGCGTAAAACTATCCACAATTCTCACGATGGGAGTTAGGCATTTGATTGTATGTTTTATATTGGGCGGCACACAAAACAAATCGCCTTTTACCAGATGCTGATCTTCTTCCCCCTCACAATAAAAAATCACTTCACCTTCGGCGATATAGCCTGTTTGCGCATGCGGATGCGAATGCGGCGGCTCGGGTTCTTCCCAGGGTCCGTCTATAAAATCATTGATGGCAGTCATCAGAGCATCTGTATAGATCAACTTTCGCCCCAGTCCGATGCGCACGTGAAAAAAATCGTCCTTTTCTCGTACAATTCGCATTTTTCTCTCGAGTTTATTAAAATCAACAAATTTACGCTTGGAAATCGCGCATAATATTTTAAAATTGGTCAAGCCGATCTTTTTGCCAACAGTCACAGACATTGTAAAAAGCCGCGGAGAAAAAAACAAGTCTTTCAATGATTTTTTAAAATTTTTTTTCATTTTAAGCAGGAGATCAATTATGAAAACTGTGCGCATGAGCCTATTTTTCGCATTGTTATCATTTCTCGTTTTGTGCCAGCCGCTCTTCTGCACTGTAAAATCTGATGCAAGCCATACACCCTGGCGCGCACTGCACTTGATCAACTATAATACCGATGATGATTTGAAAATCCTGGTGGATGTCTTGCCCCAGCTTTCCCGGGCCGGTATCAATGTGCTGATTCTGGAAATCAATTATCATTTTCAATTTAAATCTTTTCCCGAGCTGCGCCAGGGCGAGGCGCAAATTTCCAAAAAAGGCGCGCGGTGGTTTGCAAAAAAATGCCGGAAGAACAATATTCGACTCATTCCGCAATTTCAGTGTTTTGGCCATCAATCGTGGGCGAAAAAGACCTTTCCGCTGCTCACCGTCTATCCGGAACTGGATTTGACGCCGGGCGCTTACCCGGAGAACGAGGGCATCTATTGCCGCGAGTGGGATCCTTATAATCCGCGCGTCAATGAAATCGTTTTTGCGCTGATGGACGAGATCATCGATGCCTTTCGCGCCGATGCCATGCACGTGGGTATGGATGAGGTTTTTCTCATTTCCGACGAAAACGCCACATCAACAAAAGATAAAGATCCGGCAAAAGTGTTTGCCAAGGTGGTAAACGATATGCACAGCCACATCGTCGGTGTACACGAACTGGAGATGTTGATGTGGGGCGACCGGTTCATCGATGCCGATGAGATCGATTACGGCGAATGGGAGGCCTCCAAAAATGGCACGGCGCCGGCGATTGACCTGGTGCCGAAAGATATTATCATCTGCGACTGGCATTATGAGCTGCGTCCAGCCTACGAGTCCGTACCCATGTTTCTGGAAAAAGGCTTTCGTGTGCTGCCCGCCGGTTGGCGCAATGTCGAGGCGTCGCAGGCGCTCATCACCTACAGTCATTCGCTAAAAAGCGAAAATATGTTAGGCCACCTGTTCACAACCTGGCGTCGGATGAATTCGGAGGATGTGTTGACATTTGCGCCAATGGTGGAAGGAATGGAATTGATCCGGAGATTGGCAAAGGAATTGTGAAACGTGAAACGTTAAACGTGAGACGTACCGGGCTGCGATTCGCACATCTTTTCACGTTTGACGTTTCACTTATACTACCGATTTAACGTGATCCCGGAGAACACTATACTACAAAGCAACCTGTAACTTTTGCACCAGGAGTGTATGTTATGACGAACGAAAAAGCAAGCAAAAACCGGATAACCCGACGTAACTTTGTTAAAGTCTCGGCAACGGCCACAGCCTTTACCATTGTTCCCCGCTCGGTCCTGGGTGGGCCAAACAATGTGCCGCCAAGCGATAGAATCAACGTCGCCATTATTGGCGCCGGCGGCCAGGCACTGGTGGATATGGACAATCTGATCAAATTCCCGGACATTCAATATGTTGCTGTCGCCGATCCCATGGAAAAATGGGACTATCGCGAGTTCTATTTTGGCGGTGATGCCGGACGGCTGGCTGCCAGGGAAAAGATTGAAAAATATTACGCCGAACAAAATGGCATGGAATCGTACAAGGGTTGTGCGGTTTATAAAGATTTCCGCGAGATGTTAGAGATGGAAAGCGATATCGATGCCATAACGGTTGAAACCACCGACAATCTGCATGCCCTGGCGGCGATGGCGGGATTGAAAAAAGGCAAACACGTCTACTGCCAGAAGCCGCTGACGCACGATATTTACGAAGCGCGCATGTTGACGCTGGCGGCCCGTGCGGCCAAAGTCGCAACACAAATGGGCAATCAGGGACATGCTATGGAATCGAATCGTTTGGTATACGAATGGTTGCACGCCGGTGTGATCGGCGATGTGACTGAGGTGCACAGTTGGACCGATCGCCCGCACGGTATGTGGCCGCAAGGTATTGATGCGCCGACCGAGACGCCATCTCTGCCGCGGGTACTGGACTGGGACTTGTGGCTGGGTCCGGCGCCGTATCGGCCCTATCACCCCATTTATGTGCCGTTCCGCTGGCGCGGATTCTGGGATTTCGGCACCGGTTCCCTCGGCGATATGGGCTGCCATATTCTCGATACCCCGGTCTGGGCGCTCGATTTATCGCACCCGACGTCCATTGAAGCGGTGATGAATACACCCTATAGCAAAGATACCTATCCCGTTGCCTCGATGATTCGCTACGAATTCCCGAAACGCGGCGGCAAACCGCCGGTGACGCTGACCTGGTACGACGGCGGTCTGACGCCTTTTCGTCCAAAAGAGCTCGAAGAAGGTCGCCGCATGGGCGATGCGGATGGCGGTACGATTTTTTATGGCAGCAAAGGTACGCTGATGTGTGGCACATTCGGTCAGAATGCACGATTGATTCCGGAATCCGAGATGAAGAATTTCAAGCAGCCGCCCAAAACAGTGGAGCGCACCGAGGGCATCTACAGCGAATGGGTACATGCCTGCCGTGGCGGTAAACCGGCCACCTCAAATTTTGACGTCTCCGGTCCGCTAACGGAAATTGTCCTGTTGGGCAATGTTGCGATGCGCTTTCCCGGCAGACGTTTGTATTATGATGGCGAGAACATGAAGATTCAGAATGTGGAGGAGGCCAATCAATATATCCGAAGAACTTATGAAGGAGGATGGAACCTGTAACGGTCGGTGGGCATGCATTGCCGTTGTCACTCTATTTCGACACAAAACAATCCCTTTATCATTCAAAATTCGATGTTCGAGATTCAGGCAGAATAGTGACCCTCAAAAAAACAATGATAAAGGGAGCTTTCTGTAGCATTCAGTCTATTTTAAAATTAGCATCGTCCGAATTCCCGTTGATGATCCCGCCACAAGTCTATAAAGATACACCCCGCTGCAAACCGGCACATTTTTTTGGTTTGTTCCATTCCAGGTCACTCGATGCTGACCGGCTTGTTTCGATTCGTCGACAAGCGTTTTTACTTTTTTACCATGGACATCATATATTTCCAGCTTGACATGCTCCTGATGATGGAGTTCATATTCAATGATCGTGCAAGAGTTAAAAGGATTTGGATAATTCTGAAAAATTTCAAAAGTATTTGGATTACGCTCGAATGTTCGCGCCACGGTCGAAACCGGATTTATGCGCCAGATATGCACCACAAGTTGCCCCTCCAGTTCTCTGATAAATTCAGTGACATACAGCAAAGCATTGTGCGAATCAAAGACTGCGGAAAAAATTTCGTGATCCAATCCCCAAAAAATATGTTCCAGTCGAAGCGCTGCGTAAGGCTGTGGTTCATACGATTGCAGCCGGCCTGCAGCGACGTGCGCCAGATTTTCAGGATTATAAAACAGAATCATCGGCACACGAAAATGCGACCGCCATCCCTTGCCGTCCGGGTCCGTTTGCCAAAATTCGGGATAAGGCACATCCGCTATAACCCAATCATGACGCATGCGCTCACCATAATACCCGTACCAATGATCCCCCAACGCTTTATTGCCAACAAGTGCGACGGCATTTTGATTCCCGGTTGCAAGCCATAGTGCTTCCCGCCAGTCATCGCTGTGTTTGTACCCATCAATGGAATGCGGGAAAAAATAGTTGTCGGTTCCTTCAACAGAGCCATATTGGAGAAGTGTGGTGAAATCGAGAACGCCATCCGGAGCGGGAGAGGAAGCGCCGACAGGAGAAAAAGCGTACAATGTCGGCCCAAGGCCGCTCAGACCACCATCGCGACACCGGCCAACGACGAGCTGTCTGCCGGCGCAGTGTTGCTGCGCCCACTCTTGTGGTACAGAAAAGAGCCAGTCGCCTATCATAGCGTCCAGCGGCGGTTCATTCGGGCTACCGATGGTCCAGGCGCCGTATTTCTCACTCCCCGCCAAATCCGCTAGATCACAACAACTGATGCTGGCATGTTTTTCCCCGGATACAGTATAGTGGATACTCCACGAGCTGTAGAGTCGCTGTTCGGACGGCAAAACTTCGAGACCGGTTCGCCAAATATCAACGTAATCCCAATTGTTGATGTTCATTGGTCTGATATTCACCGGCGACATCAATGTGACCGCCTGGTTGAGGTCGTTGATATTTTTTTCTGATGATATGGTTGGTTGTGGAATCGACACCTGGCCAACCAGACCATTCTCCGGTTGATTGACGTTTGTGACAAACAGCGATCCCGGGAATTCATCTTCAGTATTGGCCTGACCGCCATCACCTTCAGGATTATAGGCGAGCGCCTCGCCACCCCAATTATACTCGACTGGCATAGCGATCGCACCGAGGTACTCCAGGCCGTCCGGATGAATCACCGCAGGAGATTCTGAAAAAGCGGCTGTTGCTACAGAAAGAGCAGTCGATGGTTCACTTTCATTGCCGGCTGCATCGAGTGCCGATACTGCAACAGAATACTCTCTCTCAGGTTCAAGAAAAACGCAGGTATAGTCACTGGAGCGGGAATAACCTTCTATTTCGCCATCCTTGTAAACGAGATATTCAACCACGCCCACGTTGTCCGCTGGCGCATTCCAGTGGAGCTGAACTTTGGAAGAAGAGATGATGTCTGCTGTCAAATCTGTGGGCTCAGCGGGCGACAGCGTATCCGCATCAAAGAGCAATTCAATTTTGTCACAAACCAGAAATTGTTTCTCGTATGTGGAGCCCCATTCTATCGCAAGATTGATATTGACGAGCGAATAGGTCTCGTCGGTTTTGTGGACACCGGAATCGGTGATATTAAAAGCTGTTTGTGCCGTCGCATGTGGTTGAATGTTGCTGTAGGTATATCGATAATCATCACATTGGCGCATCGTATACCAGGTGCCGTCTGGCGATATCTCATTGGGCTCGTTCTCATCACTAAAGCTGATTCGTGACGTAAAGGTGATGATTTCATCCGAAGTGTTATACCAGGTCACGACAATACGTTCGCCGGAAGAAAACTGGCGCGGCGTACCTCGCACACCCCGATAGTCGCCGTACTCGCCGGCATCAGCAATGGCGATGAGTCCACCGTTGCCCGCGGATGTGTACTCCAGATTGCTGCTTTTCAACAACGTATTCCAGCCCGGCAAGCCAAAAGTGGACTCGGAAAAAGATGCGCCAAAATCGACGAGAACCGTCCCGCCGAGTGCCATGGCAGACGCCCAAACGATGATGAGAACTGGCGTCAGAATTTTATGCGTGGTGGTATTTTTCATGTTTTGATCTCCGGTGTAAATTGATAGCGGGCGGAATTCTTACTCATTGACTATCGCAGTAAAATCAATTTCTTCATATCAGAAAAATCACCTGCTCCCAGCCGATACAGGTAAATTCCGCTCGGCAGGTGGCTGGCGTCAACTGTCACGCTATGATAACCGCGC
>JAFGKD010000071.1 GCA_016928775.1 Candidatus Zhuqueibacterota bacterium | reverse complement strand
CTGGTAGTTGCAATACCTGAAACGACGCCGGAGCAGAATTGCTCCGGCGTTTTTTTTGATACGAACAGAATTGATGCACAGGCGGATTGCTTTCGAATGGAATTGATGCACAGCAGCATCCCAGTGTGAGGGAATTGGTTCGTCGAAGTCTGCAAGTCGACCAGAGTTGGAATGGAGCAGGATTACACTCGAATAAAGTTCAATCGGACGGGCGCAGAAGTAGTTTGGCGCCTTTTTTATTTCCGTTGTTCTCTTGAGGTTATGTTTTAAAGTTTGGTGCACCTAACATTCAGCAAATCTCAGGTGGCATATAGGTGGCGTAGTTTGGTGCGGACAAAAACGGACAAATACGGATTATGATAGAAAAAACAACAACTTGCGTTTTGGCCCCTCGATTGATCGTTTTATTGTTTTTTATAGACTTACGTCTATGACTCTGGTTTATGAGTCCGCTGCTCTGACCGTTGAGCTACAGGCCCAAATGTCTAAATATTAAATATTCTAAAACTTGGATCACTTGGCAATTTGCCGACTTCCAGCTGATAAAATAAGCTTTCAAGTTTATTAAATTTGCAGCAAATAATCAATTGTTTTTTTATATTCGCGGCTTAAAAAGCCTTGGAGACGCTTTTAACATTCTTTAATGTTATTCTAAAAGTTCAAATTTTTTCCTGCATTAAAAACATTTTACAACCTTTCCAAGCGGCTTCCGCGCACGTCCAAGCCAACTCCAACTGGGCATCAATCACCAATCCTGTTCAAATTCGAACCGACGATGTACCCATTCTGTTCACATTAATAAGGACGCCGGACATGCCACGGGCCAGATTGATCTTTCAGTTGTGGAGCAGGAAAAAATCAGAGAGAATCATGATTATGAGATAACTTTTGCAGACACACTTTATGACAATTTCGGCAACTGGCGGACTCGAAGCTTTAGTCTGCAAGATAGAACCACTGGAACGATGCTGCTCCAGTCCATGCCTTGGCTCGACAGCAACACGAACGCCCCCTTGCCCTATGTCATCGATGGATTTCGCATCGATTTATGACTTTGAATTACCATGTGCCCGTGAATTTCAAAATCAAAAACGTGACCACAAATACCTGTATCAATTTTGGCTTTTATGAGTGAGATGTCCTGCCCGGAGATGTTGTCAAGATCATCCTGGACAAACCATTTATTTCGGTGGCTCGATTTCAAGCTCATCAGTCACCACCTCGTCCATCTTTTTCACACCCGAGGTGTCTTCTTCCGGTTCGTTTACAATGTGCTTGCCAATTTCATGATGTGCTTTGCCCAGGCTATTGCGCGTTCGAGTTCACCCTCCTGAAGTGGTCCTTCCATACCTTTGACGTAGAATCCTTCAGGAGGTGCGATGAGCTCGCCGCCTTTTTTCACCAGTCTGTTCGAGATCGGTTTAGCGGCATACCCAAACAACTTGACGAAAAATACCAGGATGCGATTTTTTTCGATCTCGCTCTCTTGCAACCGGGTGTCAAATGCAACGACCTTGATCCCCCGCAGACCATTCGGCGGTATGCTCTGCAAAAAATTGGTTATCCCGGCCAGCGGTCGAAATTTCTGCGTCGGGGAGCCAACGACCAGCAGCTTTACTTCGCTCAACTGCTCCACCTTCACTTCACTCGCCCTGACGACCACTACATCCTCTGCAGAGCTAAAAGCAGAGCCAATCGCCCAGGCGATCTGCTCGGTATTGCCGTAAGCCGAATCGTAAACGACCCATTTTTTCATCATCACAAGCCAGAATTATTTGATCACCAGCATCTTTTTTGTAGATGAATAGGAATCGAGAAAAAGTCTGTAGACATACATTCCTGCTGCCAGTTGTGCGGTGTTTAGCTGGAGCGAATAAGCTCCTTCCTGTTGATATTGATGCAGCGCCGTGATCACTTCGCGTCCCAGTAGATCGTAGACTTTCAACCTGACAAGGCCGGCCCTCGGAATGGCGTAGCGAATAGTCGTACTGGGATTGCAGGGATTCGGGTAATTTTGCGCCAGCCAGAAAGACTGGGGCTGGGCGGCACGGTCAGCGACAGCCACGTTTTCTTTTTGTCCACTATACAAAAATTGAATCTCGTCATCGACGAGCGCCCGGCTAAAAATCTGTATATTATCGATAGAGCCCTTGAAGAATGATCCCGCACTCTGTCCGATAAGTGCGATCTGTCCCGGCTTCACATTACCGGTCAGTGTATGACTATCCTGCAGCTGGCCATTCAGATAGATCATCGCATGACTGCCATCATAAACGCCGACGATGTGCAGCCATTCATTGATACTCAACTGGGACGCAGGAATGCCGGGACGCTCGGCACCCGCTGTCGTTGTGACCTTGAATCTTAGCTCATTCGTATTTTTGTCCTGATAAATGACATAATTATCGGTATCCGAATCGTAAATCGGTCCATAGTTGCCGGGCAGCTCGTTCGGCATATAAAAAAGCTTGGTCCACAAAGAAACCGTGACGGCATTGCCGCTGATATTCAGCGAGCTCGAGCTGGGTATCCTGATATAATCATCGATACCGTCGAGCAGCAAGCCATTGCCGGTGTATCCGGCTGACCACCCCACGTCATTGTTCATGTTGCCATCATTGGCATTACCCGAGGCATCATGAATGGTCGAGCCCTCTCCCTCATCCAGATCCCAGGCAGCCGCGGTCTGGGGCAAAAAAGGATGATGAAAAAAGGGAATGTCCAGGGGTTGCGCTAAAATATTGGGAATAGCCGCCATATCGGCAACGCCGATAATGGAGATGATATATTGGGTATTATCAGTCATATCCGAGGTCCTGAGGATCACCGAGGTCGAATCGAGCGACAGGCGCGCCTGAGTCACCGTCACTTGGTTATCGATCTGATAATGGCTTGTCTCCTCGGCCGAGTTTTTTTCCACGCGTTCATTGAATCCGACAATCACGCGATTCGCCTCTCCAAAAGAAGAAATAAAAGTGACTTTAGGTGCCTGCACATCTGAACCCGTGGTGATCATGATCTCATTGCTGAAATTGAGGCTTGTCAGCCCTGCGAGATTTACAGCCTTGATGCGATAATAAAATGTCGTCGCCTCTTTTCGAGTTTCATCGACATAGGTCGTCACGTTGCCCACGGAGCAGATGAGAAATGTAGCGTTGGGCGAGGTGTCTCGATAGATTTCATACCCCACCACACCGCTCTCCGCATCTTCTGCGGCGGTCCATGTCAGGATGACCTTTGTGACATTGACGTCCGCCGCACTCAGATGCACGTCCGATGGCGGAGTCGTGTCCGTGAGCGCTCTGTAGGTCTGCGGGAAGTTGGTCGTGATGGCGTCCACGCCCAGCTGCAAAAGTGATGACATTTCGGCAGCGCTGTTCACCGTCCATTTGTTGACCAGAACATTTTTTGCGTGCGCATAATCCAGGAATATCTGGGTGATCGTCCCGTCTGTACCCACCCATTCCCCGCCAATTCCGGCCACCTGATCGATATTGCTCTCAGTGATCGTACCGAAAAGCTGCACAGGAATGGATGAATCGACGCTTTTAACACGAGAGAGATGCTCGAACGTAAAACTGCTGATGATCACTCGCTCCTGCATCTGCCTCTTTGTCACTTCAGCTACGACTTTTTCGACAATGGTTGGCGTGTTGGCTTTGATTTCAATGACTACGCCGACTCTATACGGGGAATCTAGCGCCAAATCAAGTGCTTCTGCCAGAGTCGGTATTTTCTCACCGGCAAATTCCGGCGCAAACCATGAACCCGCGTCAAAGTTGCGCAATTGTTCGTAAGACATGGTGTTCACCGTGCCGGTGCCATCGGTCGTGCGATCAATTGTTTCATCATGCATGATCATCAAAGAATCGTCCGCTGAAACCTGTACATCCAATTCAAAATAGTCAGATTCAAACTCCACTGCTTTCAAAAAGGCCGCTAACGTGTTTTCAGGTGCCACCGAGGAAGCGCCCCGGTGAGCGAATATTTTTGTTGAACCGACAAGAGCAGTTGCGGCAAACAGCACCATAAGTGCGGATGATAATGCTATCTTGCGAAACATAAAGCCTCCGATTTTTAGAGTAAATGCATCTCTGCAAATTTCAAGCATCGGCTCCGGTGTAGGCAGGGATGCAAAACATGGCATGATGCCACGCCAAAGGACGATACTTTACGGCCGTTAGAAGCTTTTTTGTGGTGGATATAAATATATGATAATAAATTGACGGGGGATATACAAATAAAATATGATGGTCATCTCAAATAATTTGCCTGATCACGCCGGGAGCTTGTTACACCTTTTCATAAATTCGGTGACCTATTAAATTTGGAAGACAGGATAACATAATCGGTCTGTTCGACGCAGGTCATTTTTTTTGAACCAAATACTTGCCTGTGAGTAAAATATCTTGTATAATTTCTATGAAAGAACTGTAAAACAAACTTGAATATCGTTATGCACGCCAAGAACTGCATAGGCCAACTCGTCTCGTCAAGATCCGTTCTGCTTATCCTGATGATTTTTGCGGTGTGTCTGCAAAATGCCCTGGCACAATTTTATTTTGGTCGAAATAAGATTAATTATGAAAATTTTGAATGGTCGGTTTTGCAAAGCGATCACTTTAATATCTATTTTTATAAAGGTGCGGAATGGCTTGCAGGTATGGTGCAGGAGATTGCGGAAGAGGCTTATTCCGAATATGAGATCAAATTTAATCTGACAATCGATCGCACAATTCCCCTGATCGTATACAGCACACCGTTTCATTTTCAGCAAACCAACGTCATTCCCAACCTGTTGCCCGAAGCCGTCGGTGGTTTTTTTGAATTTCGCAAGGGCCGTGTTGTGCTGCCTTTTAACGGCAGCCGCAAAGATTTTTATCATGTGGTGAGGCATGAACTGGTGCACGTGTTCACCTATTTTAAAATCGCAGCCTCTTCCGGGCGCATCGGCCCGCTGCACGGCGTGCAATTCCCGCTATGGTTCTTCGAAGGCCTGGCAGAGTATTGGTCAATCGGCTATGACAGCCAGGCGGACATGTTCATCCGTGACGCTATTTTGCACGATTACCTTTTGCCGCTGGACAGCAACGAGCTCTACTTTTCCGGCTTTTTGCTCTACAAGGAAGGCCAGGCTTTTTTCAAATACTATGATGAAACCTATGGCGACGAGCGCATCCGCCGGTTGATGACCGATTATTGGAAATACAACTCTTTTGAAAAGGCAATTGGCGCGATAAGCGGCAAATCCTTTCGTCTCATCATGCAAGAGTGGGAATTCCATTTGAAAAAAAAGTATGCCAAAGAGATGCATGAAAGAGACATTAGCAATTTTGAGAATCGACGGCAAACGCGTCGCGAGCTCCAGGTAAATCCCGCACTCTTGCAGACGGATTCCACGGAAAAGGTTTTCTACATCTCCAACAGGTGGGGCTATGAGAACATCATCATGGATGAATTAGGAGAGAAAAAACGGGAAATCTTGATCCGAGCCAATAAAAATCCAAAATACGAAAGCCTGCATATTTTGCGCTCCAGGCTGTCCGTGAACAGCAAAGGCCAATTGGCATTTGTTGCCAAATCCGGTGGACGAGATGCCATCTGGATACACGATATTTATGATCAGGGCGCGGACAAAAGCATCTCGTCATCCAGACTGGTGTCGATCACATCGCCGATGTGGAACAGGAACAATGATCAGTTGACTTTCGCCGCCCAGGACACGTCGGGGCAATCCGATCTCTACCTGTGGTCGAGCGAGAGTGACAAAATCTATCGCCTCACCGATGACATTTACGGCGATGCCTCGCCTTCCTTCTCGCCGGATGGACGTTACGTTGTATTCTCCTCGGATCGAGGCAGCGACGACTATTTTGTCAACGATAACCTGTATGTGTATGAATTGTCGTCCGGAACCATCTTTCAGTTAACCTCCTCCCCGGGCAGTGAGGTCAAGCCCGTTTGGCATCCTTCAAAAATGAATACTATTTTTTATATTTCTGACAGCAGCGGCACGGACAATTTATGGTCTGTTGAATTATCTGAAAACACCCTGTGCGAAGGCACCAAGCTAAAAATATCACAACTGTCCGACTATTATACCGGCATCGACGACGCTGTGCCCGGAGCAGACAGTTCGCTTTTTCTGACAAATTTTAGCCGCTACAACTATCACCTGAGCCGCTTCCGGATCGGTGAGCCAAAATTATCCTATGAGCGCAAAATTACATCATTTCAGCCCATCAAAAAGACAGGCACTCAATCGGCCTCGCAGCCAGGCAAAGCCACATCATACAAATTAAAATACACCCTCGATTTTGCCCAGTCCTTTATTGCCTACGATCCGATCTTTGGCCGATTGGGCGGCGCCCAATTGGGTATCTCCGATATACTTGGCAACAAATATTACAATTTTTTGATCGCCAACACGTCGGTTACGGCGTCCGGTTTCAACCACTATTGGAATTTTGCCGCCAGTATGGTCGATCTCAAAAGGCGCAGCAATCGCCAGATCGGTCTTTTCCATTTTGCCAATGATTGGTACTCGCCCTACGAAGGTTACTTTTATGAGCGCAATATCGGCGCTCGCGGGGCGCTTAACTATCCGATCAATGTCTTCAATCGGCTGGAGTTCAGCACGTCAATGTGGCACTCGCGCCGAGCCTATTTTGACTCTTATCAGGATCGGTTGCTCATCGCCAGTTTTGTGTCGTATGTGCATGATAATTCTCTTTGGTACTACACCGGCCCAATCGACGGCTGGCGTCTGCGGATTTCCGCCGGTCCATCGTTTGATCTGTTCAGTTCCCAGATCAACAATTACACTTTTTTAGGCGACTTTCGCTACTATCTTCGCCTTGGAGAAAGAGTCTGCCTGGCGCATAGAACAATGGGCATTATTAATGAAGGCAAGAACATTTACCGCTTTTACATCGGTGGTAGCTGGCATATGCGCGGCTATAGACGCACCGAGATTTATGGCAAAAAATTTATACTGTTCAACACCGAGCTGCGCTTTCCGATCGCACAAGCGCTCGCACTGCACTTCAGGGAAGGCGCGTTGGGATTTGCCCCGGTGCACGGCGCCCTTTTTGTTGATGTCGGCAACGCCTGGGATAGAAAATTCCCCGGCTTTATCGGCAGCTTTGGGGTCGGCTTTCGCGCAACATTGATGCAAGCTCTGGTGCTTCGTCTTGATATCAGCAAAAGAACCGATTTCAAGACCGTGGAAAATGGTACATTTGTTCAATTCTTGTTCGGTTGGGATTATTAATATGACTCGCTCCCTTATTCTGTCAACTTTTTTGATGCTTGCTGGCTGTCACGGCGGTTTGAAACAGCCCTATTCAATCGAACCGTCTTTGAACAATTCATTGGCTTTGCGAAATCCTGCGGATCAGCTCTGGCACAACAAACTCAAGGCATACCCCAATCAGATTGTCAATTTGAGTGATTCACTGGTATTGATCGGCGACAGTCGCGGCGGCCTGACCACGTTGAATATAAATACCGGCGACAGAACGGATCGCTATTGGCGGCCCCTTAAACACCCCGTTCAGTTTTATGGTCATGGTGATTCTGTGCTCTATTTTTCTGCCGAAACAGACAAAGAGATCATCGCCTGGGATATACACAAGACCGTGCAAGTGTGGGAAAAAAAATTTGACGTTGATTATCATGAGATGATTTTCATCGACTCGTTACTCTATTTTTTATCAGATAGTTCTGTTGCAAAAATAAGCGCGACTCTTGGCGATGTGTTTCAGACAATTCACCTCGAGGCAAAGCTGGCCAGAGGGACTGCGCGCGCACGCGATAAAATCTATATTTGTACGGAAAGCGGTGAGCTGCTGGAATTTGATCAACAGCTTAACAACACCGATAAAATGGATTTGAACATATCGATGGTTGAAGCTATGTGGCAGTTCGGAGAGCGCGCGCTTGTCTACAATAGCCGGGGCAGCATCAGAATCGTTGCGCTGGAAAAAGCTGAAATAGAGTTTTCAAAAGACTTGAACGTCGCACTTTATGCGGCGCCCCGCCTTGCCAACGATCTTTTGATCATCCCCTTTGCGACGGGCAAAGTGTCCGCCTATTCTCTGAAAGAGGCGAGACAAAAATGGAGCTTTGCTGCTGGAAGTCTTTTAAACCTGGATGTGCTCATCACAAACGAGACGATCATTTTTGCTTATGCACGAGGACAGGTTGTGTGTCTTGATGCAGAAACCGGAACGGAACTATGGTCATATGACCACGGCGAAAGCATCAATTTCGCAGCCCTGACGCACAACGGTGTGCTGTTAGGGCATAGAAAAGAAATCACTTTTATAGGTGAAAAGCATGCGAACTAATTTAGGCGTATTCATCTTGCTGGGGCTTTTTATTTTTGCCGACGCTACATGGGCACAGGTACCGGAGCGGAAATATGCCTGGCAAAAGCAGGACACGCTCAAGATTGTCTACAAGGACGTCCTGAACAACGACAACTATAACGCGCAAAAACTTGACTGGAATAAAAAAAGAGTTATAGGAACCGCCCTGATGCTGGGTTTTGGCGCACTCACCTATTATTATCATCAAAGAGCAGAGTCGTCATACTCGAGCTATTTGAATTCCGGCAGCATTTCGCAAATGGATGCCCATTTCAAGCGAACGGAAAAATTTGACAAGCTGAAAGGTTTGGCGGGTATTGGCGTTGAAATCGGCTTTTTGCTAAACGTGTGGTCATTTTTTTAAAGGGTGAACTGTGACCGATTCTTTTTCCAAAAAACCAGCACTGGTCTTGTTCGCGTTGCTCCTCATGATGTTGGTCAGTTGTTCCGATCGCGCAAGACTGAATCCTCTCGATCCTAACAATCCCTATTCTCAAGGAGCGCCCACGGGCGTCCGGTTGTTTTCTCAACGCAATACCGTCACCCTGCTATGGTCGCCAATGCCGGTGAATGATCTGGAGCACTATATCATTTACAGATCAGCTGAACAGGGAGGTTTGGCCAGGTATGATTCTATTCCCGCGAATGTCACACAATATACGGATAACAATGTGACATATGACAAGCAGTACACCTATGCGATTCAAGCGCAGACGAAATATGATGAGAGCCGGTTATCCGAAACGCTCTCGATCGTGCCAGGCGCTTATGATATTGTTGTAGCAGATTATTACAGCCAACGTCTGATCAAAATAACCTATGATGGCAATCGCATGTTCGAATTCTACGACGGCTATACGCCGACGGATCTTGCCATTTTTGATCATCGCATTTACTTTACCAACCTCTGGGATAATTCGTTGAAATACATCGATCAATCCGGCGATGTTCACAGTTTTTCGCTCGGAGAAGCCCCCGTTGATTTTGCATTTGACAGGAACAACCGATTCATCTACATATTAGCTCGGGATAACAACAGCTTGTTTATCCTGTCAGTTGATGGGGAGTTTCGCGGCAAGGTCACACTGGATGCGGATATTCATTTTTACTCGGCCTGCTCCTACGATCCTGTGCTCGATTGCCTGTGGATCACCGACGAATCATTCCATAAAATTTATCGTTTTGATCCTGCCAGCGATGCTCTCACTTTGATTGCTGAAAACATCCGCGGTCCGGAAGAGTTTATTATCGACAGTGCGAATGGCGGCGGTTGGATCGCCAGCCTGAACGGTATCATTCATGTGCGGAGCGACAACTCTGTAGAAAGGTTGCTGCCGAATCATTATATCTATGATATTTCTCGCGATGAAAGCTCTGGCCTGCTTTATTATTCAGGATACTCTACGGAAAATAATTCGTGGGAAATCGGCTATGTTAGCGAGACGACTTACACGGTGCTCCATACGTCTTATGCGTACATATACAAAATTAAAATCGTGCCGGAAACCATTGGAACCGGGCTCGCACTGATCGATGGATACAATGCGGAGATTATCCGTCTCAATGCCCGCGGGCAGGAAATCGGGCGACGTGCGGGTATCTATGGCGTCACAGGAATTGAATTGCGATAAAAGGTCAGCGAATAACATGGCGCTGTCTTTGATCTCAGCCAACTTAAAAGCCACGGATGCACTTGGCGTGGCCTTTGGCCGCAGCCAAATTACAAGCCACTGTTAAAAAAATACCATTTTATTGCCTTGTCATAAAGGACCTGCATGCCCCACAAATCCAAAATACTTCACATTGCGCCGGCCAATATTTCCGGAGTGCCGGGTCAATTTGTCCAGACAGAACGGCAACTCGGTTATGAGAGTCGCCTGGTGACCCTTTTTGCCGATCCGCGCAATTACTTTCAGGACATTTGCTTAAACTTGCCGTTCATCGATTTTGCGCCCACAAAAATGATAAAGCGTCTGGTTTCCGATCCGCGCAAACTGCAGGTGATCAATAGAATCCAGCGACCGGAGAACATCCCGCTCGTCTGGCAGCCGCACTCTTTTGTTGAAAAAGCATTGGTGTTTTTTCGCGATTGGTGGTGGCGACCGCGGGTACAACGCGCCATCAAACAGTATCATCTTGACGAGTTTGATGTTTATCAGCTCGATGGTGGTCTTGACTTTTATCGCAACGCGGCATTTATCAGCACAATGAAAGAACGGGGCAAAAAAATTATCTGCTGTTATACGGGCAGTGACCTGCGAACGCGTGGTGTGATACAAGCCATCGATCGGATTTCAGAAGCCAATGTCACCGTTGAATTTGATCATTTGTCGCTCCACCCCGCCATTCAGCACGTCTTTTTTCCATTTGATGCGAGCCGTTTTACACCACATGCGCATCACAACAATTCCCGAACAATTGTCATCGGCCATGCGCCGACCAATCGCGCAGCAAAAGGTAGTGATATCATCATTCCCATACTGCAAAGATTATCCCGGGACTATCCCGTCAAAATTGAGCTGATCGAAGGCTTGCCGTACCGGGAAGCGTTGGCGCGGAAACAGGCGTGTGATATTTTTGTTGATCAAATTGGCGACCTGGGCTATGGTATCAATTCGCTCGAAGCCATGGCCATGGAGATCCCGGCCTGCTCGTGTTTGGCACCCGGATTTGCAGCCATGTATCCGGATCACGCCTTTGTTGAAATTCACGCCGAAAATCTGGCCGAGCAGATCATCCCCCTCATTGAAAATGCAAATTTACGTCGCAAAGTTGGCGAACGGGGTCGACAATGGGTGCTGGAACATCATGATGCGGTCAAGGTGGTGCAAAAGATTCACGCCATTGCCGGAATCAACTGATAACAAAGCGTTGCCCGAGATAACATCGGGCTCGCGCTCTATTTTCGCACGGTCATAATCCGGCTTTCAACATACTCTCCGGCAGTTATCTGGTAAATATAGGGACCGGAGGACAGACTCCGCGCATCAAACGACAGATGATGTGCTCCCGCCGACCGTTTCTCATCCAACAAAACTCTGATTCGTTGACCGCGAATATTGAACAACTCGAGCTTTACCTGCTGCGGGGAAAATAGATGAAAAGCAATTGTTGTTGTCGGATTAAACGGATTTGGATAGTTCTGATACAGTGAAAAACTTGTCGCCACATCGCCGGGAGGTGATGTGACAAAAACCGGCTCCGGATTTGTCTGCTTGTTCTGCGCAAATACCCAGGGAAAGAGATACGGAAAATCATACGATTCGGCCCACATGACATGCCCGGCATTTTGCCACTCGGTATAGAGCAGACGCGCATCAGCCGCGATTGCAGCGGCGATTTCATCGTCGCTCAAACCCGTGCAATCACCGGCGCGGCAATGCGTGTAGATGGCGGTGAGATGCTGATTTTCCATCGCTTGCACCATTTGTCTGGATGCGCTGACGGGGACTGTTGTATCTTTTTCACCATGAAAAACCCATATGGGAATGTGCTTCATGTGCAGGGCGCGGGTGGAATCGCCGCCACCGCTCATGGGCACAGCCGCCGCAAACTTTGTCGGATAACGCGCCAGCATATCCCATGTTCCTTGCCCTCCCATGGACAATCCGGTGATATAAAGCCGGTTCGTATCCACAGAAAATTCCGTTATCAACGAATCGATCAGATCCAGAACGGTCAGCACCTCATTGCTCACCGGCACCTGGGCGATGCGATGAAAGCCTGGTGACCAATCTGCATCCGCCCAGCGATTATTTTCCGGGCATTGCGGTGCAACAACAAAACAGGGATATTTTTTTTGATTGGCGCTGTCGGCCCAGCTCGTGGCCATTCGATGCACGTCAATGTGAATCTGATTATCCGTACCGCGCTCGCCGGCGCCGTGCAGACAGAGGACAAGCGGATAGACTTTGCCTGGATCATAAAAATCCGGCGGACACAGACGGTAAGGTAACGTCGTGCCGGCATAGCTGTGTTGACGTTTCTCAAATTTGTCAACCGTTTTGACGTAATTTGGTATTTCACTGGCCGTCACCCACACAGAATCCAGCCACACGGTCGTGTTGTCTTGTCCGCCTAAAAGATATTCCAGTCTGTTATTTGCGGAAAGACCACATTTGAAGGTGAACGGACCAAAGTGTTTTGGTTTTTCGGTCAATTCGAGCGGTTCGGTGGACCAAAAACTGCGCGCCAGGACACCTGATTCCTGGAAACGCACCACAATTGTTCGCGGCGTGTTCGCCATGGCCATAAAGCTGATCGTGTAGACCGTCCCTTCAAGCAGGGATAAGGTCTGGGCAGCGATAACCTCCTCCCGATTCGTGCCTCCATTCGTGATGTCAATCTGGCAACAAGCTGATCCTGACATCAGCGAATCGGTTGGGTAGGTTGCTTCCATTTGAGCGTCGTTGTATGCTTTGATACTCCAGGAGCGCCTGCCTTGATCGAATTCACCATTTTTAATCACGTTTTCCTGGGCAGTAGCCAAAACGACAAAAACCAGCAAGAGCAACACGATATATTTCATAGATATCCTCAGATCAATTTGTATGATTTGATAGCAAACAATCATTTTACCCGTTTCGCCAAGTTTAAAAAAAAATTATTAAAAATTCAAGCTGTAACGTTTGCAGAAAAGGTATTATATTGTAAAATATTAAAATTGGAGCGCATATGACTCTTGATCAATGGAACAATCTCTTAAAAATTATTCATGGCGATACAACAGCATCGCCACCCATTGGCTTTATCATCGACAGTCCCTGGCTGCCGAACTGGACTGGCATCACCATTTTGGACTATTTTTCCAATGACGAGATGTGGTTCAAAGCCAATAAACAGGTTGTCGAAACTTTTCCCGAGGTTCTGTTTTTACCAGGATTTTGGTCCGAGTACGGCATGTGCACCGAGCCATCTGTTTTCGGTGCCCGCAGCACTTTTCCGGCAAACGAATTTCCGCACGCCCACAAGGTAATCCATTCTGTCTCGGATATAGAGGCGTTGCCGCAACCGAATCCCGCAACCGACGGCCTGTTACCGTTTATGTTGAACCGATTAAAACTCGCCCAACCTCACATCGAAAATATTGGCCATCAAATTCGTTTTGCAGTGGCGCGCGGACCGCTCAATATCGCCAGCTACCTGATGGGCACAACCGAGCTGCTCACAACAATGATGATGGAGCCTGAGAAAATCCATACGCTGCTCTCCAAGGTGAGCACCTTTCTCAAACAATGGCTTGATCTGCAGCGCCAGTCATTTGCATCGATTGACGGTATTTTGCTGCTCGATGACATCATCGGCTTTTTGGGAGAGGCGCAATTTGTCGAGTTTGCACTTCCCTATTTTAAAGATTTGTTCGACAGTGATGTCAGCGTCAAATTTCTGCACAATGATGCGCCCTGTCGGATATCTGCGCCCTATTTGCCGGAGATGGGCGTCAATCTGTTCAACATGGGCTTTGACACGGACATGAATGAGCTGAAAAAATTAACCCATCAGCGCGTGACCCTGTTGGGCAATATTCCGCCGCGCGATGTTTTGGCAAACGGCAGACCTGAAGATGTCCGGGAGGCCGCGTTAAAACTGATGAGCACACTGGAGGATAAATCGCATGTTATCTTTTCCTGTGGCGGCGGCATGCCACCCGGAGTGAGTACGCAAAACCTGTGCGCATTTATCGACACAATCCAGTCGCGTTGGTAATGTGGTTTATTCAAAACCCATCGCGGAGATATAAAACGCATTAAAATCGGGGCGCATGGAGAGCTCAATATAGTCGGCTGTCGCACGCACCTTGTCGATCTCCGCTCTGAAAGCATGCGATTCCAGAGCAAGTCGCGCGCCGGTTGCAGCGCTGTTGCCAATCGGAAAAATTCGATTGGACAATTCTTGTGGTAACAGTCCGATTCGAATCGCACTGCTTGTGCGAATGGTCGACCCAAAGCCGCCCGCAAGATAGAGTCGTTCGATCTGGTCGATGGACACATCAGCGTGTTTTAACAATGTGCGGATGCCGGCATAAATGGCAGCTTTGGCCAACTGCACCTCGCGAATATCTTTTGGCGTGAGAACAATGTCATGATTCACCGCGCACTCTTTTTGCTTGACGATAGTAAACTCGTTTTCCATGCGACCACCGGCATCGATCAATTTTTTATTGAGCAGCTCCGCGACGATATCGATCAAGCCTGAGCCGCATATACCAACGGGGGCTGCGGCGCCAATCGTCGTGATCTCACCCTCGATATACTCGGAAATAGCGCCCTCCACCGCGCCAATACCGCATTCGATTGTGGCGCCCTCAAATGCCGGACCAGCCGCGGTGGCGCAGCAATAAATTCGGTCCTTGTTACCCAGGACAATTTCTCCATTGGTGCCAATGTCAATATAAAGAGTGAATCCATCGCGATCTAATAAATCCGTTGTCGCGACACCAGCCAGAATATCTGCCCCCACATAACCGGCAATGGATGGCAAAATCGTAACCAGGGCATCGGGAGAGACATCAAGGTTGAGCTGTCGCGCCCGTTTCCGCTGCTCATCAACAAAAACCGGCGTATACGGCGCATAAGCGATGGAGCGTGGATCAACGCGACAAAAGAGATGCAGCATCACTGTATTTCCGACCACAGTCATGCTGTCAATGCGTTGTGGAGAGATATGGTTTTTCCGACACAAAGACTCTGTCGTTTGATTTATCGCCTCCGATAGAATGTGCTGCAGTGTCACCAGACCATTCGGTTGTTCGATACAAAAGGCGATACGGGAAATGACATCCCCGCCATAGGTTGTTTGCGGATTGATGAAAGAGAGGACATCAATGACTTGAAACGTGGACAACTCTTCCAAAAACAAAACCACTGTCGTTGTACCGATATCAATCGCCAGTCCGAATCCCTCGCTTGGTGGATTTTTAACAAACTGGCGGGCGTGCAGGTTTTGGGCTTCCATAATAGCAAAACGATGAGATATCGGCACGTGTACGAGGACATCGTGCTGCACCACAAACTGGCATGCCAAAGCCTCGCCAATACCATCGATTGTGACCAGACACTTTTTGCACGTTCCTTTGCCGCCGCACGGCGCATGCACTGGCTTGCCGCCTCTGCGCAACACATCAAAAAGCCGTTCACCGGGCTGTGCTCGCACATGCACAACAGAAAAACCGTCGTTGAGCGAAACAGTGATATAGTGTTCAGGAGAAGAGGTCATAATTTTTTGACATAGACATAATATGCGCCAAGCGTATCGCCGCCAGCATCAAAGAACCAGGTTTTTAAGGTTGTTTTTCCTTTTTTTAGTGTGAGCGTGAACACAAGCTCCCTGGCATCCGCCTTTAGGGCTTGCTCTTTTTCAATATCGGCGATTTTTATTTTTCCTTTGAAAATATTGAAAACTTTTCCGGGCGGCATGTCGTCAATGCCGGGGATTCCGCTCTTTGCCTGGAGACCCTGATTGATACCGTTATTCAGTTCGCGCGGCCACCGCCGCAGGGTAAATTCGTACGGTCCATCCCGCACGATGTCAACTGCCCAGAAGCCGTTCGAGAGGTGACCCTGTCGGATGAGCGCCTGATTCCATGGCATGGGAAAGTGGTGCCAATCGTGTGCGGTGAGCCGAACCGGATTTTCCTGCTCGGCGCCAATGCGTATATGGCAATATTCATGAAATCGTTTTGAGACGTCGCTCCACCACGATTCATAAGCCGCGCGCAGCTGCCGGACAATGGCTTCATTTTCCGACGCGATGTCCAATACTTGCCCGGGATCAGTTTGGATATCATAGAGTTCCGATCCATTGATCAAACGCCAGCGATCGGTCATCACCGCGCTTTTTCGCCATTTCTCGGGATGCTCGATGCGTTGTGAATCCGTCACCAGAAAACGCTCAGGCCATTCCGCCTGCGGCTGCGTGAGCAAAGGGACAAGACTTTTTCCATCCATCTGATGCTCCGGCGTGCGCGGGATGGCACACAGGTCCATCAACGTTGGCAATATATCGATATGCGCCGTGAGTCGAGTCACATCGTTTCCGCCGCCAATACCACCCGACGGCCAGCGAATAAAGCAGGGCACACGATGACCGCCGTCGTATTCGCTGCCTTTTTTGCCGCGCATGCCGGCGTTGTAGCCATCCGTGACAAATCCGTGCGCATCGACATCAGCGCCGGCAGCAGTACCGTTGTCAGTCATAAAAATAGTGATGGTATGATCAAACAGCCCAAGGGTTTTGAGATGAGTATCCAGCCTGGCGAGATTCTCATCGATGTTGGTGATCATGCCGTAAAACCTGGAACGTTGCGCAGTGAGTCCCTGTTGCGCATAAGGTTCACTGTATTTTTCAGCCACATGATATGGCCCATGCGGTGCGTTCGTGGTGATCATGCAAAAGAACGGTTTATCCGCGTTTTTTTCGATAAATTTCAGGGCATAATCAAACCACACATCCGTGCAATAGCCTTTGACCTTTACGGGTTGACCGTTGCGGAAATAGGTATCATCAAAATAGTCATTATCCCAGTAATCCGGCGTTTGTGTGACACCACCACCACCATGGATCAGACTCTCATCAAAGCCCCGGTCTTGCGGTCGGAAGGGGTAGTTATCACCAAGGTGCCATTTACCGAATAGTGCCGTTTGATAACCGGCGGACCAAAACACGTCCGCCATGGTCACTTCGTCTTCGCGTAGTAGCGATCGTCCCATCACGGTGTGCCAGACGCCGGTTCGATTGCAGTAGCGTCCGGTCATCAGCGACGCGCGTGTTGGCGCGCAGGTTGGCCCGACGTGAAAGTTGGTCAAACGGACGCTCTCGGCGTGCAGCATGTCCATATTCGGCGTCCGAACAATCGGATTTCCGTGACAGCCGAGGTCGCCATACCCCTGATCGTCGGTCACGATCAAAATGACATTGGGTTTTGGGCTAGTTTTTCGGCAAGAAAACTCGCCGACAAGCGTCATCATCACACTACCGGCGCCGATTGCTTTTAAAAAGTGTCTTCTATTTAACATGGAAACAGCTCATAAAAAAAATTCATGTACAGCTTCAAACATGGCAACGATATTTTCCGGTGGCACATCGGCCTGGATGTTATGAATCGTATTGAACACATAGCCGCCGTGTGGCGCCCAGATATCCAAAAGGCGTTTGACCTCTTGCTTGACCTGGTCCGGGGTACCATGCGGCAAGGTTTCCTGCGTATTTATGCCACCGCCCCAAAAAACGACCTCACTGCCAAAATCTTTTTTCAGCTCTTTTGGTTGCATGCCCGCTGCCGTGATGTGCACCGGATTGATGATATCGATGCCCATGTCAATGAATTCCGGCAAAAAGGGACGTATCATGCCACATGAATGGAAAAACAGTTTGGCGGCTGGCGCTTTACCTCGTATGGATTGGATGAGCTCCTGCTGTCGCGGTTTGATCATCTGTCGCCAGGTTTCGAGAGAAATCAGTTGTGAAGTTTGCGTGCCAAAATCATCACCCTCAGCGAGAACATCCACCAGATCACCCAATTCAGCTAACGCCATGTCCCAATACTCGAGCTTGTAGCGTAAAACGCCGTCCAGGATAAGAGCGGCAATTTTTTGATTGAGTATCAAATCGAGCATGGCGTTCTGCATGCCACGAATTCGTATAAGCATTTCAAACAAGCCGGCGCACGCGCTTTTGAGCACGACCGCATAGCCGGAGTTGCGGAACTGTTCAGCTTGTTTTCTCAAACCGGCAATTCGTCGAGGCTCGTCTCCCCGGGGGAATTGATACGCAACAACCTCGTCTGCCGTGATCATCTCCGCGTCCAATGGATGTTTGACCAGGTCATACCAGAGCCCGGTCTTTTTATGTCGTTGATAGGTAAACGACCATTCATCAACATGACGGAGGAGTTCGCCATCTTGCCGGTCATCAAAATCCGTATGATTCATCACCGGACACAGGCCGCGTGTATCGATACCGAACTTTGCATAAACCTCATCGTGCGGAAGTACAATCTGCTGGATTCGATCGCAGATCACCGGTTGCTGTTCCGGCAATCCCAGACAGGATCTCAGATTTGTATAGGCAGTCAATGAAATGCCGGTCACTTGCGTACTCGCCAGATCGATTGGCACGCGATCCGGTTCTTTGTGGTTTAGAGAGGTTAAGAGTCGTTCTCGATGCGTCATACAATGTTCGTGCTAAGGTTCACCCAATCTATTCTGCTCACAAAACAACAGGAAATTATGAATATTATCGGATTTGTGCAATGGAGGATATTCTCGAAATTTATTAACTACTGGTCAGCCCTCGAGTGAAAGATCTGCGGCTATGTCACCCGGTTTTTAAACAATTTCTTAAAAGTTCACCACAGAATATATAAAAACAGCCCAAAAACCATTAAAATTGTCTTTGGGCCGTCTACCCATTGCCAAAGAAAAGTGGGAGATCCTGACCAACCGTAATGAAGCCATGCATTGGCGGTGAATACCTGGATTTCACTTTTTTCAACAAACTGCATCTGCGTCAATGCCTTAAAACATGCGGATTCAGCACACGTCAAATCGAGATTGCCATGCTCTTGATTATTGGGCGTCTGGTGCATCCCGGGAGTGAAAGGCATTTGCACCTCTGGACGCAAGAGATATCCGGACTCGATGAACTCATTCATACCGATTTCACTCATTTGTCACTCAACATCATCAAAATCTGTAGTGACCCATAAGTTATATCAAAGAACGAAAATGGAGGCAAGTCTAATAAAAAACCTATGTCTATTCAATGGAATGGTGAACTTGCGTTAGGATTGAGGATTCCGAGTCCAATTTTTTATGTCGGCGATTCTTCAAGTCCTGTCTTCCCGCACCCTGGTTCGAATACGCCATTAAAAGCTATTTTAAGCTTTGATGTCACCTTAAAAATGCTGATCTTTTACCGGCACATTTCATAAAAGAGGAGATTTGAAAAATGGCACAAAAACTGATTTGTGTGATTTTTGTTTTAGTGCTCGTTACTTTTTGCTGCAAAGAAGATGATCCCGTTTCACCCAAAATTGACAAAATCACCATGCAAACCATTGCCGGCACATGGTATCACCTGCATCGTGACGAAGACTCAGGCATGGCTATAATGCTTTTTCTGAATAACCGAAACGATAGCACCGCTTCAATAGGCGTGATGAACGGAGCAGCCGAGGTGTCATTGCTGGAAATCGATTATGATGTGAAAGATGGCGAATATATGTTTATTGCACCGGATGTTGATCCGTCGACGCAAAATTGCCTGCAGATGATGTTCGCTGACCTGATGGGCGGTCTTGTCTATGCTGATGAAATTTATCTTCAGGACAGCAAATTACATTTTGTCGAAGGCGAGGACACTTACGCCTTTAGCAAAAACATGCCCAAAGTGACTGGCGGTAAAATAACCGGCAGCTTGAGCGTGACCGGCGATTTTGGCCAGGGTGCAGCGATTGTGACGGCAGCAGATTTGACAACAGGGAAAATGGGAGCCGCCTTTATGTCACAATCCGGTGCCTATATTATTCAAGGTCTCGAGAATGGCGATTATGCTATTATTGCGCTCTATATTCCCAAGCAATATGCCCTGACCTGGATGGATCAAGCTACCATGAGCCGTTTGCCCAATGATATTCATCCTGTGCCTGTCAGGATTTTAAATGGCAATACAGTCACTGGTGTCAATTTTAATTTGACAGTGGAGGGTTCCGGTCTCGGCAAGCCATCAAGCCGGCAGAATGCTGAATTGCAGCGCCTCGCAGCACGCTGCTTCGAGTATCTGGCAAAAGTCAAATTTTTTCAACAATGACACAAATGGTTGCGTGTGTCGTGTGCTGCTCGAATCATACTGCTATGTGCGATCCCGGGCACTGCATTAAATAGTCAGCAAAGATTGCTCACTTTCAAACTCCGAGGGAATCATGCAACCCGAAAAAAAAAGATGGCTGCGCGACAGTTTCAAGGGAGCGTTGCTGCCTGTCGTGAGCTGTGTGATCACACTCGCTTTGGGCATAACGGGGTATATTCAATATTATGGCGTCAACGGTGTCACTCTTGATGTGATGCAACGGGCACTGTATGACACCTTGCAATTGTTCATTCTCGAGTACGACTTTGACAAAAATCATAATATTTTAATCAAATTAGCGAGCTGGACCGGCACCGTTCTGCTCATTTGGGGAGCGACTAAAATTTATGTCGCGGTTTTTCGGAGGACCATTTTATACCGACGCATCTCCCTCTGGAAAAACCATGTCATTTTGTATGGAGCAAGTGAGCATGCCCGACATACGCTGGAGAGCTTTATCCAGGCTGAGCCAAAAACCAGAATCGTCTATATCGATACCAACGAGTCTACCCGGGAGTGGCTCTCCACGCGGTATGTCATTCATATATCGCCGTCCGATTCACCATTTTCACGTTTGCGATTAGCCGGAGTAGGACGGGCGAAATACCTCATCGCCACAACCAGTGACGACATTACCAATATCCACATTCTCCGTCTGGCGCTGGACATTAAAAAAGAAAGCACATCCAGCCTGCTCCTCGCCTGGGCGCATATCAGCAATACAAAGCTGTTAGCCGAGCTGAACGATCTGGATGTCGTCACCAAAACAACTCCCTATTTTGACGGGCGCCTCTATAACGGCTATTACAATGCCGCGCGCATCATTGGTAAAAAATTCGCCCCGGACATTTTTGCACCTGTTCATTACCAAAAGTCAGCCGAATATGTCACAAAGCCCAGGCACTGCCTGGTCGTTGGATTCGGCGATTTTGGCGAAGCATTGACCATGCAATTGATTCGTATCGGCCAATTCATTGATTGTCAAAAAATTCGCCTGACCATCATTGATCGAAAAGCCGAATCCAATAAAATGGATTTTTACACTCGCTATCCCGATCTGCCCCTCATTGCAGATGTTGATTTTAAACAGCATTTATCCGAAAGCTCGAGCTCCCGTCAGTCGCAGTACCAGGAATTTATTGGTTCCATTTCGGTGGTTTATCTCTGCCAAAACAATATATCCGAGCAAATTTTAACCTTTCATGCGCTCAGACAAACGCTCGCTAAACGGATTTTTTATATCATTTGCCACAACGATGATCTGCCGCCATTGTCCGGGATAACACAAGCCCAAAACGTTATAGCCATCAATCCGTTTTTTCAAGCTTATGATAAAAAGGTCATCATCGAAGAAGAACTGGAAGCGTTAGCCAGACATTTCCACCTCTGCTATCTGCGACGGGAACAAGACATCTTTGATCAAAAGAAACAGGATTTCCGGCAGCGCTATCAGCGAGGCGAATGTACTATTGATGCCGAGCCCAGGCCCAAACCGGCAATGGTACCCTGGAACGAGCTGCCGGAGGAAATCAAAGTGAGCAATCGTAGTTTGGCCGAGCATATTCCGGTTAAATTACGCGCTATCGGCTGTGAATTGGCGCCATTGCATGACACCCGGCCGGAATATGATTTCACCAGCGACGTAGAGGTTGTTTATCAATTGGCTCGAATGGAGCACAACCGATGGATGGCCGATAAAATTATGTCCGGGTGGACCTACGGTGAGCGCGACGACGAGCGAAAACTGCACGATAATTTACTGCCGTGGCAGGAGCTCTCTCCTGATATTCAGCAATATGATATAAATGCGATCAAAGAAATACCTGCGATGTTGGCGGAAAATGGCCTGAAGGTATGTCGGCTGATCGAAAAGAAATAGAGAACAAAACTACACAATAACACTTTTTGAGGAGTAACGTATGCGATACTTTATTTTAGCCTGCCTGTTTGTCTTGACAGCTTTGCTGATGATGTGTTCCTTTATCAACAATCCCAATCGATGGGTTGTCAAATCGCCTGATGGTCAAATTGTTGTCACACTGGAGCTCGCTCAGGACGAGCAGGGCGAGTCAACGCTCAGCAGTCAAGGTCGACTCCAGTACCAGGTTAGCTGTGGTTCACAAACGGTTATCAAAGCTTCGCCGCTTGGCCTTGACTGTGAGGACGACTCTTTTTCGGAAAACCTCATTTTTCTTGCCAAATCGAGACAAAAGATCAACGAAAAGTACACCCTGCACAACGGCAAAAAAAGTGATCTGACCAACAATGCCAGTCAGCTCACTCTTACGTTCATGAATGAAAAGAACGCTCGATGTGAGGTTATTGTTCGCGCCTATAACGACGGCGTGGGTTTAAAATATGCGCTTCCCGGCGAGGGCGAAAAAGTGATCACCGGCGAAGTCACCGGCTTTAAAATACCGGCCGGCACGGCCTTTATCATGCCGTACGACAATCCCGGCCAATGGTGGCCGGCGTATGAGAATTACTATGGCCAGTATGAGGTCGGCTCCTCCTCACCTACCGAAGCCGGCTGGGCTTTTCCGGCCCTGTTCAGGATCAATGAGGGGCAAAACTACGTCCTGCTCAGCGAGTCCGGCTTGAATGGTTCCTATTGCGGTACTCGCCTGCATCAGGACGCCCCCGATGGACTCTATAAAGTGCGCTTTCCCGAAGAAGCCGATGGTGAAGGTGTCGGTGCCGTGACCCCGGTTGTTTCCCTGCCGTGGGAATCTTCCTGGAAAGTCATCATTGTTGGTGACGAGCCCGGGGATATCGTCGAATCAAACCTGGTCACACATTTGGCCGATCCGCCGGCTTTCCCGGTTGGCGATTATATTAAACCCGGACGCGCGGCGTGGAGCTGGTGGTCGGACAGCGATAGTCCGCGCAATTTCGCCAAACAAAAGACCTTTATCGATCTCGCGGTTGAAATGGGGTGGGAATACTATCTGCTCGACGCCAACTGGAATTATGAACCGATGGAAGATTTGCTCGACTTTGTCAATTATGCGAACGAAAAAGGCATCGGCGTTTTGGTGTGGTACAATTCCGGCGGCCCGCACAACATTGTCACCGAAGCGCCACGCGACCGTTTGTATGAAAAAGAACGGCGTCGTCAAGAATTCGCGTGGCTGCAGGAAATTGGCGTCAAGGGCGTCAAAGTCGATTTTTGGCACAGCGACAAACAGGCGGCGATTCAATATTATATTGATTTGATGAAAGATGCCAATGATTACAACATCCTGGTCAATTTTCACGGGTGCACGATCCCGCGCGGCTGGGAGCGCACCTATCCAAATATGTTGACGTTAGAGTCGATGCGCGGCGCCGAGAGTTACAAATTTGCCCCCGAATATCCGGAAAAAGCGGTGTGGCACAATGTGAATCTGGTGTTCACTCGTAATGTCATTGGCCCAATGGATTACACGCCGGTCACCTTTACCAATATGGAATATCCGCATCTTACCACCGTCGGACATGAGCTGGCGTTGTCAGTGGTTTTTCAATCCGGCATCCAGCATTTTGCGGACCAGCCCGCCGGCTACCTCACGTTGCCCGACGCGGCAAAACAGTTCCTCAAAGATGTACCGACGACCTGGGATGAGATCAAGTTTATAGCGGGCCAACCTGGCGAATTCGTTGTATTGGCTCGTCGGAAAGGTGATAGCTGGACAATCGCCGGCATCAGTGGTTTGAAGGAAGAAAAAAATGTCACTATAGACTTGAGTCAATTTGCAGCAAACGAGGCGTTATTGATAGGTGATGCGACAAAAGACTCGTTTGATATTCGGACGCTCTCGGTTGGTGCTCAGGACATCAAAATGCTGCCGTATGGCGGATTTGTGATTCGTTGTGAATGAATGCCATTACAGTAATAATGGAACAGACTTTTCACACGAAGCCACCAAGAAACTGTCTTTGTGTCTTCGTGTGAATGTATTTTTCAGGCTAAAGAAAATTACTGACTCTCTTCCAACACCAGTCCGGTTGGTGCAGCCGGCGCCGCCATATCAAACTCACCTCCCAGATGCAGTACCCACTCGCCAGTGAAAGGCGGTGTCAGCGAGACAGTTCCGCCTCCAGTGACGGTTGCGCCGGTCGAGTAGTCGCCCGTTTTGGGATTGAGCCATCGGACTTTTAAATCACCGGTTGCTGCAGCAAGATTCACACTGGTGTTACCGCCATCGCGAGAATAAACGACATACTCGCTGCCGGGATTGGCGAGACAGTAGCCTTTGCTCGCGAGCTCATCATGCGGCTGCATCCTCCACCAGGCGACCTGTTTGGTAAAGCTGTGAAAGTATTCCATTTCCTGTTGTTGCTGCATATTCGCATTCAAATCATAGCCGCCTTTATCCGGCGCAAAGGTGGTGAAAAATCCGGCAGTCGAGAATCCACCCGCAGTAAAAATCTCCCAGGCACCGTAGCGCAGCCAGTTATCATCGGCTGTCCAGCCGGCATAGGCGTACTCGCCATTGACAACCGGTTTGGCATGCACCCGATCTTTGAGAACGAGCGAGTGAAAATCCGGTGACTGGTGCATGATAAAGCCAAACCAGTCATCATAGGCAAATTCGGCGCTCGACCGCGAATTTGGACCAGGATGCAGGGTGACCGGATGATCGTAGGGATCCACAGCGGCTACAGTTTGTCCGTGCTGCCGCCACACGGATGGCGAGAGACCATAATCCACGTAAACCTCGCTGTGTTCACCCGACAGACACCAGAACACATTGTAGGCGGCGAATCGTGCCACCATGTACTCGACATAACGTTTGAACTGGTCATCCGAAAACTTGACAAATTCCTGCGCCCAGGTAAAAAAGATCACCGGCGCCATATCAAGGCCATTCATATATTCGATACGTCGATCCATCCATTGAAAATAGCCGGGATTCAGATGATCATAATCCTTGCCGTCCTGTGTCAAGGCAAAAACAGGACCGCCTTCGTTCGCCCAAAAGGCGTCACCGTTGATATAGCTCACCACGATAGCCTGCACGACATTATATCCCTGGGCATATCGATAATCAATGTACTCTTTGAAACGACTGTTATAGGGATAAAGCTGGGTGAACAGGCGCCATGACGTCTCTCCGTGCCACATCCAGGGCGTGCCATCATCCCACATGAATGTGTACGGATGATCAGGATTGGCGCGAATGTGCCCTTTTTTCGTGGACTGAACGACCGTAAAAGATCCGCTTTTCGTAAAAGCGCTGTGCGATCCTGACAACGTATACGTCCATTGCCCCACTTCCGTCGGCATCATGCGAATTTTCCAGAGATCCCCGCCGTTCCAAAAGCCATCAATGTCGATCGTTTGTGTTGGCCCGCGAAAAACGCCGTGCAGTCTGGCATCTTTGTACTTGTTGCCGCTGATGCCGGTTGCGACGATGGGTAATTCGAATATGCCGTTTTTTTCAACTTTTTTGATCTCCGCGCTGCCGGTTGAAAAAGTCGCTTTAAATATATGTTCCATATGATTACCGGCCTGATCCATCAGTGCGTCGGATAAGGTGACATTGTAGGTTGTATTGGGAGAGAGCAGTTCGGCCAATTCGTAATATAGAGTTGTTCCGGTGGATACAAGCTCACCCTCGACATGCGGGCTCAGTGTAAAAGCTGCTTGTGCCGAGGCAAAATCAAAGCTCTCACTGATCGTCAAGGATATGTACGAGTCAATTTTATTATCAACTGATCGGTCGCCGGGTGTAAAGTTTGTGACCGTTGGTGGCGTGTTGTCAAAATTGCGATAAAATTTGAAATTTTTGTAGGTGATCTGTTGCGGCACTTGCATATCAAATCCTTTGCAACCGGTCTCTGCGGAACCAATGCGCATGCTATGATAGGGCGGTGCGTATTCTGTGCCGAATGAGCTATAATCGGCGTGCTGCAGGAGTTCATCATCAATATAATAGTGCATGTGGCCATTGCCCCACTCCAAACGCACATGAAAGATATGTTCTTCCTGCCAATGTACGGGGCCGTACTCGAGCTCAAAAGCATGCGGATCGTCATCATAGCCACCGCTATATGCACCGACATTCAAACGAAAACGACCATGCTCCCATTTGTAGCGGTCGCCGACCACATAACCAAAGATGTGCAAAAGACACTTCCACGGATTATGCCATTGCCGGATGCCGTTGATTGTTTGGCCATACCACTCATCGTTCTCGTCACGATCCCACATATTGAACAGCGTATAATGCATATCTTCCTCGCCGGTCGGAACACCGCGATGATATTCGATATTCGGAAACACCTCGTTACTGGCATACAGGCCCTGCACGTCAAACTCGATTTTACCATAAGAACATGTTTCAATATCATATTGAATATGATCCCATCGCGTCTCGGTTTTCCATCCCTGGTCAGTAAATCGACCACCGCCCTGCTGACCAACGGTCACACCATTGGTTAATGGATCATTAATTTCAAGAATCCAGTCGGAAAACAATGGTGCAGCACCGAATAATAGCCAAAGGACAAAGATTGCTGACAAGAGTGCATATCGACGAATTAACAGATTTGACATTCTGCTCTCCTTGATTTTGATTTTTTACACCGTTATGGAACAAAGACCTTGCCAGGCGCGGAAATTTATCGCATTTCAAATGTGAAAGCCTCTAAAAAAAGCGCAGCGGTTACTGCGATTCGTCCAAAGCAAGCAAAGTGATCTCGAAACTCGGCCATGTACCTGTTTTGAAGAGATCTTTTCACCACTTCTCTCCGCCCAATGGCTTTTCAACTGGCGTTTTGCGATACGGAATGAGACACTTCACAATTCCTTGCTTTCGTTACGAAGCAAAAAAACGCCCCTGAAGAAAAAGATGTTGACCTGAATCATCATATCATCATTACGATGTCCCTTTTTGCGGGACATTTTGCCGCATCGCTGCAATTTTGGCAGCTGCGCAAAACGACAATTTCGATTAATTGTTCTGCAATATTTACAGGTAATTTGTATAATATCCATACAATTCCAGTAAATCATAATTTGTCGGATAAAACACTATTGTCACCATACGCATCAACTGCCAAGCAAAATAATATTCTAATCCTTTTTGCTATTTTTTTGATTGCGACTCTCCTGCGTGTTCTCGGCGCTGGCTGGGGGATGCCGTATATCTTTCATCCGGATGAACGATTGATGATCGCTCGCGGCGTATACTTTTTCTCCGGCGATTTGAATCCCCATTTGTTCATCTATCCTTCTTTTCTCATGTATATTCTGTTTTTTGTTGATGCCATTGTCTTTATCGGTGGTACATTGTTGGGCAGTTTTGTATCACTATCGCACTTTACCGGATTATATCACACGGATCCGGCGGTATTTTACATTCCAAACCGCATTACTATTGCGATCTTTGGCCTCCTCTCACTTTATGCCGTATATAGACTTGCGCTGCACACATTCGGCACGAGGACAGCGCTTCTCAGCTTTATTTTTATGGCAATTTTGCCGGTGCACGTGTTGCACTCGCATTTTGTCACGACCGATGTCCCGTGCCTGCTGTTTGTCGTTCTCTCATTTTATCATTCGATCAGGGTACTTGAACATGGGGCGCTAAAAAATTATCTTTTGGCAGCACTCTGGGGTGGCCTGGCTGCCGGAATAAAATACAACGGCGGCGCTGTAATTTTGTGCCTGATTCTCGCGCACGCCTTGCGCGAGTGGGAGTCCACCACTGGTACGGTCATTTACCGAATTGTGCATCTCGCTAAAAAAATGTTCAAGATCAAGCTTTTGGCGCCATGTCTGTTGTCGATTCTGGTGTTTATATTCACCTCCCCTTACACGGTGCTTGATCTGCAGGCTTTTATCAAAGACTTTATGTTTCAGGTTACTGTGCAACGCCGCGGACATGGTTTGATATTTCTGGGCATCGGCAATAAAGTGCTTTATGAGATATTTGTGGTTCTGCGGAATTGGGGTGGCACACTCTTGTGGGTGAGCATGCTTGTTGGGCTTGTGCGCTCTTTTTTCAAGATTGACAAAGTAAAAATTCTATATTTGTTTTGGATTGGATTTTACTTTTTTGCCCTGGTGACATCCAACGATTTTTTTATTCGTTATACGCTGCTTCTGGTTCCATTTATGATAATTTTGGCGGCTGACTTTTTAGCCAGGGGTTTGGCAAGCGCAAAAATAGCCTACAAATCCGTGGCTATCCTGTTGACAGTGGGCACTATTATTTATATGGGTGTCTACTCCACGCTCATCACCGGGAGTCTGGTCGCGCAAGATCCTCGAATCACCGCAAAAAAATGGTTTGAAAGTGAGGTGCAGCACAGCACCCCCGTTGGTTTGATGACAAGCTCAACCGGCATGCAAAACCGCGATGATCCCCCGATTGATGAAAGCCGCTATTCTCTTTTTAAAAGTACTTCCATTGCCGAGGTATTGGAACAGCAACCCGAGTACATCATGCTGTCGAGATACGACTATATCGATTTTTTGCGAATAGGCGAGAGATCAGAGTATACCCGAGACTCGTTTTACGCCTTGACAAAATTACGCTCCGAGCAAGCTGAATTTAAATTGGTCCATGTATTTGATAACTCACCGACACTGTTTGGTATACCTTTGCTGGGCCGCTATCCAATGCATGACATGATGTATACATTTCCACGAATAGAAATCTACAAACGACAATCAGATGAATAGAGGTTTTTCGGACAAAAAATTGTGGCTGCTTTCCCTGGTGTTAATCATTGTAGCCGCGCTGCCCCACGTGCGATACGAAGCGAACGGATTGACTTTGGATGAAGCAGAATACGCCCTGGCCGCCCGCAAAGGATTTGTCGCCAACTGGCTCGATGCCGATGGAACCAGGGAACAACGTCATTTTCATGGACCGCTACTCACACACGCGATCCATCTGGGTGTCTTGTTGTTTGGCGAAAGTGATTTTACCGTGCAATTGCCGTCCAGAATGTTCGGCCTGCTCGTACCGCTGACGATTCTATGGGGGTGCGCAACGATATTCCCGGCGGGATTACTGGCGGGCGCTGTTGCGGCTTTTTCACTTGCCATTATGCCCACATTTGTGCAAGTTTGTGGTGTGGCGAATATGCATGCCATGGCTACATTTTACATCGTCTTGTCTTTTTTCCTCACAATAAAAATGATACAGAGCGACAATAAACGATATCTTTACCAACAAGCCATTGTGCTTGGACTGCTGTTTTCAACCATAGAGTATGGTATCATCATCTTCGGCATTATTGGTCTGGTGCTCTTGTTAAAAAAGAATGCCTATTTTCATATCACCTTTCGCAAAGTCACCGTTTCGAAACACATCATCTATGCGGCGCTGGTTGTGATTTTTACTATTTGTCTGGTATGGATCGCCGGCGTCGTCAAGCTCAATTTTTTCCGTAATCTTTTATATTACCTGAGATATAGCGAACAAGGACATCCTATCTGGTTCAACGGTGAGTTGACCCGACATGTGCCATGGTGGGCCTATGTTGTCTGGTTTATGGATATTGCTCCAGTCTGGCTTTTATTATCGCTTTTTGGTGTTGCCACACTGACTGTTCAACTTTTTAGATCAAAATTCAGCACAATTTATGGAATATTATTAATATATTTATTTGTCCTGTTAGCGGCGCTTTTTCGACAGCACATCATGTCCGCCCGATACGCCATCTATGTTATTCCGTTCCTGACCCTGTGTGGCGCCATATTCCTGCACATGTTGACGAATCGTTGGCGACGCGTTGGAGTCGTTTTTATTGCAGTGACGATGGTGGCGCAAGCCGGCACAAACTTGAAAATGCTCACCGACTTTAGCCAGGGTGATCCCGGCTACCAGCAGGCCGCGTCTTTTTTAAAAACTAATGCTCAGGCTAACGACCGTATTTTGACCTGGTATGCGCCAATATTGACATACTATCTTGATGGTTTCGGCGAGGTTTACAATTACAACTCGGGACCTGCCGATCCACAATTGTTAGAAAAAATAGAACATGGATATTTTCGATATATTATCTATTATCACAATCAATTGCGACGATGGCCGGATGATCCAGGTTATGTCCGCGTAAAAAATGATTTTATTTTGCGCTATACTTTTCGTAAAGACAAAGAATACTTGTGGTTGTACGAGTATTCACCTGCTTCATATCCTGATGTTCACCAGGGAGAAAACAAACATGACGAAAACACAACCGTGTCCGCGTTGCGGCTATAGCGATCCGGCACAACCAGCTTTTAGAACGGTGCTGCATGACGACCGTCAGGTTGACTATACTGCGGTTAAACTGTCGGTCGTGGTGCCCGTTTATAACGAAAAAAACACCATTCGAAAAATCATCCAGCGAATTCAAAATGTCGAGCTGAACAAGGAGATCATCATTGTTGATGATTATTCAACCGACGGTACGCGCGATATGCTGCCGGAGATTAGTCGGGAATATGACAATATCAAACTGATCTTGCACGACCATAACCAGGGAAAAGGAGCTGCCTTGCGCACCGGTTTTCAGCATGTGGCCGGCGACATTGTGATTATCCAGGATGCGGATTTGGAATATAATCCAAATGAATACTATAAATTGATCTACCCCATCGTGGCCGACCTCGCTGATGTGGTTTACGGCTCGCGATTCATTGGCGAAACTCATCGGGTTTTGTTTTTTTGGCACTATGTCGGCAACCGGTTTCTGACCATGCTTTCCAACATGTTCACCAATTTGAACCTCACCGACATGGAGACCTGTTACAAAATATTTCGTCGTCAGGTGCTGGAGGATATCGATATCAAGTCCAATCGATTTGGCTTTGAGCCGGAGATTACCGCCAAAGTGGCGAAAAAGAGATGCCGAATCTATGAAATGCCCATTCAATATCATGGTCGTGATTATTCGGAGGGTAAAAAAATCGGCTGGAGAGACGGCGTAAACGCGATTTGGAGTATTCTTCGATTCAATTTATTTCGTTGACTCGATACGGTTTTTGTACTGTCAACGTATCTGAAAACAGAAACATGAGGACATAATGATTCACGGAAAAAGGGTGACGGTTGTACTGCCCGCTTACAACGCAGAGCTGACGTTGAAAAAAACCTACGAGGAGATTCCTTTTGACATTGTTGATGACGTCCTGATGGTGGATGACGCCAGCACGGACGGAACCTCACAGATTGCTCAGGAGCTCGGCCTCAAAACATTTCGGCACCAGAAAAATCTGGGCTACGGTGGCAACCAGAAAACCTGCTATCGAGAGGCGCTCAGAACCAATGCGGACGTCATAATTATGTTGCATCCCGATTATCAATACGAGCCCAAATTAATTGGCGCCATGGCGTCGCTCATCGCGATCGGTCAATATGACCTGGTGCTCGGATCGCGTATCATCACCGGTGGCGCCCTCGCAGGCGGGATGCCGCTTTACAAATATATCTCCAACCGTCTATTGACGTTATTTGAGAATATTTTACTGGCAAAAAAAATATCCGAATATCATACGGGTTACAGAGCCTACTCCCGGCGATTGCTTGAAAGTTTGCCGCTGGATAAATGTTCAAATGATTTTGTTTTTGACAATGAGTTTATCGCCCAGACTGCCTATTTTGGCTTTCCAATCGGCGAAATCTCCTGCCCGACAAAATATTTTCCCGAAGCCTCCTCCATCAACTTTTCCCGCAGCGTGCGATACGGTCTGGGTGTCTTGCGTACAGCGCTGGCATACCGATTAAAAAAATGGCGTATCTATCATCATCCAATTTTTGACAGGACCTAATTTGAAATATTTATAATCTGCGAATTTCGATGACATGGCTCAATATATCCGGTGAAAAGGGAATATATTGAAGCATTATCTTCATGCATAAAGACAAAGATGCTGTCACCTCTGAACATTTTAATTGCTTTGCCATGAAATTTCATTAAATTCGTACGAGTTATATAAATAGCTCAAGGCGCTTTTACTGGAGGATTCGTAAAGTGGTTCGTTTTCGCTTTTTTGTAATCATTTTGTTGTCTCTCGTAGCGCTCATCTTCGCGCAGCAAAATCTCACAAATGACGACATTGCTGCATTGATTCAAAAATTTAAATCTGATGAACGTGGGCCCTATCAGGCCATTCGCTGGTTCTGTCCAGATGGCACTATTTTGCCGCCGAACGAACGTTGTTCGCAGCCGGGCGGCATTCAACATGCAGTGCACAAAGAAGTCGTCACTCGTTTGGCGCGCGATCAAGGTATTTACCTTGGCCAAATTTTGGCGGGAACACCATTCGAAGACTTTTGGGATGAAACCAATGACCAGTCGCGCCTCAAACAATATATTTTTGAACGCTATTTAATGTCTATAGATGACAGTTGGCTTTTGCGTCGCGCCCGCTATTATCGCGGTGCTATCCAAGATGAAGATGAAAATAGCTGGGGTGAAAAGTTCTTGTTATGGCTTCTCGATGATGACAGCCGCATACTTGAGAACTATTTTACAATCCGCCAGGCCTGTCGTGTGTTGCCCCACAACGCTGGTGACAAGCTGTGGGAGCGAATTCGCTCGACGTCCAAGGTGCTGTCTGATTCGATCCCGACTTTTATCAACATTCGCATCAAATTACATGGACAGCCGGATGCTTCTGATCTGCAAAATGTACGCGCGTTTCGTCTAAAGAATGCCGGAAAAATTTCATCGAACCAGCAAAAACTTTTCAATCAATTGGAAGCGGACCTCGCTGAAGCTTTTCGTCCGCTCAATTCAAATAGTCTGCGACAATACAGTCGTCTGCTACCCCAGAAATCCAGGGTTGTTACTAAAATGAACGAGTGGTTAAAAAGTCAGCAGATCACAGCCTCACAAGAAACAATGCGACAAATCGTAGATATTTTATGGGAATGCCGTCAGGAGCTTTTAGAGTTTCCTGCACCGAGGCAACGACTGGCGGCAGTCGATTTGTCGATTGCACTGGAATCGATTATTTTCCGCGACATCAACCAGTGGCAGCCCGCTACACTCGGTGACTTGATAGCAAAAAATCACCTTCTGACCAAAGCCGTGGCCAGCTGCGGATTTTTGGAAGCTTGGGAATTTGTCGAGATCGACTTTTATCTACGCTTGCAGTCGCAGACCAAGGTGATCTCACTCGCAGAGCTGCAACAAATATCAGAGTATGCCAGGCGCGCTGTCGAATGGAGCAGCGCGATGGTACGGACCGTTTTTCAGGAATCGCTCGAAAAATTCGCCGGCTTTGAACCTTTGATTTTTGGTTTTATAGATGATCGTATTCGTGTGTCACTCCTTCTGCCTTTTGGCATTACAGCTGGGCAGGTCACGGATCACTATGCCGATCATATCGGTTTGAAGCAGCAGGTGCTCAATATTACAACGCAAAATCAAGTGCATGGACTCAATCCCGGCTACGCTATCGGCGAACTGGTCGTGTTACCTTCGATGGAAGCGGACATAAAATTTTCACCAGAAAATATTTATGTGCTCGCCTCGCCACCATCCGATTTAAAGCCTGTAGCCGGTCTGATGGTGGTCTCCGAAGGCAATCTGGTGTCGCACGTACAGCTATTGGCGCGCAATCTTGGCATACCCAACGCGGTCATTACGCAGCAAAACTTTGAGGAACTGTTAGCTTTTAATGGGAAAAAGATTTTTTATGCTGTCTCCCCGCAGGGTACAGTATTGATGAAAACGCCCGAAGCAATGACTCGCGAAGAGGAAGCATTGTTCACAACAACGGCAACTCGCGAGAACAAAATTACGGTGCCGATCGATAAATTGCGGCTAAACGAGACGAGCATTCTTGACCTGCGTAATGTGCGCGCCAAAGATTCCGGCGTATTCACTGGCCCCAAGGCAGCTAATCTTGGGCAGCTCAAAAACCTGTTCCCCGAACAGGTGGTGGAAGGTCTTGTGCTGCCATTCGGGATATTCCGACAACACATGGACCAGACCATGCCCGGCTCAGCAGAAACTTGTTGGCAGTTTTTGCAGCAGACCTTTGAGACAGCGCGACAGCAACGTAAAAACAATGTTCCGGAGACACAGATTGAGATGGATATTCTCGCTCGATTGGAGACGTTGCGCACCGCCATCAAAGCAATTCCTCTTTTGCCGGCTTTTGAAAAAGAGCTCTATGAAAAATTTCAAGGCATTTTGCGTCATACTATGGGAGAGGTGCCGGTGTTCATCCGTAGCGACACCAATATGGAAGATTTGAAGGACTTTACCGGTGCGGGTCTCAATTTAACCGTATTTAACGTACGCGAGCCGCAAAAAATTCTGCAAGGCATTCGCGACGTATGGGCATCGCCGTTCAGCGAACGTAGTTACCAATGGCGACAACGCCTGCTACTCAATCCGGAAAATGTATTTCCATCCATCCTCATCATTCCATCCGTGAACGTCGAAAAGTCCGGCGTTATGATCACAACTGGCGTCTATTCCGGCGAAGCGCAGGACATCACAATCGCATTTAACCGTGGTGCCGCCGGTGCCGTTGAGGGACAAATGGCGGAATCCTACACCCTGAAATCCGCTGCCCGACAACTGCTGTTATCACCCTGCCGTGAGCGGCGCTATACAACATTACCAACGACTGGCGGTACGGATAAAAAAATTGCCACATTTGAAAAAGCTATCCTCAGTTTGCAGAATATCGGTCAGTTGCGGCTCTTTGCAATTGATATTCGTAAACGCCTCCCCAATACACCCGGTATTGAATCGCAAGGACCCTTTGATGTCGAATTGGGATTTAAAGACGACAAAATCTGGCTCTTTCAGGTACGGCCTTTCGTCGAAAGCAAAAGGGCGCGTTCTTCAGCGTATTTAAAAGAGCTCGATCCCAAAATAGACAAGAAGCGGATGATCTCACTGGAAGAATCCTTGCAAAATTAACGATCACATTATCCGCGAGACAATCATGAAAATGAAATTATGTACAGGGCTTTTAGCAATTTCACTGTTGCTGCAATTGACGACTGCGATGGCGTACCCTTTTGATGGTTATGAATACACAGGCATTCGGCGTTTGGCGCGATTGGCGCAGGTGATTGAGGGAAAATTTAAAGGTACTAAACCGCCGTCGGGTGGCTTGAGAATTCTGACCGACATCAAGTTGAACCTGCTGGGTGCTCGCGGCGACAGTCTTGCAGTATTACCAGCGGAAAATGCCAAACTGCAAAAAGAGATACAAGCTCTCTTTCCAAATCGGGATGAGAGCTATTCCCTGGCACTTCTCGATATAACACCTGGCAAGCCTCTTCGCTTTGCCTCGCAGCAGATGAACCGGCAGTTTATGCCCGGCAGCGTTGGCAAGCTGGCGATTGCTGCCGGTCTATTCACCGAACTGCAGCGTCTTTATCCTGAATCAGTTGAAAACCGCCATAGGTTGTTGAAGACGAGACAAATCAAAGCCGATCGCTGGATCATATATGACTCGCACGAGGTCCCTGTTTTTAACGTCGAATCCAACACGTTTGCCTCCCGAGCCATCAGAGAGGGAGACGTTTTTTCGCTCTATGAATGGGCGGATCATATGCTCTCGGCCAGTGCAAATGCCGCGGCCAGCATCGTGTGGAAGGAATTGATCCTGATGCGCGAATTCGGCGAGCGCTATCCAGTCAGTTATGAAGAGGAAGTTGCATATTTTAAGAACACGCCAAAATCTCAGCTCTCTCAAATCGCTATTTCTACTGTGAATGATCCCTTGCGCACCATCGGCATTTCAGAAAATGACTGGCGCTTGGGCAGTTTTTTCACCAAAACGGGTCAGAGCATTGTGCCAGGCGGCGGCAGCTACGGTAATCCCAAAGCGCTGGTACAATTTTTGATCGCCCTCGAACGAGGCCGCCTTGTCGACGAATGGTCCAGTCTGGAGATAAAACGGCTGATGTACATGACCGCGAGACGCATTCGTTACGCCTCTTCTCCGGCACTGGAAAAAGCAGCCGTCTACTTCAAGTCCGGCAGTCAATATCGTTGCAAGGAAGAGCCTGGCTTCACCTGCGGCAAATATATGGGGAATGTGGAAAATTACATGAACTCGGTAGCGATCGTCGAGCAAGCGGATGGCCGGATTTATCTGGTAGCGCTAATGTCTAATGTGCTGCGCAAAAATTCTGCTGTTGAGCATCAGACGTTGGCAACTTTTATCGACCGGATAGTCGCCAAACCTTAAAATTTACAAACCAAATTTTTTGATCAACTCTTGTGCTTTGTTATGGATTTCACTATTCGGATCGTTCAGCGCTTTGGCAACGAGAGGCAGGTAGCGGCTCTCTTCAAGATGTTCAATCAATGACAAGGCGTGCCGCTTGAGGGTAACATCATCTGATTCGAGCAAATGTTTCATCGATTCGACTTCGTCCGTTAGATTATAACCGAACCGCTGCAGGGTTTTGCTGATAACGTCCTCGACTACAGTTGTTTCAGCCAAGGGGATAACGACTTTTTTCAGATCACCATCCAGCAGGTTATCTAGGAACTCTATCGTATTCGCTCGAAGCTCGGTATCAGTGCTACGGATGCCGGCATAGGCGTTCTCAATATCCGAGGGGGGGTACCTGAGACCAAGGAGATGAAATATACGTTCTATTTTACGATCCAAACGCTTCTCGAGTGCCTTGACCAATTTTTCCCGGCTTTCATATAAAAGGTGTCTTTTATCAGCACCCGGGCTTGTCAAGTCACATGCTTTCATTTGAGTATACAAAAGGGCCAGCGTGTTAAAATATTCATTCGCTTCCTTAAAAACGAGCTTTATGATCACCGGATCATTATAGCGCAATTGTGGTGCACGAAGGCGCAATTGATACAAAGCGCTGATAATTTGGTTCCGGATATCGCGATCTTCGATGTCCAGATTATCCAATAGCGTATCAACAGAGTACTGCAATTCAATACCGGCTAATACCTTGGGGATATTGTGACGCGCCTGTCGGTCAACGTAGGGATTTTTCAAATGTGATCCCAGCATATCCACAATGTCAGCGCCAAAGCTAGCGAGAGCCGTCTGGCTAAAACTCCAGAGCTCGCGATCTCGAAGTAGCTGGATCAGAGCCGGACCGAATTCCTTTTCTCTCGTCAGACCGGACCCAATGATGGCCGAAGCGACGACCTGCTTTTCAGTATCCTGCAAAAGATAATGCAAAAACGGATATAGCTCTTTGAGGTGTGCTTCGCCAATAGCTCTGGCGCAGCAACGCTTCATGGTTATAACTTCCTGTTGATCTTTCGTTTTTTGTGCATTGACAAGTTCCACCTGAACGTGATGCTTGAGTTTGATGATATCACTCGCAACGCCGCTATCCCGACTTTGACGCGCAGCATATAATAATGCTGCACTTCGTATTCGGTAATTTGTCTGCTCCAAATAGACCGGAAGAATGTCATGGGAGAAATTTGGTGTACGCGCCGCGAGATAGGTTAAGGCTTCAGTGCGGACATCCAGATTTTCGTGGAGGATGAGTGTTTCAACATCGTTGCTGAAATTTTTGTTTGTATAACTATTCAGCTGCTTGAGCACCTCAAGCAAAACCAGAACGGATGATGAGTGGAGCAAAGAATAGAGCCCGGGCAAGAACCGTGTATCATACAGATGGCGAATCATTCGAAGCGTTTCCAGGACTTGTCTCTCCTCTCCGTCAATCAACACTTTGAGAATACCACCCAGAATAGATTCGTTTGACAGATCAATAGCGGGCTGAGCTGGTTGTTCGTGGGATTCAATTTTGAGTCGAAATGATCGTATATATTCTTTGCGCGAAAGAGTGATCAGATAGAGCCACAAACCAATAAAAATCAGGCTCAAAAAACTTACATAGCGTGTCGAAGCATTGAGTACGCCAGTCAAAAGAAGCAATAAAATACCGCTAATACCGGTAGCGAAACTATCGACGAACACATCAATAAAGGATTTTGCCTGTGCTCTTATATCTGCTGCAATAGGTAAGGCTAACAATTCCATGCCTGACTTGTTCAACGAATTTTTCAAACTACCGTCAAAAAGTTTAATGAGCACAGCTGCCCATAACTCTGGAAAGACAAAGATGGCAAAGGTGCCGATTAAAATACCTGCAGGTAGAAAAAAAAGTGAAGTCCCAACGCCAAACATACCCACAATCCGGGGTGTGAAAAATAATTGAATAAGCAGAGTGGCGATGCTCAAGTTGGAGAGCCAAAAACCAAAGAAAGCGGTCAGTTGATCGGGATCAACGATCTGTTCCGAAGCTATAGCACTATATTGATATTCGACTAATTTCCCTACCAATACGCTGATCCAGATGAGCGCAGCTATGAGCGTCAGGTGTCGCGAGGCCAAAATAATATTGAGAGGATTTTCCAGTTTTTTAAAAAATCCATTGCGCTCACGTATCTGAACTCGATCTTCCCCCTCCGAACTTGTTTTCCACAATCTGTTAATGATGAACAAACAAGCGCCGAGCAAGAACAGAAAGATGAAAATGAGATTTTGGCTGCCGACTATGGGGGCTAAAAAATTTGTCAGATAGCCACCGAAAATTCCACCGGCAATAGCACCGGAGCCAATAAATCCGAACAATCGTTTGGCCTCACGAGCATTAAAGATAACATTCGCCATAATCCAGAATTGTGAGCTTGTAATAACGGCAAAAATTGCCACAGCAACATATAATATATATAACGCCCAACGCTCCATCCAGTTTAACGTTAACAAAAACCAGAATAAAAGAAAAAGTGCCATTGATATATATAACGTCCAGATGATTAAGGTGTGAAGATTGCTGGTTTTAAGCAAATTTGAATACAGGACAGCAACCCATGCGGCCATCACGGCAACAAGAATAAATGCTTGCGGTAATCGTTCTGCACCAAATTCGGAAAGAAAGAGAGCATTGACCATCGGCTTGACAATCATGAGGGCTGAAATAATGCAAAAAATATAGAGCCACATCCAGAGTGATCTCACTCCCTCACCCTCGCGCATATCGAAAATTTTGTATACTATCTCACGTGCGAGTGACCGATAACTTTTTAATTGATGCAACATATCAGGAACAAAGCTTTACAATTTTGTTTCACCCGAGTTTTCGAGGAGCACTTGTTCTATGGTTGGTATCAACTCGCGCAGAATCTCTTCGCCGCGGCTATCCTCCACTAGACCAACGACAATGTAGCGACGCCAGACCGGTCCCCAAATGAGTGCTGAATCGGCGTGATAATTTTTCCATGTGCCGGATTTGCGATACACCGTTGCTTCTGGAGCAAGTCGATCAAATGAATTTACGAATTTATGATGAATTTCTGGCGCTACCATTATATCGAGCATCTGTTTGGAACGATCCCAACTCACCAGTTTACCCATAGCCAGGAGATAATAAAATCGACAAACCTGTGTGACCGTTGCGCCGTGACTGATATTGTACATTGGATCCCCATGTCGTTTCCCGGTTTTGGCGTATCTTTTACCAACCCACAGGCCACCGCCGCGTTTTATATCATACAATTCGTAGCGGGGATCACAAAGTGTTTGCTCGATCTGATCAAAACCTATGCGGTCGATCATTCGCGTCGCAGCTTCGTTGTCGGATTTGCTGATCATGATCCGCATGTCGTGCAGCACTTGCTCTGTTTCCTGCAAGCTGCCGTTTTCCAGCGCCTGTGCGGCGCCGAGCAAAATGGCCAGCTTCGGCAAACTGGCGGCATACATCATCTTGTTACCATTGACGCTGGCGTATTTGATGTCATTTAGATCTCGCAGGTCGACAACACCAACCGCCATTTTTTTCCGCCGGATCAGGCTTTCCCATGTCACATTTTGTACCAGTTTGCTGACGAGATGCTCCTGCAAAGCAAGAGAGGTCATGTTTAACAGCGGTCGAATCTGATCTTCAGGAATTTGAAATGGCAAAGAATTTTGAAAAGGTACCGATGCAGTCTGATCCGCGTGAAAAGTCGGCGACAATAAAGAATACATAAAAATATAAATAACAATAAGCAACTTTGTTTTCATATCATCCTTTCATTCAACAAAATCTTTTTATTTTGCTTTTGCTCGACGTTCATTCGTAAAAGGTCATGATATTCAAAATGTGGGCGAATTATACGAAGAGTTTATGCTCTTTTCCAAGCAATTTTTTTTGAAATTATCTTTCCCGCGCAGGTAGGAAATAACATTATGATAAAGAGCCGTTGTGTGCCAGGAAAATTATGGCCGAAATAATTTAGGAGCCGAAATTGGCCTGGAATTCCGCTTGACTTTTTATTCCAGTACAGCTATATTTTTCACATGCAACATCGAGAAAAAACGATAGGGGGATAGTATGAATTCAGATAGCCAGGACAAATTTGCCGGCATTGAAAGACGTCTCGAAAATCTGGAGAACAAGTTTTCGGACTTTGAGCGAGAGCTTGCTACAAAAGCCAACCAAAAAGCGCTTGATGACACGCGAAAAGAGCTGACTCAAAAAGCTGCTCAAACGACTGTCGATGAAATCCGCAAAGAGCTGGCTAAAAAGGCCGATCAAACAACGGTCGATGAGATCCGCAAGGAATTAGCGAAAAAAGCTGATCAAACGACTGTCGATGAAATCCGCAGAGAATTAGCCAAAAAGGCCGATCAAACAACGGTCAATGAAATCCGCCGAGAGCTGGATAAAAAAGCCGATAAAAAGGATCTTGAACTCGTTGCTCAACAGGTGGCAAAAAATACCGTGGGTATTGAGGAGTTAAAAACGAAAGTTGATTATAATAGCGAAAGAATCGATCGACTTGTTGTAGAAGTAGTAAATATTCGCGAGGATATGAAACTGCTGGAAACCAAAGCAGATGCAGATAAAAAATTCCACTTGCTCATGGCTGCTATCGACGGCCTGGCGAAAAAAATTGACAGCTATCAAACCGAAAAATCAGCGGTAAATCACGCTCTGACTCGCCAGGAAAATAGACTGGACGACCACGAAGAACGCCTCAAAAAACTGGAAGCGGTATCGACATAATGATCAAAAGAGCACAAAGCGATTGAGGTCAGCATGTACAATTTTACCTATCACAATCCTACAAAAATTGTCTTTGGCAAGGGAACGATTGCCGAGCTTAAAAACCTGCTGTCAAATGATTTAAAGATTTTATTAACCTATGGCGGCGGATCGATTAAAAAGAACGGTGTGTATGATCAGGTCATGACTGCGCTGAAGGAGCACAAGGTTATTGAATATGGCGGAATCGAGCCGAATCCGCAATATCGTACCTGTATGCAGGCCGTCCGGATCGTCAAAAACGAAAATATTGATTTCATCTTGTCTGTTGGTGGTGGATCAGTCCTGGATGCCTCCAAGTTTATTGCCGCTGCCGCTTTGTGGCGTGGTGATGAACCCTGGGATTTTGTCCGCAAGAGCCTCCCATTGGAAGCGGCCCTGCCTCTTGGTTGCGTTTTAACATTGCCGGCTACCGGGTCCGAGTCCAATCCCAATGCGGTGATCTCCCGCGAAGAAACAGGTGAAAAACTGGCATTTATCGATAAACATGTCTTTCCACAGTTCGCCATCCTCGATCCTGAAACGACCTATACCCTGCCGGAACGACAAGTGGCCAATGGTGTCGTTGATACCTTTGTGCATGTCATTGAGCAATATCTGACTTTCCCGGTGAATGCGCCCTTGCAGGACAGACTCGCTGAATCCATTTTGCTCACCCTCGTTGAAGAAGGACCCAAGGCGCTGCAAAATCCGCTGGATTACGACACTCGCGCTACCCTCATGTGGGCAGCAACGCTGGCGCTGAATACTCTCCTGAGTCGCGGTGTGCCAACCGATTGGACGACACATCAGATCGGCCACGAACTGACCGCCCTGCACGGCATTGACCATGCCCGCACGTTAGCAATCTTTCTGCCAGCCGTGCTCAAACATCAGAAAAAAGCCAAATTCAAAAAACTGGCGCAATATGGTCGTCGAGTATGGGGACTGGCGCAAGACGACGAAAATCAGGTCGTTGACCAGGCCATCGCAAAAACCATCGAGTTTTTCAAAAGTTTGCATGTGCCGGTTTGCCTCGCCGATGTGAATTTGACGCCGGCGGATGTGCGACAAATATCCGCATCACATCAACAGCGCGGCAGCACATTAGGCGAGCACGGAACGATTGGTCCGGATGAAATTGCTGAAATTATTCTCCTGGCAGCTTAGGCAAAGTGCTGCCGCCGTTTTTCTCCTTTGAAATGTCCGACCACCTTATTATCTTTCTTTCCATATTCTGCCCACACACCACGAGGTGAATTCTATGAAAAAAGTGCTTGCCTTTAGTCTTTTCATTTGTCTCATAACGGTGTCGACAATGTGTTCAAAAAATTCAAAAAACAATACGCCGACAGCTCCTGGACCAACGGGAGAGGTTACAGTCACCAAAATCACTTACAACGGCTGGGAAAATTCCTACGAAATGACCAATGGACTGGTCAAAGTCGTCGTTGTACCGGCTATAGGACGAATTATGTATTACGGTTATGTGGGTGGCGCCAATGTTTTGTGGGATGATCCGTCTTTATATGGCAAGACATTGCCGAGCGGTCAGCCCTATCGAGTAAACGGCCAAATCACCTGGGCAAACTTTGGTGGTGACAAAGTATGGCCGACCGAACAGAGTCAATTTCCGGCGATCAATGGTCATAGTTGGCCGCCGGATCATTGGTTCGATGGCGGTGCGCATCAAGCGGACGAAATTGCCAATGGTCTCAGAATAACCAGCAACGTCAGTGACTATTGTGGTGCCTATAGTATTCGGGAGATTTCCCTCGACCCGCAGAGCACGCAACTGCTCATTCAACAAACCATTAAAAAGGTGAAACGGGCGCAAAATAGCTCGGTCGAACCAATTGATTACACAATTTGGAATATCACGCAAATTCGGTCACCGCACATGGCCATCTTTAACCTGAACCCTGCCAGCTCCCTGCCAAATAAAATCCATCTGTGGTCAAATGAAGCCGGTGCTCAAATAAGCATGGATGAAAACATCGCCACTTTTGTTCCTCATCCATCACGACAACTCAAAGCGGGTGCGGATTCGGATCACTGGCTCGGGGCCATCGTCGAAAATGTTGTTATCGGCGAATTCTTCCGCCGGCAGACCGGGACTTATCCGGATGGCGGGCTCAGCGCTGAAGTTTATACATCACCGCAATACACCGAGCTTGAGCTGTTGAGTCCATTTGCGCAGCTCAATATCGGCGGATCAATCCGTTTTGATATATCGTGGCGCCTGGTCAAACTCCCTGCTGACGCTGCAACGATGTCGCAAAAACGCGATGCGGCTGTGGCGTGGTTGAATTCATTTTCCAATTAATATCACATGCACATAAAAGGCACAGTATGGTTTTAGGTAAATATTCAATCGGACTTGGTGATCGATTCGGTCATCAAGGTGTAGCGCAGCTTTGCGCGGTTAAACGAGCCCAAACAGTCGGTCTTGATGTGGTGCCGGTGTGGAATAAATCCTATCGCGAGCATACGATTATTCACACCCGTCCCGCCGATACACGCGCCGAAGCAGATGCCGCCGTAAAAGCCCTGGATTGGGATGAACCTTATTTTGTCGATGCGGATCACGTCAGTCTAAAAATCATCGAACCGTTCATTCCGGTGTGTGATTTTTTCACCCTGGATGTGGCTGATTACATTGGCAAAAAAGCCGATGAAACCGCTATCCAGACCTTTGTCACACAAAATTCAAAATATATCGGAAGATTGTCCATTCCTTCTATTGAACAGACCTTTCACATCACCAAAGATTTGATCCGTAGCATTGGTGAAAAATATCTCTACGCTATTGAAGAAGCGAATCGAATTTATCAACACCTCGTCGAGCAGAAAGGCGCGGATAATTTTGTCACCGAGGTATCCATGGACGAAACCGACGAACCGCAAACGCCGGTCGAGCTGTTCTTCATATTGGCAGCGCTGTCAGCGCGCGGTATGCCGGTGCAAACAATTGCTCCCAAATTCACCGGCCGTTTCAACAAAGGCGTTGACTATATCGGGGATCTTGAAAAATTCACCCGGGAGTTTGAACAGGATGTGGCGGTCATTCAGTTCGCCATTCGGGAATTTTCACTCCCGACCAATTTGAAACTCAGCGTCCATTCGGGAAGTGACAAATTTTCGCTTTATACTCCGATGCGCACAGCCATACAAAAATTTGAAACCGGCCTGCACATCAAAACAGCCGGAACAACCTGGCTCGAAGAATTGATCGGACTGGCGCTTGCCGGCGGCGAAGGACTAGATATCGCCCGGGATGTATACCGCCAGGCGGTCAATCGCTATGATGAACTAGCTAAACCTTATGCCTCGGTTATTGATATGGATATGCGGGCGCTTCCCTCGCCGGTTGATGTGGATGGTTGGGATGGCAGACAATATGCCGAGATATTGCGCCACGATCAAACCAACAAAAAATATAATCCGCATTTTCGGCAATTGCTGCACATCGGCTACAAAGTCGCTGCCGAAATGGGAGATCGTTATCTGAACGCACTCGAGCGATATGAACAGGTGGTCGCAGAGAATGTTTGCAATAACATCTATGAGCGCCATCTGAAACCACTCTTTGTAACGACATGACATACAAAAAGCTGGGAAAAACAGGACTCGATATTCCGCCCATCATCTTTGGCACAAGCTGTCTCGGGAATTTATATCAGCCATTATCCCGGGAGATCAAACTGGACATTTTGCGAGAGATGTTCAATAACATGTCCGGTCTCGTTCTATTGGACTCGGCGGGCAAGTATGGCGCCGGTCTCGCACTCGAGGTGATCGGGCAGGGATTGCAGGAGCTGGACATACCAGCAAAACGGATTGTTATAAGCAACAAGATGGGCTGGTATCGTGTTCCCCTCACAACGCCGGAGCCAACTTTTGAGCGCGGTGTGTGGGCAAATATCAAACATGACGCCATACAAAAAATCAGCTACGACGGTATATACGAGTGCTGGGAGCAAGGCTGTCAATTGCTCGGAGAGAATTACTCCCCACGGCTTCTATCCGTACATGATCCGGATGAATACCTTGCTGCTGCAACGACACCCCGTGAACGATCCCGGGCCTTTCAGGACATCATCGACGCCTATCGTGCCCTGTTCGAACTCAAGGAACAGGGATTGGCCAAAGCCATTGGCGTCGGCGCCAAGGACTGGCACGTTATCCGCGACATTACAAGTGAGATAGATCTGGATTGGGTGATGCTGGCTGTCAGTTTTACCATCCTGAAGCATCCACCCGAGGTGCTCGATTTCCTCGATGAACTCACCGAAAGAGGCATTGGCATTTTCAACTCGGCAGTTTTTCACGCCGGCTTTTTGACTGGCGGACGCTATTTTGACTACCGCATCCTCAATCCGCGGAGCGAAACGGATAAAACATATTTTGACTGGCGAAAAAAGTTTTTTTCCGTATGTCAGGATTTTGCTGCCGCGCCGGCCACGGCTTGTGTGCAGTTCGGACTGTCGCATCCCGGCATCCTCAGTATCGCGCTCAATACGAGCAATCCACAACGTGTGCGACAAAATATCGCCTCCGTTTCAACGGAGCTTTCCAGCGATTTTTGGATGGCGATGAAAAACGCGGGATTAATCGCGAACAATTATCCCTATCTCGGTCAGGTGGTGCAGAAATGAAGATCGATGCTCATCAGCATTTTTGGCATTATTCAGCAGCGGAATATGGCTGGATAACAGATAGCATGGCGACACTCAGGCGAGATTTTCTCCCGAATGAGTTGGAGAAAATCCTGACGACAAACGGTTTTGCCGGTTCGGTTGCCGTGCAGGCCCGCCAAACCAGTGCGGAAACACAATGGTTGCTTGATCTGGCGGATCAACACCCGGTGATCGAAGGTGTTGTTGGTTGGGTCGATCTGCGCAGCGAGCACCTGGACGAGCAGTTGGCGCGTTTTGCATCACACCCCAAATTTGTCGGCGTCCGTCATGTGGTGCAGGATGAGCCGGACGTTCGTTTTTTGCTTGGCGAAACTTTTATGCGCGGTGTTGAAAAGCTGTTGGAGCATAACCTGACATACGATATTTTGATCTTTCCAAAACAATTGGCCGCGTGCAGTGAACTCGTCAAAAACTTCCCGGAACATCGTTTTATGCTCGATCATATTGGCAAACCGGCCATCAAAGATGGTTTTCTCTCACCCTGGAAAAAGCACATACAACAGCTCGCCGCTTTTCCGCATGTATTTTGTAAAATCTCGGGATTGGTCACGGAAGCGGACTGGCAGCACTGGCAGCTTGCAGACTTTGAGCCCTATCTCGACGTCATTATCAATGCATTCGGAATGGATCGTCTATTGTTCGGTTCGGACTGGCCCGTGTGTACACTGGCCGCATCTTACGATAAAGTGATCGATATTGTTGAATCATATCTTGATAAACATAACTTTTCCGATATGGAGAAAGCCGCATTTTGGGGAGGAAATGCGGTCAAATTTTATCAATTATGAAAGCCTTTCGTTTAACAGAACCTGGAAAAACAGATTTTTTTGACATCCCTGAACCGGTCATGGGTGTGGAAGATATTTTAATCGATGTTCATTTTGTGGGACTCTGCGGCAGTGACCTGTCAACCTATCGCGGCAAAATGCCCGGAATGGACTATCCGCGTATACCGGGTCATGAAATAAGCGGCATCATCATTGACAAAGGTGCAAACGTGCCGGACAGACTCAGCCTCGGTGACAAGGTGATGATCTCACCCTATACAAATTGTGGCATGTGCCCGGCCTGCCGGATTGGCCGCACCAACACCTGTGAATTTAATCAAACTCTTGGCGTTCAGCGCGACGGCGCGCTGACCGAGAAATTAGCCATTCATTATAGCAAGGCCCATGCATCGCAAAAATTATCTTTGCCGGAACTGGCACTTGTTGAACCGCTGAGCGTTGGATACCATGCCACCAATCGCGGCTTGGTATCGGAAACCGATACGGTCCTTGTTTATGGAGCCGGCGCAATTGGCATGGGTGTCCTGGTCGCGTGCCTTCGCAAAGGTGCGACGGTTATTGTAGCGGACATTGACGATCGAAAACTGCATCATGCCAAAAAGATGGGAGCCCATCTCACCGTAAACTCCAGTAAAGAAGACCTTGTCGAGGTTGTGCACGAGCGGACCAGGAACGAGGGTGTCAATGTGGCTATTGAAGCAGCGGGTATCCCCGAGACATTCAGCCAGGCGGTGGAGCTGGTGTGCTTTGCCGGACGCGTCGTCTATATTGGCTATACAAAAACCAAAGTGTCATTCGACAGCACCCTGGTAGTCCGCAAAGAATTGACGATATGCGGTTCACGAAATGCCTTGCATGTTTTCCCCGCAGTTATTAAAATGCTCGAAAAAAAAGAGCACCCTTTTGAATCCCTCATTACAAAGGTCTATCCATTCGGTCAAACCGGGCGCGCGTTAGCCGACTGGGATGCAAATTCTGGCGCGGTGACAAAACTGTTAATCAAGGTGAAGCGATCATGAATCCTTTCAACGAATAAATCAATTCAAAGCTCATATCAAATTCAAGATATTTCCAGCTAAGACGCAATCTACAGGAGTCAATATGTCAACACGATTCAAGCGTTACTGCAAAACATTAAAACTGCGCGACGATCCAGCGCTCATTGAGGAATACAAAAAGGTCCATGCCAGGGGTGCAGTTTGGCCGGAGATTACCCGGGGAATGAAAGACGTCGGTATCATTGATATGGAAATTTATATTGCGGGTACCCGGCTTTTTATGATCATGGACACAACTCCGGATTTTCAACACGATACGGCAATGGCCAAACTGGCCACTTTGCCAGGGCAAGCGAAATGGGAGGCGCATGTTGCCAAATTTCAAAAGACTGGCACCGAGACTTCTGCGGGTGAAAAATGGCAGCTTTTGCAGCGCATTTTTGAGATGGATCAACAAGAAGAGTCAACGCCCGAACAAGGATACAGGAAAGAAATTTAGAGAAATCAATCGAGAGGAACACCTATATGGCCGAAATCACCGCAGTCAATGTTGAGAAAAAGAGCGTTATCCCGCAAGAGATACTCTACCCGTTTATTCTTGTTACCAGTTTGTTTGCCCTCTGGGGATTTGCCAACGACGTGACAAATCCAATGGTGGCAGCGTTCAAACAAATTATGCTGATCAGTCATTTTGAGAGCTCATTGGTACAGTTTGCTTTTTACGGTGGTTACTGCGTTATGGCCATACCAGCGGCATTATTCATCAAACGTTTCACCTACAAGAGCGGTATTCTGGTGGGCCTGGCACTCTATTCCATTGGAGCGTTGTTGTTCATTCCATCCAGTCATCTCATGGCCTTTTGGGCTTTTTTAATTTCCTATTTTATATTGACCTGCGGACTCTCCTTTTTAGAAACCAGCGCCAATCCCTATGTGCTCGCGATGGGGCCGGAAGAGAACGCAACCCGTCGATTGAATTTTTCCCAGGCGTTCAATCCTATCGGATCACTCACCGGCATGTTTGTCGCGCAGCAGCTCATTCTCGCACGTCTGGACAAAACCTCGGAGGCGGAGCGAGAAATCTTGCAGCAAACAGCACCACAACAGTTCCAGGCATTGCAAGTGCATGATCTCAGTGTGCTGCGCGGTCCGTATGTTGCGATTGGTCTGATTGTTTTGATCTTTTTTCTCGTATTTTTGATATCGAAACTGCCGCGTAGTAAAGGAGAGGAAGATAGACAACTCAACGTCGGCAAAACACTCAGACGATTGTGGGCGAATAAAAAATACACTGAAGGCGTGATCGCCCAAACTTTTTACGTGGGTGCTCAGATTATGTGCTGGACATTCATCATTCAATACGCTATGAATGAGCTCGGTATGGCCAAGGAAACGGCGCAGGGATACAATATCATCGCTATGTCGATCTTTTGCACCAGCCGGTTCATTTGCACCTATTTGTTGAAATATTTCAGCCCGGGTGGACTTTTAATGAGCCTGGCAATTGGTGGTTTTGCCTTGATCCTGGGAACAATTTTCTTTCATGGCATGGTTGGTCTTTATTGTCTGATCGCCGTATCCGCCTGTATGTCCCTTATGTTCCCGACGATCTACGGGATTGCCCTCAAAGGACTTGGGGATGATGCGAAACTCGGTGCTGCCGGTTTGATCATGGCCATTGGCGGCGGCTCCATTATGCCACCGCTGCAAGCTGCGATCATGGATATGAGCGATTTTCATCTTGGTCTCTTTAGCATATCGAGTACCCGGATCTCGTTTGTCCTGCCGATGCTCTGTTTTGTGGTCATTGTTGTCTTTGGCTTTCGAACGTCAAAAGTACATGGACATACATATTAAAACTGACCAGTTGCCGTTCGCACACAAAAGACGCTGAGGCAAAATATTTAGCTTGAAAAATTCACTCACACGAAGACACAAAACTACAAAAATTGATTAGAGTGGATTTGAGGAGAATTATATGAACCGTCGCCGTTTCCTCAAAACATCTGCCGGTTGTGCCGGGTTTCTGTTCCTGTCCGGCTGCGCGAAACTGGTTCAGAAAAAACAGCCAAACATTCTATTCATCTTTGCCGATGATCAGGCTTTTGATACCATCAATGCCCTGGGTTACACTGATGTCCAGACACCCAACCTGGACCGTCTCGTGCGAAATGGTGTCACCTTTACGCATGCTTACAATATGGGTGCCTGGCACGGAGCGGTCTGCGTGGCAAGCCGGACGATGCTCAATACCGGCAGATTTTTGTGGGAAGCGAAGGAGCTTGAACCGGAGCTCAAATCCGAACAGGAAAATGGGCGGTTCTGGTCGCAATTTATGAAAAACGCCGGTTATGAAACCTATATGAGCGGCAAGTGGCACGTCAAAGATATAAATCCACACGACATTTACGATCATGTTCGCGATGTTCGCCCCGGTATGCCAAAAGATTATTTTGACTGGGAAAATCCGGCCAAACACCACCCGGGGTATGACCGTCCAATAGAGAACGAACCGGATGCCTGGTCTCCCTATGACACGTCGCTGGGCGGCTACTGGGAGGGCGGCACACACTGGAGTCAGGTATTAGGCAATCATGCCATCGATTTTTTCAACCAGACCAAAGACAAGGACACGCCGTTTTTTATGTATCTCGCCTTTAATGCGCCGCACGATCCCCGACAGTCTCCGAAAGAATACGTTGATCGATATCCGCTCGATACCATTCCGTTGCCCAAAAATTATCAGCCGCTTTATCCGGAAAAAGAAGCCATCGGGTGCGGCAAAGATTTGCGCGATGAACGGCTCGCGCCTTTTCCTCGCACCGAGTACGCCGTCAAAGTACATCGCCAGGAGTATTATGCCATTATCACCCACATGGACGCCCAGGTCGGTCGTATTCTCGATGCCCTGGCAGCGAGCGGCAAAGCGGATAACACCTATATCTTTTTCACCGCTGATCATGGTTTGGCATGCGGCCGACATGGTTTGATGGGCAAACAAAACATGTACGATCACAGCGTGCGCGTCCCATTGTTTGTGTCTGGACCTGGTGTGAAGAAAAATACAAAGATCGAAACACCGGTTTATCTGCAGGACATTATGCCGTCTGCTCTTGAGCTGGCCGGCATTACAAAACCGGATGACGTCGATTTCCACAGCCTGATGCCGCTCATCCACGGCAAAAAGCAGAAAAACTATGATCTCATCTATGGCGGTTATATTGATGTGCAACGCATGGTGTGTGACGGGACATTCAAATTGATTTATTATCCCAAAATCGATAAAACGATCCTGTATAATCTTGAAAAAGATCCTTTGGAGATGGTTGATTTGGCCGGCGATCCGCAATATGAGCGAAAGATAAATGAACTGCGTGCCAAATTGTTACATCTGCAAAAAGAATTGGCAGATCCGCTGGTGAAATAATTATTCAGAGGTAACTTTTCAATAACTTTTTGATGTTTTTGCTCCCAACATGTCTATTAAAGATTCGGTGGTAAAATGCGCATGATTCGAATGAACCATACATATCAATCCAGGCACAAGACAATCCTTGACTTGGACATCAAAGTCATTTATCTTTGAGCGGATCAAACGACAGGAAAATTATGAAATATCTTCTTGCGATTTTTGCACTCTCCTTTTCGCTCATGATCTGTACATGTGACTCGCAACCGCACTCTAAAGAAAAGGCATTCGAGCATTGGCACGATCAAAAATTTTCCACGTTTATCCACTGGGGATTGTATTCCATGCTGGGTGGTGAATGGAATGGCGAACGCGTCACCAAAGGCTACAGCGAACAAATCCGGGCGTACGGCAATATTCCCAAAGAAGAGCACCAGCAGTCCGATGAAAACGTTGTCTATCAACCTGTGATGCGCTACATTGACCAGGAAATCAACAGGACGCTTTTTCTCAAGATAAACGATCAAGATACAGTTTTTACCCTCGACGCGACACAGCCGGGGGTGCTGCCCAGCGACCAGGCTAATCTTCAGTTAGACAGATTATACAGGCTGGGCGGCTTTGGTCGTTGCAGTCTCGGCGCCACCCATGGACGCACCTCGGGCATAAATCCGATCGTCACCTGGTACCTAAAGACCATAGAACGCTGGCACAATGTGACACGCTGGTCAAGCGCATCAATTTTTTATGGAGATAACCGGGAGTTCACCCCGCAAATAAAATATACGAAAAAGCTATCGCCAATTTCTCTCACAGCCGGGGAACTGGCGACATTTACCCTCACCCTGTCTAATCCCGAGTCGATTCATGAAGACCTGGGCCTGGCCAATTTTGACTTTTGGCTGGAGAAAAAATGAGACCGCACATCGAGATCACATACAAAGTACGCCATGCCAGGGCGACATCGTTTTTGGTTCGGGCTTTCTTTCAGCATATCATATTGACTCTTCTGTGCCTCACTTTTTTCGCATGCAGTTCCCGTACACCAGCGCCAATTTTAGATCGTCTCCAGCCCGTCCCGCGTGACGCCGGATTTCGTATGCGTGGTTATTTTGTCTGGGGTGGATCGCTCATCAAAGTCGACAATCAATATCATCTTTTCGCCTCCCGGTGGCCTACCTGGGAGTCCCTTGGCGTTGATGCAGAAGATCGGGGCAACGTGAGCATGCTTGGAAATTATCGAAATCATTCAGAAATTGTACGCGCTGTTTCGGATGATCCATTGGGTCCGTACCAATTTGTTCAGGTCGTCTTGGCTGGACGCGGCGAAAATTTTTGGGACGGCCAGATGTGCCATAATCCGAAAATTGTCAAGATAGGCGACAAATATGTGCTCTATTATATTGGCCGGTCGCCGCAGCAGTCTGAGCGTAAAATTGGCTTTGCCTGGGCCGAGTCGATAGCGGGTCCGTGGCATCGTATCGATCAGCATATTTTATTAACCGACGATGCCAATAATCCCGCACCCTATGTGTTTCATGATGGTCGCGTGCTCTTGAACTTTCGCGATCGTGACCTGACCATGTTTATGGCTGAAGCGGCTCACTTTGACGGTCGCTACCAGATTGTTGCAGCGAATCTCGTTCCTGATGTGAAACTGGAAGATGGAACGTTGTTCTATCACCATAACAGATACAATCTGGTTGTTGAAGACAATGTTGGCGGATTGACCGGCGATGTGCGTCACGGCGCGCATCTCGTTTCCAGCGACGGCTTGTGCTGGCGCCGGCATAAGGATATCAAAGTTTATAGACACACCATCACATGGACGGATGGCACAAGTACAACGTTCGATCGCCGCGAACGACCGGAACTGCTCAATTTGGATAATCCGCCGGAACGTAAATTTGACGGCGAGCCGACGCATCTGATAACTGGCGTCCAGTTGGGCGAGGAAAGCTGGTGCATTGTGCAGGTAATACGTTAAAAATGAAAGATATGATCCGTGTTTCATCCGTGAAAATCCGTGGCTCATAAACATTGCAAAAAAAAGATCTCGTTTCCTTGCCGCACAGATGCAGACCAATGGTCATTTCAAACCAGGAATTGACACCACGGACAATCACGGTGCATTATTTTATCAGGAGGAGACATGCACAGAGTATCACGACGACATTTTATGCAAACTGCCGCGGTGGGATCAGCGGCGCTGGCTGCTGGCCCGACGGTCGTCTCTGCCCGGGAAAAGCCAGTCTTATTGGGCGGGACGCCAGTACGTACGCAGTCATGGCCAAAATGGCCGGAATGGCGACGCGAGTGGGAGCCCAAAATTCTGGAGATTCTGCGCAGCGGCCGCTGGTGGCGTGGCCGCGGCGACCATGTGGAGGAATTTGAAAAAGCCTACGCCGAGCTCATCGGTACCAAACGCTGTCTCGCAACTGCCAGCGGTACGACGGCCCTGTTAGTCTGCATGCACGTCCTCGGGGTCGATGCCGGTGACGAGGTGATTGTCTCGCCGTTCACCTTTATCGCCAGCTACAATTCAATCTTGTTGAGCAAAGCCTTGCCGGTTTTTGCTGATACAGATCCCGAAACGTGGACAATCAATCCGCAGGACATAGAATCTCGTATTACTGATCGAACCAAAGCGATCATGCCGGTGCATATCTATGGTTTGCCGTGCGACATGCAGCCGATCAATACAATCGCCAAAACGCACAATCTGGCCGTCATTGAAGATGCGTGCCAGGCATGGTTAGCCGAATATCAGGGCGCGAAATGTGGTAATCTCGGCGATCTTGGCTGCTTTAGCTTTCAAAATTCAAAACACCTGCCGACCGGCGAAGGCGGTGCAATCACCGGCAATGACGATAGCATCATGGATCGTTGCCATTCCTTTCACAATTGCGGCCGGGCCTATGGCAGTTCAAGCGGTGAAAGACAATATTTCACCCGCGGCAGCAACCGGCGCATGCAGCAAATACAAGCAACGATGTTGATTCAGCAAATTGACAAGCTGAAAAAAGAGACCGCCACACGGCAACAAAATGCCGACTATCTGTCCGCACAACTCAGGAACGTCGCCGGCATCCAGCCGGCAAAAGTGCCGGAAAACGCCACAGCAGTCTGGCATCTCTTTCCCGTTCGGTATCATTCCGAATCCTTCAGCGGATTGCCAATAGATAAATTTATTCAAGCGTTGAATTCCGAAGGCATCCCGTGTGGCAGAGGCTACCACGAGCAATACTTTGACGGATTAATTGATGAAGCGATCAATTCTCGCGGCTACAAACGCCTTTTTTCCGACCAGCGCCTCAAAGCATACCGCGACAGCTTGAACGATTTGAAAGGCAACAAGCTCGTCTGCGAAACAACCGTCGCTTTTCCTCAAACAGTGCTGCTTGGTAAAAAGGAAGATATGGATGATATTGTTGATGCTATTGCCAAAATTCAAAAAAACAGCGACGAGATCAAAAAAGCATGAACCAGTTGACGAGTTGATGCGACATTTATGTCGCAGAAACACCTGGCGCGACCAAAGGCTGCAACCAAATTTTGAGTTATTGATGCACGCGGATCAGCTTGGCGCGGCCTTTGGCCGCAGCCAAATTACAAGCCACGGATGAACACGGATGAACACGGATTTTTCGGCTTTGCTTCGAGAAAGTTTTGGGACTGGAGGTTAAAAAAGATTAAAATGAATGATATGATCCGTGTTTCATCCGTGAACATCCGTGGCTTTTAAACTTTGCTAAAAAAACACAGTTTTATTACCTTGTATAAATAACAAAATCCAAACAACATGCAAAAAGCCAATGATCGAATTCTCAATCTTTAATGGATGAAACATCAAAAAAAATTGACCTCCTCGTTGCGTCGGATTGGCAATATGACAACGATTTTGTTCAGCTCATGGCTAAAGAGGCTGAAAAAGCACATCTAACGGTTCTTGTGGTGAATCATGACAAATTGGACGACACCATCAAGCTTGTCGAAAAGAATTCGCTCGATGTCCTCGTGCTGTTTGACCGTGCCTCCGATACCACGGAAGATTTTTTCCGTCTGCAGCGGCTTTTGGCCAAACGGGCGCATGTCATAGAGCCTCTCGATAAAATGCGTTGGGCATCGGACAAGGCGACCATGCATCTGGAGTTTATCGCCAATGGATTGCAGACGCCATACACCATCATCATCGACTCTTTTGACAACAATAATGATATCTGGCTCTCAACCGACGAATTGGCGCATCTCGGGCGACCGTTTATCATCAAACCGGCCAATACCACTGGAGGCGGTTTGGGCGTCGTGGATGGCGCCGAGTCGCTGCATGACGTGCTGGTCGCCAGACGCCAGTTTAAATCGGATAAATACCTTTTACAGGAAAAAGTGATCCCCTTGCACATTGAAAACAGACGTTTCTGGTTTCGCGGCTTTTATACTTTCGGCCTGGTACAATGCGCCTGGTGGAACGATGTGACGCAAATTTATAAAATATTAGATCCTGCAGAAGTGGAGCAGTATAGTCTGCAATCGCTCTATTCGATCACTGAAAAAATCAGTGCGATATGCGGCCTGAATTTTTTCTCAACCGAAATCTGCCTGAGCCGCTCGAACAGTTTTGTGGTGGTTGATTATGTCAACGAAGCCTGCGACATGCGGCTGCAGTCCAAACATGTTGATGGCGTGCCGGATGAGATTGTCGCCAATATCGCTGAGCACCTGTGCGCTCAGGTTGCGGCAATTAAAAAACAGCACGAGACGGGCGTTCGGGTTTTGCCGGAAAAAGCCTAACCATCGAACGGAGGAAAAATTATGAATCGGTTTTGTTTATTGTTGCTGCTCTTTTTGGCGGGCTGCACACAGCTCGTCCAGCCGCCAAACATCATTTTTATTTTAGCGGATGATCTCGGTTACGGCGACCTCGGCTGCTACGGCCAGGAAAAGATCGAGACGCCGAATATCGACGATTTAGCGCGCCAGGGCATGCGCTTCACCCAGCACTATGCCGGCTCGCCGGTGTGCGCTCCCTCCCGTTGTGTGCTGATGACCGGTAAACATACCGGGCATGCCTTCATCCGCGGTAATCACGAATGGGGTGAACGAGGCGAGGTGTGGAACTATCAAAAAGCGGTTGACGATCCGAACCTCGAAGGCCAATATCCGATCCCGGAGAACACCGTCACCGTCGCCAGACTGTTGCAGGATGCCGGTTACAAAACCGCTCTTGTTGGCAAATGGGGACTCGGAGGCCCGTTGACGCATGCAATACCCACCAAACAAGGCTTTGATTTTTTCTTTGGCTATAATTGTCAGAGACAGGCGCATACCTATTATCCCAAACATTTATGGAAAAACGAAGAAAAAGTGTGGCTCAACAACGAGCTTTATGTTCCCGGCACGCCGCTTCCCGAAGGCGCCAATCCAGACGATCCCCAAAGCTACGCGCACTTTAGCCAGCCGGACTATTCCCCGGATGTGATGTTTGATGAAATTCTCAACTTTGTCGAGAATAATCGAGACGAACCTTTTTTCCTCTATTGGGCCACGCCCATACCGCATGTGCCCCTGCAGGCGCCGCAGGCATGGGTGGACTATTATGTGGCCAAGTTTGGCGACGAGGAGCCCTATCTGGGGCAACAGGGTTACTGCCCCAGTCGTTATCCGCACGCCACTTTTGCTGCCATGGTATCATATCTCGATGAACAGGTCGGCTTGCTGATAAAAAAGCTCAAAGAACTTGACCTGTATGAGAACACGTTGATCATCTTCACCTCGGACAACGGCGCCGGTATTGGCGGCGGCTCGGATGCCGAGTGGTTCGACAGCGCCAAACCTTTTATCTCACAACAGGGACGCATCAAAGGAACGGTTTACGAAGGCGGGATTCGCGTGCCGATGATCGCGAGCTGGCCGGGCACAATCAAAGCCGGTTCGCAGACGGATCATCTATCCGTTTTTTACGATGTTTTGCCAACCCTGTGTCATCTCACCGGCGTGGACGCGCCCGATGATATTGACGGCATCAGCTTCCTGCCAAGACTTTTGAGAAAAAGCCAGAAACAGCATGACTACCTCTATTGGGAATTCCCCGCCTATGGCGGCCAGCAAGCCGTGCGGATGGGGGATTGGAAAGCCATCCGGCGCGATATTTTGAGCGGAAACACGGAAATCGAACTCTTCAATCTTGCTGAGGACATACAGGAGCAAACCAACGTGGCTGCTGAACATCCCGAAATCCTGCAAAAGATGGAGGAGATTCTGCGACAGGAACATGAACCCTCCTCAATCGAGCGGTTTCACATGCCGGCATTGGGCGACCGGTAATATATCCAATCAGAGTGAAGAAAGATGAGTGTCATGAAAAAAGTTCTTGTCCTTTTATTTTGCCTGTTCGCTGCAAGCGTTATCTTGCGAGCAGAAGAACCGCAAGGTATTATCATTCACAATCAGGCTAAAGTTGATGATTGTTATCGCCTCATCAGCAGTCGTTTTTTGACTGCTGCTCACCTCTTGCGCCCGGATGGGCGAGTCGTACACTCCTGGTATTATGCCCCGACTGAGGAAGCGACGAGCGATTTCAGCGGCTTTGGTATGACCTGGCATTATGCCGAAATGTTGCCGAATGGCAATCTGCTGGTCATCATCAAAGATGAGATGATTTTTGAGCTGGATTGGTTCAGCAACCTGGTGTGGAAAGCCACATTACGCGCCCATCACGATGTGGCTCGCACGGAAAACGGCCATACTCTGGTGGTTTCGCGGCGGGATGTCGACAATCCGTGGCATCCGGGACAACAGCTTGCCATGGATGAAGTGGTTGAATTCAGCGAGACGGGTGAGCAGATCTGGACCTGGCAGTTCAGAGATCACCTGCAAGATCTCGAAAAATTCGTCGAGCAGCCGCTGCCGCCGGCTGCTGAATTTCGTGATTGGCCGCACATCAACACGTGCGAAGTGCTGCCGAACAATCCGATAGCGGACAAAGATGCACGATTCCGACCCGGCAATGTGCTGATGTGCGGCCGGCATGCAAATACCATCTTTGTCGTTGATAGGCAGTCCGGTGACATCGTCTGGGCGTGGGGGCCTCACGAACTGCAGGGGCCGCACCATCCCACCATGCTGGCGAACGGTAACATTCTCGTGTACGATAATGGTCGACATACATCGAATGCATCACGCGGTTACACGCGAATTTTGGAGATCGAGCCGCTGACCGGCGCCATTGTGTGGACCTATGCCGGTGATCCTAAAACATCATTTTATTCGCCGTCACGCGGCTCTAATAATCGACTAAAAAACGGCAACACGCTGATTGCGGAATCGGATCGCGGACACCTGATCGAGGTCACGGCAAAGGGTGAGATCGTTTGGGAATATTGGAACAGCGACCGGACGCTCCAGGGTGAGCGCATGCCGCTCTATCGGACGATCCCGTACGACAAAGCCGATGTTGATGCCTTGTTAACACAATTCGGTGCGGTACAGGATGTGTTGCCGGAGCACGAGGAGAAACTGGCTTTTGAGCCGCTCGGACCGGAGCACCAGTACAAACGCTACATTCGTGAAGTGGTCTTTTTTGCAGAGCTGGGATATTTTGACCATGCGCTCAACTTCCTCGATCTGTTCATGCAGACCTTCCCGAATGATCCGGAGGGCTATTATGGCTATGCGGCGGTTTACGCTGCAAAAAAAAATCCGGAGCAAGCCTTTGAATACATGACCAAAGCCATTGAAACCGGTGTGCCCCTTTGCCGTTTTACCTGCGGTTTAACCGACCTGCTCACACCGCTTTTACAGTGTGAAAAGTTCAAACGTTATGTCGAGAAACAAAATGCCGCGCTGGTGCACGGTCCATTGCTCGGTGATGTGATGAATCATTCCGCCAAATTCTGGCTCCGAACTCGGCAGGAAGCCAGCGTTCAAATCCAGGCGAAAAAAACAAACGAGCTTGACTTTAAAATTCGTTCGAGCATCAAGCGAACCACGGCTAAAAATGAAAACACCGCTATTGTGCTGCTCGACGACCTGAAGCCGCTCACAACCTATGACTATCGATTGGTGATCGACGATATTGTTCAGGACAAGATTTATCACTTTACCACCTTTCCTGCAAAAGGGCAATCCGTTGTTTTCAGCACCGGTTTTGGCGGCGGCGCCGGGGCAACGCCAAAGCATGAGTATATGTGGGACACCATCGGCTCGCATCACCTGCCCTTCTTTTTGCTTTTAGGCGACAACGTCTATATCGATCATCCCGAGCGACCGGCTGTGCAGCAGTTTTGCTACTATCGCCGGCAAAGTCGCCCCGAGTTCCGTCGATTGACCAGCCATACAGCAATGTATGCTATTTGGGATGATCACGATTTCACCTTCAACGACGGCAAGGGCAGTCCAGGTGTTGAACAGCCCGCCTGGAAAAGGGATGTCTGGCGGCTGTTCACGTTTCAGTGGAACAATCCATTCTACGGCGGCGGTGAGAGCCAGCCGGGCTGCTGGTTTGATTTTTCTTACGGGGATGTCGATTTTTTCATGTTAGATTGCCGCTACTATCGTGAACAGCCACAGGGTCATCCGGGCGCGTCGATGCTCGGCGCTGTACAAAAACAGTGGCTGCTCGACAAGCTGAAAGCATCAACCGCAACATTCAAGGTTGTCGCCTCATCCGTACCCTGGGCGCACGGCACAAAACCGGGCAGCCTGGATACCTGGGATGGGCATCCGGAAGAGCGCGAGGAGATATTTACTTTCATCGAAAAAACTAACATAAACGGCGTTATTCTCCTTTCGGCCGATCGACATCGTTCGGACGCCTGGAAAATCCGGCGGCCACATAGCTATGATTTTTACGAATTTGAAAGCTCGAAACTATCCAATATGCACACGCACGCGATTATGCCGGGCGCCATATTTGGCTATAATAAAAAATGCTCTTTTGGCCAACTCGATTTTGATACGACCGCAGATGATCCAACAGTGACCTATCGCATTTTCAGTATTGATGATGAGGAGATTCATCGAGTGACTGTTTACAAAAGTCAGCTTTCATTTGGACAATAAATTTGGAGGTTTCTTATGATCAAATCGCCATTTCTTTTCCTGCTTTTTTTCATCCTTTTGTGGTCCAGTCACGTCGCTCAAGGACAGGTGAAACCACAAAGCCAACTTTATGAACCAACCTGGGAATCTCTCATCCAGCATCCCACTCCCGAGTGGTTCAAAGACGCCAAATTTGGTATCTATTTTCATTGGGGCGTCTATTCAGTGCCGGCCTGGGGCAACGAGTGGTATCCGCGTCGCATGTACGATACAAATGATCCCACGTTTGAACATCATCGCACAGTGTGGGGGCCGCAGGATCAGTTTGGCTATAAAGATTTTATTCCCATGTTCAAAGCGGAAAAATTTGATGCCGATGAATGGATCGATCTCTTTGTTCAGGCAGGCGCCAAATTTATTGGCCCGGTAGCCGAGCATCACGACGGCTTTTCCATGTGGAATTCCAAATTGACGGAATACGATGCCTGGGATATGGGGCCGCGGCGCGACATCACCGGCGAGTTGGCGGAAGCGGCACGCAAACGGAATCTCAAGTTTATGGTCAGCTTCCATCACGCGCGCAAGTGGAAGCATTTTGAGTTCGCCTATCAATACGACGCCAAAGACGCGCGCTATGCCCAGCTCTATGGCACACCGCATCCCGCCGATGAACCCGAGCCGCAAGCCTATCTCGAGAATTGGCTTGGCAAAATACTTGAGGTTGTTGATAACTATCAGCCCGATTACATCTGGTTCGACTTTGGCTGGAAAGAACCGCCGTTCGAACCGTACAAGCGCCAGTTTCTCGCCTGTTATTACAACAAGAGTGAAGAATGGGGTGCAAATGTTGTGGTGTCCTACAAGCACGACCACCTGCCCGTCGGCGCCGGTCTGCTGGACCTTGAACGTGGACAACTTGATTCACTGCATCACGACACCTGGATCACCGACACCTCCATCAGTCGGAAGTCCTGGTGTTATGTAGAAGACATCGATTACAAACCCGTGAACGAAATGGTCGATAATCTCATCGATCGCGTCAGCAAAAATGGCAACACCTTGATGAATATTGCGCCAAAAGCGGATGGCTCCATTCCTGATGAACAAAAAGAACGTTTAGTGGGCATTGGCGAGTGGCTCAAGGTCAATGGAGAAGCAATTTACGGGACGCGTCACTGGTTCAAATACGGCGAAGGGCCGACACAGTTCAAAGGTGGGAGTTTCATCGACAACAAACCACTGCTTTACACGGCCGAGGATATTCGTTTCACCACCAGGCCGAATACGCTGTATGCCATTGCCCTGGATTGGCCGGGCGACCAGATCGTCATCAAATCGTTGTCCATTTTGGACAAGACAAAAATCACATCCGTTTCCATGCTTGGTGTAGCGGAGGAGCTCAACTGGGTCTTGACCACAGATGGTCTCAAAATCGCATGCCCAACCAAAAAACCGTGCGAGCATGCCTACTCTTTTAAAATTGTCTATGATGAGCGATTACTGTGGGAATATAAATAAAAGGAGGTTTTTATGTGCTGTTCATGTTCATTATCCGGACTTAATCGACGCGAATTCCTTGGCGTCTCGGCTATGGGTGTAGCCGGTGCAGCTTTGGCGTTGGGAACGACAAAAGCATCGACCACCGATTGGAATCCTGAAAAACCGATGATTCGCACCGGCAAACCGCTGAGAATCCAGCCTGTTTTGCTCTATAGCATTTCCAAACGTCAGGAACAAACCTCATGGCGTCCCTGGGGTGGTTTACACACGGAAGCCGATATTGCCGAAGAGGTGAATCGAATTTCTTCCGAGTTAGCCGCCATGCAAAGAAAAGCCGAATTCGAGTTAGAGATACGTCCGCTGGTCAAAGTGCGATCCGTCGAAGAAGCACAAAAAGTTCGCGAAACAGCGGATTATGATGTGCCGATCGTCTACGCGGCATCCGGCTGGACAACTGCCCTGGAGGCTTGTTTCTCGGAAAAACGGAACAATCTCATCTTTTTGCGCCACCGCTCCGGCCCTATTTATCTCTGGTACGAAATTGTCCACAATCGCTTTTTGCGTCAGGGCAATGAGACCGAAGATTTGGACGAGTATCGCTATCCTTCAGGTATGACGATCCATGACGTTGTCGTCGATGATTATGACGAGATGTTGAGCAAGCTGCGCGGTCTGTATGGCGTCCACAATTTTATCGGCAGCAAGATCGTCGCATTAGGCGGCTCATCGGGATGGTGTCATCCGGGTGCGCCGGAGATCGCCAGGACAAAATTTGGACTCGACATCATCAATGTGGATTATGAAGACCTGGCCCAGCGTATCAAATTCGCGCGTGCCGATAGCGACCGACTCAAACGCGCGCAACACTGGGCGCAACACTATCTCAATTTGCCGGACACTTTGCTCCATACAGATCAGCAGTTTGTCAGCAACGCCTTTCTGCTCTATGATATCTTTAAAGAATATCTCGCTGAAAATAATGCCGCTGCATTTACAATTCAAGCCTGTATGGGCACGGTCATGCCGATCTCCGAAACGACCGCCTGCCTGCCACTCAGTCTGTTGAACGATGAAGGTTATCTCGCATTTTGCGAATCGGATTTTAATGTCATCCCGTCGGGTATTCTGCTGCACTATATTTCAGGCAAACCGGTGTTCCTCAACGACCCGACGTTTCCACATCACGGCATGGTCACGGTCGCGCACTGCACCGCGCCGCGCCGTATGGATGGGCAAAAATACGCTGCCGCGCGGGTGGTCACTCACTTTGAATCGGATTACGGCGCTACGCCCAAAGTTGAGCTGCCTATCGAGACACCCTTCACCATGGTCTGTCCGGATGCCGGACAAAAAGCCTGGGTTGGTTTCACGGGCCGAATTGAGGCGAATCCGTTTTACGACATCTGCCGTTCGCAGTATGATGTCAGCATCGACGGTGACTGGGAAAAATTACTGCAGGATCATCGCGGCTTTCACTGGATGATGGCCGTGGGCGATTATACCCAAGAAATGGCGTATGCTTGTCCGAAAATCGGTATCAACTGGAACAATGTTTCCAAAGTTGCCTGAGCGTAGCTATAGCTGAAACAAAAGCGTTATGCTCAAGGGCTCATATTATTTCTTTTTCGTAAATAGTAATCCTGACCAGGTTTCATCGATAGCACACACTTTATAATCGACCAAACCGGCGGCGAGCCCAATATCGCGTACAACCTGCTGTGTCAAATCACTGGCTTTGGCTGATGTTTTTTTCGGCCAGATCATCCAGATGCGGGCATGCCCGGCATGTTTTTTCATATGTGAGATATCCGTTTCGAGCTGTTTAACAGAGCGCACGAACCATAACAACAAAGCGACAGCTTCTGGCTCATTTTTCAAAGTAACATTGGGCGGCAATTGGCCGAGTTGTGCTGCAAAATCAGCCGGAGCGTGCATCAATCCGACTATCATATTCTCTTTTATGCCCAGCTTTTTCGGCAACGGCGTGCCGGAATAACCCGCCAAACTTGAGGCCGGCACAACAGGATTTATTACCGGCTGAGACAGAGCCATTGTCAGCGCCTCCCCGATTTTTTCCCAGGAGGTGTAAATCGCATCCGGCAGTTGTTCTTGTGTTTTTGCTATTTTATCCGGGCTGCCATCGACAAAAATCAGCGGAATGAAGCGTGTCGCTTTGCTGGTGCGCAAGTAGATGCCAATATCACGCCCCTGGGATGGCAGACGCGACAAATCGATGACGACCACGTCCGGGGGGACAGCTTTGAATGTTTTGAAAAACTGCGGGCCATCCGGGAGCTGTGTTGTCACTGTGCCACCCAGCGTCTTGAGCTGCTCCGCCCGATATACTACCTCGCTTTGGTTAAAATGAAAGAGATGCACTTTCATAACCACCTCCTTGATTCGTCATACATATGGTCCACTCTTTCCTTAATCCAGGCCCAATGCTGTTTCCTGCATGGCGCAATAAGAGTCAATCGGGATATAATCCGGAATGGAATTGCCCGAGCCAATGGCGATACCACCTTTACGCATGGCGATATCGCGAATACTTTGAGTGCGCTCGCGGATTTGATCGACCGAACGGGTGCTCAGGAAATCTACGTCGATGCCGCCAATAATCGCGATGCGATCGCTCCAACGCTCTATCGCTTGCTCCACTGGCACAATGGTATCTTCGTAAGAATGCTTGCCGTCAAATCTCATCTTTTCGATTATATCCTCAATGATCCCCTCAGGATTGCCGCACGAGTGCAGGATAACCGGTTTGCCGCTGGCGTGCACAAAGTCAACGATTTTTTGATACCACGGAAAAACGAGTCGACGGAGATCATCCGGTGCCAACATGGTTTGGGTTTTGAAACCCCAATCATCATTGGCGATGATCGCACCGACACTGTCGAACTGCACCACATGCCGGTAATAGGACAGGATTCGTGAGCCAACCTGCCGGAAAATTTCCGCGGTCAATTCAGGATCCATATACAGCAACAAACAGAGGTTTTCAAAACCAACGAGATCGATGGTTGTCTCTAAAATGCCTTCATATCCGCAGCAGATAATTTTCATGCCATCAGGAAGCTCATTCGCCATCAAAGCCAGCGGTTGCAGCCGCGAAACATCCAAATCCGGCCAGGCATATTTTTCAAAGCTGGCGCGATCAGTGATCATGACACCGTCATTGAGCGATTTGCTCTTGACCGTATGCTTTTCTCCCAATGGAAACACTAACGCGTTCAAGTGCCAGCCGCCGACAACAGCAAAATCATAGCCAAGCTTTGCGAACGCCTCGACAAGGTAGCGCGACCAGCCGAGTCCGTCACCATCTTGCGGGACGGATTTGCCGGTGACATGCCGGTAAATTGTATTATTGATGGTAAATTCGAAACACGTCGGCCGCAACGGCACCCGGCGCTGAAGAATGGCTAAAAGGTTCGAGAAATCCGGCTTTCGCCGTGCATCAGCTATTTTATACAAGAGATCATCAAGGCTGTTGTTTTGCATAACGTTTATTTTTTATAGAACACAGATGAAACGGATTTGATGAATAACAACGGATGCGAGACAGCTTTGTTTCATATCCCTTTTTTCCGTTCGATTCTTTTAATCAGCGATTCATATTGCAGCATATAGACCACATCTCCTTATGTCAACATATTATCTCGTCCTGCCGGTCTCCGGCGGGATGCAGAGGAGGACGCTCAGCGTCCGAAATCCCGGCAGGCTGATTGGACACCGAACGTCCATACTGCATTCTCCTGCAGAGCGCATTGGCGTCAACCTAACATGAAAAATGCCTCATGCAAAGACGCAAAGACGCGGAGATACGCCAAGGTTTTGGAAAATTTGAGAGATTTCTCTATAATTTTTATCTTAGCGAACCTTTGCGCCTCCGCGTCTTTGGGTGAGATTTTGTTTTTGAGCTTATTAGATACAATTATGATTTCCCATACTTTTATCTTCAGCCTAAAGTTGACGCCTATGTGCAGAGCGGGTGAACAAGAGAGTCGTCCGCCGAGAATGGATATCCTGAGCGATCGTGCCTTTATGAGCCACAAATTTTCACGGCGTGGACGAAGGCCATAACCAAAAAGCATGAACCATACGAGGTCACCGAGAAAAAAGCGAGTCATCTTGTTTTCTGTGCTACCCGGCGAACTCGGAGGTTTTGAGTTTAAAAACTTTCAAAAAAGCGCAGTTTTGCAGATGTGTATAATGGAGTACAGGAAAACCATAGCTCAAAAAAATTCCCCCCAATGTAATACAGACCTTTTGCTTTTTATATGTCGATTTTGTAAAATTGCCTGATAAACAAATGGAAAACCAATGAAACTTTTCGGCGAAAAAAACATCGCCACATTTGTCGAGTCGATTTTAAAATCAAAAAAGGCAGAATTTCAGCATAAAATCGTTATCGATATCCCGGCCGGCGCCGGCAGTCAGTCAGCGATATTTGCGGAAATGGGCGCTCGCGTTGAACCCTATGATTTGTTTCCTGAATTTTTCGTTCTCAAAGGAATTGAATGCAAAAAAGCCGATTTAAATAAAAACCTGCCGATCAAAGATGACCATGCCGACTTTATTCACTGCCAGGAAGGCATCGAACATGTGGCGGATCAGCTCCATATGTTCATGGAGTTTAGCCGAATACTGAAAAAAGGTGGCGTCTTGCTGTTGACGACGCCAAACTATTCAAACTTGAGATCAAAGCTGAGCTATATTTTGACCGAGAGCGAACATTTTTACAAAATTATGCCGCCCAATAAAATTGATTCGGTGTGGCATGCTGATGATAACAGTGTTTACTTTGGCCATATTTTTTTGATCGGTATACAAAAACTTCGCCTGCTTGCACGTCTCTCCGGATTGACGATAAAAAAAATCCACCACCTGCGCATTGGACATACTGCTCTCTTGTTGCTTTTCTTCTTTTACCCGTTTATTTTGACAGTCAATATTCTTGCCCATCGGAGAGCATTGCGTAAAGCGAAAAATCTTGATAAAGAGAAAAAAGAAATATACCGTCAAGTATTGGCTCTTGGAATTGATCCGCGACTATTGGTTGATACGCATCTATTCGTTGAATTTGAAAAAGTGTGAAAAATCGTGGAATGATAATCTCGTACGCAAAAAGGTTTTACCTATGACTCCTGAACAAGCCTTGTTGAAATTAACGGAAGGCAATGAACGTTTCGTAAAAGGGACGAACCACTATCGTATCGATCCGGATGCACGGGCTTCACTTCTGCAGGGACAATCACCGTTCGCCACGATTCTGGGATGCAGTGATGCACGCGTTCCGGTTGAGCACATCTTTGATCAGGGATTTGATGCGCTGTTCATCGTTCGGGTGGCCGGCAATGTTGTCGGGCCAAACGAATTGGCCAGTTTACTCTACGCTGCTTTGCACGTCCGCACGCCGCTCGTTGTGGTGCTGGGTCACACGATGTGCGGGGCGATCACCGCGGCGCTGGCACCCATCGAAGAGCGAAAAAAAGAGCCGGCGGTTATCCAGCGGCTGCTGCAACAAATAGATCCCGCGCTGCAAGACATCGATCCGCTTGTGCCAATGCCGGAGCGCGTCGCGTTGGCGGCAAAAGTTAATGTAAAACGAATGGTCAACCAACTCAAAGCTGAGCCTGTTTTGACACAGCTCTTGCAGGCAGGGCACCTCATGGTTGTTGGTGCGATCTATGATTTACACAGCGGGAAGGTGAATTTTATTTCGTCATGAAGAGACCTGGTGAAAAAAGTCAAATTCGATCGATTCCGATTGTTATCACGCTTACGATTGTTTTTTTCCTGCGCCTGCTTTTTCTTTTGCGCCTGGATGTCTTTCCGGATGAAGCCTACTATTGGGGCTGGAGTCGCTTTTTGTCCCCGGGCTATTTCGATCATCCGCCCATGATTGCCTGGCTCGTCCATCTCACAACATCTCTTCTCGGTGATACCTACTGGGGCATCAAAGCCGTACCACTGCTTGTCGGTAGTGCGTTCTCTGTCGTTGCTGCTGTGCTGGCCGCTCGTTTTGTGACCTCCACAGCAGCGGTTATCCTCTTTCTTCTTCTCGTCAACACCAATCTCCTCTATGCCGCTGGCGGATTGTTGCTCACACCCGACATCGCCTGTATTTTCTTTTGGGCCCTGGGAATGTTGCTTGGCTATCAAGCGGTATTTGAACGTAAAACAGCCGCCTGGCCACTGCTGGGTGTTGTTGTGGGACTTGGATTGTTATCAAAATATGTCTTTGTTCTTTTTATCGGATCATTTGTCTTGTTTCTGATTTTTGTCAAGGAACATAGAAAACTGCTGCTCACCTGGAAACCGTGGTCTGCTTTCTTTATCGCCATCCTGTTTTTTTCACCGAATGTCCTTTGGAACGCTCAACACCAGTGGACTTCGTATCTCTTTCAGTTCGGCCATGGCTTTCGCAGCGAGCACTCCTGGCCGCGGATAAACCTGTTTTTTGAATATCTTGCCGGCCAAATCGGCCTGTTTTCACCTTTGCTTTTTTTTGTACTCGTTTTTGCCATTATACATTTTTATCGATTTGACAGAAAAGAAAAATTTTTATTTCTGTTAATGTTTCTCTCGCTACCGTTGTTTTTTTTCGCCTGGTCGAGTCTCAGCGCGCGGGTGGAGGCGAACTGGCCGGCAGCAGCTTATTTTTCCGGGCTGCTGCTGGTGATCTGCTATTGGGAACGTCTCGGCAAAAAGAGTGGTGTGCGACGCTTTACCGTTTTTGCTATGGGATTTTCAATCACCATAACGACGCTTGTTGTCGCACATGCGGTCTTGCCTTTTTTACCCATTTCCGCTCGCATAGACAGGACCTATGATTCGCGTGGCTGGACTGAATTCGCCAGACAGGTCGACAAAATACGTGAGCAGCATGATCCACTCGGCAAAATGCCCCTTTGCGCCAACAGCTATCAACTGACGTCGCTGCTCGCGTTCCATTGTACCGACCAGCCGCGCACCTGGGCGCTCAATTTTAACTCTCGGACAAATCATTATGCTTTTTTGCAAGAAAGAATGTCCGTTGTCGATGATACTTTGCTGTTTGTTTCCGCCATTGCCGATGGCGAAATGCCCCGATCTGTACTGCACTATTTCGATTCACAAAAAATGTTAGCACCCGTCCAGCGTGTGCTGACCAATACGATAGCAGATTCGTTCGCCGTTTACCAGGTGACATTATCAGCTCTTGGGAAAAAGACATTGATCGATGAAGCCGGGTATTGAATAAAGCCCAGATATTTTCAATGTTGCACGATTACTTTAGGGAGAAAGAGATGCAAACACCTCTCAGCCGTCGTCGTTTTTTGCACACCATTGGTCTAGCCGCTTTTTCAAGCCTGACATTGGGTGCGTGTTCAAAAAAACCTTTACCCAATATCCTATTTATCGCTATCGATGACCTCAACGACTGGGTCGGTTGTCTCGGTGGCCATCCCGCTACCCAAACGCCGAATCTGGATCGATTGGCGTCAAAGGGAGTACTGTTCACCAATGCCTATTGTGCGGCACCGGCGTGCAATCCTTCGCGTGCGGCCCTGTTAACCGGCATACGCCCATCCACGTCCGGAGTCTATCATAACAATCAGCCATGGCGGCAAAGTGATGTGCTGAAAAACAGTATGACCTTGCCTCAATATTTTCGCGCCCACGGCTATAAAACTATGGGCAGCGGCAAAATCTTTCACGGCCGTTACCTCGATCCGCAATCCTGGGATTATTATTTTCCTGAAGAAAAAAGCGATCGCCCGACGGATCCGATGCCGGAAAATCGACCGCTCAACGGTATCCCCAATACGGCGCATTTTGACTGGGGCATTGTCGATGTTGAACCCGAAGAAATGAGCGACTGGAAAGTGGCGGATTGGGTGATTGGTCAGTTGGGGGAAAAACAAAACAAGCCATTCTTTCTCGCCTGCGGCTTTTTCCGTCCCCATTTGCCCTGGTATGTACCGAAAAAATATTTTGAAAAGTTTGCGCTCGACAGCGTGACGCTGCCGAATATAAAACAAGATGACCTTGACGATGTGCCGGATGCAGGTCGCCAAATGGCGAGAATTCAAGATCACGCCAATGTTCTAAAATACGATCAGTGGCGCCGCGCTGTACAGGCTTATCTCGCGAGCATTCATTTTGTTGACGACTGTGTGGGGAGAGTGATCACGGCCCTCGAAAGCAGCATCTATGCTGACAATACGATCATAGTTCTATGGTCTGATCACGGCTGGCACCTCGGCGAAAAACTGCACTGGCGCAAGTTTGCTCTTTGGGAAGAAGCGACGCACAACGTGCTGATGTTTGTCGCGCCCGGTTTCACCCAACCCGGCGGACGCTGTTCGGCGCCGGTCAATTTGCTGGATATTTACCCGACGCTCCTCGATTTGGCCGGCCTTCCAGTGAAAAAAGAGAATCAAGGCAGCAGTCTGCTTCCTCTCTTGCAAAATCCCGATGCGGCATGGGACAAGCCGAGCCTCACCACCCACGGCAAGGACAATCACACCATCCGCTCGAAAGACTGGCGCTATATTCGTTATGCGGATGGCTCGGAAGAGCTGTACGATCACCGGAACGATCCAATGGAATGGACCAATCTCGCCGGCGATCCGCAGCATGCAAATGTGATCGCCGACCATAAAAAATGGCTGCCGGTCGTGAATGCCGAGGAGAGTCCAAGGGAGCCATGAGGCGTATCGATCCGAAATGACAAATTACTTTTTCCCGGAAGAAAAAATGGAGACATCCCATGGTTTGGTTTTCTAATCGCACAAATATTAAAATTTATTTTACATTTACACTCCTAGCTATACTCATGAGCTCTGCGTGCACTCAAGAGGAATCACCACGGCAGGAAAAAACAGAGGCTGTCGCTAAAAGTCCGGAGGCTAAACCATTTCGTATCATCAAACATGATGGCAACTGGCCGCAATTTCGCGGCGCTTACGCTGCCGGTGTGGCTGATGAACAAAATTTGCCGTTGAACTTTAGTGGTGTGACCGGCGAGCATATAAAATGGCAAACAAATATCCCGGGTCTGGCGCATGCGTGCCCGATTGTCTGGGAAGACAAGGTCTTTGTCACGTCAGCCATCAGCAGTCTGGGAGATGCAACATTCAAGCATGGTTTATACGGCGCCGGTGATGCCTCGGAGGATACCTCGTCGCATCAGTGGATGCTCTACTGTCTCGATAAAAAGTCCGGCGATGTTATATGGGAACGGCTTGTGCACCAGGGGGTGCCACAAGATAAACGGCATATCAAATCCACTTATAACAATTCCACCCCGGCAACAGACGGACGTTATGTGGTTATGCTCTTCGGCTCCGAGGGTGTGTTTGTTTATACTGTGGATGGCGAATTTGTCTGGAAAAAAAATATAGGTCGCATGAATGTCGGTGCCTATAATGCGCCGCATCTGGAATGGGGTCCCGCCAGCTCCCCGATCATTTACCGGAACAAAGTGTTCATCCAGACCGATACCTCGGATGATGACTATGTCCTCGCCCTTGATATTCATTCCGGTGATCTTGTCTGGAAGACCGAGCGCGATGAATTGCCCGGCTGGGGAACACCGACGATCATTCACGGGCCGGATCGAGTCGAACTTGTGACCAATTCATCCAACTTTATTTATGGTTACTATCCAGATACGGGGCAAGAGCTGTGGCGACTGGGAGGCAGCTCGCAGATCACCGCACCAACGCCGGTCTTTTCCGACAGCATCATCATTGTTTGCAGTGGTCGAGGACCGGAAGCGCCGGTCTTTGCCATAAAAACCGGCGTTAGGGGTGATATTACCTTGCCAGAAGGCCAAACAAATAGCAAGGATATTTTATGGAGCGCAACCAAAGTCGGGCCGTATATGCCAACACCGATCATCTATCGCGGGTATGTCTATACCCTCAACAATAATGGTGATTTTCGCTGCTATGATCTGGAAACCGGGCAGAAGATTTACAGCGAAAAAATCCCGCACCGCGGTGGAGGATTCAGCGGATCACCGGTGGCTTCGGATGGGAAACTCTTCCTGCCGAGTGAAGATGGTGATGTCTTTGTTATCAAGGCCGGACCACAATACGAATTGGTAGCGACAAATGACATGGGTGAGCGCATCATGACGACACCGGTGATTTCTGAGGAAGTGATGCTTGTGCGAGGCGAGAAGAGTGTTTTTGCCGTTGGATACTGATTTCAAAGTTATTTGCTTTCATCTGCATTATTCATAAACTTTACACACACAGCAAGCCAGAATCAGTTTATCGGGAAAAAGGGTGCTGCAACTTTTCCAGCCTGGCGTAATCGCAAAAAACCGTTGATTTTAACCAAATGAGATTGTATATAAAAATAGAGCATCACCCTGTTAATACAATGACCTAAAAAGCTAATAGAATGAAGAATTATTATCTCCTACTGCTTTTATTATTCACGTACCCGGTATTCTCGCAGATTTTGTTGAATGAGATTATGTCATCCAATATCTCAAGCATTGAAGACGAATACGATGTTGATCAACAAAATTGTCCGGTGCCGGATTGCCAATGGTGGTATGAACAGATGGGAGAATCAACACACGATGGTGATTATCCTGATTGGATTGAACTTTATAATGCGGGTTCAAATTCGATAAATTTAGCCGGTTATGGTTTGTCAGATGATCTTGCAGATCTTTATAAATGGACTTTCCCGAATGTAACAATTGCACCGAAAGCATATTTGCTGGTTTTTGCATCGGGCAAAGATCGAAAAGAGCCGCATGAAGTGGCCATCCATATGCATACCAATTTCAAAATCGATCGAAGCGGCGAGACAATCCTATTGACGGATAATAACGGGCAGCTATGCGACAAAATCGAAACCGGCGACATCCCGATCGATCTTTCGCTTGGCCGATTTCCAGATGGTACGGAACAGTGGGTAACTTTTTTGCAGCCAACGCCGGCACAAAGTAACACCTCGACACCTTTTCCCGGCTTTAACGATACGGTGAGCTTTTCCCATGCTGCCGGATTTTATTCGAATGTTTTGTCTCTCGTTCTTTCGGCCGCTTCATCAACGGCAAAAATTTATTACACTCTGGATGGCGAAAATCCGTCGCCGGATTCATTTCTCTATACACAGCCGATTAACATCAGCAAAACAACTGTTGTCAAAGCGGCAACATTTGAAAACAGTGTTGTATCCAGCAAAGTTAAAACGCAGACATATCTCATCAATGAACATTTTACCATGCCGGTTTTTTCCATTTCCACTCCTCCGGACAATCTTTGGGATGATGAGATTGGTATCTATAGTCCGGGTATCAACGCCGATGAAGGGAATCGCATTGCGAATTACTGGCAGGATTGGGAACGGCCGGTGCACGTCGAATTTTTTGAGCCAAATGGAACATCAGCTTTTAGCATCAACGCCGGTATAAAAATATTTGGCTGGGGAAGTCGAGCCAATGCGCAAAAATCGTTGTCGATTATGATTCGTGACAAATATGGACTGGATGAACTGCACTATCAGCTTTTCCCCGATCTTGATATAAGAACATTCAAATCGTTTGTATTGCGTGCGGCTGGCACAGACTGGCAAAAAACTTTTTTTCGTGATCCGCTGGCATCAAGCCTGGTTCAAGATAAAAATGTGGATCGACAAGCTTTTCGGCCGGCGATTCTGTTTTTGAATGGAGAATACTGGGGCATCCAAAATATTCGTGAAAAGCTTAATGAAGATTACATTGCTTCGCATTTTGGCTTTGACAAAGAAAATGTTGATATCATCAGCCGATATTGGCGACGATCCTATCCTGTGGTCAGTGAAGGTGATGATCACGCTTATCTTGATTTGGAAAACTATCTGGAAAATAATGATATCAATCAGTCTTTTCATTATGACTATATCAAATCGGTTGTTGATATCGACAATTATATAGATTATTGCGTCACACAAATTTATTGTGCCAATTATGACTGGCCGGGAAACAACAACAAGTGTTGGCGCCCCAGAACAGCGAATGGTTTATGGCGATGGTTTATGTATGATCTGGATTATACTTTTAATTCCAACGGCAATAACGATTTTCAACACAATACATTAGCGCACGCCACGCAAACAGATAATATGGATTGGCCCAATCCGCCGCATACAACTTTTCTGCTGCGAAAAATGTTGGAAAGCACACAATTCAGCAATGATTTTATCAATCGATTTGCCGATTATTTAAATACAAATTTTGATCACTCTCGAGTGAACGCGAAAATTGATCAAATGAGTTCACTGTTTGAACCGGAAATCGAGCGCCATATCGAGAGATGGCGACGATATTCTTCTCTAAGGTCAAAAAACGAGTGGGAACAACAAATTGATGTTTTACGGACTTTTTCTTCGCGTCGATCGACTTTTATATATCGACAAATTTGTGATTATTTTTCGCTCCAGGGATGGGATTATCTTGAACTGGATATCTCTTCACCGGGCAGTGGAAAAATCAAACTAAACTCCATTCTTATTGACGTCTACCCATGGTCGGGCGACTATTTTTTCGACATTCCAGTCCAACTCACTGCCCTCCCGAATGCGGGCTATCGATTTTCCCACTGGAGGGGACTCTCCTCCGGTGACTCTCCCTCTCAACAGATAAACGTTGTCGTGCCTGATGTATCTTATGTGATGGCGCATTTTGAAAAAGCAAACAACAATCAAAATATGATTCTCTTTAATGAGATAAATTACAATTCCCTGGTCGAATTTGATGTGGACGACTGGATCGAGCTCTATAATCCACATAGCAGTGCCATTGATGTCTCAAACTGGCTTTTTCTTGACAGCGATGATACACATAAATTTATTATCCCCAAAAGCACGATCATTCCTGCCGATGGTTATCTTGTTTTGTGCAGAAATATCTCTGCATTTCAAGACATGTTCCCCGCTGTAAAAAATTGTCTGGGTGATTTTGATTTTGGCCTGAACTCCCAAGATATTGTTCGACTTTTTGATGATGTGGGAAATAACATTGATTCAGTTGCATTTGGCAATAGCGCACCGTGGCCGGCGCAACCGGATGGCCATGGTCCGACCCTCTCGCTGCGCGCACCGCATCTGGATAACAGCCTGCCACAAAACTGGACAGCCTCTTTGGGATATGGTACACCAGGTTTTTCCAACACGTTAGCCTCTGACAGTGCTGTTCGCCCATCAGCAATGCCTGTGGTTCTGTCACTCGCGCAGAATTATCCCAATCCATTTAATGCAATAACAACATTCTCCTTTACGATACCACAAACCGGGCAGGTGAACCTGTGCATTTATGATATCAGAGGACGAAAACTAATGACTTTGGTCAACAAAACCATGTTTCCAGGTAATTATAGTGTGAAATATGACGCTTCAGCGATCGCCAGCGGCCTTTATTTTTATCGATTAACTGTCGGTTCCGAAATGAAAACAAAGCGGATGACCGTGCTCAAATAGAACCGTTGGCAGGGTGGAGTATTTCCCACCACACAACTGTTTATTTTAAAGACAAGGGGGTGAATCTCTGTTGCTGGAGGGTAAGATGAATATTGTCAAAAAAACATGGCAAACAGTGATCTTTTGTTTATTCTTGCTTCAAGTTCTGCAGGCAGCAGTAGCGGTAGAAGATTCTCTCGCGCTCGTCGCCTTGTACAACAGCACGAACGGCGCCAATTGGAGTCATCATGAGAATTGGCTTGCCGGCGAGGTCTCAACGTGGTACGGCATTGACGTATTGGATGGACATGTACATCGGATTTATCTCCAGACAAACAACCTGAATGGAATCCTGCCTCCCGATATTGGCAATTTATCAAGAATAACGCAAATCAACATAACGAACAATGAAAAGCTGACCGGCTCCATTCCGGCTGAAATAGGGAATCTGACAAATTTAAAAACCCTGGAATTGTTCAGCAACGCCATCAATGGTTCTATTCCTGTTACAATACGCCACCTTGTAAATTTGGAGAGATTATTCTTATCAGGGAATGATATTTCCGGAGAAATACCGCCGGAAATTGGTCAGTTACAAAATCTGGCCGAGCTTGATTTGGGACATAATGAACTGACCGGCGTCATTCCCTCTGAAATTGGCAATTTATCCAAACTGGAAAGACTAAATTTGGATATCAACCAGCTTGATGGAACGATACCTGCTGAAATAGGTAATTTGCTAAAATTAACATCGCTCAGCCTGGCCGCGAATCGTTTGACGGACAGCATTCCGGCTGAGATTGGTAACCTGACTCACCTGACGAACCTTCGGTTATATCAAAACAATTTGACTGGTGCCATTCCTCGCGAAATTGGACAGCTCACAAATTTGACACAATTGTGGCTTCATAGCAATCGTTTTGAGCAGAATCTGCCCGACGAGATCACTCATCTGACCAATCTGGAATATTTATATTTGTTCAGAAATCAATTGACTGGCGCGGTTCCAGCACGAATAACAAATTTGACAAAACTCAAGGTATTTAAAATTGACCACAACACTCTTGATGATTTCCCCAATGTCACCTCCATCAGCACATTAAATGAACTGTACCTGCAAAATAACAAGCTGACTTTTGAAGATATTGTGCCCAACATGTCCATTGCCAATTTTTTATATGCACCACAAGATAGTGTGGGAGAAAAACGGGCCTATAAAATTGATCCGGGCGCAAATTTCACCCTCTCCGTTTCAGTTGGTGGCGAAAATAATGACTATCAATGGCTGAAAAACGGCCAAAACATTCCCGGTGCCACGAATGACAGTTACACGATCACCTCTGCTGGTGAGAATGATGCTGGAAGATATAATTGCCAAGTAACAAATCCCGAAGCGCCGGCGTTAATTTTGTGCAGCAGATCGATGGAAGTGGCGATAAGAGGATTCGGCATCGATCAGGATTCCCTGGCCCTCGTTGAACTGTACTACAGCACAAATGGCTCACAATGGTTTAACGCCGAGAATTGGCTCACTACCGAACCACTATCGCACTGGCACGGCATTACCGTGGGGCATGGGCGCGTGGTCGCGATTCAATTGCAGAATAATAATTTGGAGGGGCCGCTGCCAGCTGATATCGGGGCCATAACAAACCTTGAGAGAATCGATTTATCGGGCAATCTGTTGTCTGATACGATTCCACACGCAATAGGCAACCTGGTTAACTTGACTTGTCTTGACTTTTACAGGAATAATCTTTCAGGATTTATCCCCGCTGAAATTGGAAATTTGCGTAAACTGGAAGAATTGTATCTGAGCAATAATCAATTATCCGAGTTTATTCCGCCTGAAATATATCATTTGATAAATTTGAAATACCTCTATCTTGATACCAATCAATTAACCGGCACAATCAGCGTTGAAATAACAAATCTTGATAGTTTGAAAGTACTGAACTATAGCTACAATCAATTGGCCGGCACGATACCCGATGAAATCGGCAGCCTTTCAAATTTGACCAGCATCTATTTGGGATACAATCAATTGGGCGGCATTATCCCATCTTCAATTGGAAATTTGACCGAACTTACAACATTGGAATTGCCGGAAAATCAGTTCACAGGATCAATTCCTCTTGAAATATGTAATCTCACAAAACTTCAGCATTTAGCACTCCAAAGAAATCAGCTTGAAGGATCAATACCTCAACGAATTGGTAATTTAGCGGAGCTTACCAGCTTTTATTGTTATGAAAATCAGCTTTCCGGCGCAGTCCCCACGAGCATTACCAGTCTCTTGGAACTAAAATATTTCTATACCAACGGCAACCAACTTGTCGATTTACCGGATATGTCCTCCATGCCGGACTTGAACAGGGTCAAAGTACAAAATAACAGGCTCACATTTGAGGACCTTGAGTCTAATATGTCTATTGCGAATTTTATTTATGCCCCTCAGGACAGCTTTGGTATAAAAGAATATTTTAGCGTTGAACTCGGTACATCCCTGATCCTGAACGTCTTGATAGGTGGCACGCAAAATCAATATCAGTGGAGCAAAGATGATTATGACATTCCGCAGGCGACGAACAGCAGCTATGTGATCGATTCTATAACACCACACGATGACGGGATGTATGTGTGCAGAACAACGAATAGCATCGTGCCGAACCTGACGATTTATAGCAGGCCAAAACATGTCTCAATTCTAGGCTATGGTATCGAGCAGGATTCGCTGGCCCTGGTTGCCTTGTATGACAGCACAAACGGCGCCAACTGGACAAATAAAGAAAACTGGCTTTCACAAAATCCTTTGTCTATGTGGTATGGTGTTGTGGTCAAGAAAGATCGCATGACAGAATTAAATTTGGACAACAACAATCTGGTGGGCTCTATACCACCCGCCCTTGGCAACGCTTTAAAATTGGAAAAGTTGATTTTAAACAACAATCAGCTCAATGATTCGATTCCCTCCTCAATCGCCCAACTGGCAACTCTCACAGTGCTGAGCCTGGCTTCGAATCAGCTTACAGGACAACTTTTTCCTGAAATCGGCCAATTAACAAAATTGACCAGTTTGGACCTATCGTGGAATGAGCTCACCGGGAGTATCCCGCCAGAGATTGGCAATTTGCGGCAGCTTACGTACCTGAATCTCGGTGGCAATCATTTTGCTGACATACCCTCAACTTTATATGAGCTGTCGAATTTGTCGCATGTCTATCTCAATTCAAATGAACTCGATGGTCCGTTGCCCTCGCAGTTTGTCCAATTGAGCAACCTGCGAACATTGTTTTTGCACGATAATCGTTTTACTGGCGAAATCCCGCATGAATTTTTCACGCTATCAAATTTGCATTGGCTCAATTTGAGCAATAATCATCTGGATGGTTCGATCCCTTCGGACATTAACAAGCTGAGCACATTGGGCTACTTGTATCTGGACGGCAATCAATTCACTGGCGGGATTCCCGCCGAGATTGGTGATCTCACCGGTCTGGTTCGTTTATATCTGCAAAACAACCAACTCATCGGCACGATCCCGCCTGAGATTGGCAACCTGTCGGAATTAAAGTATTTATATCTAAACAGAAATCAACTCATTGGCCACTTGCCGGTTGAGTTGACTCGGCTGGTCCATCTCACTCGCCTGTCCGTGCATGGCAATCAGCTTGCGGGCGCTGTGCCGGATGAGCTTTTTAATATGACCGATTTGGAAAGGGTTTACATCCATAACAATCGCTTTGTCGATTTCCCCGATGTGTCTTCGTTAGCCAATCTCAAAATATTGCATATCTACAATAATCGACTCACATTTGAAGATATTGAACCCAATGTCGGCATTGAAGATTACAACTATTCTCCGCAAGATAGTGTTGGAAGCGCAAAGGACACAACGGTCGCGGCGGGTACAGTTTTTCGTCTTGCTGTATCGGTTGGTGGCACAGCGAATGACTATCAATGGCAATTGAATGGCGCTGACATAGCCGGCGCAACGAGCAACACGTTGACCATCAACAATATTCAAGACAGCGATAGCGGAACCTATACGTGCGTTATTACCAACAGGATTGCCACGGCGCTGACGCTATATAATCGCCCCATTCATGTGAGTGTCTCGGGTGATGTCGGGATCGACACAGCTCAATTGGACATTCCCAAAGAGTTCGGCTTGTTGCAGAACTATCCCAATCCGTTTAATCCGCAAACGACAATTCAATACAACGTACCCAAAACAGCTTTTGTCACGCTGGTGATCTATAATGTTTTGGGTCATAAGGTTTGTACATTAATTGAAAAGGAACAGCCACCCGGATATTATGCTGTTGTCTGGGATGGCAAAGATATGCACGGCCATGCGGTCGGCAGCGGCACCTATTTTTATCGACTAACATCAGCGGAATTTAACCAAACCAGGCGACTTTTGTTCATTCGTTAAGTTGCAAGGAAAACTTTGGGGAAATAAATGTTACAAAACATACCCATTGAAAAAATGACCGCCATGCTGGCGAGCAAATTTTTGCGGAAATTTGCGGCGCGGCAAAATAAAAAAGCAACGACCTTTAACAGACTTTTGTTGAAATTTATTGTAAACTATCGCTGGCACGGCAATGTGCGCGAGCTGGAAAATTTTGTCGAACGGCTGGTGACGCTGGCGGCGGAGACGAAAGAGGAGATTTCGCACGAGCTGTTGCCGTTTGAGTTTACCGAAGCCTTTAGAGCGTTGAGTGCTAAAAGTCGAAGGTCAAAGGTCGAAAAGTCGCTCAAAGAAGAGATGGCCGGGTATGAAAAAAGTATTTTAGAGCAGGCACTTGAGCAGCATCACTGGAATCAGTCCAAGACGGAGCGAGCCTTGCGGATTTCCGAACGCACCTTGCGCTACAAGATGGAGAGGTTGCGGTTGTTTAAACCGGGCGACCCGCGTCTGTAGCGCGACATTTATGTCGCACATATGCCGGCGTATGATAACAGCGAAAATGGCCTGCAAAAATTTTTCTCAATGTCAGGATTCCACACATGGTTGGTATGACCATTTCACATTATAAAATTCTTGAGCTCATTGGTCAGGCTGGGATGGGTGAAGTCTATAAAGCCGAGGACATCGCCTTGAAACGCTTTGTCGCTCTCAAATTTTTGTCGCCGGAGCTAACCATTGATCCGCAGGCCGTCGAACGCTTCATCCGCGAAGCACAAACTGCCTCAGCCCTGGATCATCAGAATATTTGCACCATTCATGAAATCAGCCAATCCGACGACGGCCAATACTTTATTATTATGGCCTATTATGAAGGTGAGACGCTGCGCCACAAAATTTCGGCTGGGCCTGTTGATATCGAAGAAGCGCTTGACATCACGCAACAACCCTGCCGGGGATTGGAAAAAGCGCACGCCAAAAGTATTATGCATCTGGATCTCAAACCGGAAAATATCATCATCACGCCTGAAGGTGATGTTAAAATTCTTGATTTTGGTGTGGGTGAGTTGGTTTCTCGACAAGGTGCTCAAAGATCAACATCCGGCACTTTAGCTTACATGTCGCCGGAACAGCTGATGGGAAAAGCTATCGATTTTCGCACCGATATCTGGGCGGTCGGTGTCATTTTATATGAAATGCTTGACGGTCAGCGTCCTTTTCGTGGGGATTTTGCAGAAGAGATGATTTATTCTATACTCAACGAAGAGCCGGAATCAATCAACGAACAGGAACATCCTCTTGAAAAAACAATCACGAAATTATTGCAAAAGGAAGTTCATAAGCGGTATCAAAAGATGGCCGATGTGCTGTCTGATTTGCGGATACTTGCTGACGAAGAACAAGAACATTTACTAACATTATCGTAAAGAAAACAAAGAAAAAGACGAATGATCTCTCTCTTTTTATTCTCCGTTTTCACCGTTGTCGCTTTTCTCATTGCGTATCTGCTACAACAGCGAGATGAACCTGAGCAGAACTATCGCATCCGCCAGTTCACCAGTCTTCCTGGCCTTGAAGATGATCCCGCGTTTTCACCGGATGGCAAAAAGATCGCCTTTTGCTCAAATATGGATGGGTATGGCGGCTGGGATATTTACATCAAACCGGTGGTAGGAGGCGATATCCGGCGTTTGACACAATTTTACGGCGCCATGAGTCCGGTTTGGTCACCGGATGGAAAGACGATTGCTTTCGCACTCTGTTACACGGATGCTGATGGCATATATACGATTCCCTCGGATGGCGGCGATACCACAAAGTTGTTTGATGTTGAATGGTATCAGTACTGGGCGAAGCGAATGATGTCAAACGCGACAAAATATCAAACCAGCCAATTGATGCTTTCCGTTATTGCGGCATCGCTGTGCGGTGTTTCCCATCTCAGCAATATTTCTGTCTTTTGTCTTTACAGCCGATATTCTTGTGAAAGCTTTGCTGGGTCTGCCAAACGGCATAAACAAGGACATGATTTCCACTCGTTTCAAAGCACTTGGTGAATCCGGCGCCCGACAATTAGAGGAACTCAACGGCCGACGACTGTATCGCCAAATCGAAGCCCTTCATGTGAAGCAGCAGGTATTGGATGCGGATTCTACAGTGAAAACGGTCTACGGCAATCAAGACGGCGCGGCCATGGGTTACAATCCACACAAAAGAGGCGCGAAAAGCTACCATCCATTGCTGCTGTTTTTAAGCGATACCAAGTCGGTCGTCAACAGCTGGTTTCGATCCGGTTCAGCTTATACGTCCAACGGGATTGTGGATTTTCTCAAGCAATCGTCGACATATCTGCCGGAATCGGAGCGTATCTTTTTTCGAGCCGACAGCGGCTTTTTCAGTGGCCCCTTATTCGACTGGCTGGAAGAGATGGGATGGGAATATCTGGTCAAGGTTAAATTCAAAAGACTCAAGGACTTGCTGGCCAAACAACAGTGGCGTCCGGTAGAGGGACATTCCCACGTGTGGATTTGTGAGTTTTCGTATCAATGCAAAGACTGGAAAAAACCGAGGCAACTCAAAGCTGTGCGCCGGATCGAAAAGTATGAAGAGAAAACTTTTTTCGGCAAAACCGAATGGGGGCCCGTTTATAAATATGCCTGCTATTGCACGAATCGGGACCTGGATGCCTGGGCTGCGCATGAATGTTACAAGCAACGGTCAACCAGTGAAAACTGGATCGAGCAGGTCAAAAATCAACTTTTGGCCGGCATGACATTAACGAATGATTTTTGGGCGAATGATATTCTGTGGCAACTGAGTGTTTTGGCTTACAATCTCTCGGTAATGGCGCGACAAAAGGACACCCGGTTACATCGACAAGAACATAATACCTTTCGGAACTGGTTTATACGCGTGCCCGCCGAGTTCTATGGCAGCCGTAAACCCAAACTTCGACTGTACGAGTACTATCTTTTCAAAGAACAATGGCTGACTTTTGCTGACAGTATGAATTGACAACCAATAGCAGAGCCAATATTTTTACAAGATAGCTGTATCACAGCAGGCGAATCTACGTCTTGACGACAGCTAATCCATGACTTTTTCTAAAGAAAGACGATCAATACGTGCAAAGCGAATCTTTGTAGTTCAATGAAACCGTATGATGCTCCCCAATGGGAGTAAATTTTTTGAAAATCAAATTCAATTTAGAAATTTAGGTATCAGATTATGGCTGCCAGCACCACTGGCGGATTCATCTGTTCACTCAATGGCGGCGATACCTGGCAAATACTCAATGACGACGTATTCAATGGCATCTGCTCTGTCAATCCAACTTGCGGTTGGGGAACGACCAATTACGGCATAGTTGGAACGTTCATTAGGGATTTGACCACTGTTTCACCTCCGCTACCGACCGGCATCGCACCTGAAGTCACCGCAAACATTTCTTCTCAAACAAAACTACCCCACTCCCTTCAATCTCGTCACCACCATCGAGTACTCGCTACCGCGCGCCTCTTTTGTGACGGTCAAAGTCTATGACGTGCTCGGCAAGGAACTTTACACACTGGTGCAGGAAAAGCAAACAGCCGGAACACTGGGAAAAGCTTGATGAAAGTGATTGACCATCGTTCGATCCGTTAAATCAGTGTTCTATTAAAAAAATTGCAAGCTGCCCTGTTTGTTGTCAAATTGTTTCGGTCGCTTAATATCTGGACTGTTAATATAATGTATAACGACTTTTTATACCTTCCCTGATGCACTTTCTCCATTAATCCCTTGCGCTCTTTTATTGGCTCCGGCAAAAGTGCCACGCACGTGCCCATAAAGCATGCTGCGGAGCATATCAGATGATCAATCAATGAGCGCAAGTTCCCGGAGTGCTTGATTTGCTGCAGACTGTTCGGCTTTCTTTTTTGACGTTCCGGTGCCGATCCCGACAGCTCGACCATTAATGACAGCAGAAACCGTAAAAACCTTGAGATGATCGGGACCACTCTCTTCATCGACACGATAGTAGGGACCATTCAGATTCAGGCTCTGACAATATTCTTGCAGCAAACTCTTGTTATTACGAAGGTGATCATCCTGCAGCAACTCGTTGAGACGATTGGTGATATTTCTATGAATAAAAAGCCGCGCCTGGTCCAGGCCGCCATCAAGATAGATAGCACCAATGACGGCTTCGACAGCATCTGCAAGTATAGAGCTTCGTTTGCGACCACCGGAGCGGGCTTCGGACTCGTTCATCAACAGGTGTTGTCCAAGCCCAATTTCCTTCGCCACCCTCGCCAAAAGTCGTCCACTCACCAGGAGTGACTTGTAGTTTGTCAGGATACCTTCCGTCTCATTCGGATAAATTTTATAGAGGAATTCGGTCACAACCAGGCCAAGCACGGCATCACCCAACAATTCGAGTCGCTCATTTGAGGCGCTGCGCCCTTCTCCTGTTCTGATGAGATATGAGCGGTGTTTTAATGCCTGAAGGAGGATGGGCGGATTTTTAAAGGTATAATGAAGTCGACTGTAGAGGTCATCAATCTGAACTGTTTTGTCGACAGGTGCACTCTTTTTTTTGAAAAACTGAACGAAAAAGCGAAACCGATTGGTACTCATAGCAATTCTAAAATCTTTGCAAGTTATTCGATATATTTCTTAAAAGCGAGGCAGACGTTGTGGCCGCCGAATCCAAAAGAATTGGACAAAGCGTAGGTAAAGTCTTTTTTAATGGCTTTGTTAGGGACGTAATTCAGATCGCATTCGGGATCAGGTGTCTCGTAGTTGATGGTCGGATGAATGATGCCCTGCTCCAATCCCAGCAGCGTGGCCACTGATTCCACCGCACCCGACGCACCAAGCAGATGCCCAACCATGGATTTTGTCGAGCTTATGTAGAGATGGTAAGCGTGCTCACCGAATGCTTTTTTGATCGCTTCGGTTTCGACCTTGTCATTATAGACTGTGGACGTGCCGTGCGCATTTATATAATCAATATCTGATGGTTCGATACCGGCATCTTTTATAGCGATATTCATCGCCCGCATTGCGCCATCACCACCCGGAATGGGCGCGGTGATATGATACGCATCGGCAGTAAAACCAACGCCGACAATTTCGCCGTAAATCCTGGCGCCACGCGCTCGCGCATGTCCCAACTCTTCCAAAACGAGAATAGCAGCACCTTCACCCATGATAAAACCATCTCGATGCAAATCAAACGGACGGCTCGCAGTTTCCGGACTATCATTCCGGGTGGAGAGCGCCTGCAGGGCGTTAAAACCGGAAACACCCATCACCGTGGTGGACGCCTCGCTGCCGCCAGCCAACATGCCAATAGCGCGGCCAAAGCGAATCGAGTTAAACGCCTCGCCAATCGCGTGCGAGGCCGATGCGCATGCCGATGTCGTGCAATAGTTAATACCTTTCAAACCATGTTTGATTGAAATATAGCCGGCGGAAATATCAGCGATGAGCATTGGGATAAAAAAAGGACTCACCTTGCGTGGACCGCCGCTCAAATAGTTTTCATACTGTTTCTCGAACGTCGGCATGCCACCGATGCCGGATGCGACGATAGCGCCAAAATAGTCGGTATCAACATTTTGAAAATTGATGCCGGAATCAGCAATCGCTTCATCAGCAGCGACGATGGCAAAATGGGTGAATCGCTCCATGCGTCGCGCTTCTTTCCGATCGATAAATGCTGTTGGATCAAAATCTTTAACTTCAGCAGCAATTTTGGTTTTATGGGGCTCGGGATCAATCAATGTCAGTGGACCGGTGCCACTCGTTCCCTTTTGAAGGTTGTCCCAATAGGCATCAACGTTGTTCCCAATGGGTGTTATTGCCCCCAAACCTGTCACGACAACTCGCTTAAGCTCCATACGTCACCTTTAGATTAGAACTGGTATGTACAGGCGAAATGGTTTTTTTCACTGGACATTGTGTTGTTGCACTTTATTGACGGGATAAAAGAGGAAAAAATGAGGGATAGAACAGGCTATCCCTCAATTATAGCTTTGCGATATCTAGTTACCTTGTTTTTTTCTCATATAGTTAAGCGCATCGCCAACGGTTTGAATTTTTTCCGCTTCCTCATCCGGTATTTCAATACCGAACTCTTCCTCAAACGCCATAACCAGTTCGACAGTATCGAGCGAATCGGCCCCCAAGTCGTCGATGAAAGAGGCACTCTCGGTAACTTCGCTGGCATCCACGCCTAACTGCTCAACGATGATTTCTTTTACGCGATCTTCCACGGACATTGCAATTCCTCCTAAGATTAGAGTTAAATTGGGTTGTAATCACTATTCAATTTACATGACCATTCCGCCATCAACATGCAGGACCTGTCCCGTGATATAGTCCGACAATGGGCTTGCTAAAAACAACACCGTGTTCGCGACATCGTCCGCGTGTCCCGCACGTTGTAATGGAATAACGGTTAAAAAAGCTTCTTTTGCAGATTCCGGCAGGTCTTTTGTCATTTCAGTCAAAATATAGCCTGGTGCTACAGCATTCACTTGAATATTGCGTGAGCCAACCTCCTTGGCAACAGATTTGGTCAGACCAATGACACCTGCTTTTGAGGCAGCGTAATTGGCCTGCCCGGCGTTGCCGATCACACCAACTATCGAGGATATGTTGATGATCTTTCCGCTGCGCTGTTTCATCATCGGACGAATCACAGCTTTGGTGCAATTAAATGTTCCTTTGAGATTCACCGCAAGTACAGCATCCCACTCGGCTTCACTCATGCGCATGAGAAGATTATCACGTGTTATGCCGGCATTATTGACTAAAATATCAATTTTATCAAATTTATCAATAGTTTCTTTGATGAGGTTTTCCGCCTGTGTGAGCCTGGCAACATCTGCTGCCAAAGCAGCGGCTTCACCGCCGGAATTTTTAATCTCTTGAGCTGTTTTTTCTGCACCAACCACATCAATATCAGACAAAGTCACACGGCAGCCGAAATCAGCTAATTTGAACGCAATGGCAGCTCCAATACCGCGAGCCGCTCCTGTGATCAAAGCCACCTTTCCTTCCAACGTTATCAATACAACTTCTCCGCCAATTTTTCCAATTGTTCTACAGTACCTACAGATATTGCATTAATTTGCCGATCTATTTTTCGCAATAATCCGGCTAAAATTCGACCGGGGCCGACTTCGAGAAAAGTGTCCACACCGCCCTGAATCATATGTTTTATCGTTTCTGTCCACAATACGGGGCTCAAAAGTTGTTTTCTCAGAAACATGCTGATTTCATCGGGATCATTCGTGGGTTGACCCGTTACATTTGAGAAAATGGGCACCGAAGGCGTACCAAATTCAATTCGTTCCAGCTCCTCGACAAAATCGTCCAAAATAGGTTTCATGAGTGGTGAATGAAATGCACCGCTCACATTCAGTTGAATCGTGCGGCGAGCGCCCTCTTTCTCGGCCATAACCATAGCCATCTGTACACCCTCAATTGTACCGGAGATAACAATCTGATCCGGCGAATTAAAATTGGCCAAATCGACCAACGCTCTGTGCGATGCGCGTTGACATATATTGTGCACAGTCTGATAATCCAATCCGATAATCGCTGCCATTGCGCCTTTAATACGCGTCCCGGCATGTTGCATAAGTTGACTGCGAAGCTTTACAAGTCGCACGCCCTGCTGAAAAGAGAACACGCCGGCAGTTGCGAGCGCCGAATACTCGCCCAGGCTATGGCCGGCTGCCATCGCAGGCATGTAACTTTTATTTTTCAACAACTCGAACATAACATAGCTATGCACAAAAATCGCCGGTTGTGTTTTATCTGTCTGAGACAATTCTTCTTCCGGGCCGGCAAAGGAGAGCCGGGCCACGTCAAATTCGAGAATATCATTTGCCTGTAGATATCGTTCTTTGACCGAATCAAATGTATGATACAGATCTTTAGCCATGCCGACAAACTGCGAACCCTGGCCGGGATATAAAAAGGCAATGCTTAGCACAAGTTCGTCCAGATTATAATTTTACTTTACAATAAGAATGAGCTCAAAACCGGACCGCAGCCGATCCCCATGTAAAGCCACCGCCGAAAGCGACTAAAACAGCAACATCGTCGGATTGCAAGCGCCCGGTTTTTCGCGCCTCATCGATCGCTATGGGAATTGACGCAGCGGACGTATTGCCATATTTATGGACATTGATATAAACTTTGTCCGCTGGAATCTTGATACGTTTGGCAGTCGCATCAATGATACGGATATTGGCTTGATGGGTAATGAGCAAATCGACATCATCGTAAGTGAGATTAGCTTTCTCAAGAATGAGCTCGGCGGCATCCCCCATACAGGTAACCGCGTGCTTGAAAACGTCACGTCCCTCCATTTGAATATACTGCATTTTTTCCGTATACTGCCTGGATGTCGGCGGATTTTTTGTTCCCATTCCATCCATTTTGAGGAGCTCGTACAATCGACCGTCACTTTTGGTGAACGTTGCCAGCACACCACGATCATCGTCTGACGGCTGCAAAACTGCGGCGCCGGCACCATCACCAAACAAAACGCATGTATTCCGATCAGTGAAATCTGTAATTCTGGAGAGTGTCTCTCCGCCAATGAGCAGGATGGTTTTGGCACGACCGGTGCAGATCAATGCATCCGCTAATTCCATACCGTAAAGAAATCCGGTGCAGGCAGCCTGAATATCAAAGGCAGAGGCGTTAAACGCTTCTATATTCTTTTGCACAAAAATCGCTGTTGATGGGAAACCCACGTCACCGGTAATTGTCGCAAAGATAATAACGTCGACATCTTTGGGTGATACATTGGCATCTTTCAGCGCATTCAGAGCCGCTTCTGTACCCAAATCAGAGGTGTTTTGACCCTCTTCAACGATATAACGCGTTTCAATTCCCGTCCGTGTTCTGATCCACTCGTCAGTGGTGTCAACCATTTTTTCCAGATCAAAATTTGTTACTATTTTTTTTGGAATACCTACGCCAGTTCCAGCTATTTTTGATACAGGTTTTATACTCACACTTTCCTTCTTTTCAAATGTCTCGTCAGCTTCATCCGTTCAGTGGTACCGCCTCAGCATCATTATGTGCGATAGGTATTGTGGCCTGTTGTTTAATCGCTTCATTCACATTTTCAACGACAAACTTGTAGGCAGCCAAAATAGCGTTTTTGATGGCATGCGGCGTTGATTTGCCATGTGCGATGATACAACATCCTTGTACGCCCAACAAAGGTGCGCCGCCATATTCCTGATAGTCGAATAATCGGCGAATTCCATCAAAAGTAGGTTTCATCAGAACCGCACCGATCTGTGAAAACAGATATTTTTTCACCAATCGGCGCATATTTATTTTGAATAGCCCGTGCAAACTTTCCGCGGCTTTGAGAACAATATTACCAACAAAACCGTCACAAACCACCACATCACAATTACCTCGCAGGATATCCCCGCCTTCGACATTGCCGATAAAATTGCACGAGCATGCTTTGAACAAAGTAAATGTTTTGTTAACGAGTTCATTCCCCTTGCCCTCTTCGTGTCCAATATTGAGCAAACCAACGCGAGGTCTGTCAATTTCTAATAACCGGGACACATATATGCTGCCCATAATACCAAATTGAACCAGGTCTTCGGGACGGCTATCAACATTGGCGCCCACATCAATCAACAGCGTAGTGCCGCCCATTTGATTGGGGAGCAATGAGCCAATAGCCGGGCGTCGAATCCCTTTCACACGTTTGAGTCCAAACAAAGCATGCGCCATAACAACACCGGTGTTGCCAGCACTGACAAGCGCATCGGCCTCATGATTAAAGTGCAAGCGTGTTGCCACGGCAATGGAAGAATCCGTTTTTTGCTTGAGAGCAACGGCCGGCTTTTCATCCATGCCCACAACCTGTGAGGCATGCTGAATCGAGAGCGGCAGATTTTGGGTCAGAAAATGCTTTGCTACTTCCTTTTCGATCGCTTCCTGGTCACCTACTAAAACAACTTGAAAACGTCCTTTTGAGGCTCGGGCTGCTTCAATACCGCCATGCACAGCATATTGGGGAGCATGATCTCCTCCCATAGCGTCTAATGCAATCTTTACCAAGCCTTACTCCGAGTTAAATTCAAAAGGAAAATCCTCTTTATTATCGGTTTTGCAGGTTAGACAGGTGAGCAAGTTACGATTCTCTCGGCAGAAAAATGGATCGGCCCTTATAATAGCCACAATTTGGACATGCCCGATGCGGCAATTTTGGTTGGTGGCAATTGGAACATTCCACTACAGTCGGTGTGGAGGCCTTCCAATTCGCTCTACGTTTTGCTTGTCGTGATCGTGAGTGTCTTCTCTTTGGTAATGCCATTTTATCCTCAATAACACATATTATTCGTCATCAAAAAAAATCTCTTTAAGGGCTTGCCAGCGGGGATCAATTTTATCATCTGTGCAAGAACAGGATTCAATGTTCAAGTTTGCACCGCACGTTGGACAGAGACCTTTGCAGTCCGCTTTGCACACTTTTTTAAATGGTACGGCCAAAAGCAATGATTGCTTAACCGACTCGGTGATATCGACTTCCGATGTGGACTCGGTGAAAAGATACACATCCTCCTCTCCCCGTTCCACGAGCTCGGCATCCCTTGTCAACACAATCTCGACCGTTTCAGACAAGGTGGATTGAAACGGTTCCAGACAAAGGTCACAATTTAAATCGACAGTGGTCGACAGAGCAGTTTTAATAAACATTTCATTTCCCACCCGGTTGCAGTTGTAGACAATGCGAATCTTTTCTTTAAACTCCTCATCGTCGACGAGATCGACATCCTCAAGAGTCGCTTCCGCTTCAAAGTTCGAAGAACCCTCGGGTATCGCTGCAACATTTAGCTTGATCACTGCCTTATTCTCCAAAATCGGGGCAAAAGGTAGCAATTAATCGCAAATTAGTCAAGATAAAAGTTACCAGGAACTGAACATTATTCATAAGACATAATTCTTTGAATTTAAGAATTTTACATTGTCGCACATTTGCACAAAAACACCTTGTAAAACATGGATCAAGCTGAGGGTGCTTTTATTTTTTCAGCTAACACGTGCTCCAATGTCGGTTCGCCAATTTCCTGCAAATTGTAATAAACACGAGTCGACGGCTTGTTGACATCGATTATTCGACGCAAATCGATCGGCGTCCCGATGATGACCGCATCACAATCAGTCGCATTGATTGTGGCTTCGAGGTCTTTCATCTGGGCTTTACCGTAGCCCATTGCTGGAAGCACAGATCCGATATTGGGGTATTTAGCAAAAGTGTCCACAAGTGAGCCCTGTAAAAATGGCCGTGGATCAACAATTTCAGAAGCGCCAAATCGCTCGGCAGCCACAACACCGGCGCCAAACTTCATTTCACCATGCGTCAGTGTGGGGCCATCTTCAACGATGAGAACACGCCCACCTCGTATAATAGAAGAATCATCGACCGATATTGGCGATGCTGCTTCAATCAGCATAGCGTCAGGATTGACCGCCTGGATATTTTTTCGTACGGTATAAATATCTTTGGCATTTGCCGAGTCTATCTTGTTCATTACGATGATATCCGCCATTCGCAAATTGGCTTCTCCAGGGTAATATGACATTTCATGACCCGGGCGCAACGGATCGACCACAGTGATATGAATATCCGGTTGGAAAAACGGCAAATCATTATTGCCGCCGTCCCACAAGATGACATCTGCTTCCTGTTCGGCGCGCTGCAAAATCGCAGCATAGTCAACTCCTGCATACACAACCGAACCCGCCATAATATGCGGCTCGTACTCTTCCATCTCTTCAATTGTACATTTGTGCTGATACAAATCATCTATGGTCTCAAATCGTTGCACAGATTGTTTCACCAAATCTCCATAGGGCATAGGATGACGAACGGCGACAACTTTTTTGCCGCTCGCTTTGAGAATATGCGCAACACGTCGAGTTGTTTGGCTTTTGCCACAACCTGTTCGGACAGCACACACAGCAACAACCGGCTTTGTTGATTTGAGCATTGTGAACTTTGGACCAAGCAATGAAAAAGTCGCGCCTAGCGCATTAACGCGAGAAGCCTGATGCATCACATAGTCGTGAGAAACATCACTATATGAGAAATAGACGTGGTCGATTTGATGTCGCTGTATCAAATCGGCAATATTTTCCTCCGGTTCAATGGGGATGCCATCAGGATAGAGGGAACCAGCCAGCTCAGCCGGGTAACGTCTCCCTTCAATATTTGGAATTTGTGTTGCTGTAAAGGCTTTGACATCATAGTCCGCATTGGACCGAAATGTTGTGTTAAAATTATGAAAATCCCGACCTGCAGCTCCCATAATGATCACTTTGTAACGCGACATAAATCCTCCAGACTTATTTTAATTTCCAGTTCATATCATTTTGGCAGAATTTGTTTGTACTTTTTGAGAAAAAACCGCCAATTGCTCCAACAAAACACGCCGCATCTTCTCACAAGAATCGAGCGCCAAAATCCTTTTGCGAAGATCACTGGCATTGGGGAAACCTTTTACATAGAGTACAATCTGTTTTTTCATGGTGCGGATAGCCTGCGCAGCTCCATATATCTCGACGGCAAGATCAAAATGCTGCAAGCAAACGTTGAGCCGCTCGGCACACGTTGGCGGTTCGGGTTCCATGTGCTCATCAAGAAAACCTTTAATTTGTCGAAATATCCACGGATTTCCGCAAGCGGCGCGGCCGACCATAACGGCATCACAGCCGGTTTCATCAAACATTCTTTTGGCATCAAATGCGCTTTTTATATCACCATTACCAATGACCGGAACTGTGACCGCCTTTTTGACCATCCTGATAAAGGACCAATCCGGCCAACCTTTGAAATGTTGCGATTGCGTGCGGGCATGAATGGCTAACATTTTGACGCCCACATCCTGCAGCCGCTGTGCTGCTTGTACGATATTGATCGAATCACCATCCCAACCCAGACGAAGCTTTGCCGAAATCGGGATATTCGTCGCCTTGACCGCTGCCTCGGCAATCGTTTGCAAAAGCGACAGGTCACGCAGTAATGCACCGCCGGCGCCGCGCTTGATGACTTTGCGCGCCGGACAACCAAAATTTATATCAATAAATTCAGGTTGCCGTTGCGCAATGATTCGCACAGCAGCGGCTACTGTTTCGGGTTCGGCACCAAAAAGCTGTATGGCAATGGGACGTTCAGATTCGCCAAATTCAGCCAAAGCTAACGTCTTTTCTTGCTCACGCCTGGCACCATCAGCGCTCACCATTTCAGTATAAACCATATCAACGCCGAACGCTTTGCACAGTCGGCGAAAAGCCGAATCGGACCAACCTGCAAGTGGCGCCAATACAGTTGGATATTTTTCATCAACCCCTGGAATCATAGCACGTCAATTTAATGGTTTCACCCTGATCAATCAAGTATTTTTAAGTGATAGATTGAAACGATTGTAAATTTTATTATATTCCGAATAAACCAAATCACGACTCAATCGTCTATCTTTACAAAATAGAGAGCGTGGAGAGGAGTTGATGTCAAAAGGCAATGCCGAGTGTAAAAGTAATGATATCAACGGTGCTGATTTCAAGGCGTTATTTCACCAAAACGAAGCGGCGTTGTTTCGATATATTCGGTATCTCGCGGGATCATCACGTCACGCGGAAGATATCTATCAGGAAACGTGGCTGCGAGTCGTTGGTTATTTACGGAAAGGCAAACGGATTCAGAATTTTAAAGGATTTCTCTTCACGGTCGCGACGAATATTTATAGAGATGAACTGCAGCGCTTGCGAATTCGACGCTTTTTCCTCGGCACTTCTCTGGATGAAAAAGACGTTGCTGATGAGCTATGGGTGTCAACCGAAACATCGCCTGATCAGGAGGAATTGAATGAGATTCTGGAATACAGCTTGTCGCACCTATCAGGCAAACAACGGAGCATGTTTTGCCTGCGCTTTATTGAAGGATTCAAAATTTCGGAAATCAGTCAGATAATGAAATGCGCCGAGGGTACGGTGAAAGCAACACTATACAAGGCCGTTCAAAAACTACGACATCACTTAAAGAATTCAGAGTTGTAAAAATGATTTGTAACAATGTCCAAAAAAAGTTGATTCTTCAGGAAGAACTCCGCAAACGTCAGGCAGAACATTTTGCGAGATGCCCTGATTGTCAAAAATGCGCGGCGGATGTAGAGCAGCTCACATTACCTGCAGCACTGTCACCTCCCGCACAGACGAAAATGGATACGCTTGAATTGTGCTTGCGAAAATTAGGCCGGAGCGACTTGAATTCGACAGGCACTCACCGCATCCATTTCTGGCACTCCCCCCGGATGGCTTTTGTACTCGGAGTGCTGGCCATTTTTTTGTTAGCTGCCACGGTCATCCTGCAACTTTATGTTGATGGCAGCGAAAAAATTTGTCGGATCATCGCACTGTTTTTATTGATGGTTTTTGTACAAAATCTATTGACCGCCTTGTGTGCTCCCATAATTTTGCAAAAGAAGGCTGTCATCACCCATAATATTTAAGGGAGTCGAACATGTCACAATCCAATAAAATGCCCGGAGTTTTCATTTTTCTGCTCATTGTCATCTTGTTCTTGTTCCTGATTTTGCCTTTATTCAGAATTGGCCTGCATAACCTGGGTATACCGGCTGGTGAAGGATTTTTCCTCGGCCCACTCACGGTTTTTCGTGGTCCGGCAATGGTATTCATCCCGATCGTCATCATTACATTAATCTGGTTATTGATCTCCATCTGGGTTTACAACGACGCGGAGAGAAACGGGATGAGCGGTATCCTGTGGGCATTGTTAGTTTTTTTCGGCAATCTTATCGCGCTGATTATTTATTTGATTGTTCGATCGAGCGCAACGACAACCACTCCGGGTGTCGTGCCGAATGCCAAAACCTGTCCGCAGTGCAACAGCCCGATTCAATCGGATTTTGTTGTGTGCCCGAATTGTGGGACAAACCTGAGAAACACCTGTCCCAAATGTCAAAAGAATGTACAAAAAGGCTGGAAGGTGTGCCCTTATTGTGGAGAATCTTTACAATAGTGACCGGGCGCTCGAGATTTGTTGAGCGCCCAAACGGTCAGCGTGGCGGGAATTGTATCTTTTCCACGGTGGTTTCCTGAAGCACTTTTTCAATCAAAGATGCCCAGTCCCCCATTTTTTCTTCGGCTGCATGAACCTCATCGAGCCTGGCATTGGTCTCGGGCCTGGCAGGCACGAGGTAGCTGCAGCAATCATCATAAGGTTCGATGGAAATATCATAGGTGCCAATACGACGCGCTACCTCAATGATTTCCTCTTTTTCCATGCCGATCAGCGGTCGTAAAACGGGCATCGACACCACTTCGGATATGGCGGCGATATTTTCCAGCGTTTGCGACGCCACTTGTCCCAGACTCTCGCCTGTCACGATGGCGCGGGCACCTTCGCGTCGCGCCACCAATTCTGTCAGCCGAAACATCATTCGTCGATACAACACCACGCGCAACTTGGCAGGAGCAGCGAGAATGATCTCTCGCTGAATGTCAGCCAGGGGCACAAAATAGATCTTGCTGTCATTTTGGTAGGTGTTTAATATTTTGGCAAGTTCAAGCGCATTATGCAAAGATGTCTTTTCCGTAAACGGATAGCTGTGAAAATGGACGAAAATGGTGCGGCAGCCGCGTTTCATCATTCGAAATGAAGAAACTGGAGAATCAATACCGGAAGAGAGCATGCTGACCACCTTGCCGGTTGACCCAATGGGCAAACCTCTTTCACCAGGGAAAATATCCACAGAATAATAAACACGCTTGTTGACGATGTCAATTTTTATAACCAATTCAGCATTTTTTAAATCAACGCGAGCGCCCAGGGCTTGGTGAATTCTTGCGCCGACAATTTGATTGACCTGGGTTGACGTGAACGGAAATTGTTTGTCCACACGATTTGTGGCGACACAAAAAGAATCAAATTTTTTATCCCTTACCAACTCGAACACCTGTTCCTGCAAGCGTTCTGGATTTGGATCGCCCGTGAATGCCAGCCGAATGGATGCGAGACCAATGACCTGTCTGAGTCGATCGATGACGAGATCGATATCGCAGTCTTTATGAACAGATAGTACAAAGCGACCAAAATCGATCCGAACGTGAATACCTTTCACATCCGACAAGGCACGCTGTATATTCCATCGTAGACGGTTCTCAAAGTAGGATCGATTGCCTTTCTTTAGTGCGATCTCACTATGATGGAGAATGATCAGACGATTAGATTTGTCAGAAAAAGTAGACATCAATAATTCCTTTTCATAGGAATTGTAATAAGATATTTGTGACAATTTCTCTTGGTGATCTCGGCGGTAAAGTACACATTATTCGGATGAGCCATAAAAAATCCGGCTCAGAATTGAGTCGGATTTTGCAAACTGAATATACGAAACTGTCGCTTGGAAGCGGCTTAGTTTTTCACACCATTCAGGACAACCCGGCTGATTTGATCAGCAGCATCGGCTAACTTTACTTTTTTCGATTTGGACAATGTCCAATTCGTTGAAATCTGATCCACAGCGCCAAACACCAGTTGCTTAAAGATGCTCGAATGAACCTCCTGTTGAAACAGTCCGGTTTTTTGCCCCTCTTCAAAGGCATTGCCGATAAGATCGAGATATTCTTTAAATTTTGTGCCTTTATACTCGTGCAAGAATTTGTTGCTCTGCCGCAATTCAACCTCAAGGAGCAAGGCGAGGTCAGGATTTTTTTCCACGACCTGGCAATGCCGCTTGATAAATGTGGTGATTTTATCCTCCGGGGACTTTTGCTTTTCCAGTTCAATTTTCATCTTTTCGATGATCGGCGTCATCTCTTCTTCAAAGATGGAGATGAGCAAATCATCTTTGTTCTTAAAGTAGAGGTAGGTCGTTCCCGTAGCGACACCTGCCACTTTGGCGATTTCCTCGACTTTGGCTTTAAAAAAACCATCACGGGCGAAAATCTTGATGGCTGCTTTGAGTAATCGTTCTCTTTTGGCTGTATCCATAATCGACTCTCCCAACGCAGTTATTTATTATCTTTGAATTTCATTCAAAATGATATTAAATAAATAAAAGAAATGCAAGCAAATTCATATAATACCTTCAAAACCTCAGTTTTTAGTAGCAAGAAAGATCATTGATAGAACATGGCGCGGCCTTTGGCCGCAGCCAAATTACAAGCCACGGATGCACACGGATTTTTCGGCTTTGCTTCGAGAAATTTTTGGGACTGGAGGTTAAAAAAGATTAAAATGAATGATATTATCTGTGTTTCATCCGTGAATATCCGTGACTTTTAACTTTGCTAAAAAAACACGATGTCGCAGATTTGGATGGAGTACGGATAACGGATTTGACGGATAAAAACGGATACGAAATAGCGCTATTCTCTATCCGTTTTCATTCTTTCGATCCGCTAATTCCGTGTTCTATTAAATAATTGAAGAATGACCTGATTGCAAAATAATGTTGACAATCGTGGTTTTTTTTTGTAGAATTACCCTGATTATGACCTGCAAAAACCCACGCATGACCGAAAATAAAGGGCAAATCACATAAAAATCGTAACTGGAGGAAAAATGAAAAGAGCTTCTCTATTGGTAATGGCCCTCATATTCATGCTGCTGATATCATCAAATATATTTGCAGCAGGTGTTGATTTGACTGGCGTTGGTGCGCGTGCCCAGGCAATGGGCGGTAATTACCGTTCAATTGCGGATGACTGGAGCGCCATGTACTGGAATCCCGCCGGCTTGGCGTACACAAAAGGTCTTGGCGCAGGTTTCAGCGTCGAGTATGTTATTCCAAGGGCATATTATTACGTCGGCAACAGTCATTACTACAATGTAACTCCGGGCGCGAGCGCTGCCTACCAGCCATTCAGCGCTGTATACCGAGTCGAGCGAGGTGCTGAACCACAAAATTTTGTTGTACCATCCGGAGGCGTTACCTTTAATATGGGTAGACTGACATTGGGTGTTGGCGTATGGGCGCCTTTTGGCCTGGGTTCCAAATGGGATTTGGTGCAAACGGCCAGGAATAATCTCAATATTATTCCAGGTGTCACACCTGATGAGTACAATGCTTCTTATCCCAAATACGAATATGAAAGTGATATGCAGCTCATTGATATTCATCCGACGATCGCTTTAAAAATCAGTGAAAAACTGTCGATTGGTGTCGGCGCCAGCTATGTCATGGCTGACATTGCCATCCGACAGCCGGCATTTTTACAAAATCCTTATTTGTACAATCAACAAATTTACGGCTACCTTCTCACAGTCATAGATGCCGGCGACCGCATAACATTGGATCGGATGCGGCGAGCACCCTTTGATCACTTTCTCACGGACGTGGCCATGGACGCTTCGGGCAGTGGTTACGGCGCCAATGTCGGCCTTATGTTCAAACCTACGAAAAACCTCAGCTTCGGCGCATCGCTGCAATACTATACCGAATTGGACCTGGAAGGTAGCTATTCGGAAAACACCTATTTTGCAGATGCCCCCCCATACAATAGCTTGGCCGGCACCGCTGCCAATGAACTTCGCGACGCCGGTTTTATCAGCAATGAGCAAAGCGCTTTCTTTTCCGCTTTTTATTCCGGCCAGTCCGTAACCACCCAGGATGTTGGTGATGCGAAAGCCAAAGTGCCACTACCCATAAAAATCGGCGTGGGTGCCAGCTACTCCGGCTTTAAAAATTTACTCCTTGCTCTTGATGTCACCTATACCCAATGGTCGGCATGGGATATCATTAATATTACCAATGCCGCCGGCACAACAATATCACAATTGGTGCAAAACTGGCAGGATACGTTCAAAATTGGCTTTGGTATTGAATACACAGCGGGTACGGTGAAATTGCGTGGTGGTCTCACTACTGAAAATCGTGCTGCCGTGGATGAAACCATGTCGCCAAGTATACCGGATATTAATCGCCGCATCAATTTGACCCTTGGTCTTGCCGTTCCGGTTGGTCCGGTGGCCATCTCGGTGAATTATGAAAAAATCTTTATCCCTGAAAGCGAAATCACAACCTGGTATTACAGCAATTCGATTGCTGACAACATGGCCGGCACCTATTCCATGAATGTTAACAATCTTATGATCGGACTCGATTATAACTTTTAGTCGAGCGCGACCAGTCATAATCAAAGAATAGAGGGAATTTCTCCCTGAAATAATGCAAAGCCTCGGCCAGCCATTAGGGTGCGAGGCTTTTTTTATTCAGAAATCAGAGGATATCCAATGCTAAAAAAGCTGATTCTTTTGTGCTTTTTTCCCTTGCTTATTTTCTTTTGTGATGTGCCCACCGGCCTCAAACCGACACAAAGCGGTATCGCCGGCACGGTGTTCTTTAAAAATGAATGGCCCAAACAAACGGATGAGGTGATGGTTGTTGCCGCGACTGTTTTTCCCCCGACATCGCTGGAGGATATCATCATGAGTGAACCTCTTGATACGTTTGTTGATTCGGCAAACTATGTCATATGGACAAATCCTGAAGCATTCGCTGCCGTCGGTGTCGTGTGGAAAGAAAAAGAGCAACCGTGGGAGGTGACCAACATCATCGGCATCTATTTTCCAACCGACGACAAATTTACTCCCGGCAGCGTCACCATACCTGACAGAAATACGCTTGTCGATTCAATCAATATCGAAGCAGACCTGTCTGTGGCTCGACGAAAAGTTGACAGCGTCATCGAAGGTACCTTGACACTCACCGATGAGTGGTGGGACGGTGCGGAATATGTTCTCGTCATTGCGGCGAAAACCATTCTCAATCCAGGCTTGCTGGACCTCACGTTCGGTTTCCCTATGGAGGCGAACTTTGATACGACCACCTACTCTCTGCCGGTACAACCTGGAACCTATGTCGCCATTGGTGCGATCGTCACCGAAAAAGGTCAGCCGATTGGAACGGAAAGCATCAAAGGCTTCTATAAGAAAAAAGCATCCGATCGTTTGCCAACTATCGTAAAAATTCCGACAGATACCACCCGCATCAGCAATATTGATATCACAATAGATTATGATTTTCGTTTTCCCTAACAAGAAAGCCTCAATATGAAGAATATTTTTTATCTTGCTCTCTCGATTTTAATGACATTTTTATGCGCGCTCGTTTTGCCGGTGCACGCACAATCGACAGGTGCGCTTGCGGGACGCGTGATCGACAGTCATTCCGGGGAACCGCTACCCGGGGTTAATGTCACACTCAGCAGCACCGTGCTTGGCGCAGCGACTGATGCTGATGGACGATTTACGATTCAGCGTATTCCAGCAGGAATTTATACCGCCCGAGTGACGATGATCGGCTACAAACATACCGAACAACACGTGACGATTCAGCCGAATCAAACGACAAACGTCGATATTCAGTTGCAGGAAACCGTTCTTGAGACGCCGGAAGTCATGATCACCGCCAACAAACGTCGACAGAGTATTCAGGAAAGCCCCAACAGTGTTGGCGTTTTGACCAGACGAGATTTTGAGCAAAAAAATGAAATCTATCTTGACAAACTCTTGCAATACGCCTCTGGTGTGAACTTTGTCGGCACCCAGGTCAACATTCGCGGTTCTTCGGGCTTTAATTACGGTGCCGGCAGTCGGGTGATGTTTCTCATCGATGGCGTTCCGGTCATGCCCGGCGACAGCGGCGACATCAAATGGGATTTGATCCCGGCAACACAAATCGAACGGGTCGAGATCGTCAAAGGCGCGGGCTCGGCGCTGTACGGCTCGAGCGCGTTAGGCGGTGTTATCAATGTCATCACCAAAAAAGCGTCATCCAGGCCGAGCACACATTTACGGGTCGCAACCGGCATTTACGATCAACCTCGTTATGCCGAGTGGCAATGGTCGTCTCGCATGCGAAATTTCACTGACATAGATATCGATCACACACGGCAACTCGGCGATAAATCCGAGATACTTCTGGCAGCCGGCCAACACAAATCAATGGGATATATCCAGAACACCGAGTATTTACGCCATAATGCTTCATTCAAATGGAATTACCGACCAACCGGCACGCACAATTTAACGATAAGCCTTAACTATGAGGGTGGTGATCGCGAAACGAGCCTGATGTGGCGTAGTCAACGGCAAGCGCTACAGGTTAATCCAATAGCCCTTGGGGATTATGTCGAGTCGCAAAAATATGGTGCCACTCTTTTTCATCAATGGGTGTTACGAAAAAATTTCCGACTGCAGTCGCGTTTTTCCCTGTTTAACAATTACTGGAAAAACTGGTATCATGACAACATCACTGCTTCCACAGCCAACAAACCGGGCTATGAAATTCAGGGCGACTGGCAGTTAGCGGAGAAAAATTCTCTTATTTTCGGCACAGAAGGCTCATGGGATTTTGTCAATTCCGGCCTCGTCGGCGAGCACAGCCAATATATTTTAGCCGGATTTATCCAGAATGAATTTAAAGTGATCACCAATGTGAATCTGACGCTGGGTTTGCGGTACGATTACCAGTATGTAGATAACGGTTTTAACGACTCCCAATGGAGCCCCAAGGTTGGTTTGGTATGGCTAGCGCAGAACTATTTACGTTTTCGAGCTTCTTCCGGCCAGGGATTCCGTGTCGCCAGCATGTCCGAACGTTTCCCGGAAGGACTCTATTCCGGCTTGACGATCATTCCCAATCCCTTTCTCAAATCCGAAACAGCATGGTCGCATGAAATCGGTATGAACATCAATCCGAGCACCTTTTTTTATCTCGATATCGCTGGATTCTGGAATGACTATTGGGATATGATCGAGCCCAAACCGGATGAAAACCAGGTCATCCAATTCATCAATGTCACGCGAGCGCGCATAGCGGGTGTGGAAACAATGCTCAAAATATTGCCGGTAAAAAATCTCGGCTTCGATATCGGCTATACCTGGATGGATCCGTACGACATTGAGCTGGATACCACCTTGGCGTATCGCCCAAGGCATATTCTCACAACCGCCATAACCTACAAATTTAAACAGCTGGAGCTCGGCGTTGATTTTCGCTTTGTCTCCAAATTTGAACGCGTTGAAGTCTATCCAAAAGATGATCGAGTGGATCAACATGTATTAAACGCGCGAGCAGCCTATTCTTTTGGTCTGCTCACGCTCGGATTGAACATTAACAATGTGTTCAATTACAACTATACGCAGATGGAGCGGACGCTCTTGCCAATAAGACATTATGTTGTGACATTGTCATCAAAGTTTTAAAGGCCTGTTTTGAGGTGATCCTTTGCTATCCAATGTAAAATTGGGGTGTAACAAAGTTCCATAAAATTCATTTCTGATGAATCAAACCTCAAAATCAATTGACTTTGCGTTTAAACAATCTTACATTTCCTGTTAGTCGTAAAGCAACTATTTCTTCTAGAAAGGACTTTTTATGCGTTCGCTTTTCGTTGGAATTATTTTTTTGGCAGGCCTGGTGATGAACGGGTGTACGAGAGATCCATTTCCAAACAAGTCATCCACAGAGTATGTGAAAGCCGAGCTCGCCAAACTGGCGCCGGTTGAGCTGGAAACAGACCTCGACGGGCTGTCAGACGGTGATCTCAAAGCCCTGTCCAGGTTGCTGGAGGCATCAAAAATTATTGATGAGCTGTTTGCACTCCAGGTTGATCCGGATAATCCCCAAATTCGCCGGGAGTTACAAAAAGCACAGCTCAACGATCATCTGGCTTTGTTTGATGTGATGTTTGGCAAATGGAACCGTCTGGTGGAGGACGAACCTTTTTTGGATGACGACGAGAAACCGGCCGGTGCCGGTTTTTATCCAACGGACATGACAAAGGAAGAATTTGAAGCCTTTGTCGCTGAGCATCCCGATCAGGCGGCAGCGTTCAAGAGTGAATTCACCCTGATCGAACGCCAGGAAGGCAGCTTGGTCGCCGTGCCGTATCATGAAGCATACAAGGACAAAGTGGAGCAGGTCGCAGCTTTGCTAAAACAAGCCGCACAATTGACGGATGATCCAACACTCGAAAATTTTTTAAATCTGCGCGCGGACGCCTTTCTCACGGATGATTATTATCAAAGCGATATGGCCTGGATGGATTTGAACGGAGATTTGGAAATCGTTATTTCACCATATGAAGTGTATGAAGACAACCTGTTTAACTACAAAGCGGCGTACGAATCCTTCCTGTGTCGCGTCGATCACAAAGAGAGTGTCAAGCTGGTGACTGTGGCGCAATACTTGAATGAGATGGAAGCGAATCTGCCGATACCGGACAGGCACAAAAATTTCAACCGCGGTTCGTCCTCGCCAATCAAGGTCGTAAATGAATTGTTCGCCGCCGGTGACACCAAAGCGGGCATCCAAACGACAGCTTTTAATCTGCCAAATGATGAACGGGTGCGCGAGGCGAAAGGCTCGAAAAAAGTCATGTTGAAAAATATCGCTCGCGCCAAATTTGACAAATGCTGGATTCCCATCGTTTATACCATCCTGGCTGAAGAGGCATTACAACACGTCTCGTTTGATGCGTACTTTAATCACGTTCTGATGCACGAGATGAGCCACGGTCTCGGCCCTGGGAATATCACGCTGCAAAATGGACAAGCCACCTCGGTGCGAGACGAATTAAAAGAGCTCTATTCAACGATTGAGGAATGCAAAGCCGATGTTCTCGGCATCTGGAATCTCAAGTTTATGATCGACAAAGGCGTATTTCCACCCGAACTGGAAGAATCCATGTATGCCAGCTATCTCGGCGGTATGTTTCGTTCCATTCGCTTCGGCATAGACGAGGCGCACGGCGGCGGTGTTGCCATTCAGTTCAATTTTCTCATGGAAAAAGGTGCATTTTATGTTGATGAAAATGGCAAACTCAATTACAACAAGGATAAATTCTGGAAAGCCTTTACAGAACTGGCAACGACCGTGCTAACACTGCAAGCGTATGGCGATTATGATGGAGCAGCATCGCTGATAAAAAAGTACCGCCAATATACACCAGTGATAAAAAACTATATTGACCAGCTCAAGGACGTGCCGGTTGATATTCGGCCGATTTATCCGCTAGAGGAAAAATTAGCCGCTTTGCACTAGTTGAAAATAGATGCAACCAAACATTGTTAATAATCATCAAAGATAAACAGACACTTTAGCACAAAAATATTTTTTTGTTAGGGGGAGAAAGGACAGATAATGAAAAAAGCGGGATTACTTATGATGTTGACTGGTCTATTGATGTGGAGCCACACAGACGTAATTGCACAGATGCAACGATCCGAGGTTGCCGAGAAATATAAATGGGACCTCACCGATCTTTATGAAAGTGATGCGGCCTGGGAGGCAAAAAAAGATGAAATCGCCTCGCGGTTCGATACTGTACTCGAGTTCAAGGGAAATCTCGGCACCTCAGCCAAAGCGCTTCTCGAATGCCTGGAGTTTAACAGCGATTTGTCTCGCGAATTCACTCAGCTTTATGTGTATGCCGCGCAAAAATCAGATTTGGATATACGCGAATCGGCCCCGCAGGCGATGAAACAACAAGTGCAGCAATTGGGTGCCGAATTTAATGCCAAAGCCTCATTTATCGAGCCGGAAATTCTGGTAATGGATGTCGAAAAAATCAATCAATTTCTTGCTGAAGAAGAAGGATTGAGCGTCTATGAGTTCTATTTAAAAGACTTGCTGCGCAAAAAAGAACATCGCCTGTCGGAAGACGAGGAAAAGATACTGGCGAACGCCGGACTCATTACCAGTGCACCCTATGACACCTATAGCATCCTCACCAACGCTGATCTCCCCTACCCTGAAGTAGAATTGAGTGACGGGTCCACGGCGACCTTGACATCAGCCGGCTACGCCAAACACCGCGCCTCGTCGAACCGGGACGATCGCGAGCTGGTTTTCAAGGAATTTTTTGGCGCCTTGAAAAAATTCAGTCGCACCCTCGCGTCCTCCCTGGCGTCCAACGTAAAAACGGACTTGTTTGTGACGCGCTCGCGCGGCTACGAGACCTGCCTGGAACGGGCTCTGGATGACGACAACATCCCGACAGCCGTGTACATGAGCTTGATCGAAAATGTCAACAACAATCTCAACTCCTTTCATCGTTATCTGGACATTAAACGTCGCATGCTGGGCGTGGATACGCTCAAATATATCGACATGTATGCACCAACGGTCAAAGGAGTCGATCTCAAGTATACCATTGATGAAGCGTATGAAATTGTCATGACATCGTTGGCGCCTCTGGGTGAGGATTATATTGGCACGATTAAAACCGCTTCGGAAAATCGCTGGATCGATGTTTATCCGACGATCGGCAAGCGCTCTGGCGCCTATTCCAGCGGCAGTGCTTATGATGTCCATCCCTACATCCTGCTTAACTTTAATAATAAATATGACGATGTCAGCACGCTTGCGCACGAGCTCGGTCATACCATGCACAGTTACTATTCAAATAAAACCCAGCCCTACCCTCTGGCCAACTATTCCATCTTTGTCGCCGAAGTGGCGTCCACATTCAATGAAGCGCTGCTGATTGACTACATGCTGAAAAAGATCAAAGATGATGACGTGCGGCTGTCACTGCTAATGGAATACCTGGACGGCCTCAAGGGCACGGTCTTTCGCCAAACCCAATTTGCCGAATTCGAATTGCGCATCCATGAGATGGTCGAAAAGGGTGAAGCGTTGACCGATGAATCATTGACTGCCCTGTATGCCGACATTGTTCGCCGTTATTATGGCGACGACACGGGTGTCTGTGTTGTCGATGATCTTTATACATACGAATGGGCGTACATACCGCATTTTTATTACAATTTTTATGTTTACCAATACTCCACCTCATTCACTGCCTCGACCGCTCTGGCGGAAAAGGTATTGAACAATGAAACGGGTGCCGTTGAAAAATATATCAATTTTATTTCCGCGGGTGGTTCTGACTATCCGATAAATCTGCTCAAAAATGCCGGTGTCGATATGACAACATCCGAGCCTTTTGACAAAACAATGGTCAAGATGAATCGCGTGATGGACGAGATTGAAAAAATTCTCGAAAAGAAAGGGATGTGATGTGACGAACAGCCAATCCAAATGGATTGGCTGTTCTGTTTATACCTGCCAACTTGTACTTGTTTTCTTGATCAACTATTGATATAATCAAATAGACTAACTATTGAAAAAAAGAGGGTCGTCATGCGCCGAGCGCTTTTCTTTTTATTATCAAGCTCGCTGCTACTCACCTGTGCCGGCATTCGCGAGAAACGTGAGCGAGAAGAACAGTTACGCATCGACCAGATGCTGCAAAATTCTGCTGCTTATTATACGGAAAAAGGGCAGTCCGCCTTGAACAATGGCGATTATGAACAAGCCCTTGAGCATTTCCGCACAGCGGCGACACTTGTCCCGCTCGATCCGCAAAAACAGTCCAATTTGGGTGTGGCTTTTTATAAAAGCGGTCAAATGGATTCGGCGCTTTTTTATTATCAAAAAGCCATTCGGTTGCAACCGACTTATATTCAAGGCTATACAAATCTGGGTTATCTTTATATAAAACAGGAGCAGTACGGCCTGGCCGAACGAGCAGCCGGGCAGGCGCTTTTGCATGATCCCGATTGCGTGGATGCAATCACGCTTTTGGCACAAATCAATGATAAAAATGAACAGTTCGACAAGGCAGAAGACAATTATAAAAAAGCGGTGCAATTGGAACCTGAGAATCATCTGTTGCTGATCAATCTGGGAACGTTTTACTACGAACGAGGGCAGCTCAACCAGGCGATTGAGTCATTTGAAAGAGCGGCGCAGCTCAAACCATCCTATGTCGAAACATACTTTTTGTTAGGCAACACCTGGGCGCGCAAATGCAAGCTCGAGGAGGCACAAAACTATTATGAAAAAGCGCTCCGCCTCGATCCGAATAACGTTGGTGTTCTCAATAATCATGGCCTGATTCTGGTCCACAAAAATCAACACGAGGAGGCGTTGACCAATTTTTATCATGCGCTGAGCATAGACAGCACCGCGTCACCGATATTGTTTAATTTATCCTATACGCTCGAAAGCATCAATGAGCCGAGCACCGCCTTGACCTATATTAATCGCGCGATCAATATAGACACAACTTTTGCCATGTTTTATTTGCAACGGGGAAACATATACATGCGGCTTGGGCAGATGGAGCTGGCTTTAAAATCATTTAACAAAGCGATTGAACTGGATTCGAGCTATGCCCTGGTATACAACAATCTGGGCAATGCTTTAATAGAAGCAAACAAACCCGAACAGGCAGAAATGGCTTATGAGAGAGCAGTGGCATTATACCCGGATTTTGTCCAGGCGCGCTATTTTACCCAGGGTCATCGCTTGACGCAAGGATTCAGTGACTTGTTCCGCGCGTGTATTGATGTTTCTCAGATAGCCGCCGATGTGGCCATGATGATCAACAATCTCGGCAAAGCCCGGCTGCTCGTCGGTCAGCTCCCGGCGGCTGAAAACGATTTTAAACAAGCGATTGAGCTGCAGCCGCGCCTCGTTCAACCTTATGAGAATCTGGCACAGATTTATCAGCAGCAGGGCAATACACAACAAGCGCAACAGATGGCGGCGCACGCCAGACTAAATGAAGCGCATACGCTTTTTATCTCCGATTCCCTGGATTGGGCGTTAGAGGCGTGCGATCAGGCGCTCTCGCTTTTTCCGACATTCTCCCAGGCCTGGGCGCTCAGAGGACGTATCTTGTTTGCATCAGGCGATTCCCTCAAAGCCTATCGCGATATCAAGCAGGCAATCAGCCTGGATGCTAAAGATCCGCTAGCCAGATATACATATGCCGAGATTCTGGCTTTGCAGAACGACTATGCCTTAGCAGCACAACATATCGAAAGTGCTGTTCAGCTCGATCCCGAGCACATTTCGTTTCGTGACCTCTACGCGACCATCCTTGATTCATTGCGGCTTTACGAACAGGCCGCACACCAGCGCGCCTACAGCCATTATCTGCTTGGTAAAAAGCGTGAATTCGTTGGGCAGTGGGATTTGGCCCTGGAAGAGTATGAGACAGCGGCAGGCCTCACGGGTGACAATGCCACTTTTTTGGCCGCCCAGGGGCTTGTGTATGTCAAAAAACGACTCTATACAGAAGCAGAGCTGTTCCTGAAGCAAGCCCTGGAGATCAATCCGAATGAAGTTGATGCTTTATATGGAATTGGACTTTTACATGCGAAAGAGCACGATTACGAGGGTGCAGCCGCCTACTTTGAGCGGGCACTCGAATTGACAGAAAATCATGCGCCGCTGTTTTATGCGGCTGCCGTCAATTACCACAACCTGGGACAGCATGAAAAAGCTCGTGAGCACATCAAAAAAGCACAAAATCTCGGTCTGATCATTGATCCGTCCGTGCTCGCGCAAATGGATAAATGATCCTGAAATTTTTACAAAAGGATTAGCGACAAAGGCGACGAAGCGTAATTATATCAAACAACAGGAACAATATATCTGGACACTCTCGAAAAAATTTGCTAACTTTTTATCACGTGCGATTCGTTTGTGCGGGTATATTGATTTTGTCATGTTTTGTTCATCTCAAGGAAAATAGAATTAAAGCAACAGGACCGGCTATGCATCGTCGCGTGATCCCGTTTTTTGTCATCGTGGCACTTTTTTACAGCTGCGCACCCAGGGAGAAACAATTTACTCTCATTGACCGGGAAACTCTTTGTACTATTGTTCTCGATCTCGGCGAGTATGACACCGTCATGCAAGCGCACGCTGCCTATGACACCATAGATTGGTTTGACGGCGACACAAAATCTGATGATCCCTGCCGACGCGCCCTGACTGCACTTGAATTGCAAAAGTATATCAGTCTCATCATCGGCGTCCCACCATCACACCTGCCAATTGTCAGCATTGATAATATGCCAGCAGCCGGAAATATTATTTTTATCGGTGCACCACAACATCCTGAGTTTAAAAAAGTAAAACGGCGGATCAATCGACGATGGAGAAAACACAAACCACATAATCTTCAGGATTTTCGCATTGATTCCTTTTTCTCGGAGACGCATCAGGGACTGGTTCTTTCCGGTCGCTCATCCGTGGCGACATTGTACGCTGCCTATGAGCTACTGACACGATGGGGAGTGCGCTGGTTTGCTCCCGAACCGGAGGGTGAATACACGCCGCATTACCCACAAATTAGCATTTATAATATGCATTTGTATGCAAAACCCTCTTTTAAGCTGCGTGGATTTTGGATGGATGCGCAACGAATGGATACATCAATTGACACGCTTTTTATCACATGGATGGGACGAAATCGTCTGAATCTGTTCTCGAATACACTCGGATATATCGGCGCCTTGAAGCAGCGCGGCTTTTTGCTCAATAGCGGTCGACGCGATATCTTTTCCACCATACTGAAACCATATTATCAATACCGTTACAATCACCCCACATTTCCCGGCGATGACCAATATCCGATTGATCCTTACATGGTCAGTGAACATTTTAAAGGTGATATGAATAATGACAACAAACTGACCTACGCGGAAGCGCATCCGGAATGGTTTGGCATCGAGGAAAATACATCAGATCATATGGATGTTGATCCTGATTTCATTCACATCTGTCTCTCCTATCCCGAGGCGGTGACAGAATTTGCCCAGACCATCGTTGATAAGCTTTGCTACGGGGAGTGGCAAACATGTGATATAGCTGACCTGTGGACGCCGCCGATTTGGTGCACCTGCGAAAAATGTCAACGAATGGGTAATGATGCCGACAAACTATTGTATCTTGTGTATCATGTGAACAAAGCAATCCAAAAAGCGGATCAAAATGCCTCATTACAGCGCCCAATCTATGTACATGGCTACGCAGCCGGATCAGCACTCACGCCACCAAGTGTACCTGTACCCAAAGATTTTCACCTCGAAAATACCACCATTTTTTTATTCACCGGACCGCGCTGCTATAACCACTACATCATCGATACGCACTGCATTGATATCAATATCTGGTTCGCAAAAGATCTCTGGACCTGGCTGCAACGAAAAAAACTCTATAGTGGAGACATAGGTATTACCGAAAACTATAATGCCGAGTTTTTGCATGATTTACCCACGGTGCATTCCAATATAATGACGATCGATATTCCGGCTTATGCCCATATTGGTGTCCAAGGCCTTAATTTTCAACATGTTCGTATGCGAAATTTGGGCACGCATCGATTGACAAACTACCAGTTTGCCCGGCAAACCTGGGATGCTCATGTCTCGATAGATACGTTAAAGCAGGAATTCTTTGATTTTCACTACCCTGGCATTTCGAAAACGATAAAAAACTATTTCGAACGCATCGAGCTGGCTATGGCGACGGCAACGACCTGGCGTTATTTTTTGCCACAGCGCGCTGACTCTATTTTGGCAGTGGCGCAAAACATCCAAAGCAGGGAGATCATCGTAAACGAACGCTTTCTCCCGCAAGACACAAACCAATCCGTCAGCTTTAATTCGCTCTGGGAAAACACGTACCACCTCATTTTTGAGGCTCGCTACCTTATGGACGAGCTGCTGGAAACCGATATGCCGGAATACGTCCGACGTCGTGTGGAAGAATTGAATGAGCAATTGCACTATGCAGAACTTTTGGTCAACCTTTATGATAATATCATTTCATTTTTCACGCATGGCAGTGATGAACAATCCATCAAGGACGAAGCTATTTTTCGACTTGTCGAAAATGCCCGGGAACTGGCCGCTTATGACACTCCATCACCATTGTTTGCTGACAGCTGTGCGCTGCATCTGTCCGGCATCAAGGAATTAGTGGAACAATTGGCACGTTTACAAGCCCACTAAAACAAAACAACGATAAAAAACCTTCACATTCCAATCTCTTCACAAACCGATGTTCCTATCGCGGGGCAAGCTGTCCATTCCGCTGGATAACGGCTCAGGGCTTGTTGTCGCCATCCGTTTTCTTTTTTTGTGAATTTGGTTTAGGCACTGTTTTTGATACGTCCACGCTATGTTTAAAATACTCGCTTGTTTTATCATACTTACCACGCCTCACCTTGAATATGAGGGACAAGATGTGCACGCCTCGTGGCGTCAACAAGCCTTGCAACGCATCGAGCACATTCGCATGAAAAATTTCATCGTCAAAGTGGTCAACCGCAACAATGAACCTGTTGAAGGCGCTAAAGTGGTTGTGCGCATGCGTCGTCACGCTTTTGGCTTTGGTAGCGCCGTATCTTCCGAGCTGTTGTTTGAGAACAGCACAAATGCGCGCCTTTATCAACAAAAACTTGAAAACCTGACGGGTGATTTTCGCTCATTCAATATTGTGACGATAAAAAATGCGCTCAAGTGGCTGTCCTGGGAAGACGACAATGCTTATGGTACAAAAGAACAAGCGCGATACGTTGTCGAATGGTTTGTGCAACGTCACATCAAAGTGCGGGGGCACAATCTGCTCTGGCCAAACTGGGATTACATGCCGGCGGACCTGCAAGCCAGACATTTTGACAGGACTTTTCTCGTAAATCGTATTAAGAATCACATTTTTGATGAAGCAGGCTACAGCGGTCTCAAAGGCAATATCGCAGAGTGGGATGTCCTGAATGAGATCAACCAGAACACAGACCTGGAACAGGCGATGGGATCAAAAAGTATCTACGCGGACTGCTTGAAATGGGCCGCCCTGGCTGATCCACACGCACGCCTGACCCTGAACGAAAATGATATCTTGACCAATGGCGGCATGGATGATATTTCGCTGGATCTCTTGAGATCAACACTGGTGGAAATGTTACAAGCAAGGGCCCCTTTGCAGGGATTGGGTATGCAAAGCCATATGGGCGCAAACTTTACGCCGCCCGAAAGACTTTTAAAGATTTTTGACAAATTCAGCGACCTGGGTCTCGCAATCAGTATCACGGAATACGACGCTGTCGGCGCTGATGAAGCGATTGCAGCGGATTATATGCGCGATATCCTCATCGCTGCCTACAGCCATCCCAGCGTGTTTAATTTTATCATGTGGGGATTCTGGGATAGCACGCACTGGAAAGAAGATTCGCCGCTCTTTCGAAAGGATTGGTCGCTCAAACCATCCGGTCAGGTGTTTATTGACACTATATTTGAACAATGGTGGACGGACGAAAAGGGAAGCACTGACTCAAACGGGCTGTTCACCGGGCGCGGCTATGTGGGAGATTATGATATTTCTGTATCCTTTCATGATCAAACAGCAACGTCGTCGCATACACTTGAAAACGATAGCAGCTTTATATTGAGACTGGATACAGATCAAACCATGCTAAAGTTGCCATCTGCTTTTCGTCTGGAGCAAAATTATCCCAATCCATTTAACCAAAGCACCACAATGCACTACTATTTGCCCAATCCAGTGCACGTGACGCTTGAATTATACGATCTTGTCGGTCGAAAAGTCGACACGTTCGTGGATCAGCAACAAGCTGCTGGTCGACATTCCATTCAGATTAACGGCTCAAACCTGGCGAATGGCATTTATTACGTACACATGACCTCGGGTGCTTTACGCTGCATTAAAAAAGTAGCTCTGATAAAATAGACTGGACGTTCTGGTTCCTCAAATCAGAATGCTCAGGCTAAAACTTTGAAAAGCCCACAAGAAAAAAAAATCTGACATCTGCAACATCGTGTTTTTCTAGCAAAGTTTATAAGCCACGGATTTTCGCGGATGAAACACAGATCATATCATTCATTTTATTAATGTGGCCATTAATTGTTTTGCAATCTAACAAAAAGTCACCCCGGCGAAGGCCAGGGTCTATTCCAACTTGTGTCTTTTCTCCTTCAATGGATGCCTGCCTGCCAGGCTGTTGCAGATTGGCTATTGAACAGATATAACCTTATACAAGGGCACAAAAAGACGAAACAAGTCATACCAGCGAAGGCTGGTATCCATTTAGAATCCCTGCACTTACTCAAAATAGACTCCGGACACCGCTGAGAAGCGCGGTTCCGGGGTGACTTGATTGTGCGGTGAAATCACTATTCTGCAACAGCCCGCTGCGCAGGCATGACTTTTCATTTTAGCGGCTCCCTTAAAAATGCTAAAATAATGATGGCCGGATTTATAACCTTGTAAAAATACCTCCCATTACCTGGATGAACGAGGAATTAAACAATGAGGTTTTACGAAAAAGTTGATTTTAATCTTGCGCTTTGTTGTATTTTTTTTAAATTGATGTTATTACTTGATATTTAGGATAATAGAGTTCTACCAAATTCCACCTTCCATATTCAATTAGCTATTATTCGGTTTTCGGCGAGGGAGTACAGGTTATGGCTTTGGCCAAATATTTAGCTTTTGATCTCGGAGCATCCAGCGGCCGCGCTATTGTTGGAATATACGATAAAAACAATCTGCAGCTTGTGGAAACGCATCGATTTCCGAACCGGATGGCGCAAATCAACGGGCATTTCCACTGGGATATTCTACAGCTTTTTGAAGAAATCAAAACCGGCCTCGCACAAACAGTAAAAGCGGGGCATCAGGATATCCGGTCGATTGGCGTGGATACCTGGGGCGTCGATTTTGGCCTGATTGGCCGGGGCGGCGTTGTGCTTGGTAATCCTTACGCTTACCGCGATATGCAGCCCGAGACGATGCTGAAAGTTTTTGAAAAAATCTCTCGCCAGGAGCTCTATTTCAAAACTGGCATCCAGTTCATGACATTCAATTCCATATTTCAACTCTATCGTTTGGTGGATGAACAGAATCCATTGCTCGATGTCGCGGAAAAGCTTTTATTCATCCCGGATATGCTCAACTATTTTCTCACCGGCACCATGGTATCCGAATATACCATAGCATCCACATCGCAACTTCTCGATCCCTGGCACAAAACCTGGGCAAAGGAGCTGTTTGATCGTTTGAATTTGCCATTTGACATTATGGCTGAAATTGTGCCTCCCGGCACCACAATAGGACAGCTGCGCAAGGACATCGCCGAGAAAACGGGGCTTCCGAACGTAAAAGTCGTTGCACCAGCCTGCCATGACACCGCCAGCGCCGTCGCTGCGGTGCCGGCGGAGGGAGATAACTGGGCCTATCTCAGTTCCGGAACCTGGTCGCTCATCGGCATCGAAGCATCGGAACCCATTATCAATGAAAACGCCCTGGCCAACAATTTTACCAATGAAGGTGGCGTGCACGATAAAATTCGTTTTCTCAAAAACGTGGCCGGACTTTGGCTCGTGCAGCGCTGTAAATCTGACTGGCAAAAAGAAGGCGTCGATTTGAGTTTTTCGGAACTGACACAACTGGCCAAAGAGGCCGGACCATCCACATGCCATGTTGATCCGGATGATCAAAAACTGGCCAATCCGGCAAACATGCCCCAGGCCATTATGGATTATTGCCGCGACAGCAACCAACCGGTTCCGGAAACCAAAGGGCAGATCATTCGCTGTATTTTGGAGAGTCTGGCGCTTAAATATAAGCACGTGCTTGACAATTTGAATACCATGCTACCGCAGCCGCTGCAACGCTTGTTTATCGTGGGTGGCGGCTCACAGAATTTATTGCTCAATCAACTGACAGAGGAGACAACAGGACTCAAGGTCATCGCCGGACCAGCGGAGGCAACGGGGATTGGTAATTTGACCATGCAGAAATATGCGGATGGATAAAATAAAAAAGACCAATTAGATTCGTTTGCACTTATAAAAGTGGAGGGAGTCGATGCAATAAAAAAAAGAGCTTTCATATTGGCACAACTTTTTCGATCGCACACTACTGTGTGAATCAATACGTTGGTGCGGGGCATTTTTGTAATCATTTTTTTCAAATGACAGTACAGGAGGAACTATGGCACGCCTACATGCGACATTCAGCCAGGTCATATTTGTCTTGGCATTCACCATGCTGTTCACGGTTTTGCCAATTTGGGCGCAAACCAATCCGGCAGATCAGTCAGATTCGAAAATTGCCGGTGATGAGGTCTTTTGGGCGCCGGAGAACATTATCTTTCAAATCGGGACAGATAAAAACGTCTACATGCCGGGGGAAACCATCCGCTATACCATCGATATCATCAACGGTATCAAGAATCAAGAGTGCATGAGATTAAAGATATTTTTCCCGGTAGACTATGAACCCTTGCAGGGCAATTTGAATCCGGTACAGGACTATTGTCTGTCAAATTACAATTACCAGTGGACAACGCAGGTCCCGGGCATTACTTTTGTTGAGGAGGGAACCAGTGGCCCGAACGACGAATTCCTGAATTATGTCGTCTTTGAGTTTAGCTCGATGGATCGTTTAACGACAGCACAACTGCTCCTTGATGTTCAGGTCAATCCCGACATTAGCATGACCAAGCCTGTGCCGGTTCGCACCGGATTGATGATGTATGACTGCGATCCCACATCACCTGACGGATTGGGTGAACAGTACAGTGATGAGTACAGTGACGTCACGTTCCACATCAGCGATGGCATGACGCCCAGTCTGATTTTTTTGCTCGATAAACAGCACGGTGGTGGCACTGATACTTTCTACTGGGGTGATCAGATCGACTATACCATCGAGATCACCTACACCGGCACAGTGGTGAGTGATCCCGTCGAAATTCGTGATGTTTTGCCGTCAGGAGCTGTTATTGTCAGCGTCAATAGTCCGGTACCCTCGCGCACCAGCGGCAATGATATTATTTTTGAGCTGGGCAGCCTCACGCCGGGACAAACCATCACTATACAAATGACCATTGAATACATCAATCCTCCTTCCCAATATCCTTATACTGAAACAAAAACCAATACAGCAGAGCTTTATTTCGCTGATACGCCGGGTGATGTGATTATGATAGGGATTGACACCATCACCCTGGTGGCGGACAAGCCGGATTTTGAGCCAATTGACACAGTGCCCGGCGGATTAATTTGTATCTCCCCCGGCCACCCCTATACATTTTCTGTCGTAATCAATAATTTGGGCGATGATTATGTGCTGAGCGCCGGTCCAGTGGATGTATGCTTGTATACGAACTTGAACGATCCACCGGTGTTTTCGACTACGTTGTCAGTCGATTTGGCATCGAACCAGACGACGCCTGTGCCCTTGACCTGGCCAAATCCGCCAGAAGGACGTAACCAAACATTGTATGTCACGGTCAATTGCTCGATACCGCCAGTGGTCGACGAGATGAATTTTGATAACAACACCCTCACCATCTCGGGCGTCAATGTTGAAATTTGTGACTTGAACCTGAATATTTACGATGTGGGCTGGAACGTCACCAACGTTGCCGGACGTAACGGCGATTGTCCGGACGGCATAATCGGTCATTTTATGCTGTTTGATGGCAATCTGCATCACGTCTATAACCTCGCTGCCACAGCCGACTGGCTGTCGCATACCGGTACCACCGATAATGGCGCGAGTGTCCAGGACGTTTACAATCCGGTAAAAGAATACGTCAAATCTGATCCGTCAACCCCGTCACCCAATGATGTCACAGCCTTTGAGTTACGGGAAATCCGGGCAGCGGATGCTGAGCCTCTCGACCTGACGATACTGACGGATTCAAGCATCCCGAACATCAGCACGATCTCTGCTCATTTGCAGTCATTATTACCTGCAACAACAACAGCGACGGAAACAGCGTATACGAACACGCTGTTTGATGCGCTGGCCAACGCTATCCAGGGTGTCGGTGATAACTATCGAAAAGCCATTTTATTGTACAGCACAGGTCAGGAAACCGGCAGCAGCGCGACGCTTGACAATGTCATCAGTAGCGCGCGCCAAAAAGATGTACCGGTGTTTATCATCGGTTACGATGAAGTCGAAGTCTCTGAAACCACCTTGCATACTTTGGCGGACTCAACGGGTGGCTATTACTGGAAAATGCCTCAGGCGGACGTGGACTTGTTGAATGAGCGCGTGAATGAGCTGCTGCACAATTATTATGCGATTTATTATGCCTCGACGTATGACCTTCTCGACGGAGGGATGCGACAACTGGATATGAGCGTGAGCTACAATGGCCATACCTCACAGGACATTGGCTGGTACAACATCTGTTGGGGTGTGCCGGATCTGCAAATCATCAAAACATCCACGACGACCGCAGCGCCGGATGATATGGATCGCAAAGTCACTTACGTTGATGAAGAGATCATCTACACCATTGAACTATACAATTATGGAATCGATTCCGTGACCAACGTACAAGTTTTCGATATTGTACCGATTGGGCTCGTGGTCAATACCGCCTCAATCTCACATAATGGTGTGCTGCTCGAGGCAAATTCCGCAAATGCCGATACGGTAAGGTGGCAAATCCCGCAGGTTAATGGTCTCGAAACGCTGCAGTTGACATTCACCGCCACTGCACCGTCATCATACTTTGACATCAGCATGATTTGTTCGGAAATCATCAACGTCGCTCAAATTGATGCGTTTTCCGTTGATCAAAATGCCGAAAATAATACGGCGATGGATACGCTCATCGTCAAAATGAATTATGCACCACCAACCCTTTTTACGGACAAAGAAGTTTATGTCCCCCGCGAACCCATTGAAGTCGGGGCGCTCATCAATGTGCCGTGTCTCGAGTGGATACTGCGCGCCATCTTTGAAAACGGCACCACGCAAGAGTGGCGTGGTACATCCTGCACGCCGGAACAGCAAGTGATCCTGCAATATATAGCCGACGGTTTGCAATTAACCGGCGATGATGGTGAAGAAACGGTCCGGCTCACGCTTGAAGTCACTGATCCCTGTGAAGACGTGACAACAGCGGAGATCACCATCACATTAAAAGCGGAGGATTATTGGTATCTCAGCCACAATGTTTACAATGTGGCAACAGCCACCGAACCTTTTGACATCATTGTGAGTGTCAGTACTGATCGTAATGTTCGTCTCAAAGTTCTGGACATTTCCGGTCGCCTCGTTTACGATTTTAATGACACGCCACAACTAGCCGGTGAGACGCGCTACACCTTTAATCTCACCGACCAAAATGGCAGCAGGTTGGGAGCCGGCATTTATATCGTGACATTGTCCTCCGGCTCGATGCAAGGCTGGAATAAATTTGTAGTGGTTCGATAAAAGGAGAGGAGTCGGCTATGAAATTCAAATATTTCTGCATTCTCTTACTGATGATCGCTTCATTGGTAAACGCACAAAACTATATCGGTCTGGGATTCACGCGCATTGGCGTTGGCCCCCGGCAAACAGGTATGGCAAATTCGGTTGCCGGTGTGACGGATGATGCCTATCAAATGATTTACAATCCCGGTATGATGGGATTTAACCGGAACTGGCAACTTTCTCTGGGCTATAATAAATGGATCGCCGAGACGACACAAAACTCGGTGATGTATCAGCACCAATTACAAATCCTTGGCAGCAAAAAAACAACATTTGGTGTGGGCTACGTCGGGTTCGATGCCGGCACCTGGGATGCCACCGGGGGTCGCATGCCGTCTGTCAGCGCCGGCTCTCATATGGCGGTGGGTTCGGTGGCACAACGTCTCGATTGGCTGCCGTGGATCGGCAAGTATATCGCCGTCGGCGTGTCGGGAAAATACCTGCTCAATGATCTCGCCGGTTATTCGGCTAACGGCGCTGTCGTTGATGTCGGACTTGCCATTAAAACCAAAAGATGGGACTGCAAGTTATTGCCATTTTTTGAATATTTTCAATTTGCTTTTGGCGGCGCTTATCAAAATTATAATATCAAGGAATTCACCTTTGTGAAAGAAAAAACCGCCATTCCAACATTGACGCGTATGGGTGCTTCGTTACATATGGGCGCGCATTATGGACCGGCATTTCTCATCTCTCTCGATATCAATCAATATGAAGGTGAAGACTCTTTCATGAACCTCGGCTCTGAACTGTGGTTTAACCGGTTTTGGGACGGCTTGTCAGTCGGTGCACGCGCCGGATACGAATTCGATCGAGCTGACGATTTTGGCAGTGGCTTTAATGTCGGCTTGAGCTTCAGAGTCCAGATGCCGCATAAATCCATCAACTGGGTGGACGCGCGGCTTGATTATGCGAATACCGATTTTGGTGACATTTTGCAATCCACCTGGCGCGGCGGCGGCACTGTTTTCCCAACCCGACCCGAACGCTTTGGCATGATTTTTCCCGAGCATCAAAAGGAGTTCCCGTACACAACCATTGATTTTGCCTGGGAAGAAAGCGAAGATCCGGATCCCTGGGATCGTGTGACCTATTTTCTGGTGGTCGATTCGGACAGCAGCAAGATTGCCGCAGCTATTCAAACATGCAACAAGGAATATGAGACATTTTACAACGTATATTATGGCAAACGTCTCGACTTTTATGAAAAATACACGCCCGAGGCTCTGGCTTCTAACCAGCTCAAGACTATCCTGATGCTCAAGGAAGTGGATTTGGTCGACAATCCAAAAGCTGTAGCCGAAGCCGAAAATATTATGAATTCAACGGCCAAAATTTGTTTGAAATCGGATAAACGTAAATTCACCAGAATCGAGCTCGGCCTCGATATAAAGATTAATTATTACTGGAGCGTCATCGCCGTCGACCGCGACAAACACACCAAAATCGCACACGGCTCCGACAATATTCGCCAGTTCAAAGTGACGCGACCCGAAGTGGTTATTCAAAAGATCTATCTGGACCCTATTCCAAATTTAACAACGATAGACGATTGTCAACATGGCACTCTGAAGATGATTGTCAAGAACGAAGGGAAAATCCCGTCACCCGAGTATAAAATCACCCTGTATCAAGACATGTTCACCGAGGATAATACCTTTGAAATAAACGCCAAGCTTCGTGAAATGTATGTCAATGATGCACCACCGTTTGAAGTGGTGACGGTTCCGGCCCTGGATGTCGGTGAGAGCGACACCCTTGTTCTCCGGGAAGAGTGGGTCGAATGTGAAAAGGGCAAAGCGCAATTTTATGCCTTTGGGCAATCCCAGGGTGATCGACCAACAGAGGGCATTGAACCCGAGCGACCGGAAACCATCTACCCCACTCCCAAATGGGATGCCCCGACCATAGACCTGCTGCCATTTGATAAAATGGAGGTCCAGGTGGCGCGTTTCCAGAGGACCGAAATACCGGTTTTGAACTGGGTATTTTTTAACAAGAACTCTACGCACATAACGCCAGCAGTTGATGACCGCGTATCACCACTGACCATCATTGCGAAGCGTTTGCAGGAGAATCCAAACATCAAACTGACGCTCAAAGGTTTTATTGACGAGACTCGCATGGATACACCGCGCGGCATTGCGATTTACGGAGAATCAGACTCGTCAGATATTTCATTAGCTTATGCCCGCGCCGAGGCTGTTCGCGAAACATTCATCGAACGGGGCGTGGCTGCATCGCAACTGCTCGTTGTCCGCGATGGCTATAATCCACGTGAGCGTCTCATTGTGCCGGAGCCGGAAGAAATGAACACGATCGACGCCTCAACATGGGCCGCGGTTAATCATGAAAACAGACGTGTGTTGATGGAAATCGACAAGAGCCATCCTGATTATGTCGAGTCCGTTCGAAAAATATTCAGTCCGTATCGCATCGAAGTTGACGACTATATTCCCAAAAAGCCGGTGCCGGAATTCAGACCAAATATCATCGATTTTGCGCCGGAAATTGGGGATTGGTATATCGTTGTTCAATACGAAACTGAAAACGATACCGTCGTGACCATGCCGATCAATGCCAGGGATTTTATCTGGCGGGATGTAGCACTCAATTGTCTGCGCATCTCGAAAAAGCCGTCAGAAGCACTTTTGGAGAGTCCACAGGGCACGCCGGAAAAATCATCCGACGGTCTGGAGTGGGACAAGAACATTTGGGAAGATGCGCTCACCGACACGGCGCATTTCAAATGCCATGTTCGGGTGGTTGATCTGGTGGATGGCCAGGAGCGCACCTTTGCGACCCAGGACATCTATTTCACTCTCATCGAAAAAACTGAAATCCTCGTCGACCAGGTCTTTAATATTTATAAATTTAATGAGGCCAAATCCGTCAACGAGATCGTTTTTGATGAGGAATTTGTGCACAGTGTCCTGGAACGGATTGCCGCTCGCGTTGAAGCCGCAAACACGACATTGGACAGTTTGAGCATTATATTTGAGGGACACGCCGATATCATCGGAACAGTCGGCCGAAATCTCGAGCTGTCCAAAGAGCGCGCGAACACGCTGAAAGACATGTTTGTCAATTATCTCAAAAAGGCAGAAAATCGGGCGCAGTTCGATCAGGAGACATTGCGCATTCTTGACAAGCTGATCGCCAAATCGACTGTCGATTACTATAGTAATTTACATCCCCTCGAACTCCGTTTCCGCGGCGAACGCGACGCCATACTTGTCGGCGATAACAATAATCCTTATGGTCGACACTTTAATCGCCGTTCACGGATCTTGTTGGAAAAGTTGAACAAATAATAAAAAATGCCGCCCGTTGTACAGCGGGCGGCGTTTTTAATAAATATCTGCAGAAAATAGTTTGACTTTTCTTTGAGGATGATACTATCCGTGTTTCATCCACGAAAAGCCGCGGCTCGGAAACCCCGTACAGCAAAAACACGACATCATGAAGCGAGTGTGGGATTTTTTTTAATCGCTGGCGACGATTGGTTTGCCTGACTGGTGTGGATCAAATAGATCTGCGTGTTCGTTGGAGAAGGATTTGTCCTCAGATTTCGCAGATGAGCGCAGATTTTTACATGACAAACTGCTGAGTTTCAATCTGTGAAAATCTGCGCAATCTGTGGATCAACCTTTCGAATAGAAACAAAACTCGTTCAGTTCAGGCGCACGCCGAAGTAAAACCTTCGCCCGACCATCGGTCCCCAGATCATCGACGAGTCAAAGTATGTACTGAACGGCTCGCTCCACGCCAAAATCGGCTGCGACTGGCGATAGCCGGTCAGGTTCTCGATGCCAAGGAAAAGCTCGACGGCGTTAAATTTGCGTGTCATCTGCACGAACAGTTGCATGTAACTCGGCGAATGCACGTCGAGGCGATACTGCGGCGGGTTCATGCCGGTATCGGGTAGACGTGTGCGGCCGTTGAACTGGGTGGTGACGTCGAACTGCCATGTGCGGCTGGGCACAGTGTACGAGACCACCAGGAGCCCCTTGTGGCACGGATTGAGTGGCAGCTCGCGCAATTGAGCCATGTAGGTAGTTTTGACGTCGTTGAAACGATAGGCGGTGGTCACCTCCAGCCCTCTGGTAACAGTGGCCGTCAGCTCGATCTGCGCGCTGTTGGAATAGGAGCGTCCGTCGAGGTTGTAGAGCAAAACTGTGCGGGCGTCCTGCTCCATATCGACGACCACTTGGTTCTGAAACTCGGTGCGGTAGAAATCAAGAGAGAGCGTCGCCGGACGGTCGGCGCCAAGCTTGAAATCGCGCACCATCTGCACGCCGGCGTTCCACGCCTCTTCCGCCGCCAATTTTTCCACAAAGCGCAACTCGCGCGAACTGGCTAAAATCGAAGGATTGTCGATGAACACATGCGGAACGCGATAGCCTTTGCCGGCGGAAAAACGTAGCGAGGTCACCGCATCCGCCTGATATTTGACGTGCAATCGCGGCGTGTAAAACATGCCGTAGAGGTTGTGATCGTCAACGCGGAATCCGGCCATCGTCGTCAGACGGTTATTCGGCTTGAAAGTGTATTCGATAAAGGCACCGGGTACGCTCTCGCGGGTTGCGTAATCATCGTTCTGGTAATACTCATCGCGGTTGTCGAACTGATAAGATAAGCCGGTCGATAAGTTGTGGCGGTCGCCGATCCTTTCAAAAATCAGGTTAGCATAGGCACTCGATTCATCGCCGCTGTAATTTTTCAGTCCCCAGAATGATTCCTGCCGGTGCTGATAGCCGGAGAAAATCAGGGCGAGGCTGGAGTTGTCGCCGATCAAGGTGCCTGCCTTGACAAACATTTCATAGCGCCGCACTCGATTGCGCGAGCCGTAGAGAGAAGATGAAAGGCGGCCAAAGTCAAAATCCATCTGGCCGCCATCGCGGTTGTCGTGCACGACTTTGAAGCCGAGCTGTACGTCCTTGTCGCGGACGCTGAACTTCCAACGATTCATCAGACTTATGTGCGTCACCAGCGGCATGTCGAGAAAGGTATCACCGTTGTGATCGAATTTCATGCGATTATAGCTGCCATAGGAGAGCAGCATGGTCGTGATGCGTGGTGTGAGCTTTTTCGCGCCGGTGAACGTCAGCTCTGAGCGACCCTTGCTGCTTTGATAGGCGTAGAGGGCAATCGGCTCGTCGTTTTCCGGCTTTTTCAGCTCGACGTTGATCTGGCCGGTGATCGACTCGTAGCCGGTGGCGACCGAGGCCGTGCCTTTGGAAATGTCGATCGAGTCGATCCAAAAACCGGGGATGTACTCCAAGCTGAACGGACTGATCAGCCCGCGCATCAGCGGATTCTTTTCCACCAACAATTGGGTATAAAAGCCGGCGAGTCCCAGCATTTTGATGCGTTTGGCGCCACTGACCGCGTCGGTCTGCTCGACGTCCACCGAGGCAGTATTTTCAAAGCTTTCGGCCATATTGCAGCAGGCGAGCGTGCGAAGCCCCTGCCGGGTGATAAACTGGGTGTTGACGGTGGCGTGCATATCGTGCAGGCTGTGCGGTCGCTCGGCCTGCACCATCACCTCTTCGAGCGCCTGCTGGTTTTTTAAAAAGACCGCTAAAAACGGCGCGTGCGGCTGCACGGTCAGTGTATCGCTCTCATAGCCGACATAGCGCACCACCAGCCGGTCGGTTGTGGATACCGTCGGCAGGCTAAAGCAAGCATTCCGGTCGCTGGTGGTGCCCACGGTAGAGTTAGCCCAATAAATATTCGCCGAAACCAACGGCACAGTGTCCTGATGCACTTCGTGAAAAAACAGGCCGTACACTGCGCCATTGACGATGTGTTCGTGGTCGCGATCTGAAGCGGCCAATGCGCCGGCGGTCACCATGCTGATAATGAGGAAAAACGTTTTCATCTTGAACCTCCGTAAATAGATGCCCTGCCGCATCACAATGGATTGTGAAGAAAATGCGGCGCTGAAAATTGATCAGTCGCAGATGCGCGATCAATTCAGCAGGGGGAGGTTCAACTGGAATGATGGATCAGTGAGAAGGTTTGTAGGCCGATAAATAGTCCAATTGTCAAGATCCGGCGATAAAAAAATCACGGCTTCATCACCAACCGAGATTATGTTCGGGTTCGATTCGCGAGTGGAAGAGTCATCGATTTGGTGATAGCTGCTGATGTTTTCGCAGCATTTGGCCGAATTGAGTGCCTCGTCCGCTTTTTCTTTTTGCTCAGCAGGGGCATCGGCAACACAGCAATGGGTGGACATTCCCGCGGGCAATGTTGCGGTCTCCCCACAGCACGAGAGCGCACACCAGCGACCGCCACTGTGCGCCGACTGCTGATGCATGGCGTGGCAATAGTGCTCAATGCTCGCATAACCGACCGACGAGGCGAGGTAGAGTAAACAAAACAATATGTTAATTGTTTTTTTCATCGCTTTTTTTTTACAACCGGCAGAATTTAACACCTCGAACGCTTTCGTCCAACATTTTTTTTGGATTTGATCCTTTGCGTAATTTTTTTACTGGTGCAAAGACGCGGAGGCGCATTTTTCTCCGTGATCTCGTTGGTTGCGGCCCTTGGCCGCGCCAAGTTTCTCTATGGTCTGGGTGGTACTAATATTTTTTTGCTGCGGCCAAAGGCCGCGTCGCCTACTCATTCGCCTCAAATAGCTGAATTTCGCCTCTTTGTCGATTCGCCAGATAGATTTTAAATTTCTCGCCATAGCCTTCCGTTGCGAGGCCGTAAAAATCACCCGCCGGATAGGGAGAAGTTGTCGCGGAAATCACGCTATCGAGAAAATGACCGCGCTCATCCAAAAGAGAAACGCCGTTACGATCAGCGACAAACAAGTAGCGCTCGGTTTTCACCGTCTTGCCGTTATGTGAAATTCCTTGTGGATTCTCACCGACTGCAATACGGGTGGGATAGATCAATTTTGCCGGGTCGCCAACCACATTGTTAGCCCCATACGTACCAATGCTGCGAATGAGCTTTTTGTTCTTGTCAACGGCCAATATCCGGTGGTTCCCCCAATCGGCGATGTAGATATTGCCGTCAGAATCAACTGCAATACCCTCGGGGCTGTCGAGTCGGCCGTGACCATCGCCGGACTCCATCGAAAACTCAAGCCCCTGATCGAGCGTAGCATTATCCGCTAATTGCAGGATGCGATTATTTTTGGCATCAACCACCAGAAAGGCTTTTAGTTCCGGGTGATAGGCATAATCGCGAACCGACGGATTTTGTGCGATTTCTTTATAGAGGGTTGATTTAGGTGACAGCGCTACCGCGCGCGGCAGAATGATATTTTTGTCCAGGCGATCGTTGAGAAAGACAGCATTTTCAAAGTCGACTCTCCGACCGCCGGAAAACTTTAATTCCTTTGTCGGCACGACAAAAACAGAATCGACACCAGGATTTACAAAAGTATGCGCGCTGATAAAGGGATAAAATCCTGACTTGCTCACTTTGATCACTGCCGTCGAGTTGAGCTGAATTTGATCCTGCATGTAAACGCCGGCGGTGGCCGTGAGCGGCTGTTCGTTCAAACTCACCTGAAACGATTCCGCGTTGATGCCGACGGGTGGGATGAGAACAAGACGAAGCCCGGAATTAATCGCAGACGGACGGTCATCAATCGGCACAACGATCTCGCTAAAGGTGGGTTCGCTCAACAGCATGGAATGAGCAATCCTGTTCTGTGACGGGTAAAGTGAACGTTTTGGCAAACCAAACTGCATGAGCAATTCTTTGGCCTCCTGGGCCAGTTTGGTACGCAAATAATTATAATCGGCTAATCCCTCATAGTAGAGGGGTTTATTCGCATTATCAAATACTGTCGCATCGGGAAATTTGACATTTGCATACGCTATTCCTCTGAGAGGTCTCTCATCACCGGCACTCGTGGTGAGCAGCGAGATCGAAGCGTCCGCTTTGCGAAACCAGTAGGAACCACTCTCGGTTTTTTGCTTGATGGTGTCGTAACATTTTTTCGCCGCCACGCCATTTTCCTGCTCGCGAAAGTATTCACCCAAAAAATAGAGCGCTCGCAGGCTTTGGGTTTCGTTCACGACTTTGGTCAATACATCAACGGCTTCATCATAGTCGCCGGCGTAAAACAGCGAGCGACCGCGGATATAGCGGGCTTCATCTTTATACTTGTCGCCGACGGATTGCAAATACTTTGCTGATGTCCGGAATAAATTTTGTTTTTCGGATGCGGTTGGGCTTATTTCTGCTTCCAGAGACGTTATAATGCCGCGATAGAACAAAGACTCATCTTTTCGCTGCTCCTCCAAAATGAGGGCGAGTATGCGAAGGATTTTGAGATAACTCGCCCGACTCAAATCAGTTGTTGAGGCGGCTTGCGGCAACAGTTCATTGAGTCGTCCAATAGCCAGGTCAATATTTCCATTGAGAATATTGCGATAAATTTGTCCGGCAATCTCATCATCGCTTCTGTTGCCGCCGCTGATTATCTCTTTGGAAAGTCGGACATTGGCCAATAAATCATCTTTTTGCCTTTGCACGCGTGTTACCTGAGGAGAAAAATCGCTAATGCTTTTTTCTAGCTGTTCAAGTTGAGTCAGTTTCGACCTGGACTGGTCTAACTGCATAATCCGATTCAAATCAAGACTGTAACGTCGAAGTAACGCATCCTCGCGTAAAATCTGTTGCCGCACAGTCGACGTGCTTACAGCTCGTTCGAGAAACGAATTAAAGCTCGCGAGGGCGGCATTTTGACTTGACGAATAGACCGATTGAACCATACCCAGCCAATAGTAAGCTTCCGGAATCTCGCGCGCTGCTCTGGCATAAAGACTGCCTTCCATGCTCAGCCGCTGAAAAGGACCTTCGCTCAACTCCTTTTCCGCTTGATCGTGGTTGCCAATACGAAACAATACTTCAGATCGATATAATTCAGCAGCCACAGCACCGATTTTGTTGGTAAAATTCAAGGAAGAATTTTCGCCCGGCTGGGTGAGGTGCACATCCAAAAGCTTCATTGCCTCGGAGTAGATCAGTGCAGATTGCGCGGTTTTTCGCGCTTCCGCCGTCATAAGATTGGCAACATTTTCATAGCCGGCTTTGGCTAAATAATCTTTAACGGTCGCAGCAGCATCACTTTTTTTATTCTGATCACTCACTTGCGCAAATATATCTTGTGTCAACCCTTGATAGACTTTTCCATATTCATAGTAAACATCGCTCAGTCGAATTTGAGCTGCCGGTTTGAGCTCATTCAGGGTATTTTGCGGATCAACGACTTGACGAAATTTTTGTGCTGCTTCATTCAGTAGACCCACAATATTGTTGACATCGGAAACCATAGTCTGCTGACTGAGCACTTGATATCTCAGCATCTGCGCCTGGCGCAGCCTTGCTTCACCGGCCATATAAGCACTCTCGACGAGCAGTTCTTGTGGTGCCTGCCGCTCCACCGCATCAAACGCGTTGTATGCACCTTTGAATAGTTCGTCCGGTTTATCCGCACCCAACTCAGCCAACCTGAATTGCGCCCATCCTTTCCTGTAAGCGGCTGTGTGTTTGGAGTTACTGACCCGGAGATCAGCACGCGTCAAGCTCTCATTCAAGTTCGTCAGGGCATTGCGAAAATAGGATATCGCTCTCGTAGCATTTTTTTCGACTAAAGCCAGATTGTAATAACTTTCACCGAGAAAATAGAGTGGAATACCTTTGTTGGGATCAGGGACCGTTTGCAGCCATTGTGGTATTTCCTCTATCGCGGCAGTATAATCTCCCTTGTTGTAAAGCTCCATCCAGCGGGATGTTGCGTAATCCTGCGCCCGCGCTCCGCTCATAAAAATAAATGCACATAGAATCCAGGTAGAGTGAGACAAAAACTTTATTGACATATTATTCCTCAACATATTCAAACGCTGCTAAAAATCGACTTTACCTTTGACGATTTCGCTCGCATTCAATCCCTTGATGTAATGCAATCCTCTATCGACAACCGGGATTTTTGCCGAAATGCCGGGGCTCTTTTTCAAGCCGCTCACGTCTATTGTCACCTTTTTGCCGACTGCACCCACATGAAAATAAAAGAGAATCGTCCCTGTCTTATTCGGGAAATAGGTCCATGTGCGGAGAACATTTTGTATATAAAGCGATGGAGCTGATTGCCCGGCATCTTTGACATCATTATTAGCTTTGCTAAAAGACAACTGGCCATTTTCCAGGACTTGTGCTCGAATGGTCACCCAGGTTGTTTGTTCCAATGCCTCAAGCTCCTGCCAAACAAGCGGCCGAATGCCGGGAGCGCTCAGATCGATGCCAAAAAACTGTTCGCGAATTTCCGGACCGCTTATGACGATACTCTGCGTCCCCGGACGTGGCGGAATAACCAACGCATCTTCGATCGCAAATGACTGGAGGCTCACCTCATCGTAGTCCAGACCGATGAAGCGCAAAAAATAAACGGCAAGGACAATGATGATCAGGAAAGCTACTCCAGCAAGTAGAAACAAACGTTTTTTGCGCTGTTGATTTGAGTTTGCAACCATCATGTGGCAATATACCTTATTGCATGATTAAAAATCAATGTAAAGATTATCTTTCAACACGCCATTCTCACTTTGCTGCCTGAGATAAATGCGGCGCGCGCCCTGGATATCATCGATGGAACCGCCAACACAGCCGTACTGCAGATTCGACTCATCGGAAATCGTCTGGATGACATCGATCACGTGATAATACGGGAGATCATCCGGACAACGAATGAGGATAAAATAACTTTGCCCTCTTTCGCGAACCGTCGACTTTAATTCGGTTAAATGCTGCAAGAGTTCTGCTTTTGATTTCATAAATCGTTTGTCCGAGAACAGCATTCTGATAATCTGGCCTTTTCGAAATTCTTCACTTCGAAAGCCGTACAAATTTTCCACATAATCAACAATCGAGCTTGCAGATTCGTCTAAAAAAAGCACCTGATTTTCGTCGATGAACTGAAGCAGTATTTGCGCGCGGCCGGGCTTGTTTTCGGGCGTCGGGATCGCCAGCTTTTGTTCGGTTTCTGCGAGTTGCGCGATCATACTGGTGACCAAAAAAAACAGCAGCAGAATAAATGTCATATCGATCAGTGAGTGGAGCTGCGGCTTGCGTTTTTTCTCATCCATGTTTTTAAATGCCATTAGCTCGCCTCCCCGGTTGTTGTCTCCGGCACAAGGACACGAAAATTGATCTTGCTGATTTCATCTTCAGTGTTTTCATCGCCGCTGCACTCGGTCAGAATATAGTTGATGATTTTAAATTCTGTATCCTTGATCGCTCTAATTTCAATTTCGCGTACAGCCGGACCGCTCGTCATGCTCTTGTATTTTTCGATGCTTTCGGCAATGAGATGAAAAGCCCAATGCCTTTTCATCTCATTTGGCGTCATGTCCAGAAAATTTTGTGGAAACCTGGCGTAATGGCTCGTGTCCGGCGGCACTTGCGCGATCTCATTTTGAATCGCTTTCAAAGCCTCAGCTTCTGTACGTTCACCCTTTTCATCCGGCCACAGGACGAACAGGACTTTCGGGCTCGCAGGATCATCAAGGGACGCGTACTGTATTTGAAACAAGAGTGTAGTGAGCTTGCCGCCCTCAGTCTTGATCGTCTTTCCCATCGCTTGCGGCAGATCGAACCTTTTCTCATCTTCCGGAGACGGCGCTTGCGGATCACCGCCGGATGAGAGCGACAAGGTTGCGATAAAAAAGATGAGCAGCAAAAACACCATGTCGACCAATGTCGGCAGCTCGAGCTCTCGTTTCACGTCGGTTTGCAGTTTTTTTATTTTCATGGTCGATCGTTTATAATTTTTCAGTTATGCTGACAGCAAGGTCTTGCCATTTATTGGCGATCCAATCGAGAATATTTTTAAAATAGTAAAAGATCATCATCAATACAATTCCAGCCATCAAGCCGTAGATGGTCGTCCACAAGGCCTCAAAAATGCCGCTCGACAATTTTTCCACAAGCTCCAGCTGTGTTGTCGTTTTTTCCATACCACGTATCTCGCCAAAAACACGCGTTATGCCGGTGACGGTGCCGAACAAGCCAATCAGCGGGCTAAGGGCACCCAGATTCCACAGCCATTCAATACCCGACTTTTCTTTCAGGAGCTCGATTTCCGAGTTGGCGCGGTTCTCAATGGCGCGGTCGACCTCCTCGGAAACATGCTGCCAATGCGAGCCGTTGGTGATATGATTTTGCAAACCCGCTGCTAGGATTTGCACCGTAGGATACTCAACCATCGGCCCAGCCGATGAATCGAATAGGTCATGCGAAACTTCCGGCCAGGTCAACTGAAATTCACCATCCCTGGTCGTAATTTTAAGAGGTTTTGTTATGATATCACCAAAAACCGCGCCTTCACCAAAATATTTTTTTATATTCCTCTTCAGCTCACCTTTGTCTTCCTGATCCGAATTTTTCGGATTAAAGAGCAAAGCCGCCTTTAATACTTTGAGCGCCGGTGCGCCATTTATTTTAAAATAGTCATAGAATTTTTTGTCGATGCTCTCAATACCTTCATCGTCACATGGATTCTCTTTATTTGCGTCGCCATTTCTTTCGAGAACCGCTTCACTCGTTTTATCTATAACTCTTTTCCAGGCTTCGAGCACAAATCGAAATCGCGGCGCCGTGTATTTATCATGATTTTGATCGCGGCCGAAATAGGATTTAAAAAAACGCAAACCCTTGAATGGAAAAATACGGCCGATGTAAAGTTGCTTAGCAGAACGAAATGGTATAATATAGACCAGACTAAATATCCAAATGTACCATAGTAAAGTAAAAGCAATTTTGCCAAAAGGGCCTGATTTATAATAAACTTCATTTTGGCGGTTGAACACTTCGGAAAAAAACTCAGCGACCGGAAAAAATAAAGGAAAAGGAAATGATTTTTTTTCTTTCTCGCCGGAAATGGCGGATTCGGGCGCGGCGTAAATTCCTCCCGGTTTGCCGCCTGTCGCCCAGGCGATGTCGGACTGCACAACCAGCGCGTCATTGTCGATATCATAACCGTCTACGCGAAAATAATAGCGTTTATCCACTTCTTGTCCCGATAACACCGCTGTATCGGCATCGGAAGAAACATAATTTTCCTGATGCAGAAATTGATCATCGTCTTTTGACCAATAGAGGCGATAATTTAATAGACCTGACGAATCAACGCGCTTGACATTGCCGGCTTCATCAGCTTCATAAAGCTCCCACCTGACAATAAAATCATTTTGCGTGGGGCGCCCGAGCCAGTTCGGATTTCGAGTGTCCTCGGGAATGATAATATTGGAAATATGCAGCTTGTATTGTGGCTGCGCGAAAACAACTTGACCTATCATACTACAAATAAAAAGTGGCAAGAAATATTTTTTCAGGTTTGTTCGTGTGTTCCTCACAGAACCCTCCTACGGTTTTATGTCAAATGTACTATTTGTCCGCTTGATTTCTCTCAATTAGTCCTTGAGCAATGTCGTCACTTTATCGTTCGCTGCCTCCAATCGAGTTGAGAACGGATAAAATCGATTGATTTTCGCATACGCATTGCGCGCTTTCAGTTTTTCGCCGCTTCGCTCATAACACTCGGCAATCCAGAACTGGGCATCATCGGCAATGTTGTGAATATTTCTGTCCGCATCATCAGCATATGCCGGATAGCGCGGATAATCGGGGTGCAGATTGGCATAATAGTGCCTGGTGACGGTCTCGAACGCATTGATCGCTTTATTATATTCGGCCAATTGCATGCGGGCTTGACCCAAACCCAGGAATGATAGCGCGCGCATGCTCTTGCTATCCTGCTGACCTGCTTCCACCGCAGATTCAAATTCCCTGGCAGCTTCACTCCATTTGTTTTGATAGCGGTAACAAACGCCGGCCAGGTAATGGCGCCGCAACGAGGGCGTCGTCACCCTGGGCAAATAGAGATCAGAGGCTTGGGCGTATTGTTCATCGATAATCAGGCACTCGGCGAAATTCATATATTCATTCTCGGTGATTTCTCTGCCGCCGGTGATCGCGGATGTATACTCGTCAATCGCTTTTTTCGCCTCACTTTTAGCGGCTGCAATTCGATTCCGCTTGAGCGCTTCAATGGCCTGATAGTAATATTTATTGGCTAACCGCAATCCGCCGATCAGGCGAAAATAATGCACCGCATTGGTGGTATCGAGCTCGGTGCCCAGCAGTTCGGCGGAGGTCGGTACATTGTCATTCGGATAACGCGTGATCACCTGCAGATGTGCCGCCAATTGTTGCCGCTCGGTTTCTCCGCGCAAGGCACGATCGTAAAAATAAGCATGATCATAATGCTGACCAAAATCGACGGCCAAAAAGAGCCGAAAATCGTTGTCCAACGCTTCATGCGGCTTGAGGGTATAGGCAAAGTCAATGCGTATTGCCGCGTTAGTCAGATAATCCAGTTTCACGCCGCCGCCAAAGCTGGGCGCTTTGGTGCGTGAATTATATCCGGCGCGCAGACTGGGATAAAATCCCTGAAACGGTGACGGCACAAGTGCTTCGGCGCCCATAAAGTTGCCGGCTTTGCGGTCTTTGAATCGCTCATGATCGTACACAATATTCGCGCGCCAGTTGCCGAACAACAGACTGTAGCTGGCGCCAAAACGCAAAACAAAAGGATAGGGATCTTTTTCGCCCGAGCCAATTCCGACGCGCGGCGGCAAGACATTTTGTAACGAAACACCAATTTGCAGCGGCATAATGCGACGCAAAGTAAAAAAATCTTCAAAAACGCCCAAGCGGAAAAGCGGAAAATTGATCGGACGAAATGTTGCGCCGAGATCAGCGCCGAATCCCCAACCACTATTGCCAGTATCGGAACTATAGCCCGGAAAAGCCTGGTTGATGATCTTGAGGTTCAGTCCATAGTTCAGCACGCCCCAGGTGGAGACGAACTCGCGCGCGCCGGAGAGCAGAAAGGCCTGCTGGTAAAAATCAAAGCTGCCCTCTGATATATTGTTGTCGCTGCGCTGATCGAAACCGGTCATGCCCAAATTGACCCAGCCGAGGCCAACGGCATTGTGCGGTCCGACAAATGTGCGCGGCAGGGCGACGGCGGCATAGGTGTAGCGCGAGTCCAGGAACAGATTGGTATACATGGACGTGAACTCTTTGCGCGGCACGTTCATCAATCCGGCGGGATTGTAATAGATAGTGCTCGCATCATCGGCCAAGCCGGTGAAGGCGTGTCCCATGCCGAGCGCACGTCCGCCGACGCCGTAGCGCAGGAATTCGCCCGGCTGGCCGGCATCGCCTGTCTGCGCCGTTAGTTGACTGCTCATAAACAACAGGATGCTCAAGATCAAAAGATAATTTTTCATTTTTTTCTGCATAAACTCAACTCGTTATTCATGGCACGGACGATTCGGTTTAAGGTGAATCAGGGTGCTTGCTGTTTTATATACGGGATCAAACATGAATTTTTGATAGTTCCTTCTTGGCTGCAAACTCCAGGGTGCTGTTCAAGTTGCTATTTTTTGATCACAGCTATTTTGCGTATGAATTGCTCTCCGGTATCATGCACATTGATCACACAAATATAGCCCCCGTTGGCTACAAATTTACCCTTATCAATATCATTTTTGCCGTCCCAGCTCAACTCAGTGTTCGCCATACCGTCATTAAAACTTTTGTCACATTCCACATGCTTTTCCGATACCAGATTACCAAAAGGATCAAAGATTGATATTGATACCGTTGTTTTCGAACCATCTTCAATTGCTATCGGCAAGGTAAAAAACGTTGGACCGTCTTTGGGATCAAACGGATTGGGATAATTTGAAAACACACGGTGATCAAGACGAACATTAAACTCCACTGATTTGCTTGGATGTCTGAATTGTGTTAAATTTCTGTCTCTCAATTCGGTTTGAACAAAATCATCATCGGACTCTGACCTGTTCTGATCCACACCGGCGTTATCTACGAGAAATACCGTTATCTTTCGTAATCCGATGTGTTCCATCAATTCAATAGAAGGTTCCTGTCTCTTGAGATCGATATACGTGTAGGAAGTACTGTCCAGGCCTTGATCAGGATCGACAATGTGCTCTTTCACCACCATGCCTGCAACACGTCCGGGTCCCGTATCACTGCTGTCAAAACCAAACGTGTAGGTATAGCCATTTTCGATGGCGACAATGGGCTCATAGTCTTTGGTACCCATTGTTAATATAGGCGGTTCATTATCAAAGATGATCTGAGCTGATGCCGTTGTACTATCACCCGCTGCATTCATCACCCGGACATAATATCTCATATAATCCGTCGTATCACCAGCATTCTTGAATTCATCAGGTAAATCAAGCGTTCGTAAATCTATTATTTTTGTCGAATCAGCCACCGGCAGCCATGATGATCTATCCAGTTTTCCAGAGTCCAGGGAGGCAAATTTGATTTTTTGCCAATCACCTTTTATTTTTTTGGCATAAGCCACGACAAAATTTGATGCATCACTGGTGTACAAACTATCTGACCGGGCAACATCGCCCTCCGGAAGTGAGTCTAATGGGGAATTAAATGATGGAAATTCTACCGGATCGTATAATGTGAGCCTTATCTCCGGCGGCACCTGTATGTCAATATTGACGAACACCGAATCATTCTTGTTGCCCGCTTTGTCAAACACGTAAGCATAGCTGACAGATTTATCCCTGACTTTGAATTTAACCGAATCGCAACAGATATCAGATCCCGAAGAAATGCACGTTAATTCGTCAATAAAAGTAATCACAGTGTCTTCGGGATTTACGGAATTGCCCGTCAAAATTCTCCATGCCAGATCAGGATTGCCCATATTATAGCAGACTTTCATCTGCCAAATAGAACTTTCAATCAGTTCGGTTTCAGAGACAATTTCCGTATCAGTGCCCGATTGCGTAATTATATTCGCGGACACTTCTTGTTTGATATAGTTGATCGATGTCGAATCGTAACGGCTGTAATTGTGCTCGCCATCAAAAACACGACATCGAACCTGTTTGGGTGTCAAAACACCGTTCGGCGCTTCGGTCAGCTTGATAAGAAAATGCGAACTATCATTGACGTTCGGCACCTCAACCGGCGCTGCTAACCAGCCATCTTCCTCGACAAACACCTCTTCGACATCACCATCAATGTATAAAGAGAACAATCCGCTCCCGCCGCTATCCGTTGCGGTAATTTCCAGATTGACTTGAACGCTGTTTGTAAAAGAAGGCGCTGCATGAAAGGGTTCCTCTTTTAAATCGCTCAATGTCAACGACAATAATTCCGGCGGGATCACATCAAATTGTTTTGTGATGGTATTGGATTTGTTACCGGCGCTGTCGATGATAGCTATCGTGAACATCGGTGAGAGCGCAGAAACTGTCACCGCACCATTGATATCAGCTGTATCTAATTTTCCATTCACAAAAAATCGGGAGAGATCACGATTTGCATCATCTGGAAATAAATACTTTATTTTAATGAACAGTGAATCCGACTCGCGTTCCCGGTCGCGGCGTTCCTCATCATAGGATAACTCAAAATCAGATTCGCTGATCGGAGTAATCGACGTATCGAGTTTTATGGTATCAAGCGCCATGTTTGATATATTTCCGGCATAGTCTCCTGCCAAATATTCGAAAATCTTGTCGCCATTTGACAATTCTTCAAATGTAAAGTAATAATCCATCAGGCTGGTATCGCCGCAATCAGATTTCGGACTCAACTGCTGAATAAGATAAAGGTCAGCCGGATCTGAGGAGTTGATAACAACGTGAACGGCATCATCGTTAGTATAGCCGGGAAAAGCTCTGTAAACGGAATCATTATCCGCAGATGTCGGATCGGAAACGAAAACCGCTATGTCCGCCTGGATCAAGCTGTCATAATAAACGGTTCGTAACACACTGTCAGCTTGTACATTGCCCAGCCTAATATTGTCTTTACCCTTGATCACCAGCTCCAATGTATCGACGCGGTTGATATTATATATAACATCTCGTAGATCAAAAGGCGGTAACGGTTCCTGATACTTGAGTACGACCTTCCTATCCTTTCCGATAATCACAAGCGAATCCGCTTTTTCGTCCCCCGGTTCAAACTGGAACGAATCAAGTTGCACCATCGCACTATTGGTAAAAGATTCATGCGGTACCAGACAAATAGCGTCATTCAAATTGATGTCTCGAATACGATAATCAACAACCCGTGGCGCTTCAACACGAATTTCCACCCGCTTTGTTTTCGTTGTATCTCGTCCTTCCATATCCCGGACATAAACTGACAACATATTTGTTGTATCGTCTTTCTCGGGACGCGGACCAAACGATGCTGTCAATTCTACATTGCGATTTTGAGGATCGTTGCTTGTTATTGTGCGCCCGACCAATTCCAGCGCATCCATCTCAACAATAATCGATGACGTATCGACGCCGGCACACAGATCGCGAAATTCAATCGTAATCTCAATATTCGGATCAAAATCGGGGGAGGAATAGACAGAATCCACCTGTGACAGATCGATGAAAGGTGGACTTTTGTCGCTGAGATCTTTATTGGCGGCAAGAGCTTCATTGCCCGCAGAATCAACAACCGACAGCTGAAAGGCGCCATTTCGGTCGTTGGGAACGGTCAACGTGTCATTGGCCTCAGCGAAAAACACATGATCGTTCACCACAATTCTCGATATATTCTCCTGCGGTATTTCGGGTTGGTAGATCACATAAACCAGGGTGTCATTGGTGCATTCTTCCCGAAGTGACGATCGGTCCAGGATGATAAAATCCGCTTCAGTAACCACCGGTACAGTTGTATCGAGGTTCATGATGAACGGTGGTGTGGTGCCGAGGTTGCCGGCGGAATCACCGATCTGATAATCAAAGGCCCATTCTCTGTTATCCTGACTCGGAAATGTGTAATAGAACGCCAGCGAGTCAGCATTTCGACACGAATCAGGTTCGGTCGGATTTAACCGTTTGATATTGTACAAATCCGATGCGTCTGTATAGATAGTGACCCAAACTTTTTGATTATTGGTCCAACCGGGATAAGCGCCGTTGCGGCGATTTACATCATTATCTACTGGATTTAAATCCCGGACGACCAGGGAATCGAATATTGGAGTCACGTCATCAAAAATGAACGTTTGCGTTGGGCCATCGTTTTGCTCATTCAAGGCATCGAATCCATTAATGGTGATACTACCAAGTTGTCCGGAAATAAAATCATTTTGCACCAACGCCAGATCAAATTCGATTGGCGGTGTTGAATAGGGGATGGCGACAGTATCGTCGTCTCCAGAAATCATTAAAGAATCAGGAGCAATACCATTCTTGAACTCGAACCTATCTAAATAGATGACTGTACTATTCGTGTATGATGAGTCCGGTAGCAGACAGATATTATCACGCAAATTCAAATCTTCAATAAAAAAAGCCGTAACCTTTCCGGATTCGGGAATATATTTGAATGCTTTGGTCCTGGTCGTATCATTACCTTTTTCATCTAAAGCTGTTACACTAAGCGTAATATTTTGGGTTGTCTCCGGTAAATTATCAAACCAAACAGTATCAGTCCAAGCTTGGCTCATTTCATTGTAAATCAATCTATGAGCCACTTTATTCAAACCCGGGATTACAGCAATGATAGAGGACGTATCAACGCCGGAACACTGATCGCTCAATTTGAACACAATGGGCAGTGTTCCTTCTTTTACATCCTTTGAGGAATAGATGTCTTTGACCGGGCTTAAATCTATTACAGGCGCTAAAGTATCACTCAAATTCTTCCCATCCCGGACCGATTCATTGCCGGCAAAATCAACAATGGACAAGGTGAATGAACCATTGCTATCGTTAGGAACGGTTAATGTATCATTCGAAGGATTTTGATAGGGAATATCATTCACCACAATTCTCGACAAATCTTCGATTTGTCTCAAAAACACAACATAAACTAAACTATCGTTCGTGCATTCTTCTATCAGGCTGGTTCGGTCGAGCACGACAAAGTCGTCCGCTGTTATATCCTCAATAAAAGTATCCAGGGTAATATCAAACGGTGTTCCGACTGAAGCATTGCCGGCGGAATCTCGAACCTGATATTGAAATGTCCATAAACCATCTTGCGCCGGATCGGGAAATTCATAATAAAAAGTGAGCGAATCGGCGTTTCGACAGGTCGGCTCCGGAAGTGCCGGCTCCAGGCGGCTGATTTTATATAAAAAAGCCGAATCCGGAGAAGTCATTTTCACAAGCACTTTACTATCATTTGTCCAACCGGGTTCAGCGCCGTTGCGCGGGTTTTGCGCGATTGGATTCGGATCTTGTACGACAAAATCAAAAACCGGTGGCTGATCAAAATAATAAATCGAGTTATTCGGTACATTCTCAATCTGCTCGTTCTCATGTTTATCAATCGCCGCGATTTGGACATTCACTTTGGCGCCGTTCGGAAGAGGTGCGCCGGACAACGGTTCCAGAAGATTAAAGACCAGGCTGCCGTCTGCACCGAGTGGAAATGGTTTGATTACATTGCCACTCCTCTCCCTGCCAGCCTGGACGGTGATACGCATATCCTTTGCAGAGTCTCCTGGCGCAAGTTCGAAACTATCCAACCGAACCCAGGTGCTGTCCGTATATTTGGCAGCGGGTGTCAGGCAGGTATCAGCATTTTCAAAATCCAGATCCACCATCCGAAAGGATCGCAGTTCCGGAGGATCGAAACGGAACTGGATACTCATGGTGGTATCGGCGGGATTACCCGCAATATCTATTGTTTCAACTTTTAGCATCGATGTCATGTTGACACTGAGACTGGTGATACGTATAGTTGCATTACACGTTTGTCCAACGAACTCTTTTCTAACAGTATATTCGCCGGGAAGCGCCGGATCAAAAGAGATAATTGTGGCTGACGTATCGACACCCGAAAGGACATCCGTAATGGGTATAATTATTTCCCTGTTCTTTGGGGTGATCGGTAACGTGATTTGTACCGGATCAAATATCGGCTTTTTTGTATCAATTTTGACTGAATCTAAAGCAAGAGTACCATCTTCATTTCCAAGTATATCAAATATCCGGTCGACTTGAACGGGAGAATATGCAGCATCAATAGAGCCAAGTTGGAAATTATGGACTCCATCACTTTTTCTAAGCGTGAAAGTACCGCCTTGTATAACTTTCGGCCCTGTATCTCCTTGCTGATTCCCTGCAAAAATCGTTCCGACTGTATCCAGATCACCATGAAGAAATACTTTTGAAATACCGGCCAATGAATCATCAATTTGGCCATATTTTATGCTGAATTTATTGACGGTCAGCCATCCATTTTTACCGTTATCATTCTCACCTGGGATTACGATGAGATCACCATTTAAAGTCGGAGGTTCAGTATCTTGTGTGCTGTTAAGCGTATCCGAATAGTCGCTTATTGCAATTTCACGTACGCCGATGGATCGTATTTTCAAAGACCAGAGTGTGGCACGGTAATACACACCATTACCATTGATAGGCAAATTCTTTATCGTGGCAAAATTAGCATCAACATCAATAGTGGTATCCTTGATAATCTCAGAAAATGAAAAAGAGGTATCCAGCGCAGCCTCAACTTGCACATATACAGGTACGATTCTATCAGAATCTACATAAACAGTATCTGGAAAAAAATCCCAATACACATGGTTAAAATTCCCTGCCGTGACTTTGGGCTCGTTCCACATTTGGGGTACAGGTACATCGGGATCGGGATCCGGGCGTGAATCCTTTGCATCAATAATTGCCTGCAGGATGAACTGCTTGAGTGCTTGCTTCGAAGAAAAAGATGTTAACTGTTGCTGCTGCGAGAACGCAATCTTCCAACACAGAAAATGAAGCCCAAATACGACCAGCATATAAACATGCCGAGTGCCAAATCTTTTCATAATTTTTTTCTTTTTTGTGGAGATGATCCTTTAAATACTATTTTACCAGAAGCATACTCTGAATTTTGTCAATCGCCGACTCATTTTCCGGTTTGATCTTGACTCGGTAGTAATATAAACCACTGGCGACAATATTTCCAGCATTATTTGTCCCATCCCAATGTACGCTATGTCGACCTTGGCTTTGATATCCGTCGTTCAGCACACGAATTCTCCGCCCCTGAACATTATATACTTCGACGAGTACGTGTGCATCCTGTGGTAAATTAAAAGTTATTTTTGTATCCATATTAAATGGATTAGGATAATTTGAAATAACCATCACGTCCTTTTCTTTTGACGAACCCGCTGGACTCTGTGCTTCCAAACTATCTTTTGGGACTTTTGTAATATATTGCGGCTCTGTCCACATACTCGTCGACTTGTCTCCAAATAAAACTCTTGCTTTTATACAATAGAGACCATTTTGCGGTAAAAAGAAACCAATATCGTTTCGTTCCGCTATATTACCTGGTTCAACACTATCTAATTCATTGATTCTGAGGACGATCTTAGCGAGCGAATCGCTAAGATCAAAATGCGGCAAATCGAGAATTATGTGTTCAAATGGACGAGATGTGTATCTTTCGCCGTCAACCTCCTTTTGAAATGAGAGATCGTATACAATTGGCGCCACCTGACAACGTGATGAAAATTTGTGCTTTGATTCTGTCCGTCGATTACCAACCAGATCCTCAGATCCAATAAAATACGTTATATCTTTGTTGTACCCAATAACAGCAAACGAGTCCACATAACAGGTTTCCGTCGGTTGGGCAATTTCTATGTAATCACCATCAGCAATTTTTCGATAAACCAGATAATTTTTTACACCACTCGTCAAATCACTCGCCGCGCCCCAAGTGATGTCAAACCAGCCTACGGTGTTATCCGCATTGGCCATGGGATTCACCGTCAAATAGGTCACATCACTGGGCGGGTAGCAGTCAGGGACGATGGTCAGCGTGTCACTGTATTGGCTAAAATTACCCTGATTATCTTTAATTTGCAAGCGAAAATAATAAAACCGGCCATTGACAAAATTGACCGCATTCTGCCCGCCGGCCGTCAGGTCAAAGGAATAAAAAAGATACTTTTTTGTGGTGTCGAGAGATATCCAGTCGCTGTCAAAATACCATCTTCCTTTCCCAAATTGACCGTCAAACAATTTGACACTATCCCGTACCGCTTCAAAACGAATTTCATGAACTTCTTTAGGGAATACTTTTGCGACGTCAGATCGAATGGTCACCGTTGTTCCCCGGTAATATAATCCCGCCAAAGAATCGGGCTTTGGAACCGACTCGATTGACGGACGCAGAATTTCCACCACCACTTCCGACGGGAAACCGACACTTCGATTATAGACACTATCGATCGCATCCACGCGATAGGTATACTTTTTATTGGCCGCTTGCGGATCTGTCAATGTATCGATGTAGCAGTAGTGTCGCAGGCTATCCACCCAGCACGGCTTTTTCGCGCTGATGGTATCGAGGGTGTCAATATCGGTTTGTCCATTGCTGCCGAGTCGGATGATCTGATAGGCCGTCACGTAAGAGACCGCATCTTCCACCTCATCCCATAAGATGCGAACATGCTTATTCCAATAGGCACTCATTGAGGCAATCCTCACTCTTGGCGGCGGCGTCGCATCTTGTGTCGAAAAAGTGGTCTTTGAACGAACCATCCGTCCGTCGACAAGAGACGCTTCCACATAATAGCCATATTCATGGCCGTCCGACAATCCCTCAAACGTGCGCGTATTGGTCGAGCCCGACATTGACTGCCGCTGCGACCGCGTCGCCTGCGGATTTTTAGCAAGATGCGGCGTATTGTCAAAGCACACAACTTCCTGCATCACGGCATCACTTTGTAGCGGCTTCCACTCGATGGTGTTGGACGTGCCGGCGGTGAACCGCGGCTCCTGGATGATATGCGGCGGTGGAACGATCAGGATGGAACGAAAATCGACGCTATTGCTTTTGCCAGCGCCGGCAAATTGACCACCGGTTTTGAAACGGATTTTATTGTCGCCTTTTTTCAGATAACGGAAATCGTGATCGTTCTGCACCCAGAGATAATCCGTATTCTCTTTGACAATGATCCCACTCAGACTGTCAATCGGACTATTTTGATCTCGAATGACTGGTCCAAAAAGTATCGAGTCGCCCATATAAATACCAAGTTGGTACTCCTCTTTGTCCTGGAAGATGCCGCCATACTTTGAATAACTGGCGACAACATAGATTTTGTATTCGCCCGAAAAAGGCACATCCTTGAGAATAATGCATCGGCTCGTATCAAGTCCTGAATGCACAACAATGTGATCCCAAAAAGTATATGACAGACTATCGCCGACTGCTTCGGGAATTGCCTCGTAGCATCCCGCCGCTCCGGTCGATCGATCGGTTTTTTCCAAAGACGCGGTCGTTTCGGGTTCACGCGCCAAAACAGCGGCCACCAACAAGACCACCAAACAAACAATCAAAATCCTGCGATAACACATAATTCACCTCATGTAAAGTTTCAGTGACCCGAACGCCTCAAACCGTAAATCGACAGCAAAAACCCTACCAACAGGGAAAAAGTGCACTTGTGCTCGAACGTTTTCTTTTTTGCCATCACTTGTGCGCCTTGGGCATTCTTTCCAGTCAAAGAGTTTGTTGTGAAGCTTGGCTACTATCGCTGCAGGATCAAATTTTATGATATATAAATCCATTGATGCTATGCTAAAAATGAAAGGTTTATCAAAAAACCACCTGAACTGCTCATACCTGTATGACTTATGCCTTAGGGTACAAAAATTATAAAAAAATGCATAAAGAAATTTGCTATTGTCTTTGCCCTCCCTTTGCCAGAACATGCTTTTTTGTCAAATCGTGTGCGAGAGTGGAAAGTTGATGAAAAAGAAGGGGAAAAAGCACTATCATTCGCTCCCCCCCACTCATTAGCCAAATGTATATGTATATTAATAATAAATTCTTTTATTATTTGCAAGTGATTTATTTAACATCACATGGATGAATATTTTTGAAAAAAACGCCCCCATTCACTGTGCGCTTGAAAATTCCGCTGCCGCCTCTTGCCAATCAGCGGCCACCATAAAAAATCATGGTATAAAAAACTACCCAGGACAAACAGGAGCACGAGTGGCGTGTGAAAAAATAATTTTTGCAAAAGTTTCAAAGGACCGAACCACAACAGATCACCAAAACGACTCGCTACATTATCGCCAACAGTGTATTTCAAATTCAATGATGAAATATCTTGGCCGATTATTGTCATATTTTGTATCTCGCCAATGCCAAGTGTACGCTCCGCCGCCGTTCGAATATAGGGTATGGACATGGGATCAAATCCCATAATGCGCGCCGCGACAGCGTCAATTGCGACTTGATCAGCACTTGCAAGAAGAAGCGATGTGTCGTGCGGTACCATGGTGCGTGGCCCCGGGCCGGAGCCGGAAATGGTGCCATCCATCAGCGCAAACAGACCGGCGTGTATTTCTTTTTGTATGGCGAGGAGATCGACCAACGTTTCATGAATGACAGAGTGCGTGTAATGCCGTTTTTTATTCAACAAGCCGCCAAACGCGTTTTTCATGGCACCCGTGGTTGTCGTGTATATATGAGTTTTCATCGTTGGCAAATGGATGATATTTTTGTCCGCAAAATACGCCGGGATTTTTATCCCCTTGGGAAATATTTTATCCAATACCAGCATCTTGGCTTTCGGCGTAAATGTGATCCATTCGATATCCCGCGGATCAAAATTCATATACTCTTGCACGCCATATTTTTTATAAATAGGCACCAGTTTGTTGAGCCGTTGACCTTTGCGCGCGTTGGTGACGACTGTATTATTGTGTACCGCCGAGATATTTGAAAACCCCAGGTCTTTCAGCGCCCGAATGACACCCTCAAGCTGCCAGGGCGTCGTGTTTGCGCTCAGATAGGGAAAGTGCCAGGATATATTGTCCTTGAGAATCGTGGTTTTTTGCTTGTCAAGTACAGACTCAATTCCAGCGGTGATCAGGGCCGTTTTTATATCATCGAGCACTGATTCAGGTTTTGATTTGAGAACCGAAACAACGGATTTCACTCTGTCCTCTCGTTAAAATCAAAAATAAATAATGCCCACAACAGTTCCAATATAGAGCGCCAGGCACATTAAAATGGCCTTATCACTCCATATCGCGTTTTCAGGCGATTCACCGAGCTCGTTATGATACATTAAATAAAGATAACGAAACAGGCCATAGATCACAAACGGTAATGTGAGCACAAGGTTTCGTGTATGAAATTTCTCGACGGTCACCGGATCGAGGGTATAAAGCGCATAGGCCATAAGACACGCCGTGGTTGAAATGATGATCAATTGATCCACAAAGTGTCTATCATAGTGGGCCAGCGTCCTCCGCATATGACCTGCCATTTCACCTGATGCGATAATTTCCGCCCGTCGTTTGCCAAGCGCCATAAACAGAGCCAAAAAGATGGTACAAATGATAAGCCATGATGATACCTCTTCCTGGATGGCCAGCGTCCCTCCCACGGCTCGCAAGACAAATCCTGACGCGATGAAAAGCACGTCCAGAATGATGATATTTTTAAAAAATAATGTATAGCTGCACGTCAAACCAAAGTAAGCGGACAGCACAAGACCAAAGGAGAACTCGAGGCGAAAAGCAAACAAGAGTCCGATAGTTGTTAAAAGAAAAGCGGCGAAAGCGGCGGCCCTCGGCGATAATTCGCCCGCTGCGATGGGGCGATGCTGTTTCTTGGGGTGCAAAACATCCTGCTTGCGATCGGCAATGTCATTGAACAGATAAACACTGCCGGCCACAAGTGAAAACAGCACAAAGGCGACGACAGCTTGCAGCGTCTTGGTCAACAGGAAAAAATCTCTGGCAAACAACAGTCCGGCAAAAACGAGCACATTTTTGCTCCACTGCTTTGGTCGCATGGAAATCACGATATATTTTAGCATGAGCCATTTCCTTGTGTGCGTTCGGATGTGCCTGTGGAAACCGTCGTTTCATGCACAGTATGCTGAATATTAGTAAAGTATTGCCAAAAAAGGAAGGAGAGATTTGCTTTCAAAGCAAGGCAACAAAACTGTTATTTCCGCAAAAGTTTATGAGCCATGGATTTTCACAACGCGGCCCAAGGCCGCAAAAATATAAAACCTTTTTAACCTTGCTGTGGCCAAAGGCCACAACCAAAATGGTCCGCGGTTGCACGGATTGCACGGATTTCATAGCTCAGCCTTTGGTCGCAACCAGTCTGCTACAGCACATGGCAAAGTATAAACTGTGGAATCCGCAGAGATGTGCAAGAGAGAAAAATGAATAGAATGCACCTCGGTGCTTCCCGGCAATCTCGGCGGTTTCTATATGTTTTGCAGCCTTGCAAAGTATTTATATTAAAATTTTACCAAAAATACAAGATGTCGCGGATTATCCGAATCAATATGATTTGAAAATATTTTTTAATCCGTGTAAATCCGTGCAATTGTGGACATTGGTGTACGGCTACACGGCTTGCACGGATTTTTTTAATGTGGATAAAGATTTATTGTTACAAGCAAATAAATCAAGTCCTTAACGTGCTTTTTGTATTACAGAAAAACCTTTTAAAAAAACACGATGTTGCAGATTTATAGTAGAGGTCACCAAGATCACCAAAAAAAATACAATTTTATTATACCTCGGTGGTTTTGAAATCAATGAGATAGAGATAAAGACAATCTCGCAGGAAAGAAAGGATTATTTTTCTGCTCGCTATCCTCCCGAAGCAGATAATGCTTCGGGAGGATTCGCTCGCTATTTCAACAGGAGGAGCTTTTTCATTTCATGAAAGCCATCAGTCTGCATGCGATAGTAGTAGATGCCTGATGGCACTTTGAGACCACGCTCATCTTTGGCATCCCAGGTCACCTGATGAACGCCAGCAACGTACTCGCCATCCACCAACATGCGCACAAGCTGACCGGTGGTATTGAATACCGCGATCTGCACCTTATGTGGTGCCGGCAGTTCAAACCGAATCGTTGTCGTTGGATTAAACGGATTGGGATAGTTTTGCGCCAAAGCCAGCCTGGTGGGCAACTTGACCTCTGCTTCCACCAGACCATATTCGGCGGTCATGCCATACACGTCAATTTCTTTGAGTTTATAGTAGTATTTTTGGCCCGCCGCAATATCTTCATCAATAAAAGAATACTCTCCACCTTTTTGCGGTTTGATGATATCTTTATTGATCTCAATAAACGGCCCGTCTTTGTGACTGCTTTTGAGGATATAAAAGCCGGCTGTACCGTTCTCCTTTGTCGTATTCCATACCAATCGAACCTTGTTATCTTTTGCAGTGGCAGCAAAACTGGACAATTCGACAAAAGTAATTTTTTGCATGTGAATGCGCCATGTCTTGTATCGTTCTCCGTTATAATCATCGTATACTCTGACTTTTACGACCGCGAACGAATCCGGGAATGTTGCCCGAGTAAAAACAAGCGGCAAGACATAGGTATCACTGGCAAATTCGTCATTCACCGTCCATTCGTAATTGAGGACATCACCGTTGGGATCCTCGGCATTGACCTGAAAAGTCATTTGGGTTCCAAACGGAACGACTTGAACCGTGTCTGTTGGCGAAAAGCTGGTTATATTGGGTGGTCTATTTCGAATATCAACAACAATATGCACAACTGAACTATCAGAGGCACCATATTCATCCATAATGACAAAGGTCACAGCATGTTCTCCCGCCTGGGATGTGGCTGGTGTCCATGTGAAGCTATGCGTATTGTCTTTGTCGAACTGGGCGCCGCCGGGTAACTGTCGCGCCAGATAATAAACCGTATCCCCATCCGGATCAATGGCATTGACGATAAAGTGCACTTGTTCTCCGGCATCTGTTGCAATATTTTTCTGCAATTGTGGTTCAAAATAAGGGGCTCCGTTGACGACAACGGCGGTAAAAAATGTCTGTGGATGCGTTGCATTAACAGCCTTGATCTCCATCTGTTGCACGCCGGATGTTCCCAAAATCCACATTGCCGTCAGCATACCATCGGTGTTCGTTTGCAGTGGCAAGGCTTCCTTGACGTAACTCTGCCCCTGCACCTGGGTGAAGGTTATCGATTCCTGATTGAGCGGTCTGTTATAGCCGTCCAAAACCTGGATGACCACCGGTAATTCAGTTTTGGGACGGACACTTTCACCTTCTTTGGAATGCTTGACAATATGAACAGTACGTTGCGCTTCTATCAGGTAATTAAAGATAACCGAACCATAATTTGTCACTGTTGCCATAACTTGAAACATACCGGTCTGTGATCCGGCTCTAAGCTGAGCCGATGCTATGCCATTTTGATCCGTCGCCACGCGGGAAGCCGTCTGCCAGGTACCGCCACCGGGTGTGATAATCTGAAATTCAACCGGGATGTTGGTGATCTGATTGTCATATTTATCGGTTACTCGCACCTTGAATGGCTGCGGCAGTAACTGATTTACCAAAGCAATCAAAGAGTCACCGGAGAAGACTTTGACGAATCCATCACTCGGCGGAATCGCAAAGGCGGTGAATGTTGCTGCAGTGGGCACCCCATCGACGGTCGCTGCAAGCTTTTGCTCACCCAGCGAGTCACCGAGCGTCCAGTGAACCATGGCTTTACCTTCCTCGTCAGTCAGAACCGGCTGCGGTTCAACAAGTGATCCTTTTCCTCTCTTGACAGTGAAATTGACCGATAATCCTTTGATTGGATGTGAATATGCATCCTGCACAAAAACGCCAACGGGCTGGGGCAAAGGCTTGCCTTTTTCACCTGTTTGGCCGTCGTTTCTTTTTAGCACCAATGCCGGTGGGCCGGGGATGAAATCAATTTGGGATGAGATGAGGGGCTGATTATCGACGAGCGCCCAGATTGTCGCTGTGCCGATATTGATGGAGGTAATCGAGCCCATCGTTGCGCCGTTCTCGTTTGTGGATTGATTCGGCTGGCTGATCAAGACGTCAATACCAGCGGCTTGCAACATGACAAATTTCCCGACCACAGGATTTTGATACGCATCGAGCAAGACAACCTGGACATCAGACACAGTTTGCCCATCCGCAATGACACCGGATGTTGCGCTGATCGTACTCGTGGAAGCACTGGCCGGTCCCGTTTCGGCGGTAATGGTAAAATCGAGAAAAGCGGGAGTCAGCGGATTCACACCATCATCTGAAGAAGCACGAATCAACGAAATGCCGGGACGCGTTCCCAGTTTGACTAAAACAGAGGCAACACCTTTGTTGTTCGATGGAACGACATGGTTGGTGTACTTGCCTTCGACAAGCGCCAGTCCCTGCTGAACCTGAAAGGTCACAGGATGATCCTTGACCGGATTATTGTTTTCATCGGTCACCAGAACTTGCAACGAGTCGCCAAGGAACTGGCCTACAGTTCCGACAAACGCCTGATCGCCATTCAGCTTTTGTATTTTTTTCGCCAGACTTTTTCTTCCCGAGGCGTAAAATTGTTTCGGCGATCCTTTCAGGTGTTTGCCATTATATTTGGCAATTGCTTCAAAGACATAATTGTTGTTGCCAAAATTTGAACCGAGAGTCGCTGTGGCTTTGGCCAGACCATCGGTGTCGCTCCGCACCTTGATATTTGGAGAGCCTCCAAATGTGGCTCCCTGCGAAAAAGTGACAAACTCTACTTCAATGTTGGCAACGCCGATGCCATTTTTATCCTGCACTTTGACGACAAACGGTTGCGGAAGATCCTGGTTCACGGCACCAATCTGATGATTGCCACTCACCTGTTCGAGACTTTCCGGATCTCCGGGACCCAAATAGGCATAAAAAATCTGCGGACTGCCGATCAGCGGTATGCTGTTATTTTCGCCGGACGCCTGCACGGTCTGTTCAAACGCGGTTGGTCCCATGGTGAGAAGCGCTTTTGCCTGGCCAAAGGCGTTGGTGTATTCCGTCACTTGCGACCGACCGTTTAAATTGCCGCCTCCTGTCAAAACTGTAAAAGTGACAGGATGATTGACGACGGCGTTGTAGAATGAATCGGTCACCGAAACGACAAAGTACTCGGGCAACGGTTGCCCGGCTTCACCTTTTTGCTGGTCGCCGCCATATTTCGACAGTCGAGCTGGCGGACCAACAACACCCTGCGCCTTAAAATTAACCCCGGGAACACTCAGACCCGATGCCGTGGCGACAACACTGTTGCTGCCCACGGTTTCGCCCAATTTCCATTTCACAGATGCCACGCCCTGAGCATCAGTTTGAACCGTAGCGGTTTGCACACCATTCACTTTGCCATTGCCCTCGGTGACGTTGAACTGAACATCGTGACCTTGCACCGGATAGTTGCTCGTATCCGTCACTTTTACTTTGAGCGAATTGGGTAAATAGCGGCCCGCAGGCCCAGACTGATTGTTGCCATCAAGATAGGTAACTTTAGCCGGCGGTCCGGCAGTAGCCGACGCTTTAAAAGTCACAGGTGATCCTGATGCATTCTGAGCATATGCTTTAAAGACATACACCGTATCGCCGATCGTGCTCCCCAATGTTGCCGTGGCACGCCCATACCCCTGACTATCTGTTTTTACAAAAATTGAATCCGCACCGGAAAAATGTCCTCCGGTTGTGGCGACAAATTTTATATCCTCAGAACTGACTGGATTGTTATTGGCATCCAGCAATCGGACAACAAAGGGATGTGCCAGTCGTGTATTGGCCGGTGCCGATTGATAATCACCTGAAGAATAGAGGAGTTTACGCAATGGCTGTTGCGCCGTTGCCGTAAAAGTCAAGGGACTGTTTTTTAGTGGCACACCCTGCTGTGTTGCACGCGCGTAGACTTTTTGCTGCCCCAATTGTGCACCCAACTGCCAGCGCATCCGCGCATGACCGTTATTGTCCGTGTTGATCGTGATCTGCGTGGCTGAACTGCCGCCGCTGATCAATGTTCCCCCGCCTTCGGCAATGGTGAATTCGACCGGGTGTGCGGGCACGCCGTTGCCAAATTCATCGACCACTCGAGCGACCAGTTCATTCGCTAATTCGATGTTAATATAGCCTGATTGGGCATCACCACTGGTTTTGAGTATCTCTTTCGGATCACCAGGTTCGGCGATCACAGAAAAATCATCAGGGGAGCCTTGCAAAACAACACCCTCATACGACGAACTCACACGTACCTGATTAATCCCGCCCAGACCGGCGACCGGTCCGAGAGTCCATGACACTGCAGCACGACCACTCTGGTTCGTATTCACGGTCTTGGTTGTGACATTGGCATTGTGCTCCAGGGAACCATTACCCTGTACAACTTCAAACGTGACTGGATGATCGGGGACAAACTCGTTCTCACTCGAGTAAAGGGTGTACGCAAGTTCATAACTCTGACCGACAATCGCTTGCTGGCTTTCATCGGTATCCCGCTCCAAACGCTCGGGAATGATTCGTACCGGACTGACAACCATGGTTTGATTTGTTGGCACATTGGTATAGATTTTTTCCGATCCATCCGGAAGGATAATCTTCACGTCCACACTGGCGGCATTGCCAACGCCAAAATGTTGAACAAGCGAACTTTGACTGTTGAAACCATTGGTCGAAATAATTTCGCGATAGCCTAACAAACCAGCCTGACTGTTTAATTGTCCACTTTTGTAGACGTAGAGTTTATTGCCAATGCCAGTTGCATTATCAAACTCATCAATTGTTTTGATCTTCAGATAGTTGCCCACGGACGGGATATCATTGCGGAAAAGATAATTTCGATTATAAGGCTTTTCCTCGCGGCTCTCATCGTCAATTTCAATGGAACCATGTGAAATGGCATAAATATCAAGACGGCCATCATCATTGACGTCCAAAGTCGCCGCGCCCCTTCCATCAATAAACTGGGCTTCGACGCCGGTATATTTTTTTTCGCTGAATTTTCCAAAACTATCATTGAGATAAAGCTTGCCAGTTCCGTTTCTCTCAATCGCGAATAAATCGACATGGCCATCATTGTTCCAGTCTCCGGGAATAGCACCATAACTGCTTATAGGAATTTCTTGCAGGCTGGATATATTTGAAAAAGTGTAATTTCCCTCGTTTCGGAACATCTCAATGCGGCCATAATCGGAGGCATGCACGCCGACGAGAATATCAAGGTCTGCATCCCGATCAATATCGATGAGCGATGCGGAATTGGCCGATGCCGGAACTGACAATTCGGCGGCAGAGCGAAAAGTTCCACTGCCGTCATTTTTGGCGATACTCAGGCCACTATCGTGGACAATGACAAGATCCTGATAGCCATCTTTGTTTAAATCGCCGCTGACAGCACCTTTATATTTCCGTGATGCGGAACGAAAATTTTCCAGACCGCGTGTCTGCACGGTAAAACGAGCTGCACCGTCATTCACATAAACCTGGTGTTGCGAGGCGGAATTGATGACCACAACATCCAGATCACCGTCGTTCTCGATATCCAGCATCGTGGCACCCTTGGAATCATAGGGTGTATTGTTCTCCAGATTTATTGTGCGGTCAATAAAATTTCCGGTCCCATCATTGATATAAAGATGATTTGGTCCATTTGAATAATCGGGTGAACGATGAAAATTGACGACAAATATATCATTATCTCCATCCGCATCAAAATCGCCGATCAGAGATTGGGTGGAATAGGATGGATCGTTGACCCCGCGCGGAATTCCCTCTTCGTTAAATGAAGCATTGTTTTGTACATAGAGCAAATTATCCACGTCATGCCCGGAATTAAAAAAGTTGGAAATGTAAATATCTTCTGCACCATTCTTGTTTATATCTGACAAGGAAACACCTTGACCACCAATTTTTCGATGCGCCATTTCAGCATAGGGATCGGCGATATTCGCAAAGGGATAGTTTGTGTCCGGCACATAAATTTTCAAATCTTTATAATAGACACCACGAACTGACGATTGATACGTATCGTCCGTTCCCAGGAAGATATAGCCAAAACTCTCGACTTGCCCTTTAAACGCCTGCACCGCCAGCATTTCGTCGTCCAGCATCAGCCAGACCGTTTCCTGGTTCCAGATAATCTTGAACACATATTCTCTCGGGAACGACCAGGAACGTGAGTAGATGGGCGTATCTTTTCTTTTACTATTTTCATTCGCGCCATAAAAAGCGGCGGAGAAAAACTTGAAATCGTAGCCGGATGCCTGATAGTGATCATCAGATTTTAAAAAAATGTAGGAACCCGGCGAAGGATCTACCTCGTAAAAGCTGCCCGAGCCACGAGAATACAAAGCGATCGGGATCCATTCAACGTCCACTCGTGGCATCAATCCCGAGATGGTCACTTGAAGAGTGCCTTCGAACGGCAAAAAGGATTTCAAATCGACTCGAAACTGACCATTTCCAAGGGTAGGTGTCCAGCCCCGCTCGGTATATTCACCTCCCGCGTCCGAAATGTCACCGATCGGATTGGGGGCGTCTGAGGTCATTGGCACATGATGCAGCAGCCTGTCGTGGCGCGGTTGCGCATCGAGGCGTGCACAGTAGCCTAATAAAAAAAGTGATAAAATTAGCCCGAATAGACCTTTTTTCAACATCGGTACTCCCATATTTTAATAAACGACTGATATGAATAGCCCGAATGCACCGCACATGCACAATCCCTTTTGATGCTATTCACGAACTGCGCTTCACGCAAATACCGGGCCTTTTTCGAGAATATTTTGTACCATTTCAACACGCTCTTTTATCTCATTGGCAAAACATTAAACACTGTTTTTATTGACAATAAGTGAGTCTGTTTTTTCAGTGGATTTTTATCCATTGATTCATAAATCAGATCAAGTAGCAGCATCAACTGCAAAGTGTGCCATTATTTAACAAACTGTTTCAGAATGGATGAGTATCGAGTTGGGGGAGTGCAGGAACCTGGAGACTATGGTATTCCCCGTTTTACCAAAGATTTGATTTTGAAATTGATAATTAGAATGATATTTTGTATAATACAACGTGGTGTTTCATGTCAAAGTCATTCATATACTTTAACAAGGAGAGGACCATGATCAGCTTATCGCGACGAGATTTTTTAAAGACAAGTGGTGCGGTCTGTGCCATGACCTCAGTTGGCGCGTTCCGATGTTCCCAAAAACAAGCAACGCCAAAAACCATTCCACTTGGTGTTCAGCTCTACTCGGTGCGCAGCGAGTGTCAAAAAGACTTTGTTGCGACCATTCAAAAAGTAGCCGAGATCGGCTATCAAGGTGTCGAATTCGCCGGTTTTTATGAGTATGCCGCACCGGAACTGAAACAAATCCTGAACGACTACGGTCTGCTGTGCTGCGGCAGTCACACCCAACTTGCGGCATTGGTGCCGGATCAAATCGACGCGACGATCGAATTCAACGCGACAATTGGCAACAAATATCTCATCGTGCCGTGGCTGCCGGAAGAAAAGCGACAAACCATTGATGATTGGAAAAAGTTGGCTGAAGAGTTTAATCAGTTAGCGGTAAAAGCAGAGTCGCATGGCATGCGCGTTGGCTACCATAATCATGATTTTGAGTTCAAACCTCTGGATGGCCAATTACCCTGGGACGTGTTCGCGGAAAATACCAATGAAAATGTCATCCTGCAGCTCGATACCGGCAACTGCATGCATGGCGGCGCAGATGCACTGGCTACATTAAAAAGATATCCGGGCCGAGCCACGACAATTCACCTCAAGGAGTATTCCGAATCCAATCCAGACGCTATCCTGGGAGAGGGTGATATTCCCTGGAAAGAAGTTTTTGCGTTTTGCGAGAACGAAGGCGCGACGGAATGGTACATCATCGAGGAAGAAAAAGATATTTACCCGCCGCTGGAAGCTATTGCCAAATGCTACACAAACTTTCAGACCATTGCAGCTTCCTAACATGTAAACAACTGATATTTATGGACGTCCTAAACATGATTTAAATAAATGACGCATGCGATGAACAAATCAATATACCTTTTCACTATCGCCCTTTTGTTGCTCGAGCTAAACCTGTGTCAGAGTGGGGAGAACCTTCTCCCCTACCTGACGCAAGGAAATCTGTTCAGTACAGCGGTTGTGCCGACGGTCGTTATTATTCGGGATAGCACTGATATCTACTGGACTATATTCAGCTCAAAGTTTCTGGGCTTTCATGAATTTTGGTTGGCTTATTCGCACGACACACAAAACTGGAGTCGTCCTCTTTACACCGGCATTCCGGTGCTGCCTAACAATAATTACCAAATCAAGGTGTCCAAACACCAAATTGATTTTGACTGGTACGGTGAACTGGAACATCCTGAACAAAAGATTTACTATCGCTCCCATATCGATACCACAAACATGGGTTACACGATATATAAACGTACGCTATTTGAAGATACCGACGCCGATGGTTTGACTGATTTGGCTGAAGATGTACTCTGGACAAACAGATTTAAAAACGATACCGACGGAGATGGCAAAGCTGACGGCTACGACCAGAATCCCCTCGCCGCACCGGCGAATGAGCTCTCTTTACATGAAAAACTTCACAAAGCGATCATTGAATACGAATTGGAAGAGTTTTATTCAAACCAGCTTGTTGTCGTCGAACAGTTTGAAAATAAGCCGATGGAATATGAGCGATATGAGGGAATAGTCCTCAGCTTCTCCTCCGGCGGTTGCGACGCCTTTGTGAGTGAAACAGGATATGGTGTGCCGATCTTGTCGTGTACGGTCAAGGACACCTTGACCAATCGGCTCAAAGCCGGTTTTCAATATTTTATTGCTCCGGAAAATGCCTGGGGATATGATGTGATCTGTCGCTGGAGCGATGCTGAAAATGATTTCCTCGACTTTAAAATAGTCAACGAATGGGTCTCGGAATAGCTATCTTTATCTTTGCATTATGCATGCCTGACCTACGCATATGCCGATCGATCAAAAGTAGAACATGAGGCGTCAATGATCAACGCTGTTTGCGTAATTGTTTTTCCGCCAACGGCAACCATTCATTAGCCGCCTCGTTGTCCGGATCAAAGACAAGGCACTTTTCCCACGATTGAACAACTGCCTGCCAATTTTCCAGTTCCCAGTAAACGCATCCCAGGTTGTAATAGGTCACCGGATCATCCGGATTTATTTCCAGCGCCTGCTCGTGATCCGCTATAGCGGCCGCAAAATTACCGCTATTTTTATGACTCAGCGCCCGGTTGTTATAGGCGGAATAATTGGCTGGATCAAGATCAATTGCCACACTATAATCTTCGATGGCTTTTTTTTCATCACGTAAACGCCGATAGTGATTGCCACGATTGATATACGCCGGGGTAAAAAAGGGATCACGTGCAATGGCTTGGGTGAAATCATCCAAGGCCGCCTCACGCTGCCCCAGTTTTTGCCGGCACAATCCACGGACATTCCATGTCTGGGCAGGCGAGGCATCCAGCTCGATAGCCCGGTCAAAGTCATGTAACGCCGATTCGTAATTTTCCAGTTTCATATACACCAGGCCGCGATCAACATAACATAGTGCACATCGGTTATCATTATCAATCGCTCGATTCAAATCAACGAGGGCATTGTCGTACTCTTTTTTTAGCAGGTAAAGGCTGCCGCGATTTTTATAGGCTAAATAAAAATCCGGAGCAAGGGATAACGCTCGATCATAATCGGCACGCGCCGCATCATACTCCCCGACTGCCTGAAAAGCATTACCGCGGTTATTCCAGGCTGGTGCGTATAGAGAATCGACCTGAATGGCCCGCGTATAATATTCAACCTTCAGGCGAGGATCGGGCGACTCGTAGCCGCGATCAAACCAAAGCAAAAGCTCTTCCCGCGATGATCGATTCGACGTCGTGTCTCTCAAAACCTCGCGCATAAATTTTTTATTAAGATCGACAGTGACAATCAATTGTTGATCTTTTTTGGCTAACGGTTTGTTCAGCCTCTTTTGAGCGCTTTCAATGATTGAAGCAGCTCGCGCCCGGATATCCGGCTGGATTTCAGTCGTTTGCAAGGACTGCAATTGATCCAGCAGAAGCGTTGGTTTCCCGGACAGGCCATCCGCCCGTCGTTGAAACATCTCATAACCCGTTTGCGATCGCGCCAAGTCGAGCTCAGTCAGCATCCGCTCAATGGCGATCCAGAAACGCTCCCTGTCGCTGCGCAGCGTGAGCGTGTCGTATTGAGCAATCAGCTCCAGCAGCACAGCTGTTTTCACCCCACTGTACCTGTTCTGCGCCTGGGTGATAGGCAACAAATCCGCAACATTTTGTTCAAAATGATATATATAGTCATTATTATCACCCGGAACGGATTGGGTATAGTCCCCCTTTTTGTGTACATACTGAAAATAGTCCTCCAGCCGCCGCTGCATGGCGCACAAATAGCGAAAGATAAACTCGCTCCCGGCGATGGCGCTGGCAAATTCATTTCGAGCACGCGGTCGATAAATCAACGCCGAATCCAGCGACATGGCCTTGTCAGCGTCCGCCAACAGTGGTTCGAGATCGGCATAGAGCGGCACATCAAAGCCGGTTTCACAGAAATTTTCCACCTGCTGGCTCATTTCATCGACATCGACGAGCGTGGGTGTTACAGCACGCTTTTCGGAATCGGACAATTTATCGACAAATTTGAGCGTCATCGAATCATCGTATTCAGCGACAAACGGTTTTTGTCCCGAACAGCCTGCTAAAAAAAGTGAGCCTATGGCGATTATCATCCTTACTCTCATCATGCTCTCCGTCTCGGTAAAACTCATTATAAAAGTAACTGATTTTTACCATAAAAAGTTCAATAATTCTGATTTTAATTGCAATCGTAATTTTAATATTTTATTTTATAGCAACCGACATATCACCATGTTAAAGACACCTTGGAGATACTCATGCTCGACTGGCTTGCACACTTTGGTCCTATCACTCAGGCGTTGATCGGCACCTTGTTCACCTGGTTTATGACGTCGGCGGGGGCGGCGGTTGTTTTTTTCTTTAAAACAATAGATCGTAAATTCCTTGATGGCATGTTGGGCTTTGCTGCCGGTGTCATGATCGCCGCCAGCTTCTGGTCGCTGCTGAGCCCGGCGATTGCCATGGCCGAGGAGCAGGGCACGCTGCCCTGGGTACCGGCTGTGGTTGGCTTTTTATTAGGCGGCCTGTTTTTGCGCCTGGTTGACAGATTTCTGCCGCATGTGCACATGGACAAGCCACGGGAGGAAGCTGAGGGTATTAAAACGAGATGGCGACGCAGCATTTTGCTCGTATCCGCCATCACATTGCACAACTTTCCTGAAGGCCTTGCAGTCGGCGTCGCCTTTGGTGCGGTTGCCTACAATATTCCATCCGCCTCATTGGCCGGCGCTGTTGCGCTTGCACTCGGTATTGGCATTCAAAATTTTCCCGAAGGCCTGGCCGTATCCGTGCCGCTGCGTCGCGAAGGATTGTCGCGTTTTCGTTGTTTTTGGTGGGGACAATTGTCCGGAGTCGTCGAGCCGATCGCCGGTGTCCTCGGTGCTTTAGCGGTTATCAGCATGCGCTCCATCTTACCCTACGCTCTCGCTTTTGCCGCCGGTGCCATGATCTTTGTCGTCGTCGAAGAGCTGATTCCGGAAAGTCAGGCCGAGAGCAATACCGACGTCGCCACAATGGGCGCCATGCTCGGATTTGCCGTGATGATGATGCTGGATGTGGCGTTGGGATAATAAAAACTTGTTTCTCTCCGCTAATTTTAATATTATAAGACATACCTCAGACAATCATCAATCATTTATTTGCTGATAGGAGAGAAGACCAATGAAATCTCTGACAGCCATCTGCTTTGCATTTTTATTTTTTCTGGCGCTCAATGCTCTGCATGCCCAACGATGGCCGGCTGATCCTGCCGGCGATCCTGCTGCCGAAAAAATCGGCTGGATGGAGGGCAACAATGTCCGTGTACAGTTTCGCAACACCACCGAACTTTCAGACTGGGGAACAGGAACCGATCCGTTCGCGCACAAGTGGCCGAATGATTATCGCGGCAGTAAATTGACCGACGGCATCGCCCTGCTCGTCGGTGTGCGCGTTTTTGTCGAAAATGGCTCCGTCCCGGTGACTGATCTTGCCGAAATCCAGACCCGAACCGATCTGGATACGATTTACTTTTGTCAGACCAGCTACAGAGAAGAGCAAGATACGGATCCGACGGGACAAGTGGAGTGGAATTTTTACCCACCGCGCGGCTATGCAAATCACAGCCAACCGGATGCTCCGCCGGCCATGAGCTCGTATCCGGAATCATGGCCGCCGGCCGGCTGGCCAACAAAAGGATTCGAAAAAGCCGGCGCCGGCTATTGGTTTGGCCGAGGAGGATTTAATAGCTTCAACGCCGACAACGAATGCTTTTTTGTCGTTAATGACGCACAAGACCAGGAGTACCTGCAAGAAAGCAGTCCGGTGAAATACTCTCCTCGCCCGGGACATTATATTGGCGATCTCGATCCACACATGAGCGTTCAGATTGGACGCCCGTGGGGAGGAGCCGGTCTGCGCGTTGCGGTCCGCGGCTATCAATGGAATAACTATTTAGCCCAAGACATTATTTTTTGGGAGTACGCTGTCGGCAATATATCTGATTATGATATTCCTGATGCAGCTGTGGGTTTCTGGGTGGATAGCGGACTTGGAGAAGATTCAAGCGATGACGTGGCAAGTACAAATGCAATCGACATGGTTTATCTGTGGGACATTGATGGCATTGACAGCAGTGGTTTGCAAACTCCTTGCATTGGGTATGTCTATCTTGAAACACCTGGAAGACCACTGGACGGCATTGATAATGATTCTGACGGCTTGATTGATGAAAAACGCGACAATCAAAGCACTCAAATCATCGGACCGACGGACGGTATCGCAAATTTACAGAATTTCCTCAGTTATTACTATCTTGAAGAATCTGATTTGCGTGATCACTGGGATGCCGATGAAGATCAGGATTGGCGCGATGGATACGATACAAACGCCAATGGGCTGTACGATCAAAATGAATTTGCCGGAGACGATATTGGTCTCGACGGCAAAGGTCCAAATGATATCGGATACCCCGGGCCGGATGCCGGCGAGTGTAATCACAAGCCGGACTATGTAGTCGGAGAAGGATGCGAACCTAATTTTGCGCTACTGGATGTCAATGAATCGGATATGACGGGTGTGAATTCGTTTCGGCTGTTTCTTCCCGCGCCACATATACCTCCTTACAATTTGTGGTTCCGCAACGATGCCTCCATGTGGGAATTGCTTGGTGAAAGCAACATCGTTCCCTATACAGGATCACCTGCAAATCTGATACTCACTTTTGCCACCGGTCCTTTTCGTTTGAACAAAGATGAAGAAATTCACGTTTCCATAGCCGAGTTACACAGCTTTGATCCTATAGAAGGCTTTAATCTCACACCAACTGTCACGCCGGTTGTTGCACCACAATTGCACCAGCAAAAAATAACCGCGCAATTGATCATGGATGCGGATTATACCATGGAATTTCCACATCCCAGTCCGCCGGCATGGCCGACCGTGCAGGCTCGCTTCGAGGACAATAGCATCATCGTCTCGTGGGATACGAACGCTGAAGTGAATACCAAAGAACCGTTACTCGATAATCGCAATGATTTCGAGGGCTACAAGCTGTTCAAACGTTACAGCCTCGATCAATTCGGCAACACATGGAGTGAAAAAGAACTGCTGTTACAATGCGATGTAAAGGACGGCATAACCGGCACTTTTCATGCGGCCGGTATTGATTATTATTTGGGCAACGACAGCGGTCTGCAACACGAATACAGAGATAGCGACCTTTATGATGGCGTTCTTTATGAATATTTATTAGTGGCGTACGATTATGGCCTGGCCGCAGACAGCATAAAAACACCGGGAGTGCCGCGCATTTCTTTTCCACCGGCAGAATCCATGGGTGGGGCACAGATTGCTGTGCCGTATCCATACGCCATTAAAGACTTTCCCTGGCAAAAAGTATCCGAGTCTTTTGTTGGCAGCGGCTCGGTTGTTCCGGAGATTGTTCATACGGCCGAGGTGAAAAGCAAACACAAATACGTCGTCAAATTCCAGAACAACATCATTCGCGCCATTCGCAGCACGAATATCGGTCTGCACTATGTTGCAGATGGCCTGAGTGTCTACGATATCACAGAGAATGACCGGCGACTCGTCTTTGAAGATACTGGCGAACAGCCGGGCAGCATTGTGGAGGATCATTCGGCAGATCTCGGGTACAACTGCATAAAGGTCGGCGAGGATATTCTCACAGGTAGCTTTGAAGGGATTCGCCTCAAACTGCAGTCAGAGGTTTTTGAAGCCGGGCCAGCACTGCTGAATTCAGGATGGCTGGTGGGTAATGCGCCCATTTCAGTGATTTATGCGCAAAATACGAGCACAGCGGATGTTTATTTTTTTCCCTGGGATCTCGACATTTTGTTCTCAGCAGATCCCAACGCCTTTGTCAGTCAGTTGGATTTAGGACCGGCAATCCGTATTTATGATGAAAATTACGTACGACTCCGCGACGGATTGTTGGGAAAACAGGCCTTTCCGTTTTTTGTGCGCAACACAACGTTCGGTGATTCCTTCGACGGCGAACCTGTCACAATTGAGATGGTCGTGCAGGATATGGATCTGGATGGCCAATTCAGCTTGCTGAAAGACCGCGTTTTGGTCGGCTATCTGGACACGCTGGGCAGATGGGCGGCGACGGTTCTGGTCATCGAATTGAGTGCAGCGACTTCGGAGGATCAACTGCCAAAACCGGGCGATGTGTATCAAGCCAAATTCATACGCCCGTTCTGGCAACAGGACTCTCTGGTCTTTATCGTCGATCCGGAGGGCACCTTTATTCAAGAAAAAGACGCCCTCCCCACAGAAATGCGGCTGAGTGCAAATTATCCGAACCCATTTAACCCGGCTACGACCATTGTCTATTCGATCTCGCAGCGTGTCCATGTCACATTGGTTGTTTATAATATACTTGGGCAACGCGTTAACACCCTGGCGGATAAAGTCCATGAACCGGGACATTATAAAGTTCAGTTTGATGGCAAGCAGTTGCCGTCGGGTCTCTATTTTGTCGCATTACAGGCGGGCGATTTTAGCGCCAGACGAAAAATGACCCTGATTCGGTAGAAAAAGGGCACGGAAGGGCATGGCGCGGCCTTTGGCCACAGCCAAACTATGAGCCACAATGCACACGGATGAGCACGGATTTATGATTCGGTATTGCTTCAAGACAGTTTTGGGATTGGAGGCTAAAAAGGATTTAAATGAATGACCTTATCTG
>JAFGKD010000070.1 GCA_016928775.1 Candidatus Zhuqueibacterota bacterium | reverse complement strand
TGTCATTTTTGCCATAAACACCTAACCTTTTGTTTCTTAGTGTTTTTGTGGCTTTGTGTGAGCAGTTTGTGAATAATGCAGGTTAAAAAAGGCGGATGATTTTCCGCCTTTTTTTTTCTTCCGATCGATGACTTTTTGTCTACGGCAGCTGAAAAAAATCCTGTTTGATATCTCTGGCAGCCATTTCTAGATCATCCAGAGTGCCGATATCCCGCCAATATTGTCCCGAGATATCATAACCTTTTATGATTTCGCCCGATGCTGCTGCTTTCACATAAAGATCAATGCTGTAAAAAATATTCTCCTTCACTGTTCTAAAAAGCGAGGGTTGAATCACTTGTATACCACAAAAGCTGAAATCAGATCCTTGTGATTTCATTGGCCGATGCGCCCGCCCAAGAAACTGATTGTTGCTATCAAAAGTGAGGGGCCTGTCAGTTGCATGTCTGTGAATGACGAGCGTCGCTTGCGCACCGGTCGCAATATGATGTCGAACAAGTTCCCCATAATCCAGGGCGGTTAAAATATCAACATTATGCACCAAAATGGGTGTTTCGTCTGCAAAAAAGTCTAGCATTTTTTTTATGCCGCCACCTGTATTCAAGATAATCGGTTCATAAGAATAGTAGAGCTGCAGGGTGGTGCGCTGGCGGAATTGTACGAGGAAATCTTTTACCTGCGAGGCCACATGATGCGCATTCACCGCAACTTGAGTGAAACCTGCCAGTTCCATTCTTTGCAAAAGAATTTCAAGCATGGGTACACCGGCCACCGGAACCAAAGCTTTCGGCAGTCTGTTCGTGAGAGGGCGAAGGCGCGTCCCTAATCCTGCGGCTAAAATCATTGCTCGCATATGTGCGCCCTGTAGCTGTCAAATAAAGGATTGATGAACAGATCATTCTCAAGAATTCGCCGCAATTCCGGCAAATCCTTCAATATGCTTCCTTTGGCGAGCAGACTTTGTATATTTTGTAATGCATTGGGGATACTTTTGAGAAAATATTTTTTCCCCTTGTCAAAGGACAGAAAGCTGAAAGCCGCCAAAGCTTGCAGCATCCGAACGGTAGCAAAATCATAATAAAAAGAGACGAATATTTTGTCGTCGATCCTCAGATATTTCGCCACGTTTTCAATGTAAAAATACAACATCTGTTCGCGGAACGCCTCGGATAAATTTACATTGGCGTCAAACAGGAGGGAGGCCACATCGTATTGCAGTGCACCCCGACGTCCAGATTGATAATCGATGAAAAAGGGATGGTCATGCACGAGCAAGATATTTTTTGACTGAAAATCGCGATACAAAAAATAACCGGACTCGGCGTGCACGAGTCGGGTGATGAATGTGATAAAATCTTTTTGCACTTGATAACGATCATAACTGACTCTTGCAAACCGAGATAAAAAACTGGTCTGAAAATAGTTGAGATCGTACTGAATGGCATCCTCCAAAAATGCAGGGAATTGATAGCATTTTGAATAATCCACGTGATCTCGGGCCGTGACTTGAAATTTGATGAGCCATTCAATGATTTCGCGATACATTGTTTGGCATTTTTCCGAATCCGCATCGTTTTGACATATCCACCGATACATTGTTGTATCGCCGAGATCACTTTCGAGATAAATTCCTTTTTCTGCATCGTACGCAAAAATATCAGGCACCGGCAACCCAAGCGTGCGAAATGAGCGCGTAAATGACACAAACGCTTCATTTTCCTCTCGACGAGGTCCGAATACCCCGATCACGCTGCTTCCGGTATCCGAGTACAAGCGATAGATATGCCGATCAGATCCGTCACCCATTACAGGGGTGATCTGTGAGGGCACTGCGCCAAATCGGCGTTCATAGAGTCGAGAGAGCTGATGTGTGGTTTCACCCGTTATCATATACAAAGTTAGTGATTTAAATTATGGAATTCAATTTAGAGTTTCAATATGCACACCCCCAGCGTTTTGAATTCGCTTGCATTTTAAGCATATTATTTCTAAGTTTACCGGTCAGTAAAGAATAAAAACAAGATGTTACTGCCGATTCTGTCGGCTTTTTTTATTTCAAAACTGTGATATTTGAATCATGGCCAAGGCCAAAGGAAAAACTCATTTTGTGTGCCAGGAATGTGGCGCAGCGACACCAAAGTGGCAAGGCAAATGCCCGAGCTGTGGCTCGTGGAACAGTCTGATTGAGGAGCGTGTGGTCACCACCTCTTCCCGCGATGCGGTGATGCGCCCCAGGCACACCACGCAAACCTTGCCACTCAGCAAAATCAGCGCTGAAAATATGCCGCGCAAGCAGATAAACAGTCACGAGTTCAATCGAGTGCTCGGTGGAGGCCTGGTGCCCGGTTCTGTTGTGTTGGTCGGAGGAGATCCCGGCATTGGCAAATCAACGTTACTTTTGCAGGAAGCGGCAACGCTCAGCACTGAAAACTATAAAATTCTCTACATCACCGGTGAAGAATCGGCTGAGCAGATCAAGATGCGTGCTGATCGCCTGCATGCCGTCTCTGATTTTTTATATATTTTGCCGGAGACCGAGATCGAATCTGCCCTCAACGCCATTGAACGCATCGATCCAAAGCTTGTGATTGTCGATTCGATTCAGACCATGTACACATCGCTGCTTGAGAGTGCTCCCGGCAGCGTGAGTCAAGTGCGCGAATGCACCCTTAAATTGATTCAACTTGCCAAGACCAGGGCATTGCCCGTTTTTCTCGTCGGTCATGTCACCAAAGAAGGCTATTTAGCCGGCCCCAAAGTGCTGGAACATATGGTCGATACTTTGTTATTATTTGAGGGCGATCGGGATCATTTTTATCGCATATTACGTTCCGTGAAAAATCGATTTGGTTCCACACGCGAAATCGGCGTTTTTGAGATGACGGAGAATGGTCTCAAAGATGTACCGAATCCTTCCGCCGTGTTTTTGGCGGAACGACAAATAAAAACCAGCGGTTCCGCTGTTATTTGCTGTATGGAGGGAACGCGACCAATTTTAGTTGAGGTTCAGGCACTTGCTACGGCAACAAAATATGGCTATCCACAACGCACAACGACCGGCATGGATGTCAAACGACTCATTTTGCTCCTCGGCGTTCTTGAAAAACGTCTGGGCTATCATGTTGGGTCAATGGACGTTTTTCTCAATGCCGTCGGTGGACTTCGTATTGATGAGCCGGCAGCTGATCTTGGTGTGATCACCAGCATCGCGTCGAGTGTACGCAATCGTGAAATTGATCCGAATACGATTTTTATTGCTGAAGTCGGACTCGGTGGCGAGCTCCGTTCTGTCTCTCACATTGAAGCGCGCTTGCGCGAAGCCGAAAAACTTGGCTTTCAACGTGCGATCATTCCCAAAGGGAATGCCAAAGGTTTGCGAGAATTTAACAACTTGACTGTGATCTACGCGGCAACTGCGTTTGAGGCGCTGCAAAACGCAGTGCAGTAGAGCATTTCATTTTTTGCTCGAAAAATAGATATTTTGTTCATGAATTTTCGTCTCATAAAAAAAGATGCCAAAACCCGCGCCCGTGCGGCACTTTTCAAAACAGCTCATGGTGATGTTGTTACGCCGGTATTTATGCCGGTCGGCACGCAGGGAAGTGTCAAGGCCATATCGCCGCAGGATTTAAATGATATTGGTGCCGAGATTATATTGGGAAATACTTATCATCTTTACCTGCGTCCGGGAGCAAAAGTTGTGTACAAGGCTGGCGGACTGCAGAAATTTAATAGTTGGCACAAGCCGATTCTGACTGATAGCGGGGGATTTCAAATATTCAGTCTCAACGAGCTGAATAAGATTACCCCGGACGGCTTTGCATTCCGCTCGCATTTGGATGGCTCGGAACATTTTTTTTCGCCGGAAACGGTGATTGACATTCAGCGCGACCTCGGCTCGGATATCATGATGGTGCTCGACGAGTGCGTCTCTTATCCGGCGGAATATAGCTACGTGCGAGAATCGATCAGGCTCACCATTGATTGGGCGGAAAAAAGCTTGAAATCATTTCAAGAGATTCCAGCGAGGCATGGTTTTTCACAAACCATCTTTGCCATTGTGCAGGGAAGTGTCTACGCAGAGTGTCGGCGCGACTGCACCCTTGCGCTCAGAGATCTTGATTTTCCCGGATATGCCATAGGCGGCTTGTCCGTTGGTGAACCCAAACAAGCCATGTACGAAATGACAGATATTGTGACCGAACTGTTGCCGGAAAACAAACCGCGCTATCTCATGGGCGTTGGCAAACCCGAGGATCTGCTCGAAGGTATTCAGCACGGCATCGACATGTTCGATTGTATCTTGCCGACCAGGAATGGCCGCAATGGCCAGGCCTTTACCGCAGATGGTCCGATAAATATTAAAAATAACCAAAATAAAGAAGCCTTTGAGCCGCTTGATAAAGAGTGTACCTGTATGACATGTCGACATTTTTCCCGTGCCTATTTGCGTCATCTTTACATGGCAAAGGAACTGCTGGTATTAAAATTGTTGAGTTATCACAATTTATTTTTTTATATTGCCCTTGTGAAGCGAGCTCGCAAAGCAATCCTGCAAGACCGCTTCCTGGAATTCAAAAAAGAGTTTTTAGCTCGATACACAAACAATCAAGGATGATTATAAAAATTGGAGGAGTACATGTTTGTGCTTTTATTTTTTTTGATGACAGGCCCGTCCGGAACGGGCCAGCAAACCGGCAATCCTTTAGGTATGTTTTTGCCACTGATTCTTATTTTTTTGATCATGTGGCTGCTGATTTTTCGGCCGCAGGCTCGCAAACAAAAACAGCATCAAAGAATGGTTCAGGAAGTTCAGCCTGGCGATCGAATTTTGACGGTTGGCGGCTTTTATGGTGTAGTCAAGGGATTCAAGAATGACGACAAGGTTCTTATTCTTGAGCTCGATAAAAACGTCAAGGTAGAACTAGTGAGAAGCTCAATTGCGCAGAATTTGACAGCCGAAGAGCGTTCTGCGAGCGCAAAAAGAAAATGAAACTTGTCTTTATGGGAACACCCGAGTTCGCCGTCCCCAGTCTGGAAAGACTCGTTTATAGTGAGCACACGGTGGTCGGCGTTGTCACGGTGCCGGACAAGCCGGCAGGACGCGGGCAAAAGTTGCGACCATCCGCGATCAAACGGGTCGCACTCGATTTCGATCTTCCGATCCTGCAGCCGGAAAAACTGCGAGATCCACAGTTTGTCGGTGAATTGTCCGCCTGGAATGCTGACCTGTTTGTCATTGTCGCATTTCGAATTTTGCCGGAGATCGTTTATACGCTGCCGCCAAAAGGGACCTTTAATTTGCACGCCTCTTTATTGCCAAAATATCGGGGCGCGGCGCCGATCAATTGGGTGCTGATCAATGGAGAACAGGAAACCGGATTGACAACCTTTTTCCTCAACAAAACTGTGGATACGGGTGATATTTTACTACAGCGCCGTATACCAATAACCGAGGAGATGACGGCGGGCGAATTACATGATCTCCTCGCTCTCCGAGGTGCGGAGCTGGTTTTGGAGACGGTGAATGGTATTGTCTCCAATACTCTGATTCCACAGCAGCAGGTTGGTGATGCAACGCTGGCCCCCAAGCTTACCAAAGAGTTGGAGCAGATTGATTGGCTGAAAGGAGCGCGTGAGATTCATAATTTGGTTCGTGGATTATCGCCGCTGCCGGGCAGTGTAACAAAATTCCGAGGCAAATTAATCAAAATTTTGCGAACAGCCATGAATGGCGCTGGCACTCACTCTGTTGGCCCGGGCACCATTACACGCATTGGCAAGAATGGTCCGATTGATGTGCAAACCGGCGACGGGATAATTTCGGTTCTGAGACTCAAGCCGGAAGGCAAAAAGTCGATGAGTGCGGCAGAATTTATTCGTGGTGCGCGAATTGAGCCCGGCGAAAAATTTGGCTCATCCGAATAGTGCGTACTATACCAACGAGCTCACAGAGAACACCGAGGGAAATTATCATAAATATCATACTGGCAAATGCTTTGTGGATATTGACTCGGTTGATTTACAATTTTTTGATCCATTTTTTAGCAAAACGATAACTCGATTATTTAGTAAAAGTTCGCATCGAAAGCCAAAAAAGAAAAATCTCACCTCGCGCTGTAGCGCATGCAGCGGTTTCTCGTATCGAGGGCGAGAATGCATACACGGATATCGTGCTTTCGCACTATCTGGAACGTTACGAATTACCTGAACGGGATCGCGGCTTTGTCACTGAACTGGTGCGCGGCACTGTTCGCTGGAAAAAGCGATTGGATTGGATTGTTGATCAGCTTTTTTCCGGTAAAAAGGATCAATTGCCGCCGCCGGTGCGATGGCTATTGTGGCAGGCGCTATATCAAATAAACTTTATGAAAGTGCCGGCATTTGCCGCGGTGAACGAGAGCATCAAGATTGCCCGCAGCCAAAAACAGCACAGATGGCTGGGTGTGATGAATGGCATCTTGCGAACATTTGTCCGCCAACCAGAGGCGATTAAATTTCCTGATCCTGTGCGTGATCCTGTGCTTTTTCTCGCTGTCACAGAATCTTTTCCGGAATGGATCGTCGATCGCTGGATCAATTTGTTTGGCCAGGACGAGACGCGTGTTTTGTGTCATGCGAACAATGTTTCACCAGTATTGTCGGTGCGGGTGAATCAGCATAAAATTTCCATGCCTGATTTTGCAGATATGTTGAATCAATATGATGTGCTTTTTCAGGTATCAGCGGTTCCCGGCTTTTATCGTATCACATCCATCAGCTATGACGTGCGCTCGCGCCTGTTGGAACAGGGCTTGATGACGATTCAGGATGAGAGCGCTGGTTTGCCCGGCCTGATCGCTCAAGCACAACCCGGGCAGACGATCGCAGATCTGTGCGCAGCACCCGGCGGCAAATCGACACACCTGGCCGAGCTCATGCACGATCAGGGTTGCGTCCTCAGCTGCGATATAAAAAAACAAAGAGTACAGCTTTTACGAAATTCTGTCCAGCGTCTGCAGCTCACATCAGTGTTCCCGGTTGTCGCCGATGCGAGGCGAGCCCCCATTCACCAGGCTGATATCGTTGTGTTAGATGCGCCGTGCTCCGGTTTGGGTGTTTTGCGCAAAAAGCCGGACGTGCGCTGGAAAAAGCAACTGCAGGATATTTTTGAATTGCAGGCCATCCAACAAGACCTTATCGAATCCGCAGGATCGTTGGTCCGGGCTAATGGAATTCTCATTTATTCGACATGCACGGTCGATCCCCAGGAAAACGAGAGGATTGTCGAGAAATTTCTGTGCAATAATCCGGATTTTGAAATTGTTAATGCGCATACACAAAAGATACCAGCGGCGTTTGTAACCCCGCACGGCTTTGTTCGAACCTGGCCACACAAACACGATATGGATGGCAGTTTTGCTGCAAAAATGATAAAGAGAAAACAACCATGATGAAAACAAAAAGAAAAAATAAATCCCGATCGGGATTATTGATTCCTTTATTGATTATTGTCACGACACTTGTCAGTCTCTATTTATTCGTCGTTTTTTTTGCTATGCCGTTATACACTCGGCATTGGCAGCGAATACGTGTTCCGCACGTCACAAATTTGAGTGCATCGGCTGCGGAAAAAATAATAGGGTATGCGAACCTGGAGCCAATACGAAACGAGACCAAGTTTGATGACACATTGCCGGCAGGGTATGTGATTTTTCAGAATCCATTGGCGAATACATACGTGAAAAAAGGACGCCGTATTTATTTGACTTTTTCAAAGGGCATGCGGCCGGTCGTTGTTCCCAAGTTAATAGGTATGAATGTGCGCGATGCTCGTTTTACTATTCTTCAGAATCAGCTCAGGGTCGGAAAAATCTCCTACGATTTTGATGGCTATTATCCCGAAGAGGTTGTGATGGATCAGGCGATTCAGCCGGATGTTGAAATATTTGCTGGAACTGCTCTTGATATTACCGTCAGCCTGGGTGAAGAGCCAACAGACATTTATATCCCCAACATGTATGGCAAATCGCTGGAAGAGGCGGAAATCTTGATACAAAAGTCTCAGCTCACCAAAGGGCGGGTGAACTATCGAGAATCTACCCAGGTCGAGCCAAATCTCGTCATATATCAATCATTGGAACCCGGCGCGCGTGCGGTTCCCGGAGACACTGTCAATATCGTAATCAGCAAAATCGCCGGTGCAGAGAGGGGGGAAGTGGCATGGTGAAAATGGCCCCCTCGGTTCTGAGTGCGGATTTTTCACGACTTGGCGAACAAATCATGAGCGTAGAAAATGCCGGTGCAGACTGGATTCACCTCGATATTATGGATGGGCATTTTGTGCCCAACATCACTTTTGGTCCTCTGATCATCGCCGGCATTCGCAAATTGACAACTTTGCCTCTGGATGCCCATTTGATGATCGAGAATGCGGATGATTATCTGGAAAGCTTTAGTGATGCTGGCGTTGATCAAATAACTGTGCACGTCGAAGCGTGCCCGCACCTGTGGGCGACGATTGACAAAATTCATAGTCTGGGACGAAAGGCCGGCGTCACGCTCAATCCGGCAACACCTGTTTCTTTGCTTGAGCCGGTTTTGCACAAAGTCGAGCTGGTGCTTGTCATGACTGTTGAACCCGGCTTCGGCGGCCAGCAGTTTATTCCGGAGATGCTGGATAAAATTGTCTTTTTGCATGATTTCAAGCGCCAACACGCTTTGGATTATGAGATACAGGTCGATGGCGGGATCAACGAGACAACAGCTCCCTCTGTGGTCAAAGCTGGTGCAACTGTACTGGTCGCCGGCAGCTCTATTTTTGACGCAGCACATATTGCCGATGCATTTCAGCGAATTAAAAATTCAGCGGCAGTTGCTGCAGGGCAGATGACGTGAGTTTCTAAAAAAATTAAACTTACGCTTGACAAATGTCGCTCAGGTTAATATATTAAAGACGATTTGTAGGGAGAACAGGATAATTGAGACCTAAATTAACGGCAGATAACTTCTACAAATCTGGTTGTCAATTTATCCGGCTAAAGCAGGAGGGCCGTTTCAATGCCAAGAGGGAGAGTCAAATGGTTCAATGATAACAAAGGCTTTGGATTCATTGAACAGGATGAAGGTGAAGATGTATTTGTCCACTATTCAGTCATCGATATGGATGGATTCAAGACCCTGTCTGAAGGTAGTGAAGTCGAGTTTGATGTGGTGAGAGGAGACAAAGGATTACAAGCCACGAGAGTCTCGATTGGCTAACATCTTTGCAGACATTCCCAAATGACCTAAAAACCCCGCTTATGATGGTGGGGTTTTTTTTAGATTTTGGCCGGCGAAACAAAGACATTAAAGTGACGTAACTCCCTGTGTAAATTGAATATTCTCATGGTGGATCGGAAAATGAAGAACGTTTTCGAAAAACAAGATATCCAGCGGATCTCTCACGTGTTAGGTGTAAAAGCCAAATTCAAGGGTAATAATTATCGCTTTGAAATTGTTAATACTGAACGTAATAATAAAATTTCATTAGAGATTTATCCCAATATTCCGATAGGTGCAAGAGAGGGAAATTTGATAAGCGTTTACGCGCAATGCGCACACCTGCAACTCCATTTTTGCACGGGTTACGTTGTCAGTGACATGCTGGGAGAAGTCACTTTTATTGGCGAATCCGGCGGAAAATTATCCGGACTCATCGTTGAAAAAGAAGCCGGCTGTAGTTTGTATTCAAATGTTGACCGTGATATTTTGTCGGGCGATTTCATCACACTCGGTCCTGAGATCATGTTGTCGGGCGTCGCATTATCACTGGCCGAAGATATTTTACCTGAAAAATAGCCATACTTTACCTTGTTGACATTATCCGATTCTCTGAAAAGTTTTATTGATTATTTGCGAATTGAACGTCAAGTTGCGGCCAATACTGTCCTGGCCTATCAGAAAGATCTTGAACGATATACAAGCTTTCTTCAAGAGGGAGGTCTGACGAATCCCCAAATGATTTCCCACCAAAATGTGTACGCCTTTTTAGAGATGCTGCATGATTTGACACTATGTGCAGCAACTGTGTCGCGCAACTTGTCGGCGGTGCGAGCTTTTCATCACTTTCTCATTGGCGAAGATGTCACATCGGCTGATCCGACTGAAAATATTGTCGTCCCTAAACCATGGATGAAGCTTCCGGAAGTATTGTCCACAGATGAGATAGAGCGGATCCTCAATCAACCGGATACCTCAACAGACAAGGGCTTGCGGGATCGCGCCATGCTCGAAACCGCCTATGCGACCGGCGTTCGAGTATCGGAACTTGTTGGGCTCAAACTGCAAGATATTTTCTGGCAGGATGAGTTTATTCGTGTTTTTGGCAAAGGTGGCAAAGAGCGTCTCGTACCCGTCGGTGAAACAGCGCTCGATTGGATCAGATTGTATATTCAGGGACCGCGCGTTCGCCTCGCAGCGCTCGGCCTATCTGGCGACTTGATTTTTCTCAACAGGTTTGGCAAAAAAATCAGCCGCCAAAGTGTGTGGATTCATTTGAAAAAATATGCGTTGGAAGCTGGCATCTCTAAAGTCATTAGCCCGCATTCTCTCCGACATTCCTTTGCCACGCATCTTATTGAAGGCGGTGCGGACTTGAGGGCAGTGCAGGAAATGCTGGGACACGCGGATATCATCACGACGCAAATTTATACACACCTGGACCGCAATTATCTGAAACAAGTACATCAGAAGTTTCATCCGCTGGAAAGCGGTGCGCTGTGGAGAGCAAAAGATGTTTAATATGCGAATTGGTTCTCGTATCATACGGCTCGACAAAATCGATTCCACGAACAGCTATTTAAAGCGTTTCGCTTCCCAGTTGCACACTGGCACGGTCGTTGTCGCCACCGAGCAAACGCATGGCCGGGGCAGGGGACAAAAGCAATGGTTTTCATGTCGACAAAAGAGTTTGACATTTTCAGTTATTTTGTCGCAAAAATCTGACGCGCATATTTTTACTTTTATGCACCTTTTTCCGGCCGTTGCTGTTGTCAAGGCTCTTCGATCACTCGGTATCCGGGCTTTTATAAAGTGGCCAAATGATATCATCCTGGCGGGGAAAAAGATTGGTGGCATCCTGGTGGATGCTGTCACCAGGTCAGGGAAAATTGACTTCATTATTGGTGTCGGACTCAATGTGAATGAAGAAAGAGCTGATTTTCCCGAGGAGGTTCGCGAAACAGCAGGCTCTATTTTGACCACAACAGAGAAGGCTTATGATATCAACACTCTTTTAAATGCTGTACTCCGGATGATGAATATCGTCTATCCTCTGATTCAACATTCCGAAAGTCGAGCGACGGTGCGAGCGCTGTGGTGCGACTATTGCGGTTCTTTAAACGGCATTGTTGCGATTAGACAAAACAACGCCAATATTTATGGAAAGTTTGTCGGATTGGATGAAAATGGTTTTGCTGTTATTAAAAGCGACGAGCAAGAGCTCATCATCCGGGATTACGTTCATGTTTCACTGAGAGAATTATATGATACTTGCAATTGATATCGGCAACACCCAGATTGCCGCTGGTTTGTTTAATCAACAACATCTCTGTGCCCATTGGCGGCTGTCCAGCACCCTGGATAGAACCGAAGATGAAACCTGGATCATGATGAAGTCGATTGCCCAGGCCAATGGATATGATATCACAGGTACAACAGGCGTGGCCATCAGCTCAGTTGTACCCGATATCCGGCATACCTTTGAAAAAATGTCGGTCAAATACCTGCACTGTGATTCGATCACCGTCGATTCAACGTTGGATCTTGGTATTGATATTAGATATGATAATCCCGCAGCCGTTGGTGCTGACCGATTGTGCAACGCAGTTGGCGGTTTTTTTAAATATGGTGGTCCGCTCATCATTGTCGATTTTGGTACGGCGACGACCTTTGATGTCGTTTCTGTAAAAGGAGAATACCTTGGCGGCATCATTGCGCCAGGAATTGAAATGTCATCGATGATCTTACATCAAAAAGCGGCAAAATTACCGCGCGTCTATCTGTCGTTTCCGAACAAGATTATAGGCAAAACAACGGAAAGCAGTATTCAGTCCGGTCTTATGTATGGCGCGGTTGAGATGGTGGAAGGATTTACCAAGAGGATTAAAGAAGAATTGGGACAAGCGACGACTAATATTGCCACCGGTGGTCTCGCACGACTCGTGTTGAATGAATTACGAACCGAATATATTCTGGATTCCTTTCTGACACTGGAAGGTTTGCGAATCATTTACAATCGCGTGAAGAATCGAGAGTCGCATGGGAAATAGTCGATGCATATTTTCCAACCAGGAATCGGTTCACAAAAAACTCGAGGCGATTGTTCAAAATCATGCCACATCCGAGTATTTAAAACCCGTTTCTGATTTTGACATGATAGCTTTCGCAAAAGTTAATGATCAGGTGCAAAAGTGCAAATGTGATGCGATTATATTGGATTCTGGATGCGGTACTGGTTTTAGCACACTCTTTTTGGCGCAAAAATATCCGGACTGTCTGGTGATTGGTCTTGACAAGTCGATGGTAAGGCTGCAGAAAACCCGCAGCAAAGAGATTCCGGAAAATGTTGTCTTTACCCGAGCCGACCAATTCGATTTTTGGCGTTTGGTTGCCGATTCAAATTGGCACGTCCGGCATCATTACATACTTTATCCCAATCCATGGCCTAAAAAAGCGCACATCAAGAGACGCATTTACGGCCACCCGCTTTTTGTGGTTTTGCCGCGCATCACAAACAATATTGAAATCCGCAGCAATTGGCTGATGTATGTCGAAGAATTTGCAATCGCCTGGACCATTTTAACAGAAAAAAAGTTAGTCGTAGAAAGAATAGATCCGCAACAGCCGATCAGTTTATTTGAAAAAAAATTTCAGGAAAGCGGCCATCCGCTTTTTCGCTTATGTCTTCAGGAGTAAATATTGAATTTATTTGATCTCGGTTGGAATGATTTTTTTCAAGCGCACTATCATGAGTATAGTCATGGGGAATTGAGTCGTGCTCGAGTATCGCTGCAGCAAAAAAAGCACTATCGTGTCATCGGCGAGTTTGGCGAAAAGGATGCGGTGATTGCCGGGAAATTGCGACACACTGCTGAATCCATGGCTGATTTTCCAGTGATCGGTGACTGGGTGTTGACCAAGAACACGCCGAATGAAGATAAAGCCATTATCCAGCATATTCTGCCGCGGCGCACCAAAATCTCACGCGATACCACGACGCGCAAAGGACGTCAACAAATCGCTGACGAACAGGTGCTGGTTGCCAATGTGGATACCATTTTTCTTGTCGCAGCTTTGAATGAAGAACTCAATCCTCGGCGAATTGAACGATATCTGACCGTGATATGGGACAGTGGGGCGCAACCGGTTCTGCTGCTCAACAAGGCTGATCTTTGCAATAGTGTGGAAGAAATAGTAGAGTACCTGAAGGAAATCACTATTGGTGTCGATATACACGTTTTGAGCGCTACAGAAGGCAGCGGTGTCAGTGTGCTGCACAATTATCTTTCGTCTGGAAAAACCGTTGCGCTCTTGGGCTCTTCTGGCGTTGGAAAATCTACTATTATCAATCGAATTTTAGGCGCTGAAAAATTCAAGGTGGCAGAAACAGGCGAGTATAAGGACAAGGGCAGACACACGACAACGCATCGCGAGCTGGTTGTATTGCAAGGCGGTGGTATTCTCATCGATAATCCGGGTATGCGCTCCATTCAATTATGGGATGGTGAAGAAGGGCTCATAAAATCTTTTGATGATATTGAACAAATTGCCGCTTATTGTCGTTTTAATGATTGCCAACATATCAATGAACCCGACTGCGCCGTTTTGCGCGCCGTGGCAGAGGGTGAATTGTCGCCCGATCGATATGAGAGTTACCTCAAACTACAAGGTGAAATCGCTTACCGCGCTCGCAAAGAGAACTGGGTGACTCGGCAAAACAGCAAAAAACGTTGGAAATCTATTTCAAAAAGTATCCGTCAGATCAACAAGTGGCGCGGAGAAGAGTAAAGCAAAAGAAAAGCAATCCACATGCAGATGAGTAAAATTGTGCTGGCGTTGCTCCTTTTTTCTATCAAAACAAACGGTGTACCGCGAGCGATAGCAGACGAATACACAGATATGTGCGACGCATCCGCTGCTTTGGCAGTCGACAGCACACATTTTATCATAGCGAATGATGAGGACAATACGCTGCGAATTTACCATGTCCGGAAACAAGCTCCGGTATCAACCTTCGATCTTGCAGCTTTTTTACGAATTACCTATGACGATAAAAGCCCGGAATCTGATATCGAAGGGGCAGCACAGCTTGGTGATTATTACTTTTTTATCACATCGCATGGCCGAGATAAAAAAGGCCGCCTGCGGCGCAACCGGCATCAATTTTTTGCGGTTCGGATTGATCCACGATCGTATGTCATTACGCCAGTCGGTCGCTCCTATCAATTTTTAATGGAAGATATGATACAACTTGATGAATTCAAAAGACTGAATATAGTCGATGCTTTTCAACCGAATGATAAGAAAAATGAACGGTTAGCGCCAAAAGAGCGTGGTGTGAATATTGAGGGCTTGGCGGCGCGGCCGGATGGCAATTCTTTGTTCATTGCGTTCCGCAATCCGGTACCGTTTGGCAAAGCGCTTTTGGTTGAATTTCTTAATCCACTTGAAGTAGCGGCCGGAGCGAGTGTACCGAAATTTGGTGATGTTTTTTTACTGGATCTAAACGGTCTTGGCGTGCGCAGTCTCGAATATAATCAGCGACTGGGGAGCTATTTTGTCATAGGCGGCGCCTCGGATGGCGAACCGGGCTCAGTACTCTACCTGTGGGATGGCAAAAAGGGTAATCAACCGAGCAAGAGCGATCAGCTGGACTTTGGCCAGTTTGAGCAATTTAATCCAGAGGCCATGGCCATTTATCAGCAATCGGATCGATTTCAGATATTCAGTGATGATGGAACAGTGTTGATGCCAGATGGTGAGGGTGGCAGGTGCGATTGCAAAGAATTAGCCAATCCCGATTTAAAAAAGTTCCGCGGCATGTGGTATAACGTACAAGATTTGCTGGGACAGTAAAAAAAATCTTGCATAACTTGTGTAAAATGGCTATATTGACAAACCCTTTTAGCGGGAGTAGTTCAGTGGTAGAACACAACCTTGCCAAGGTTGGGGTCGCGAGTTCGAATCTCGTCTCCCGCTCACTGGTGGCGGCGTAGCCAAGTGGCTAAGGCGGAGGTCTGCAAAACCTCTATTCATCGGTTCGATTCCGATCGCCGCCTCTACAAGCCGAGCCTGGCCGGGGTGGCGAAATTGGTAGACGCAAGGGACTTAAAATCCCTCGGGCATTTATGTCCGTGCCGGTTCGATTCCGGCCCTCGGCACAATGGAAAGTTCTTTGCGAATAACCAACGGCGTGACCATCTTGTTGCGCTTTTTTTATGAGTATCTTAGACCAAATATGTACGGGCGGTTAGCTCAGTTGGTTAGAGTACTTGCTTGACATGCAAGGGGTCACTGGTTCAAATCCAGTACCGCCCACGACATTTGAAAGCACATCCAGGCCGCCTCTCGAAGGCGGTTTTTGGTTTTAGGTCGCGACCCAACACGAAAGGTACGGACGTGCCAGATATAAAAATTATATTCCCGGATGGAAACGTCAAACAGTACGAGCACGGTGTGACCGGACTGGACATTTTGCATGAAATCAACGGACGCCTTAAAAAAGAAGCCGTCGCTGTGAAAATTGATGAGGCCGTCTATGATTTGCAGCGCGCCCTGCCGCATGGCGGTGCACTCCGGTTTCTGACGTTTGATTCCCGGGAAGGCAAAGATGTCTTTTGGCATAGCTCCGCCCATGTGATGGCGCATGCTGTAAAACAGGTTTTTCCGGATGCCAAGTTCGCTTTTGGCCCGCCAGTCGATGAGGGTTTCTATTACGATATTGATGCCGGACATAGCATCAGCCTCGAAGACTTTGACAAAATTGAACAAAAAATGGCCGACATCGTCAAAGCCGATCGGCCCTTTGAACGAGCTGAGCTTTCAGTCGATGAAGCGATTGAGATTTTTAATCAACGAAAAGAAGATTACAAGGTAGAACAGATTGAGCGGCTGGGCGAACCGCCAAGTATTTACAAGGAGGGCGACTTTATCGACCTCTGTCGCGGTCCGCATCTGCCATCAACCGGCTATATCAAGTATTTTAAACTTTTGAGCATCGCTGGCGCTTACTGGCTGGGCGATGAGAAAAATCCCATGCTGCAACGGCTCTACGGGATTGCCTTTCCAAAAAAGTCGCAGTTGGATGAGTTTTTGCACCGTTTGGAGGAAGCCAAAAAACGAGACCATCGCCGCCTTGGTAAAGAACTTGATCTGTTCAGCATTCAGGATGAAATCGGTCCAGGATTGGTGCTGTGGCACCCAAAGGGCGCATTCATTCGCCATAAAATCGAGGAATTTTGGAAGCAACGCCATCTCGAGGCGGGCTATGAATTTGTCAATTCACCCCATATCGCACGCAAAAATTTGTGGAATACCAGCGGCCACCTTGACTTTTTCAGTGAAAATATGTATTCACCCATGGAGGTGGATGAACAGGATTATCTCGTAAAACCAATGAATTGCCCGTTTCACTTGTTGATCTTTAAAAGCAAAACACGCAGTTACCGTGATTTGCCCTATCGTTGGGCGGAATTGGGCACGGTCTATCGCTACGAGCGATCGGGCGTTTTGCATGGTCTCATGCGCGTCCGGGGATTCACTCAGGATGATGCGCATATTTTTTGCCGCCCGGATCAACTAAACGATGAGGTTGTGAAGCTCATCGATTTTTCAACCGGTTTGCTAAAAGCATTCGGATTTGATGATATAGATGTTTATCTTTCGACTCGACCGGAAAAATACGTTGGCACGCCCGACAACTGGGATCGCGCGACCGAAGCGCTCAGGAAAGGCCTGGAAAAAACCGGCGTTGCCTATGAGATCGATCCGGGTGAAGGTGTGTTTTATGGCCCTAAAATTGATATAAAAATTAGAGATTCTATTGGTCGATCATGGCAATGCTCCACCATTCAAGTCGATTTTAACGAGCCGGAACGCTTCGACATCACTTATATCGGCGCGGATGGTGAAAAACACCGACCAATCATGGTGCATCGAGCCCTCCTGGGTTCGCTCGAGCGTTTCTTTGGCGTTCTTATTGAACATTACGCCGGCGCGTTTCCGCTGTGGTTGGCACCTGTTCAGGTTGTCGTGATACCGATCACTGATTTACAGCACGAGCATGCCCATAAAATCAATGCAGAGCTTTTACAAGCTCATATCCGGTCGGAAGTGGATGATCGAAGCGAAAAAGTGGGTTATAAAATACGAGAAGCAGAAACAACCAAAGTCCCATATATGCTCATCATCGGGCAAAAAGAAATCGAATCCAATACGGTTGCTGTCCGTAAGCGTCATGATGGCGACCAGGGATCATCAACAATACAAGCGTTTGTCAAGATGATCCATGATAAGGTGATGTCAAAAACCTTGTCATAAATGTTTTATTCACCGATTAATGGAGGTTGACAATCAAGAAAAGACCAGTTCGTGTTAATGAAGAAATTGATGCCACATCAGTCAGGCTTATAAGCGAAGATGGCGAACAAATCGGTATCATGAACGTATCGGAGGCGCAGAAAAAAGCTGATGAAGCCGGTTTGGATCTCGTTGAACTTGCGCCAGACGCCAAGCCGCCAGTGTGCAGGATCATGGATTTTGGCAAGTACAAATACGAAATTGCCAAAAAGGAGAAAGAAAACCGAAAAAAACAACATGTTATCGTGACCAAAGAAATTCGGTTTCGACCGAAAACAGATGATCACGATTTTGAATTTAAAATGAGGCACGCCCGCAAATTTCTCGAGCAAGGTAATCGTGTTAAAGCAACGGTGATGTTTCGGGGCCGGGAAAATGCACATCGGGAATACGGACTGAAAATTTTAGACAGGTTCAAAGACGCACTGGAAGATATCGCCAAGGTGGAAAAAGATACCAAACTTGAGGGCGGTCAGCTGGTGCTCTTTATGACAAAAAAATAACTGACGAGAGGTAACAAGACAATGCCAAAGATGAAATCGAACCGCGCTTCTTCGAAACGGTTCCGTTTGACGGGTAGTGGTAAAATTCGTCGCAATAAGGCGTATGCCAGTCATATTCTGACGAAAAAATCTCAAAAAAGAAAAAGAAATCTGCGTAAAACCGGACTCGTTGCTTCGGCGGATGAAAAAAGAGTTCGGCATTTGATTTCCAAATAGACGCAGTATAATAAATTGAATAAAATGAGTTTTTGGAGGAAAAATGCCCAGATCAAGTTCGTCTGTGCCAACGCGGCATCGTCGAAATAAATATTTAAAAGCCGCTAAAGGATATTATGGCGGAAAGCATCGCTTGTTCAAGTCCGCAAAAGAACAAGTTGAAAAGGGTTTGCAATACGCCTATCGCGATCGTCGCAATCGACGCCGCGTCTTTCGCAGACTCTGGATCGCTCGCATCAACGCCGCCGCGCGTTTGTTTGATATGTCCTATTCACAATTGATTGATGGAATGAATAAAAAAGGCCTGGATATCAATCGGAAAATTCTTGCTGATTTGGCGGTGAATGATATCAATGCCTTTGAGCAAGTTGTCAAGACAGTGCGATCGTCCTGAAATTTCCCCGTTATCATCTGTGGATAACAATACTGAGGAGATTGGTGAATAACATAATGAGCTGGTCTCCTTTTTTTATACCTATCCTGCACGGAATCAATCACCGTTTTTTATCGAATAGAACAGGAGATTGCTCATGATCCAGTCACGTCGCCAATTTATGAACACGACGGCGAAAAGTGCAGCAGTTTTGACTTTTGGATTGTCGATTGGATGCTCTTATCGCAAAAATCGTCCAAATATCCTTTGGATTACCAGTGAGGACAATAGCCCATTTTTCGGCTGCTATGGTGATGCGTTTGCCACGACGCCCAACTTTGACAAACTGGCTAAAGAGAGCGTACTTTATGAAAACGCTTTTGCCACGACGCCGGTCTGTGCTCCATCTCGCAATACACTAATCACCGGTCTGTATGCCAATAGTCTGGGCAACGAGCATATGCGCAGCCGCTATCCGATCCCCGATTTTATACAAAAATATCCCGTCTATCTGCACCAGGCCGGCTATTATTGTACCAATAATGCAAAAACCGACTATAACTATCTCGGTGAAGACAAGGATGGCTGGGATGAGTCGAGCCGGCACGCCTACTATATAAATCGCGCTGAAGGCCAGCCCTTTTTTGCAATTTTGAATCTGGGTGTCAGTCATGAGAGCTCCGTGCATGAGAGCATCCCGTCCAGCGAGTTGCGGCATCGTCCCCGGGAGGTGCCGATCCCGCCATACCACCCGGATACACCGGACGTACGGCACGACTGGGCGCAATACTATGACAAAATCGAAGATCTGGATAGGCAAGTCGGGGCGATTTTGCAGGAATTGGCTGATAATGGCCTGGCCGAAAATACCATCGTTTTTTACTACTCTGATCACGGCGGTGTTTTGGCACGATCCAAACGGTTTTTGTACGATTCCGGCCTGCATGTGCCTTTGATGATTCGGTTTCCCCAAAAATATCAGCACCTTGCACCCGGCAAACCGGGCAGTCGCACTGATCAAATCGTCACGTTTGTGGATTTTCCCAAAACAGTGCTCAGCCTGGCGGGCGTGCAGCCACCAGCTCATATGCAAGGACACGCTTTTCTCGGTCACTTTAAGGAAAAGCCGCGCCAGTTCGCCCAATCTTATCGTGGGCGCATGGATGAACGATACGATTTGAGTCGCACGATTCGTGATAAACAATTCCGTTACACGCGCAACTACAATCCGCATCGACCCTATGGCCAATATCTGCAATACCTGTGGCGAGCACCGTTGTCGCGCTCCTGGGAAGTTGAGTACCATGCGGGCCGCTGCAATGAGATTCAACGCCGCTTCTGGGAAGCAAAGCCGGCGGAAGAATTGTACGATTCAAAAAATGATCCCTGGGAAGTGAACAATCTGATCTATGATCCGGCCTATAAAGAAATAGCCGATCTGCTACGAGCCGAGCTGCGGCAATGGATGCTGGCGGTGCGAGACTCGGGCTTTTTGCCCGAGGGCAAGCTTGTCGATATATCGAAAATCAGCACGGTTTATGATTATGTGCACTCTGATCTTTACGATTTGGAGCGTATTCTGGAAACGGCAGAAATGGCCACTGATTATGATGAATTCCACCTTGCTGAATTACGCAAGCGCCTCAAAGACCCGGATGCAACGGTACGATTTTGGGCGGCTACCGGCTGCCTGATTTTAGCCGAAAAAGCCGAAACGGCAGCAAAAGACCTCATCACGCTGCTACACGATGCGGATGGTGATGTCGTCGCAGTGGCAGCAGAGGCATTGGTTGCCATCGGGCAGGTTGATGATGGCGTTAACGCTCTGATCAAGCTGCTGCATCATAGCAACAGCAAAGTCGTGCTGCGCGCACTCAACGCCCTGACTGAAATTGGCGCAAAAGCGGCGCCAGCTCGATCCGCGCTGCAGGCTTTGATCGAGCATCAAGATGATTATGTAAAGCGCGCCACCGCCCATCTTTTGCAAATGCTCTGAGTAAGAGAAAAGCGGGCCGTTCTTACCATTGGCTTTTCATTTTAGGCATATTAGTCCTTTGTTTTTGTGTGAACGAATTTTTCAGTGTAAAAAGCAAGGTCAATTATTCAGGGAGGTTTCATGAATCGACGCCAATTTATCCAGCTCTCCGGTACAATGACGGCAACTATTGCTCTTCCATCCTGCACCGGTTCAATGAATAAACAGCAGGGCGATCAACGGTTAAAGATTTCTCAACTCAAGGAATGGGAAGCTCTGCACTATGGAATGTTCATCCACTTTGGCATGAGCACATTTGTTGTGCAGGAATTGCCGGATGGCAAAGCGCCCTCGACAACCTATGCTCCGGACAAGCTCGATGTTGACCAATGGATCGGAGTGGCGCGTGATGCCGGGATGCACTATGCTGTGCTGACGACCAAACATGTGGCCGGCCACTGTTTGTGGCCCACACAACACAATGACTATAACGTCAGCAGCAGCTCAAATACAACGGATGTAGTGGAGGCATTTGTCAGAGCGTGTGAAAAGCGGGGTATCAAACCGGGATTTTATTATTGCTCCTGGGACAATCACAATCGATTCGGCAGCGAGACGCCATCGGACGGCGGCGATTGGAACGGTCAAAATGGATTCCCAGCATCGCAGGAGGGTAAAATGCCGCCACATACAACTTCATTGTATCAAAATTTTCAAACCGCCCAAATCGAAGAGCTGCTGAAAAATTATGGCCCGGTAATGGAAATGTGGATTGATATCCCGGGCGTGTTGGGGCGCGGTTATCGCGAATATCTCTATAACTATATTGCCGGGAAACAGGATGATATAGTGATTATGATGAACAGCGGCATCGGCGACGGGACAAACTATAACGTCGCTTACGCCTGGCCATCGGATTTAATTGCCATCGAACGCAATCGTCCGCCGGAGGCCGGCCACAATCCCTGGCGTGAGATCGAGGGTAGTACCTGTTATCTCCCGGGTGAGCATTGTGATCCGATCGGCAAAGAGTGGTTCCATGTGCCAGGTGATCTGCCCCGATCCGATGCCGAATTGGCCGAGCAGTACAATCAGTGTCGAGAGCGCGGCGTCAACTTTTTGCTCAACGTGCCACCAAATGTGCACGGCTTGATTCCACAGGAGTACGTCGACGCGTTGATGCGGTTGCAGCGACATGTCGGGATGTGATTGCTCTAAAAGTTAACTTATCATCGACCTTTGCGCGTCCAGCCCCACTGCATATCAACAAGCGGCAGCAGATGCCACTGCGTACCGAAAGGATATTCGCCATACGACAACAGGTAACCCAGGCAAATCTGGAACGAGCGGCTTTTGGTCCAATATAAGAGCCCTTTGTGCTCAAACGCCATGTTTATATCCGATTCCGCTTTGGGATAATAAAAAAACATTCCATCCAGGACATAACTCCAGCGCCATGCCAACGCACCTTTGATATCGACGCCGGCTCTCATGCCGTAATCGTGATAATAAACGCCGGAACGAATGTAAACCACGGGTAAATCAATTGTCGTGCGCGGATCTAAGGGGCCGGATTTGACTGCAAAGTTGAATGCCAATATGCCAGTCAACAAGTGGCTGCTCAACAGTTCTCCGGAAACGAATAGTTCATTTTGTACGGAGATAATATGCGGAATATTAAATTCGGGTGAAATGAGCCCGCCGATCCCTTCTCTGGCTAACAAGCGCATTAACCATGTGGGATACGAAAGACCATGCAGAGATGCAAGTGAAATCCCGCCAATTTCAGCATGTTTTCGTTTTATGTCAAAATTCGGCGCGACAAAAAAAAGCAGCGGATGCACGGAGAATTCCATTTTTTCGGAATAGCCATATCTCAGTGGCTGAAATACGCCAATTTCAACGCGCTGTTGCGGCAATACCTGGGCAGTGCCGATTGACCAGTTCTGCCACCCAAGATTGATCACATCAAGTGATTGACCTGAAAGATTTATGCTGAAAACCAACAAGGCACAAAGCGGCATCGTAAACTTGTTCATTTTGGCACCTCCCATCTCGCGCTAACGGGCGCATGGTCGGACCACTGGCGCGCATCCTGGTGGGTGGAATCTGAGCCAACGATCCATGGTATTTTGGCAAAAAGATAATCGAGTTTACGGTCGTAAGGTGCAGTCCAGTCAGTGGTGTGTGAAAAATAGTGCGATTCATTGGCCCCGTATTCATCTAGTGGTATAGCGGCGACATAGTTGTCATACAAATCCTGCAGCCAGGTGATTTCCGGGCCGAACCAGCTCCCTTCTTTGTGCTGCGGATCGTCATCGGGGCCATGAAAAGATTCATCATCTCGCTTGTCTATCATACAATAATCCAGAACAGTTGCATTGGGCGGCAATGAATTGAGATCACCGCCGGCGACAAATGGAATATTCCGGGCAACAAGCTCGTCGAGCTTGCTTTTAAAGATATCAAGTTGTTGTTTTTTGGTGTCATCTGTCGAGAACGCAGAAGTGTGAATATTGATGGCGTAAAAATCTTCTAATCCTGGCAATGCAATTTTAGTTTTCAAGATATTGCGGCGCAGATAAAAATGCTTTGTCAGCGCGTCCTGATCGCCGCGCAGCGGTAGAGCGATACGCTCAGCCTTTGTGATAGGCCAACGTGAGAGAACTGCGGTGCCCATATCCATACGCCCCAAACCATCGCTCGGAATCACCTGCGCTTTCCACACAGCAGCATAGGCACCGTAATTAAAATGGGTGTGATCCAGCAACCACTGCACCTGATCGATGTAAGCTGTTCGTTTCGATTGAATGTCGACTTCTTGCAAAAGCAGGATGTCCGGCTGCACGGATTGTAATTTTGCGGCGATGCCGTTCATGTTGTGAAAAACTTCGCTTTCGGTGAGGATGACGCGCGATCCCTTTGAATCGCCAAACCATGGGATGAGACCGGCGCCAAAACGAATGTTCCAGGTCATCACACAAATGGTATCAGGAGAAGTCGGTGCCGACGTCAACGATCTCGCTGTGTACATGTGCCCATCTTCAAGATCTTCAAATTGTGTCACCAACGGCTCGCATGATATAAAATGCAGAATCAACAAGAGAGAAAGAAACAGACAGCATTTTTTTTTCGATTTTGTGACCATTATAATTCTCCTGCGGATTAATAAGTTTCAACAATATATATCAATATTTAACAAGGATGTCAAGTTTGAAATACAAAAAGTGTTGAGGACTTTTCTCTGGCATGCTGTTATTTCAGATTTTTTTCCTGCCCTTTTGCACCGGTTTCCACATCGGGTCTTCCGATTCTTCCACACGTTCTCCCAATTTTGGATCAAGATTCGCCTTGATCACATTGTTATTGTCCCACGCGCTCCTTGCCAATTTTTGCGGGCGTACGCGCACAGGTCCACTGATGAACTCTGGAATATTATAGGTCTTAAAAAATGTCCGATAAAAAGCCGGATTCTTTTGCGGCAAAACATAGGGTTTGGAAAAATGACCGCTCGCATCGACATGGCTGAAATAGGGACGCGCACAGACGCCATCCTCGCGCTTGCTGCTGAACACAATCCAGCGGCCGTCGCGACTCCAACTGTGATAACTCTCGGTTTTGTCGCTGTTCAGCAAATAAAGTCGATCATACTCCTTTGTTTGCGTGTCTAACAGATACAGATCAGCATCCTGCTTGTAAATGGAGAAATTGCCATAGCTTGACATACAAAACAGGACATATTGTCCATCCGGAGAAACTTTGGGATGGGTGACGCTTTGTCCAAACTCACTGGCAAGGAGCACAGGTTCGACGCTGCCCCAAAAGTTTGTCGCTGCATCAAAAGGTATGCGCATCAGATCGTATTTAATCTGACGATAGGGATGCTCCCCCTCGGGATCGTAGACCTGCAATCCGTCCGTGGCGCAAAAGTAGAGATATTTACCATCGGGGGACCATTCGGGATAGGTTTCCATTCTCTCGCTGGTCGCAATGTCTGGACAACTCGTGATCATATTGTTTGCCACATTGTAAAGTACCAGATCCGAGGCCTTGTCATAGACATCGCGATTTTCACCTACGGTATGGAAGAATTGATTGACCGTATTAGCCGAAAACGCCACGATCTGACCATTTGGATGCCAGGCCCGATACGCTGTCGCTCTGTTGAAAGATGTCGACGTGTCGATTTTATAGATATTGCCATCATAGGCTAACATCATGGCTGTACCGACCTCCCCGGCGCGCATGTGAAACAAAAATCGATCCGGATTATAATTGTGAAAGGAGTGACAATTCACACAATTGCCGCCGGTCGTCCGGTTCAAGATGATCGGTCGTTCTCGAAAGGAGGTTAGATCGCGCTGATAGAGTCCCATTTGATCCCAATAAACGTACAACGGCTTGATGAGCCGATAGGCGAGATAAGGCTGAATGTCGTCCGCGGCGATCTCGTTCAGAATCGGCTGAAAAGAGTGCCAGGCTTTGTGTTGATCGCGAATATAAACCGTGATCTGAAGTGTATGACCGCGGTTCTTGTTGAGCAGTTCTTTCCATGGCCTGAACGGAATGCGGATGCTCGGCGAGCTCGATGAGACGACCAGACTTTTACCCGTTTTCGCGGAAAATTCAACATAATAAGCGGTCGCGGCTTCCTGCACAATAAAATTCATCGGTGCACTGTTGGGCGGCAGGACAATGTCCGTATAATCCGGTTCGATGGTCGGCAAACGATTTATCGGTGCGTTGTGCTCTCGAACCGGTTTGTGCACTGAGCAACTGATGCAGAATAAAAGGAAAAGGAATCCTGCATAAGGCTTTAATCGCATATCATTGATCCTTCTGATAAATGTAACTGGCATAAAACCAGTAGGTGTTCCCGTATTTCGCAGCAAGCTCACGATAGGCGGCGGTGGGATTATTATACTTCTTTAAAATGCCGATATAATCTTGAAACGCCGCAATGGTATTCGCGGACAAGCCGGCCGGCGGTGGAGCGAAATCGCGGCGACCAGTGTTCATCATGTACATCAAAATAGCTTCTTCAAAGTGGCGTGGCGTTTGTTGATAATGTATATGTTGAAGCCCTTCAAGCCGGTTCATGAAACGCCCGACTTTTCCGTCCAGCAATAATCCCATCATATAGTATTCATAGGCCATTTTGTTGTGGTTATTTACGCTCAGCAATTCCTCCAGACAGACCTCGGGTTGACTCGGGATAACGATAAAGTCCGATTTTAACATCAAGCCATCGAGCTGCTTAAGCTTCGGATAGGATGAAAAATCCTTTTTTTCGATGACGTCTGCGAGCTGGTTTGCCCATCTTTTATACCTGCTGGTGCGGCTGAGCAGTGCCAGGCATTTCTGCGCGGCGGCATATTCCTTTTTCAGGATATAAACCAGGGCCAGGCGCTGCAGATTTCTTGGTGTATCGCCGGTTACTGATAAAGCTTCGTGCGCCCAGTGCTGCGCTTCATTAATGAGCCCGAGATCATAAAACAGATCGCTGTATTGTATGGGAAAAAGATGGCGGATGTTCTCGGGCATAAACAGCCCGGGATATCCCGCAACCTGCGGAAAAGCGAACATGGATTCACACAGTTGACCAGTAAAATACAGCGCACGATTCAACTGGTAGCGGCCGATATAGGTATCGAGTAAATGGCCGTTTTGCACAACCTCAATCACGTGCTGCCAAAGATGATGTTCCGCTGCATAATCTACTGTCAGCATTGCTTGTTGCTTTTTCTGAGCAAAAAACAATGTACCCGCGCCTGACAAGACAAAGGCGATGCATATCTGTACAACGATGGTCAGAGTTGTTCGCTCTGAGAAAAATGCTTGTACACATTTTGTACGCGTTATTGTGCTGAATGGTGCTCTGGCGCCAAGGCCGAAAAACAGCACGAGCGCCGGGAAAAAGAAAAGCAGAAAAAAAGCCGGCCAAAAAGCAAAACCCTCGCCAGGGAGCCCGAGATTTAAAAAATAAGCGCTTCCCCGTGTTTGAATGAATAAAAACGCCGAGCTGAACAATGGTACGAAAAAAGCAAAACCAAGATAAATGGCAGGGAGTATCACTTTTTGCTGGTAGATCAAATCATACAGCAGGACGATAGCGACAAAAAGCAATGCCGGTCCGCCGGTGATATAATAAAGCACGGTATACAGTCCGATAAAAATTCCACCTCTGAAGATGATATTATAAAAATTGCTATATATAAAAAGAACCGCAGCAAGAAGCGCTAACACGAATCCGGTTGTGACAGCAAGCGGAAAATCATAATCGTGAAGCAGGATGAACAAAAACAGCGTTGGCAACCAATGCAGAAAGAGGACGGGGCTCCGGTTTTTCAGCCGTCGGATGAGGAGATAGCTGACCAGGGCAATACAGGCGAAGAGGATCGTCAGCAAGACCGCGCCACTCCACGTCCGATAGAAAAATTGTGTTAAAAAGGCGGCCAATAACTCGTTGAGTCCGCCGGCATAGGTGGTGAAACTTTGTATAAATGGCCAATGGAAAAAGAAAACCGGCTGTTGTGCCTGATAGAAAAGTTTGGCATCGATTCGAAAATAGAAAATCATAAAGTATGAAAGGGGAAAAGCACTGTTTATTAAGATCGCCCAAAATTTCATCGAAATACCTGTTTTATTTGAACTGTGCATCTATCCCTCAATACGAACAATTATTAGTGTGCATTAGTCGCTTCATTTGTACACCTGCGGTTAAAGACCGAACCAGCTCTTCAAAATCAAACAGCCACGCACTATTCCAGCGCTGATGCCTTGAACAATCCGACGTTCGAAAGAGCCGGTGTGTTGTTGGCCTCGATTATCTTGAGGCGAATTTGGGTCACTGTAATTGGCGTTAGTCGCAATAACCTTTTATAGCCGATGGTTGTGGCCGAGGCGATGTGCTGCCAGTCTCCGTCCACCTGCGCTTCCACGGTAAATTGGGCGATTCGTTGTCCCAAGCGTACAGGCTCTTGCAGCATAATCCGATCGAATGTCGCAGGCGCATCCAGGTGGAGCGTGAGTGTCGCTGCTCTGTCATTTTCTTTGGCCGCCCAATAAGAATCGATATCCTGATCAACGATATTATCCGCGGCAAACCGGGCATCATGCGACCATTGGCTGTTGGCCATAACTTTGGCGCCGCGTGCGAGATTTTCTTTGAACGTTTCGTCCAGGATCGTTTTGAAGCCTTTGAGTGACTGGACATCATTTTCGTGGATCAAACCACGTTGATCCGGCGGTATATTCAGGAGCAGGGTGCCGTTGCGACCAACGGATTTATAATAAAGATCGACGAGCTGCTGTGGCGTTTTGACCTTGTCATCTTCACTTTTATGATAAAACCAGCCAGGACGAATTGAGACATCGCATTCGCCCACCACCCAGTGCGGACCATCGGGATCGCCGGTGTTCAGATAATTCTGATCGGCATCGCCAACAGCGACTTTGGTTCGATCAAACATCGACCAGCACGTCTCACCGGCAATGCCTTTTTCGTTGCCAATCCAGCGGATGTCGGGGCCGGCATCGGAAAAGATGAGAATATCGGGTTGCAGCTCCTTCACCAGATTCCAGGTGATTGGCCACTCGTAATAGGTTTTTCGGTCGATGGTGCGCCTCTCATTGGCGCCGCCATACCAGCCATCGCCGCCATTGGCGCCATCGAACCACATTTCTGATATGGGACCATAATTTGTCAGCAATTCGCGCAATTGATTTCGATAATATGTGATGTATTCGGAACGTGCATAGTCAGGGTGATTGCGATCCCATGGCGATAAATAGACACCAAATTTGAGTCCTGCTTGTGTACACGCCTCAGCTAACTCCTTGACGATATCTCCTCTGCCATCTTTGTAGGGGCTGTTTTTTATCGAATGCTCGGTGAAAGCAGAGGGCCACAGACAAAAGCCATCGTGATGTTTGGCTGTCAATATAAGCTGTTGCATGCCGCCAAGCCGGGCGGCGCGCACCCATTGCCTGACATCCAGTTCTGTCGGATTAAAAATATCCGAACGCTCCGAACCATCGCCCCATTCTTTATCGGTAAAAGCATTCACAGTATAATGGATGAATCCGATGATCTCCATCTTTTGGTATTCGACCTGCTGCGGCGAGGGAACAACCGGATTGGCCGGGATATCTTTTGTTGCACTGAGCCAACATGATGTGGCCAGAATCAGAATAACAAAAACGACTAAATGCTTCATAGCGCCTCCTTGAGCAATGTGCCAGAACCTTTAGATATCCTGGGCCGCCTCCTGAATCAACTCCCATGCTCGCCGGACGTGTCGTTCCTCGGTTTTTGTCTGCCCAATGGACATGCGGAGAACCAGTTGATTGTTCAGGCGTGTATGCGTAAGATAGATGTGCCCGTCTGCATTGAGCTTGTCCATAATTTTTTGGTTTTTCGCGTCGCCGCCAAGGTGGCGAAAGCAGACGAGATTGAGGGGTGGTTCGACAACGATTTCAAAATCCTGGCTCGCGCGAATCCAGTCGGCAAAAATCTGCGCCAAACGAATGTGTTGGCGAATGTGAAATTGCAAACCCTCGATACCATAGTGGCGAATGACAAACCACAATTTCAGCGCCCGGAAACGTCGCCCGAGCTGAATATGCCAGTCACGATAATCGATCACCGCGCCGGATTCAGTGGCTTTATTGCGCAAGTATTCCGGCATCAGGGTGAACGTATCGATTAGCGCCTGGCGATCACGGACATAAAAGACATCGCAATCAAAGTTGGTGAACAGCCATTTGTGCGGATTAAAGCAGTATGAATCCGCGTACTCGAGTCCTTTATTGAGAAAAAGCCGAAACTCGGGGCAGATAGCCGCTGATCCGCTCATGGCGGCATCGACGTGCAGCCAGATATTGAATCGGCGACAGATTTGGCCGATATGTTCGGCCGGATCGATAGCGTTGGATGAGGTGCTGCCGACATTGGCATTGACGAAGCAGGGGACCAGGCCATCAGCAATATCTTGTTCGATGGCGCTGACAAGAGCCATCGGTTGCATGGCAAAAGTATCATCAATCTCGATTTTGCGCAAGTTATTGATGCCAATACCCGCGATTTTGATCGCCTTGTCAATCGACGAGTGCGCCTGCGTTGAGCAGTAAGCCACGAGCTTGCCATCACAACCATTCGCATTGGATTGAAACTGCGTCGCCCGTTCGCGGCCCGCCAAAACGGCAGCGAGCGTCGCGCTGGATGCGGTATCTTGAATGACGCCGCCACCCGCGCTGTTCGATTTAAAGTCAGCCGGTAATCCCAGCATGTCTACCAACCAGTCCAATACCTGTGTTTCCAGCTCCGTGCAGGCTGGACTGGTCGCCCACAACATCCCCTGTACGCCCAGGCCGGCGGAGAGCAGTTCGCCCAAAATGGAAGGTTCCGAGCTGTTGGCCGGGAAAAAAGCAAACCAGTTCGGCGATTGCCAATGCGTAATGCCGGGCAAAATGATTCGATCGATATCACTAAGAATGGTTTCAAAGGATTCACCATGTTGCGGCGCGGAAGGGGGCAACATGGCGCGTATCTCTCCCGGTTCTACCCGGCTCAATACGGGCATAGATTCGACATGCTGAAAATAGTCAGCTATCCAGTCGATGAGCGCGTAGCCGCGCTGGCGAAATTCGTCGACAGGCATGTGATAGGATGTTTTGTCAGACATTGTTGGACTCCAATCAGGCTGGTTTAATTTTAAATTTTCAGCCACTTTTTTGCATTTTGATAATATATCTTTTTTAATACCGCAGGCGGCAGTTTTAATCCTTTGAAATCATGCCGGACTTGTGGAGCAGTCATTATCTCATCGGTAGTGAAATAGCGCCAGTCGTGTTGCCAGGTGTTGGCGATCCAGTCAAGATTGGTGGAATTTTCGCTGACACCGAGATCTGTGCCATAGAGCAAGCGATCCTGGTAGGCGATGATAAAGTCACGCACTTTATCACGCTCCTGCACTTGAAAATGGCAAATGCGCGCCGCCATATCCACGGCCATATTGGGGAAACGGTCGAGTCGTTTTGCCAATTCATCGACATTCCATTCCAGGCTGCCGAGGTGCGCGCCGATGAACACGAGGTCCGGGTGTTTGCTCAACATATTGTCGCGGGCGTCGATTTGCGCCTCATAGGAAGGGTAATCCGGATGCAACGCCATATGGTATTCGGGATGGTTGGCAAAATAGTTGCTGTCGCTGCGCACGGTCATCTCTTCAAGAGGCAGCCAGCAATTTCGCGGTTCGCCAAGGTGACCGATCACCGGTACACCTTGCGAGACAATAAAATCGAAAATGGGATCAAAACGGTCATCATCAACCATGATAAAGGAGCTATCCGGATCCCTGAAGGTCATACCAATGTCTTTCCAGATTTTCACCGCGCTGGCACCGTTCTCAAAATCCTGTTTTAGCCGGTCGATTGTTAGTTGTTGCCAGTTCGGATCATTTCGGTTCTCCAAACAAATCGTGGTCGCAAAAAAGACGGTCTCCGGAAACTGCGAGTGTTGTGCCTCGGCCCAGGCGAATTCGCGGTCTATGTGCTCCTGATGAGCTGAGCGCGTCACCAGAGTCATCAGGGTAAAATTGTGCTCCCGGGCTAAAAGAGCAAAATCCGGCGCAAAAGTGTCAATGTGTACATGAGCGTCGATTTTGGGAAAGCTGAGATAATCGACAGGGCGCGTGCAGGAGAGGGCGGAAAACAACAGCGGCAAGAAATAAAATACTTTTTTCACGACGATATCCTTTTTTAAGGTGTGCATTTTATGTATTGTAGAAATATCCAGTGAAAAATACAACCTGAAAATCGTGCCGGCAGTAAAAGCTTGGTTGAACCGAAAATATTTGTTACCTTGTAAAGGAAGTAAAATGAAATGGAGAGTAAAATGATTGGTATGAATCGCAGAACATTTTTGAAATCCATGGCAGCGTCCAGTGTCGTTGGTCTTTTCGGGCGTGCAAAAGCCGGCAGGCTGTTGAATACCGGCTTTTTTGGTGTGCATCCTTTTGTTGAACAACATCCGGATGCTGTTTTTATCATGCGGACATCAGTGGATCAAAAATACAATAGCGCAGCCAAAAAGAATGCTGGCGAGGCTTTTGCAAGATCGGTCTTTACTGCAAAAGGTGAAAACGAGAACAACGCTTTTCCCGTGAGTACACTCATTGCCATGAAGCCCAACCTTACTGGCTATACAAAGTCCGCGCCGGTCGATAGTAAAATGGGCATTGTCACGGATCCCTATTTTATGGAAGGACTCATTGAAGGCATGAAAACGCTCGGGCTCTCCGGCAGCCAATTCCATATGCGGGAAGTTAATGGCGAAGACCTGCAAGAGGATAACGGTTACGCGGCCATGGCGGAACGCACCGGAGCGAACCACTTTGTCAACGGTACCCAAGTCACCCGAATGGATCCATCGCTGGTTGTCTGGAAGGACAATCCCGACGGCATTTATTTTACAAAGATTCCCTATCTCTGGCCCATCAATGCACCGAACACCTTCCTTGTTAATATTGCCAAGTTCAAAGCCCACGGCATGGGACTAACACTGGCAGGCAAAAACCTGCAGGGTTCCATTGTCAGCAAGTATCAGGCACATTGTACTTCTTTTAACACCCATCTGGATATGGATGCCGATCACAGAAATCCGCGAGCCGCCTCGATCATCAAGCAAAATTACTTGCGTCATCGAGCAGACGGCATTCCGCGTTGGGACAAGCCGGGCAATAACTGGAATTGTGGTCACGGCATGGAAGCGTGGGCGTCGCGTTGTCTGGATAACAACCGCGTGACAAAACCGGAGCTGCACATTATTGAAGGCATCTATGGTCACGACGGCAACTTTACCGACGGACCGCACAACGGCAGGCCAAAAGATTTTATGTCCAATATCATCGTATTCGGAAAAAATCCCTTTCATGTTGATGTTATCGGGCATTGGCTTGGCGGACACGAGCCGGGCAATTTTGGTCTGTTACATATGGCGATAGAAAATGGCATGTCATCTTTGCTCAATCCGGCCGATATTCCGGTCTATGAATGGATGGCCGATGGCAGCGCCATACTGACGCCGTATGATCAGTTCGAGCGCACACCTCTCCTTACCTACTATTTGCAGCGCGATTATGATGGTCAAGACGAACCCCTTTGGCATCTATGCGACGAACCCTATGACTATGCACCGACATCCGCCGCTTATCGTACATCACATCCGGTATCTTTTGAGCTGGCGCAAAATTATCCAAATCCCTTTAATCCCACGACAACCATACCCTTCACGCTGCCGCGTTCGGGACACGTACGCCTTGAAATATATGACATTCAGGGACACGTCGTTGATGTGGCGGTCGATGGATATTTTGAGGCCGGCTTGCATCATGTTCTCTGGCGTGGACAAGGGATTCCAAGCGGAACTTATCTTTACCGAATCAGGACAGGTGAATTCAACATGGTTCGTCAGATGACGCTGCTCAAGTGACGGAAAGCGGGAACGAGAGTCCGGAGGCCGGGCTATCTATACTACAAATCTGCAATATTGTGTTTTTTTAGCAAAGTTTATAAGCCACGGATTTTCACGGATGAAACTGTGCATCAGCGACTTATAATTAATCGGCGGCCAAAGGCCGCGTCGAGTCGGTCTCCAGACTCCGGTTTCCGGTCTCCTTTGACTCATCAGCGAGACTAATTCTCGGATTTAGCTCCAGCCGATTTGCTCCGAGTTGCCCGTAGATCTCGAATTAATTTGGCTAACATCGCGCCGGCGCCAAAGGAGCTGAACAACAGTGCCAGAACCTGCGCATCATTGTCCTTATTCATCAACGATATTGCGCTAATGAACAGCACAATGATGGCGCAGGACAGAGCGATGCCATCAAGGGTAAGTTTTTTGGATTTGTTCATCATTCTGTGTAGTCGAATACTTGGCCGATGTTTCGATTTTCCGTTGCTTCATGCCTCGCCTATTTTAATTCAGATGTACAATTCGCACAGCGGGTTGCTTTGATGGGAATTGTTGAAAAACAATAGGGACACTCTTTGGTCGTTGGTTCAGCTGGTGGTGCTTCTTCTTTGCGTTTCATCTTGTTGATATTACGAATTAGCAGAAACACACAAAATGCAACAATTACAAAACTCACAACGGTGTTAATGAAAACACCATAATTGACCGTCACAGCGCTTGCTGCTTGTGCATCGGCCAAAGTGGTGTATGGGCCGGCGGTTGCTCCTTGTTTCAGCACAATAAAAAGATTGGTGAAATCAACATTGCCCAGCAAAAGCCCGATCGGCGGCATAATGATATCTGCGACCAATGATCTGATGATGGTGCCAAAGGCTGCACCAATGATGATGCCGACGGCCATATCCACAACATTGCCTCGCATCACAAATTCTTTAAATTCTTTCAACATTGCGTATCCTCCTCTAAAAATTTATACATCGGCCAAGAGTCGACTGAGAAGAGTATGTTACCTAAGCAGGGTCATTTTTCGGACAGCCTGAAATGACGGCGTCTGCAGATGGACAAGATAAACGCCGCTTGCTTCCTGTTGACCCGTCTCATTCGTGCCATCCCAAACGACAGAATAGGTGCCCGCCGTTTGTTTTTTGTTCACCAAAGTTGTGATATGCGCACCCAGCACATTGTAGACGCGCACCACAACATGGTCGGTTTGAGGGAGTTGATAGTCGATCCGGGTTTCCGGATTAAAAGGATTGGGAAAATTTTGTGCTAACTGATAGGTTTGCGGTACAATCACTTCTTCTTCAGCGTCGCCGGATAATTTAATGAATTTTATCCAGTTCATATTATGGTTTCCTTCGACGATTTCCAGTCGTAGCACAAGATCACTCCCGCCGGCAATCTCGACACCCCGTTCAACGAGCGTCATCCAGCTTTGCCAACCACCGGTCGCTGGGACATCAAATTGAGTCAACATTTTTCCGTCAAGCAGCACATTTAGCACGCCACCACCCGGACTTGATGCGGTGCGATATTGAATGTAATACGTTCCGGCTTCCACATCTACGGTATATTCAAGCCATTCGCCGTTCTCCGTCCAGCCAATATTGTAGCTACCGCCAAAATCTAAAGTTGGTTCGACGTCCACGTTGTCTTCTGGCCTGAAAGATGTATCACCGGCTTTGGCATCATCGTCGTGATAGGCGATCCCTTCCCCGCCAAAGTCGTATTCCTCGCATTGGATAGTCCCAGGAATCGCCTGGGGAGAGCCAGTAAAAGATGATTGACTCAATTTTTGTTTCACTGAAATATTGTCAAGATAGACATTGATGTCCGAGTTGCCCATGTTAAACACGATTCGCGCATTAAAATCACTGGGATCTTGCATGTCAAACTCGTAGGAAAAGTGCGTCATTCTCTCTCTAAGCTGGGAGTAAGTGGTTTTGCTATAGTTGATATATGGGGATTGATCCTGGCCAATCTTTGCTTCGATGAGCCGCGTTGCATCGGCCCAGGCATCAAATTCAAAGAGATATTTACTGCCTTGTGTCAACGGGATGCCGTTTTGTCTAAGCTGAACATCATAATCGTTGCTGCCACCATCGCTGATATTGATGTGCGCCACGCCATTTTCAATCGACCATTCCGCCTGTCCGTTACCTTGTAGCTCCCAGGTCCAGTCTGCTCTGCCGGCGGAAAAATCAAAATTCTCGACCAGATTTGCACCGGGTTCCAAAAAAGAGACGTAGGCAGTCTCCTCATTCGAAAAGCCACTTTCCTGGCCACTAGTACTGACCGCTGTGACCCGGAACCAGTAGTGACCGTTCGCAATATTGGTGATCTTTTTCAATGTGACCCGCGAAGTATCAATTACAGTCGTTGGATGCGGCGCGTTGCCGGCGTAAATACGGTAATAGTCCACATCCGGATCACCAAATTTGTTAAAGAGCAAAGTGATATTGTCGGTTTGCTCTTCAACCTGCAGACGAGGAACCTCAACCACACCGTTCCAGGAGCAACGATGTACGCGATAACATTCGTACTGATCCACCCAATTCATTTCAAAGGCCTTACTGCCGTCGGGTCGAACTTCGGTGAGTTTCGGGAGATGTCCGACGGCCCAGTTGATCAGCATGTTCCCGTTCGGCAAGGGCTGAGCATTGCCCATATAATGGGAATATTTATCAGGTTGGTCACGAAATTCCCAGATGAGCGTCGCAGTCATTTTATCGGTATCTATCTTGTACTTGACCGCCCTTGAAAGCGGCGGATTGTGGCCATTGCCATTATCGAATATTGAATAGACATTGTTGCCCAGCACTCTGGCTGCGTGCTGGTTGCGTGTCCCCTGCAGCGGATCATTGATAAAGGTGAACTGATTGTGGGCACCGCCGAGACGCCAGATGATGTCACCAGTCTGGCGATGGATTTTGGTTATTTCGCTCAGCTCTCGGTTGGATACGATGAGATGTCCATCATCATCGATGTCAATGGAATTCATATGCGAAAAATACATCCTGTTGCTTAGAGGATCACTTAACTGAATATCACGAATATCCAGATGATCCCACGCCGCCCACTGGAATATCAGTTCATCATCGGCTGTGTACTCTTGAATGCAGGTTTCCTGAACCAATGCGTTATTGCGCCCGCCGGGAACATACTGACTCATATCCACCCTTTCATCTCTCCGTCCGATGATCAGATAGCCGCCATTTTCCAGGACCTGCAGTTCATGTTCATCCGTGTAATAGCCATTGCTAGCATAAAAGGTTTTTACCGGCCGATAGCGATTGTCCAGCGCTAAAAATCCTTGTCCAGAGCCGCCAAATTCTTCATAGCCGCCGCGGATGATCATCGTGGCCCAACCATTATACTGCACCTTAAAGTCTCGTCGTTCATCCGGCACCTGCCAATACCAGATGGGTGATCCGGTGTTGTCAAAAATGATGTTGTAAGGAATGCCGCGCCCGCCGCGATTGTCGATAAAAATGTAGCCATCATCGGGCTGGTCGTTGATGGTGATGTTAATATGGGGAAAATTGCTGGGCACCGAGACGCCATTCGGCATAATCCTGGCCTGGCTTTGCACCGGTTTTATGTTCGCACCATTTTTGTCAAGCCAACGATCATCGGCTGTTTCTTCCTCGGGCAATTCCGGGGCAACCGATGCTGTGACGATAAACTGATAGGAGATCGGCTCCACCAATCCTTGCTTGCCGCGGATCAATTCGGGCGCCAACGAGACACGGACAATCTCGCCGGGTTTAAAATGGCTGTTCGGTGAAAAAATGATGGTCTTTTGATCCGATGCGATTTTGCAAGTGCCTTCATAGCGTTTGCCCGTCTCTCCGGTGACACTGATCGATCGATGCACGTCTTTAATATCATAAGGTGATATATTATTAAAACGGATCATCAAATTGGCTTCTTCGGGTATATGCCGGGCATTGGGCAGGGGATAGAGATACTGGTATCCTTTATTATGGTATTCATGCGCCATTGTAATCGTGGTAAAGAAAACTGTTAAGAGGAGTGTGATTGGCTGTCTGAAGAGCATGAGCTGTCCTTTCTGAGAGGGATAAAATAATTCATCCTCAAATATAAAAAGGATTTTGAAAATTCCAACCCATAAAACAATCTGTAGTAACAATTATATTTTTCATTGCGTCCTTCGTCTGCGCCAGGAAAATCTGTAGCCAAGAAACATTTAAAAGCAGTTTTTAGTCTTATAGTTCAGATTCAGAAAATACCCCAGTGTCTATCAGCCTGACCTGGTGCCGATCTCTAACAAATCAGCAAGACTTGCCTTTGGATTTAATTCGGGCTGAATCTGTCCTGATTTACACGTCATCAAGGTCGTCACACCCGGTCCATGCCCGGCGCCGTGGCAATCGCCGTGAACCACAATACCAATGGTGATCGCTCCCTGTCGGTAGGCTCTTCCAGATCGATTATCGTGATCCAGCAGAGCGACAAAATCACCAAAGCGTATTTTGTCGAGCCAAAAGCCGGATCACCGACCTGAATGTTCAAGGTTATACCACCAATGGAGGGCAACAAAAACGGTGTTCCATCATGATCAACACGCCAGTCGCCGCGTGTTCGCGGTGGGCCAGGTTGGCACTGTAGCGTGAATTCGACAATATCTTTTTCGTTGGTTTTGAGATTGTTCATAAAAGTTTCTATTCCATTTTGCATATCAGGGCGGTCATATCATCCAGAGGATGAATATCCCGGGAAAAAGAAGATACTTTTTGGTAGAGATGTTCAATGATTTGGCCCGCCGTCATTTGATGGCTATTTTTAATGATGTTCAAAATTCGCTCGTGTCCAAATTCGGCATCATCATCATCCTGAGCTTCGACGATTCCATCGGTTAAGAATACCAACATATTCTTTGCAGCAATATTGATTGTTTTACCATTCTCGTACTCCTGGTTTTTTAAAAATCCAAGAGGAATACCCGTACTATCAAGAACGTGCTCCACCTCGCCCTTATTATTGAGAATATAGCCAGGAACATGCCCTGCACTGGCGTAAGCAATCTGGTTTCGCGTGACATCAAGTCGCACCAAAATTAATGTGACATACTGAAGCTCATCGAGGTCTGTATGCAGTTCCTTATTGAGCATACTGAGCACGGTTCCTGGATCGGAGGACAGCTTGGTTAAAACGCGTAAATAGGCACGTGTTTCCGCCATGATGAGCGCCGATCCGACGCCGTGACCACTTACATCACCGATGGTTAACCAGTAGGTTTCATCCGAAGTGGAAAACACGTCAAAATAATCGCCACTCGTTTCTTCCGCCGAAAAGTTCTTCCCGGCAATATTAAATCCGGGGATCGAAATGGTTGAGCTATATAATCGTTGTTGAATTTCTCTGGCAACTTTTAAACGAATTTCCTGCTCATGTCTTGCTTTTAAATCCGTGATATCTTTGTGCACCGCAACAAAGTTGGTGATCGTGCCATTCTCGTCTTTCATTGGGGTGATGGTATTTTGCACCCAGAAATACTCACCATTCTTTTTCCGGTTTAACATTTCATTTTGATACGGATCCCCGGCCAAAAGAGTAGCCCATATTTCCTGATAAAAAGATTTCTCATGTTTACCTGATTTTAATAGTCGAGGTGTTTGCCCTATCGCCTCCTCGCGCGTGTAACCACTCATTTTCATAAAAGCAGGATTAACATATTCAATAATCCCTTTTTCTGTGGTGATCAAAACGGCATCAGCCGTTTGCTCTACTGCGCTTGACAGTTTTTTCAAGGTTTTTTCGGCATTTTTTCTCTCTGTTATATCTTCCGCGTGCACGACAACCAGGTCTGGCGCAATATAAACATGCCGAACGTCCAGCTCCTTTTCTTGATTCGTGCTCCTGAGTCGATGCGTAATTTCACGGTTGACAATCGTTCTTTCTTTATAGCTATGCCACAAATCCTGGTAGAGTGGGCTCGATAAATCCGGGTACATCGTCGTGTATTTCATCCCCACGTAAGATTTGATTTTCCCATGCGACAACGTGCTCGCAGCATCATTGTAATCAATGAGGGTAAAATCTTCATTCTCGTGCTGCCAAACAAAAGTGGGTATCGGTATCCCTTTAAACAACTCTTTAAAGCGTTCCTCACTTTGCTTGAGAAGATTATTGGACTTTATTGTCTCACTGATGTCTTTGAATATGACGATTCCACCCCACATATCATCATTGTCACCCAGAATAGGAGTGCTAACGATATCGATAAACACGCCGTCGGATTTATGCGGATTCTTTATAAAAAGAATTTCATTTGCAGCTTTTCCGGTTTTCAGGGTTTGGGCCAGGGGGATCTGTTCCGACGGGAACGGCGTTTTTTTATCCGGGTAAAAGCAGCCATATACATCGCCCCATTTTTCCGGATCAATTTTACGCATCCCGATACCGAGAATATTTTCTGCTATACTATTGAAAAATAAAAAGTCGCCATCCTTATTGGCAACAATAACACCTTCCCCAATACTATTTAAAATTTTCTGTATGAGTTTATCTTCACCTTGAAACAGATGATTAAATTTCATAAACATTTTTATGCCCACTCTACTTTCTTTACTCAACAAGCTCATTCTTAAATTGGCGCGCGTCTTATGTCAAATAATTCTTTTTGGCTATAATGAGGTGATTGGTATAAACTGCTTCATTTAGCAGTAATTTTCCTACTCATGTCAAAAACTCCATTAATCAAGTCTATTCTAACATCCGAGGCAGGTGCAATATTTCTATAATATTTAAGATAATGCCGTTTAGGAGATCATTGTAGCAGGTCTATGGACAAGCTCCTGATATATTGTACCAAAATTATATCTGAACCCTGAAAATCCCTTTTGTCAGGAATCCGATCCCCACCGATACGAGCAGAAAAAATAAAAGCCAATGCATGCTGAATCCCGCTAATTGAATTCGGTTTTCGGGATAACCAACGGTAATTTCATTGAGAAAAGAATCCGACGGCAATCGTTTCTCGGCCGGATAGAAAAAAGCAGCGAATGAAGAGCGGACGCGTTTGGCTGACACAAAGTCCTTGTTATGACCAGCAACTATTTTTTTGCTCTCACTTTGTTCATTGTAGTGAAATGTCACCGTTGATGTGCCGGGTGCGAGCGGGCAAATCCTCCAAAAAATTTCATGGGTTGAAACAATATAAAGCGGCGGCACATCGATCCGTATCCCGGAGGAGGGCACTATTGTCACTCTTTTTAAATCCACGTCATTTTTGACATGAATACTGATGAGAATGGCTTGATCAACTTGCGCTGGATTGTAACCATAACGTGTTCCCAGTTGAATGATGATAATCATAACCGGAATAATCATCACCAGCATCGGTTTGAGCGCGTATAAAAGATACCGACTATTTTCTACAAAGATTTGGCCTATCGCAAGCATAGAGAGCAGTGCATCGTGCTTATAAAGCCGGATCGCCAGGAGATGCGCCTTGATGTGATTTTTTGTCGCGCGGATGCCACCCTGATTGGATACTTTTTTGAAAATATACAACATGAACAGTCCGGCCAAGGCGGAAAAGATGAATAATCCCCAGAACGCACTCACATAGTGGAGTGGAAAAAAGAGCACGCAAAAAAGATTATTTATTATGCTATTGAACAGGTTTATCATTAGCGTGAAGCCACTTTATGCCAGATATCCCAAACCACGCAGTTTTTTCTCCACTTGTTCTGCTGAGGCATTGTGTTCTTCAATTCTGGCACATTCTTTTTCCACCAAGTGAGCAATAAAGTCGTCAAGCGACGGATATCCAGCTTGTTCGGCATAGGCTATCGCTTTTTTATAGAGTTCCGGGTGAAGTTTTACTTTTTTCATTCGCACGATTATTTCCTTTTATACTTAAATGAGAGATGTGCCATCCATGCCGGTGGGTTCAAGTCCAAACGCCTTGATGATAGTCGGCGCCACGTCCCAGATAGCCGGGACGTTTCTGACCGTTTCTCTGTTGGTCAGGAGTACACCGGGCACAATACTCGGATCCATACAATGATCCGCTGACCATTTGTTCGTGCGATCTCCAAATATAGCTTTTGGAAATCCACCCAATGCTGCTTCATCCGAAATGCGATAGTCTTTTTGATATCCCAAAACAATATCCGGCGCATTGACCAGTTGTGGTCCCTTGTAGAGCTGATGCGTGTCATAGGCATTGACAAAAACCGTGCGGCCGGTGTTGGGATCTCGAACTTTGTTTAATTTTGTTATCAGGTCCGCCATCACATGTCCAGCCTCGTCTGCACTGAGAGAACCAAATTTCTCCCGGCCGGCGAGATTTAGATAAATGCTGTTTAACCCCATTGCGAATGCTTTTGTTTTCGACCAATCAACGTAATCGTAAAAGGTGCTTTCATGCATTTTAGCAGCGTTCGTGACAGCAGTGTAACCGTTTTCCATCAACCAGGTGCTGAGGTGGAATTCGCGCGTAAATGGGGCAAATCCATGATCCGACAGGATAAAAAGTGAGCTGCCGTTATCCATTTTAGCCAGGGTTTGCTGCAGGACGGCATCCATCTTTTTATAAAAATAATAGACCGCATTTTTGACTTCCGGACTGGCTTTGGGTTCATAAAGCGGATGATTCGGGTCCATAGTTCGCAGCAGCATGTGTGAATTTTGGTCGAGACTGGAAAAGTAAAAGAAAAACAGACCTTCGGAAAACCGATTGATCTCATAATCAAATGCCTCGAGCCGTTCCTGCAATACGTATTTTGACTGCTGCAAAAATTCCTCGCTTGAAAAGATATTGTTGGACAAGGCTTTGGTATCCTCGGGAAAGCCCTGCGTATAAAAACGTCCTATAGCTTCCGATAACTCGCGCGAATAGTTAGCCGGATGAGAGATCGGCACTTGCGTATCCGCTGGATCGATATTAATGGGCGACATATACAAGCGCACATGCGGATGCACCTGTTGTACATAAATCCGAACCATACCGTGAACACCGGCAAAATAGGGCAGAAACTCAAAAGTCAAAGGTATCCATTCGGACCATTCACCCTGGTTGAGCAAAATCTCGTGATTCTGAATATTTATTTTGACAATGGCTTGCGATGGATCGCGAAAAATTGTCAAGGGAATTTCGATTGGCCTGTTATCCCGGCGCAGCGAGTTGGGCGGGCCCTCAAGTTGTGAGCGGATAATGTGATCGTTTATCTCAATTTTCACAACCCGTCCGCCAGTAAAATTGTCCGCACCGGGAATATCAAGGTCGGTGAAGAAGGTGAACGTGCCATAAGATCCCAGCACGTCCGGTGTGCTCATACCGCTGATCGCCCGTGCGGCTCCTGATTCAACCGGAAAATTCGCGGGCAGTTTATAAAGTGTAACCGGTATGCCTTTTTCTTCAAGAGGTTTCCAAAATGCGGTTCCGGCTCGCAAAAGTTCCACGCGTCCCTTGCTGAGTGGAAAGCTCCAGGTGCCGATATGAATCGATTTTTCCGGGGAATGTGTCCTGGTCGTGGACAAGTACGGTTCAAATGTGCGAGGATCACGGTGGATGAAATCGTAGATACCATGAACACCGGGATTACAGCCTGTGATAAAACTGGACCACGCCACCGGACTTTGAGGCGGCATTGTCGTTTGCAGCGGGAGAAAGGTATGGTTTTGCATGAACTTTTGAAATGCAGGCATTTCACCGCGGGCGACAAACTGTCTGAGTAAATTGGGATCCATGCCGTCAATCCCAAGGACAAATACTTTGTCCGATACCTTTGAATTCTTGATATTGGGTGCTGGAAATACCTTCTCGCCAGCGAGTAGAGAAATTGCCAGACCGCTTTTGCTGATGTTTTTTAGGAATGTTCTTCTGTTCATATTATTTATGACTTAATTAAACATGTGCAATTCGCGTCCGTCCATGTACTCCGGTTTCTTGATGCCAAAAAGGGAGAGGATGGTCGGTGCGATGTCCATAATATGAGGAGAGTGTTCTTGAATTTTATAATTGCTGAACAAAACGCCCGGCACCTGCTCCGGGTCAATGCCATGATCGCCACTCCAGGATTTGACATTGTCTTCAAAAACTGTTTCTGTTGTTATACCGATGGCACCGTCCCAGGAAATTCTGTATCCCGGATTGTAACCGACGATTAAATCTGGAGCTTCGGAAGCATATGGCCCTTGATTGATCTGTTCAAAATTATAAACTGCTCGAATGGCACTCTCGTTTGTCTCTGGATCAGTCAGGCCAACCAGGTCCTTGACAAGTTTCTTTTTTAAGGGCTCAACGTTTTCTGTTTCCACAATGCCCTGCTTTTCACGTCCCTTACGGTTGATATAAATGCCCGCCAGGCCGATCGCATAGGCTGTTGTTTTGCACCAGTCTACGTTTTGTAAATAACTGTTCTTGTTTTTGTTCTCCTTGAGAAAAAGATAACCGTTTTGATGTAACCAGCTGTTCACATTGATGCCACGCCGGAATGATTTAAAACCATGGTCCGATAAAACAAGTAAAAGTGTATCCTGACGAACAACTTTTAAAACTCGTCCCAAAACACCATCCATCACCTGATAAACATCGCGGATGGCGTTTTTACTCCGTCTATTCCCGTTCTTAAAAGCCGGGTGCGTTTCATCGATGTAACGGAAAAATGCATGCTGGATGCGGTCGGCAGCGTCAAAAACACACGCGGCTAATCCGCGTCGATTCTTTTTGAGAATATGGAAAAGCTGCTGTTCACGTTCTTTTTGATACTGATAGACCTGATCCAGAAAATCGTCCTCGCCCAGAATACCCTCATTCAGCGCCCATGTGTCTTCAGCCAATCCCAGTGTGGCATAGGAACCGTACAATTTAGCCAGATAGACAGCATAATAACAGGGATAGGAAATTGGCATGGCTGGCCGTTCGGGATGGATGTGGATGGGTGAGACATACAACTGAATGGCGGGCTCGGTTGTCTTGAGGAGCATCTGGCAGATGCCGTGAATTTTCAAGCCAAAACCGGTTCTGAACGTCAGTGGAATCCATGGCGTGAGGCGGCCTTTTTTAATTCTGTATTTTCTGTGATTTGTTTCGATGACAGCTCCGTCTTTTTCAACGAAAAGGTCAAAGCCAAGCGTGATTGAGGGCCACCCTTTTAAGAAACTATTTTCCGGACCAATAAAAAAACCTTTATAATCCGTCTGATTTTTTTCTAACAATAATCCAGCGCCGCTTGTAAAAGTCTCAATATGATTTTTATCCGAGCTGTAAAATGTGAACGATCCTTGCGTGCCTAGCAGATCCGGTGTACACATGGCGGAGAGCAAATGACCGTTAAATTTTTCCGGCGGGAAGGTAATGGGTACACGAATAATCTGACTGAAAATGCCATGCTGCCCTAAAATTTTCCAAAAAGGCCGGCTTTTTTGCAAAATTTTGACCCTGGATCGGCCCAGAGGAATTTGAACAGTGCCCATCCTGAGGTATTTATTGGGTTTGCTCGTTTTAACGGATGAAAGCTCTGGTAAATATGTATTGGGATTGCGATGCAAAAAATCAAAAATCCGGTGCTTGGCTGGATTCACTCCGGTGGCAAAACTTGACCAGGCAACTGGCGACAGGGGAGGGCACGTTGTGCGCAGTCTTTTAAAGGAGCCGGTTTGCTTCAACTTGGCAAAATGGGGCAGCAGACCTTGCTGCATAAAATCTTCACACAGGTCCGGGTCCAAACCGTCAAAACCAAGAATGACGATCCGTTTGACTTTGGCGCTGGCATATCCCTTCCCGCTTTGTAAAAAAGAAAACAGCAGTCGCAACGGCAAAAAGAGCAGTGAAAAAAAAGCAATTAAAAAGGAGAGGAAAAGCGTGAACAGCGAAGATAGCAGGGCAAAGCCGGCTCCTGGACCTATGTATGCATGCGCCGGTGAAGTGAGTATCAGCAGCATCAAAGGAAAAATCCAATAGAGGTCAGAAAAGCGCGAGCGCTGGAGCAACGATTTTATATCACTATTCATAGTTTCCAAAAAATATTTTAACCTTCATTCAAACAACAGAATCACGGGAAAATTTCAGTATGATTTTCCGATCTCCTTATGGCGATAATATACGGACAAATTCCGAGTGATTCATAAAAAAAATCAGGGAAAATCTGTAGCGGATGGGGAGTCGGCAATTTCGGGTTGGGGGGACAGCACAGTGCCGGGCGCTAATTGTGCTCGCTGCGCATGTTCGACATCGAGGGCAACATCAATAAATTGCTGTGGGCGATATGGAATCGGATTTTTTATCAACTCGGGAACGGAATACGCATTAAAATTTGTCCGATAATTTTCCGGCTCTTGCAGCGGCAAAATAAAAGCTTTGTGGGCCACGCCCTGCTGATCCACATAGCTGAAATATAACCGAGTAAAGATCGTGTTGTCGCGCTTGCTGGTAAAGACGATCCATCGACTGTTGCTGGACCAGCTATGAAAACCCTCCGGGGCATCACTGTTCGCACCAAGCCGATGAATCTGGTTGTTTTCCAACGACATAATGTACAAATCAGCACTCGAATGAAAGATGGGGAAATTGCCGTATTCCGCCATACAAAACAGCAGAAATTTTCCATCCGGCGACACCCGGGGTTGTGAGCAGCTCAATCCTGTCTCCGAGGCAAATACCAGCGTCTCCAACCGACCCCATTCTTCTGTATCAGGATTGTACGGCAGGCGCATCAAATCATACTTGATCGTGCGATAGTCCTGGTCCAGGTCAAAATCCGCTTCGAGCTGCGGAGCACGACAGAAATATAAAGATCGTCCATCGGGAGACCAGTCTGGAAATGTTTCCATGTAGGAGCGACTGGTCAATTGAGGTTCGACCACAACCGTGTGGGACTCGGTTTGATACATAATGATATCGGACGTCAAGTCAATGACATCTCGGCTATTGCCAGCAGCATGAAAGAATTGCTGCACTTTGTTCACAGAGAACGCCACAGCTATGCCATTCGGATGCCAGGATGGATAGGCGCCCGGTGATTGATTAAAGTCAGTTCTTGTATCAATTTTGGCTATATGCTTTTTTTTTGCTATTATTGTTCCGGCCGCCGCTCCCCAGCGGATGTGAAACAGCATTTTATCAGGATCATTCTGATGAAATGTATGGCAATTAATGCAGCCGGCAATTGTTTTGGTCGTCATCACGAGGGATTCTTTATCACTCTGCAAATCCCGCTGGCGGATCTGCATTTCTTTTTGCACGGTATAGTTTGGTCGCAGAAAACGGTACACCAGATAACGATCTATTGGCTCTGGTGCTATTTTGTTGCCAAAGCGTTTATACTTTGTCCATTTTCCATCATATGCAAAAATTTCAAAATATATTGTTTTGCCTTTGTTGTGATTCAGAATTTTTAACCAGGGCGCGGGCGGGATTTTTATCCGGGGGGTTCTGCTGGGCAAACGAAGGACGTCGTTTGAATCCACATAAATTTTCACCAAAAACTTTTCGCCTTTTTCAAGAATCGTAAAGTTCATAGGCGCAATATTCGGCGGTATAACCAGGTTTGTATAATCCGGTTCGATTTGAGGTGATGTCTCTTTGATCTCGTAATTGCTGATATTATAGGGATTGGAGCACGATAGCAAAGCACAAAGTGTTTGCGTGAAATAAAAGCTGAAAAGTATCGGCAATAATTTTGTTTTCATAATCCACTTTACAATTTATCCGGTATGTTACCATGATCAAGAGGATTTTTGCCTTGTCTCCGGATTATTAAACAAGCTATAGTACCAATAGGTATGACCATATTTTTTCTTTAATTCATCTTGTGCTGTGTAAGCATCACCATTGTAGCGCCGAAGGATTTTGGTAAAATCATTAAATTGGGCCACTGTTTTGACGTGAATTCCATCCCACAGTGACTCGCGTTCACGCCATTGGGTACTGTGTAAATAAACAAGGATTGCTTCCTGGTAGTGTCTGGGAAAATATGGCTCCTTAAGACAAGTCGCCGATTGAAGTTTTGCGATAAATTCGCCCAAGCGAAAAGTCAATAAATAGTACGCCATCAAGTATTCAAAGGCAGCCACATTCTCGGGATTTATCTGTAAAAGCATGTCCATGTCGTGTTCCGGATAGCCAGAAGTGATGATAAAATTTTTTGTAATCTGCATGTCTTGCAGATAGACGAAATAAGAATTTGTATCAACCAGTTCCGGATAGTCAATGTATTTTTTATGATCATACGCCCAATCGCGATATAAAATAGTCTTGGCCAATGCATCAAGGCACATTGTGGCTAACGAGGTGTTGCCTTTAAGAATGCTGATCGTGGCCATACGCTGCAAGTGTCTGGGGCCAAACGAATAATTCGAGTGATCTTCCTGAGCCCAATGTTCCGATTCGTTCAGGAATGCCATATCCCAGTAAAGATCGCTGACCTGGATGGAAAAGAATTTCCGCGCTTCATCCGGCAAAAAGAGTCCGTTAACCCTCCAATTCTGATTGAACGAAAACATATCAGAGGAAAGACGTCCCAAATGATAAAGCGCCCGATTCGTCTGATAGGCAACCAGGATGTCATCCGAGGGCCGCTTTTCGACAAACGTTAACAGTTTGTGCCATTCTCGCTGGCGCGCGAGATAGTCAACTTTGAGAACTTTGTACATCGTCGAATCAAAAGACAGCAGCGCTGCGAGTCCGGTCAACAGGAATAAAAAAACAATCGCAATTCTATATTGAATTCGATGAAAAACAAAACGGTTTATACTGTCGAGGAGACCGGATTGTGCCAGAACAAGTAACAGCGGAAAGTAGAGATAAAGGATATAGGGCGTTAGAAAAGGCCGATAATCATAAATCGGCAACAGCAAATAAAAATAGGCGCTTTTTGTTGTCAAAATAAATGCGGACTGCGCCAGTTGAGGAATACCAAGCATGAAAAGAGAATAGACAGCACCAAGAAGCAGACTCTTTTTGAACAGAATTTCGGTGAGAATAGCCATTGCTGCAAAGAGCAGATAGAAACCAGCCGCGGCATAATAAAGGACACTCACCTGGAGCATAAATGCCAGAAAACGGATAAAGGCTGACATGCATTGTATCTTGAGATAAAGCACAAAAAAGAGCTGGCTCAGCAACCACGCTAACGTATAGCTCAAAGGATGCTCATATTGACTCAATAATATCAGGGTGAAAATTGATGGCAAATAGGCTGCGAGTGAATTTTTTAGCTTTGGGAAAAAATGCTTTATTATAGCACGTGACAGCAAAAAAGTGAAAAACAAACATGCTGTTAAAATCAACGCGCCGGAAACGGGGAAATAATAAAATTGTGAAAAAAGATGTGACAGATAAATAACAAGGCCGCCGGGAAATTCCAGAAACCTGGTAAAAAATTGATCATCCCATAAAAAAGGGGGGACCTGGCATTGGTAGATGAGCGCTGGATCAAGTCGCCAACGGATATAGCAAAAAATTGCAGCAAAATAGAACAGCGGCACAAACAGTGAAAAAAGAATTGATGATTGCCAATTATTCGATTTAATGGCGGCAGCGTCAGACACAGAATTTCCAAATGTAACGACGTAGGAATATTTATTATAAAATCAGACGCACCATGTCTCTGTTTGTTCTGGAATTTTGGGTAACGCTTGTTAACAACTGTAAAATTTCAGTTTGAGAAAATCTGAAAACGAATCCCCTGGGTAAAAATTATTTACAATCACTATTTGATATACCCCAACGTTTTGAGCAGTCTTATCGTCTCAGGATCATATCGAGATTCATCCGTTGTATCCGAGAATGGACTTTTTGCAGCAACATGGGTGGTTTTTTTAAATTCAACCAGTTTTTTCTTGAACATCACTACAGATTCGGGCATTTGTGCGGCAAGGTTGTTCGCTTCTTCTGGATCCTGCTCCACATTATAAAACTCGACCGTCTCTTGATGAACGATCAGCTTGTGTTTATTATTGGTTATCGCACTTACGTTTGTATACTCGGCAATAGAATAATCATTCTCACTGCTGTCTGCCGCGCCCAAAATGAACGGCAACAGGCTTTCGCCGTTCAGTTCGACATCAGTGGTGATGCCGAGCACGTCGATAAAGGTTGGGAAAAAATCGACCGACTGTGTGTTGATCTCGACGACAGTGCGCTTGACAATCGGTTTTAGCTGTTCGGGAAAAAGCATCATCAGAGGTATCTGAATTTCCGGATTGTAAAGTCGTTTATTTCCGTGTTCGTACAAATCGTGCTCACCGATGGATTCACCATGATCGGACGTCACGATAAAAAGCGTATTACGGAACATTCCTTTTTCTTCGAACCAGGCGAACAAATCGCGCATTTGCTCATCAAGATACATGAGGTTTTTTTCGTAACAAAAAGTTAAAAAATCGTCTTTGAGCGGCTTGTTCGACAGGCTGTCGACCTCTTTCCACATCAGCATAATTTGCTGAAAAATAAGCGTATCGCTGAGTGCAATCTGGTCAAAGTGCAGCTTGTGGTAAATATCCGGCATATCGGTTTTGAGTCGTTCGACAACAGGAGCGATATAATCCGTCGTTGGTGCCAAATATGGAGTATGCGGATCAAGGTAATTGATGAATAAATAGAGCGGGTCCGAGGGGGGATTTTTATCGATAGCATGTTTTACAAATTCATTGACAACCTCGGCGGGTTCATAATTAAAATAGCGGTACTCCCGATGTCCCAGGGGCTTTTTATTGATATAGCCTGTCTTGTTTAAAAATTTACTCGTGTAATATGTTAAATATTTTTCTATGATCCTGAATTTTTCTGACAATCCATAATCTGTCAAAAGCTGAATATTTCTTACGTGATTATCGGATTTCCAAGCTTCGTAAAAATCCTCCACTCCTTTGTCAAAGCCGTTCACAATGCAAAAACGGCCGTTTGCCGACACAACGACAGTACGATAGCCGTGCGATCGTAACACCTCCATGATCGTTGTTTCGGGAAATGGGCCATGTTCCAGACCAACGTTTGAGGGATGTTTGCCGTAATAGATGGCATTGTGAGATGTCACCGTATTATCCGAGGACGAGTAACTATTGGGAAAATAGACTCCTTTGTCCTTCAGGCTAAAGAGGAACGGCATGGTCTTTTCATTAAAAGATTTTTGTCTGAGCGTGTCCAGGATAATGTGCACGATATTCAGGTGTGTATTTTTCGGGATGCCAAAAAAATAAACAGTGCCGGCGATGTGAGTCAGGAAAAAAAGAACCAGGGCTATTTCAAGCCATCGATATATGCCCAGCGTGAACAACCGTTTCATCAGCAGCACAATGAATATGAGCATTCCCAGAATAGCGAGAACAAGCAATACCTTTGCTACAACACCAATAAAGTGATGCATTAAATAAACAAGATTGGGCAGCACCGCCAGGGAAATCAAAAAAAGAAAAAGAGCAATATAGTGTCCGGCATATTTTGAAATTCGAAAGGTGAGGAAAGAACCGGCGACAAGAAGGGACAGGATTATTTTGATTATCGTGTTCAAGGTACTAAAATCAACAAAAGACTTTAGCGTTTGAGAGGTGGTGTCGCTGAGGAAATAGAAATAATAGGAAAGCGGTGCAGGACCGGCGTCATAATGAAAGAATAAGATGGTGACAAGTATAGCAGGAACAAGCAGATCATACAACGCAGTCAGGATGTTATGAATTCGATCACCTGATGCATTTGTCGCATTCTTTCCCTGCTTTTCAGTCAACATATTCACTATCGTATAGGCAAATAGAGAGATGATGACAAACAGAATAAACACAGCAACATATTCAAGACTTTTCAAAAAATAGAGAAAAACTATTGGCAAAAAACGGCTGTAAAGCAGATTCGGAAATACATCGACGTGCAGCATTTTGAAAAGAACATTGTTCAAGATTTCGAAAATACCGATCAGCAGAAAAGACAAGCTCAGCGTGACGGCGTACGCCGGTATTTTTCTTGTTAAAATTGGGTAATTTTTTCTGCTCATCATACTTTTGTTGATTACACCTTGTCCGACGCGACGATTGTTTATATTGTCAAGCTGATCGCTGTACCAAACAACGACATGCGCTGTGATTTCATTCCCGTTTTGGTCAATAGCAATAGCGACCGGCAACCAGGGCAGTGCTTTTGTTAGCTGGATTTGAGCTGCCGTAACAGCTTTTTTGCCTGTTCGTGATCTGGCTGAATCTCAAGACATTTATTAAAACACGCTTTTGCCGACTCTATATTGTTGAGAGACGAATACAACACGCCGAGGTCAAAATGGGCGCTGATAAATCTCGGATAAAGCTCGATGACTTTTTTCAACTCTGCAATGCTTCTGTTCAGCTTGTTTTCAGACGCATATAATAATGCAAGGTAATAGCGTGACAAAGCGAGCTCCGGATTTATCTGGAGAGCCCGCCGGAACATGTCAAAGGCGCGGTTTTTGTCCTGAATGTCGAAATAAATTCTTCCCGCATTTTCATAATGTGGGCCACAATCTGGTTGCAGCTCAATGATGCGAAGCATATGCGCTAACGCTTCTTGATATTTTGCATTTTTGTACAATATAATTGCCAGGCTTTCGCGATAACGAATATTTGTCGAATCCAGTTCGATTGCCCGGTTCAGCGCATTGAGCATGTCTGGCAAACGATCTCCGGTAAAATTGATAATATTGGCGATCATAAAATATTTTTCAGCGCGCCAGTATCGTTCAAATTCGTCATGCGCAATCATCAGGCTGTCTGATTTTTGCATTAACAGATGTGATTGGCCATGCTTCAAATCGATCAAATCCCGGATTATTTCTGGATTACGTGCTTTGTTCATATATCTGCTGTATTCTACGGCAGGATTGTCATCCGAATTGACGGAGACATCGCCAAGATATTTTGTCAGTGAATCATCATGGCAAATAAATTTGGCCAAAAGCTTGGACGGCGTTTCCATGCCTGATGCTGCGAGATCGTGGAATATCTTGTCTCTTTTCATTTTGCGCGACAGCATATCCAGATTTATCACCAGCGGTTCTGTTTTACCAATGAGGATAGCCTGGCTGGCGTTGCCAACCCATAAACTTGAGTATGGAAATACATCAATAAAAGATTTAAGGAGCATTTTAAATTCATCTGTGCTCAGCCAGTTCGACGGAAACCATTTGCACATCACCCCGTTTTCTGTGAGATGATCTCGGCAAATTTGGTAAAACTCGCTGGTGTAAATAGTGGGGCTCATGCGAGGGTGAATGCCGCTCGAGGTGATAATATCATATTTTACCTCGGTGATGAGCAAAAAGCTGCGTCCGTCCTCGATGATACCGGTGAATTTTTGATTTTTTACAACATGGCTGTTTTCTTCGCCCAATGAATGTTCTGCTGCCTCAACAACTTCAGGGCAGATTTCCACACACTCCACGTATTTCATATCTGATTGAATTAGGCAGTTTGCGGTGACGCCAGTACCCAGGCCAATGAGCAAGGCATTTTCCGGATTATCGTGAAGCAGATAGGGAAGATAGCCCTCCAATCGATGCACCTCGAGGTCTCCCGGACTGGCTTCGCCCGAAATGGCACCGTTGATGGACAGGGCTTTCGTGCCATCAAGATGCTGGGGAATCGAAACAGTTGCCGCAGTTCCTTCTTTATAAAAGATAAGGCGATCTTCCGGTTGACTGGTCAGCCAGGTCTGAAAATAAGCTTTTCCCGGAACCGTGCGCAGCAAAAAAACGGCACAGACCAATATTGTTAGGCCAACAATAATTTTGGATGTCTTGCGCATGTACGGTTGGAAGAAAAAGATGATAAAGCCGATGGCCAAATTGATCGCTGCGGTGAGCAGCACTGCATTGACAACGCCCAGAAACGGAATAAAAATAAATCCAGCGACAAACGAGCCAAAGATCGAGCCCACCGTATCCAGCGCGCCAACAACTCCGATACGTGTTCCCAGTTGATTTATGTGTTGCGTATATATTTTGCTGACGATGGGAAAAGTGGCTCCCATTAAAATGACCGGAAACAGCATGACAATAAAAAATATAAAATACTCTCTGCCCATATGAAAAAGCCACGAGCCCACATAGAGAGGCCGCACCGACTCCAAATATGCGCCTATTTTTGAAAATACCGGCAATAACGCGATAGCGACAAGCCCGATACCCATCTCAATCCACCCCAACAGGGCCGGCAAATTTTTATGTCGATCCACAAAAAAAGAGACCAGCCAACTGCCGACCGACAGCCCAAAAATAAAACTCAAGATGACGGTGCTGGTGAAATAAACGCTTTTATCGAATGAAAATCCCACCAAAATGCGCGTCCAAATGACTTCATAGGAAAGCGTCGTAAAACCTTCAACAACAAACACCCAGAGTGCCAGTTTCACAATGAATCCAGAGTATGTTGTTTGCCCTGATTTGTCGATGTTTTCACTCACAAGTGGAACTTTTTCAATCTTCCCTTTGGTACCTTTCGTATGAATATAAAATACAACAAAGGCAATTATAATATTAATCACAGCCGCCAGAACAATGGTCTCTGTTGTCCCCCACATCTGAACGAGTAGAAAACCCGCTGCAAAACATCCGATAAAAGCGCCTAAATTATTCACACTGTACAAGGTGCCGACATTGTGCCCAAGATTGCCGAGATTTTTCACAAAATATTTCGTCAGTACCGGGAGAGTGCCACCCATCAGCGTGGTGGGAATTAAAAGAAAAAAGAACGAAAAAACAAACCGGATCAGACTACTGATATAAAAACTGGTTGGAAAAAGTTGATGAAAAGAAAGATAAAAAAATTCAAAGGCCTTAAAAGTGAAAGGAAAAGTCAAGGCGAATGAGCCAATACCGAGCTGCAGAAAGGCAAAAAGAGTGAGAGCGTTTTTAGACGTATCAACGAGTCGGCCAAAGAGATAATTGCCTAATGCCAGGCCTGTCATAAACGCGGTGAGGACAGTACTTATCGCAAAAACAGACACGCCAAAAACAAAGCCGAACATTCTTATCCAGGCTAATTGATAGACGAGGGCTGTTGCTCCTGAAAAGAAGAAAACGATCAACAGGATGGAACGTCTTTTTTTATCCGATGTCAAAGCAAAGCGACCCATAAGTGATTCAATTTTGTGTGAATATACTCGACAATAACAGAGAAATCAATAAAATATTTGCTTGATCGTCCAGGAGCAGAATTCCGTGGACTGAACAGGCAACCGCTACAATATCCCCTTTCCGCCGTCTTTGCCTCAGCGCCCGGCTACTGCCGACATCTTGCGAAGACCAGCCGGCACAAACCAATCGTGATGGATCATATTCTCATTTTACCTCTCCATGATAAATTTCATTTTGAATCGCCTGGTTATCACAACATTTTTATTCAAGCCAACCTAATATCTGCTCAGCACTCGGGATCTTGCCGCTGCTTTTCACCTCCCCCTCAACGACGAGCCCCGGCGTCATCATGACACCATACGACATGATATCGTTGATCTCCGTGACTTTTTCCAGCTCAATATCAATATGATGTGCGACG
>JAFGKD010000069.1 GCA_016928775.1 Candidatus Zhuqueibacterota bacterium | reverse complement strand
TCTTCAGGCAACAGCATGAGCAGTCCGTGGGGCGGCGCACAGGATCCTTTTCTTGAATCCATGGCCGAAGCCGCCGGCGCTGTTATAGACAGCCTGGAGAACAGAATCTTGTATATCAATCTCATGAACAATCTATCCGTCGATTGCGACTGTGATAGTAGTCCCGCCGTACCGGAATTGGATGACATTGGAATTCTTGCATCTCTTGATCCCGTAGCACTGGATAAAGCCTGTGTTGACCTGATCTATGCGGCCGATCCACAAAAAAGCGCATCATTACGAGGACGAATGGAGTCAAGAAACGGTATTCATACTCTCGATCACGCTGAAGCGATTGGACTGGGCAGCCAGACGTATGAATTAATTGATATCAATTCATCGGATGGAGTTGTTTCTGAAAATCAAGATATTTCAAAGTTTATTTTAAATCCTGCCTATCCAAATCCATTTAATGCCGGCACAACATTATCTTATGTCCTGGACTCTGCTTCGTTTATCGATTTATCAATCTATAATGCAAAAGGGCAATTGGTAGATTGTATTTGTAAAGAGACACAAAACGCCGGGCATCATTCTTATAGATGGAATCCAAATGGAATAAGCACAGGCCTTTATTTTATCAAATTAACGGCTGAGAATTATACTGATATTCAGCGCTGTGTTTATTCACAATAAAGTCAAGTCAGCAGAGCGGAATGCTTTGGATGCCGCATCATATGAAATCAGGAAGCCATGGAATTAGCAAACACTATTCTGGTTGTATTTGGTTCAAAAGGAGTGTTTTAGCTTGCTGTCAATCAAACTCAACGGCTAAAAATATCTCGGAGAACTTTTAAAGGGTAAAGACGTTCTTAAAAGTACATTTAAAAAGATTACGATCATTGGCCTGTTGGCGAATATCTACCCCTCATTAGTAAAGTGTGACTTGTTAAAGGAGGAGAGCAACAATGAATTTAAAGTGTAGTGTTAGGCTTTTACCCCTGATGCTTTTGATTTTTATGACAGTTGTTTTTGCTCAGGACTGGCCGCAGTATCTCGGCCCGAACAGAAACAGTACATCTCCGCAAAAAGGAATTTTAAGAACCTGGCCGGAGAACGGCCCCGAGGTTTTATGGACTGTTGAGATTGGCAAAGGCTATGGGGGGCCTGCTGTCAAAGACGGCAAAGTGTATTTGCTTGATCGTGACGATGAGGTCGGCGACAATCTCCGCTGTTTCGATCTGACTTCGGGTAAAGAACTGTGGAATTTTGAATACGAGGCTCCCGGATCGGTCATGTTTCCCGGCTCGCGCAGTGTGCCGACCGTGGATGGCAAATATATTTATTCGTGCGGCCATAACGGTGATCTCTATTGCGTGGACATCAACACTCACAAGCCAGTCTGGAACACAAACGTGTGGACTGATTTTGGCGGAAAGCCTAATACGGGTGAACGTGGATTTGGAGGCGATCCGGATAAATTCCCGACATGGGCCATTTCACAATGTCCACTTGTTCATAACGATTTGCTCATTATTGCGTCACAAGCACCGGAAGCCGGTGTGGTGGCTTATAATAAGCTCAATGGCGACGTGAAATGGAAAACGCCGTCCCTTGGCCTTACAGGCTATGTCAGCCCGGCCATCGTTAAAATTGATGGAGAGGATCATGTGGTCATGATAACAGCTTCCGGTGGCGGCCGCGGAAGACCTGTTGTTCCTGGCAAAGTCGTTGGTATCGCTCCGCTGACCGGCGATATTTTGTGGGAATATGCGGATTGGCAGTGCGGTATTCCGGTACCCAGCGCTGTTGATGCCGGTGAGAACAGAGTGCTTGTTATTGGCGGATACGAGCTTGGCGCTGTCATGATTAAAGTGGATAAAAAAGCGGACGGTAGTTACGGCGCCACAGAGCTTTTTAAAACCGAAGAGTTTGGCGATCAAACAAAACCAGCACTTATACATGATGGTTATTTCTATGCGCAGTTTGGCACCAACAATACGCGTGATGGCCTGACATGCATGAATATGGACGGCGAGATTTTGTGGAAGACAAAACGCGATCCCGATTTTAATAAAGGCAGTATGATTTTAGCCGATGGACTGATTTTGGCCACCGATGGTGAAAAATCTTTATATCTGATTGAGCCTGATCCATCCGAATTCAAACTGATTGCGTCAGCAGAGTTGCTTGAAAAAGGACAAAACTGGGCACCCATCGCGCTGGCGGAAGGTAAACTGCTCATTCGCGATCAGACCCAGTTAAAGTGCCTGAAAGTGGCGCAATAAATCCTGTAAATTTATTTATTAAAATAAATAGACTGTCGAGGTAATACATGAAATGTTCAAGATTTTTCATTACAACGATTGCTTTGGTGATTATTTGTGTTTCATTTATGTTTGCCCAAGACTGGCCGCAGTATCTCGGCCCTGACAGAAACAGCATATCTCCACAAAAAGGTATTTTAAGAACCTGGCCGGAGAACGGTCCAGAGGTTTTATGGACTGTTGAGGTTGGCAAAGGCTATGGCGGCCCGGCTGTAAAAGACGGCAAAGTTTATATACTCGACCGCGATGATGAGGTTGGTGACAATCTCCGTTGTTTCGATCTGTCCAGCGGAAAAGAGTTGTGGAATTTTCAGTATGATTCTCCGGGCTCGGTCATGTTTTCGGGCTCGCGAAGTGTACCTGCCTTGGACGGCAATTATGTTTATTCATGCGGTCACAATGGCGATTTGTACTGTGTAGACATCAACACCCACAAACCCGTTTGGAATGTTAATGTGTGGACGGATTTCGGTGGACAACCCGGCAGAGGGCAGGATGGATTTAGACAGGGTCGCTCTGAAGCTAGTTTTCCGATATGGGCAATTACTCAGTGCCCTCTTGTTTATGGCAATTTAGTTATAGTATTATCCCAGGCTCCGGATGCCGGTGCGGTAGCCTATAATAAACTCACAGGTGAGATTGTCTGGAAAACAGCCAATCTTGGCAGTGAATCATATGCCAGTCCTGCAGTTGTAAAAATAGATGGAAAAGACCATATTGTGATGGTCATTTCATCTACGAATCCTATTGGAAATCGAGATTTGCCGCAAACGCTGGGACATGTTGTTGGGATTGAGCCGCAGACGGGAAAAGTCCTTTGGGATTATGACAAGTGGCACTGTCACATTTCGGTGCCAAGCGCCGTTGATGCCGGCAATAACAGGGTGCTTGTTGTTGGCGGATATGAACTCGGTGCTGTGATGCTCAAAGTCGAGAAAAAAGCCGACGGCAGTTACGGCACGACAGAACTTTTTAGAACCGAAGAATTTGGTGATCAGACAAAGCCGCCGATTTTACATAATGGCTATTTTTACGCACAGTTCGGCACCAATAATACACGCGACGGTCTGACGTGCATGAGCATGGACGGTGAAATTATGTGGAAGACAAAACGTGAGCCCGATTTTAATAAAGGCAGCATGATTTTGGCCGATGGACTTATTCTGGCTACCGACGGTAAAAGAACATTGTATCTGATTGAACCGGACCCATCCGGATTCAAACCGCTCGCCTCTTCAGAATTGCTCGCCGAAGCTGGAACAAATAGTGAGGGTATAGCGGCACGAATTGGTGGTTCAACTCAGAATTGGGCACCTATCGCTCTTGCTGATGGCAAACTGTTGATCCGCGATCAAAGCCGGATGTTCTGTGTAAAAGTTGCGAAATAAGAAATTTATCCCTTTCCTTTTACGCCGTAATGAGATACGAAATAGGTTTCTCATTACTCCTCGATCCCCCGGGCCTCTCATCCCGGGGGTATTTATGCTATGAGTCTTTTTTGAAGGATTTTTTGTACTCTGGACTTTCGAGTTGAGCCATATCGCCTGAAATCCGGAGATCGACCGGTTGTGAGGACGATGTTGTTGTTATGATAGCTCTTTTGGCTGCAACGTATTTAAAAATCAGACCAATAAAATTCAGCAAGTTGGGGAATGAATCAACCGCACAAAAACGTTTATTGGAGGTGTACAAACAAATAAAACAAGGAGGATTCTGATGAGGTACTTTTATGTGTTCCCGCTGTTTTTGGCTGCTGCATTATTTTTCTCTGGATGCACCCAACAGCAGAAGGTAGTAGAGGACATTGTCGCTGCGCATCCTGAACACGCTAAAGTTGTTTTCGAGAACGCGTACGTAAACGCTGTTGAATTCACCCTAAGTCCTGGTGATAAATTGCCACTGCACAAGGGCGGAGCACGAGTAGTGTATTCATTATCCGATTACAAGCTCAAATGGACCGAAGCTGATGAAGAGAGTGAAAAGGAGTGGGCAAAAGGTGACGCGCACTGGCATGCAGGGATCGATCATGCCGCCGAGAATATTGGCGATACGGAAGCACAGTATATCGTCGTCACACGCACGGATTCGATGTTACCAGATATCGGCGATTATGATATCTCTCAAGATGCAAGCCAACTGGATCCAGAACACGCCAAGAATATATTCGAAAACGAGCATGTTCGAATTGTTGAAGTGATGCTGCCTCCGGGCGAGTCACAACCCCTGCACCAGGGTATCAACCGGTTGATCTATTCACTGTCATCCTATAACATCAAGTACGTCTCCGATCAAATAGACAAGGAGACGCAGACAGAACAGGGCGAGGCGCATTGGCATGCAGCCGATCAGCATGCGGTTCAAAATATCGGCGAAACGGATGCCCATTATATTATATTTGAGTTCAAAAAATAAGTCGAATACTCACGCATAGACGCAGAGTCGCAAAGGTTTGCAATGATTTCTCGCGAGAAACGAGTACAGCATATGAATTATTTTTTATGTGTCTTTGCGCCTTTGCGTTTTGGCGTGAGTTTAACGCTATGATGAAGCAGGAACTTTGCGTCACACAGAGTCTAACTTTTTTAGGCTGGTCTGTTTTTTACTCGAACTTTAACCAATCAACCGCCAGATTCCAGTCTGTCTCCGGCGCGTCGCTGTAAAACATCAGCCACAGCGGATGAATACCTGTGACATCCTTAACCGCTGCTGTGACCGTTTCCCGGCTTTTCGTCGCATTCCTCTTGCTCACACGAACCTCTGCGAGTGTCGGTCCCCAGGGCATGTCCTGCTTGACGACAATGGTGCCGGTGGTTTTGCCTGGCGCAACTTGCAGCATGACGCGATCGACACCATCACCAAAGTCAATGTATCGGAAAAGCGCGCGATCCTCATGTTGAATCTCCCCGAGCTCTTCATTATTCGGTTCAGACAATTGGATGCGAATATTGCCCAGCAGGGTACATGCGCGCTCCGCATCTATCTGCGATGTCGCCGGCAGTGGAGCACCGGCACCCTGAGACGTCATCAGGACTTCGGGGATGGAGCCATCCGGATGAAATGTGATCGGCTCAATGCACGCCTTGCGCATCATTTTCGAGTTGTGCGTGGCGCGGTGGTAAAATACATACCACTGACCGTTGAATTCGGCGATTGAGCCGTGGTTGTTCCAGTTTCCCGGATCACAGCGATTGTTATCCACGATTACGCCGCCATAGCGATAGGGACCAAATGGTTTGTCGCTTTTGGCATAGCCGATACAGGTGGGCATATTCGCGCGACTCAAATCGGCATATACCAAATAGTAAATGCCGTTTCTTTTGGTCATAAACGCGCCTTCATGAAAAAAGTGATCAAACTCGGTGAGCACGCTGTCCTTGACCGTTGATGCATCGAGCTCGATCATATTCGATTTCAGTCTGGCCATTTTCATGGTGAATTGCCCCCAGACATAGTAGCCCGAGCCGTCATCGTCAACAAACACATTGGGATCAATTTGATTATGCCCGTGCGTATCGATGGGCTGGCCGTCTGCAAACGGGCCGATGGGATTGTCCGATGTGGCCACGCCCTCGGCGTTTTTCGGGTCCGGCTGGCAATAATACAAATAATAGGTGCCATTGCGAACCATACAATCCGGAGCGAACAGCAATGTGTTATTGTACGGCACCGCGTCGTTTTCGCCCCTGGAGGCAAAGCGGTTTTCGTGAATCGTCCAGTTTATCAAATCGTCGGTTTCTAAAATGTGGTGTCGCCAGGAACAGTAATACTCGGTGCTCTCATCCAATGAGCCGTACACGTAGAGCGTGCCGTCGTCCCAAACATGCGCCGCGGGATCGGCGATATAAATGCCGGCGGGGACAATAGGATTTTGCCCGAGGAGATGAGCTGCAAAAACAAAAAAAACACCTTGAACCAATCTTTTCATCCTCCACTCCATTCAATTAATGACCACATTTTCCAAAAATTATTGCGTAGAAACAGATCCTCTCGCATCATAGTCAATGGTTAGCCTTGAATAGTGCAGTTTTCAAACAGGACATTTTGCGCTATTCGTTGATGGGCAGCGATGAGGAATAGGACTTTAAATAGTGATCGCGGTCGACAGCCGTAAAGAACTTGATTTCAAAAGTGGTACTCGCCCGATCAAATCCTTTTACCTCAACGACCAGAGTAAAATAATCGGGTATTATCCCATGTTCACTTTTTATTTGTTCCTCCAATAGTTGCAAAGAAGATTCATGCGTGATCAAATCAACAATTTTAATTTGCGCATTATAGCCAAATCCGGCACAAATGATATAATTTTCGTAATTATGGCCGGGCAATTTGGCGATGATTCCCAAATCAATCACATAGCGGCTCACCTCCCAATCGCGACTGGTGCCAAGCGAGATCAGGGAGTCACCTTTTGGAAAGGTGATCGTACCGTGCCACCAGGGCAAGGTTTTGAAAGATATCGGCAAGGTCGTCACCAGGTCTGTCAAGGCTCGAAGATTTTTAAATTCTCCGATGTAAATGATATTTCTTTTTTTTATAAAATCGATATCAATGTTACTTGTGAAACGGATATCCGGTTTGCGGCAAAAAGAGTAAAATACCGGTGCGATGTCTAAAATATTGTAAATGGCGTTGTGAGGTACTTCACCCAGGTCCCAGATTTCAGGCGAGTTTTCAGGATAATTTTGCAGGAAAGTGTCGAACTGAGCTGGGGTATTGATCTCATAATCCTGTATTCGGCGTGGACGATCAAGCTTGTCATGATATTCATGAAAGACCAAAAAGTCTCCAAGCACGATAAAGATCGGGTATTCATTGCTGAAAAAATGACGCCAAAATCTGTTGTTTGCGGATACAGCTTCGATTTGGGAATGCTTTGATTCAGCAATCCAGGGCTTTATGACCGTATAAAGCAATAAAAGAATGAAAGCAATTCCTAAAACAAAGATTGCCAGGTCCTTGGGTTGATGTTTTCGGCGTGAGCTCAGGATTTCATTCTTGACAAGTCTGACTTGATAGTGGCCTTTTGGGATTAGCAATCTGAATTCATCAGATGAGCCATCGGTTCGATAATATTCATCGAGCTTGTTGCGAAGATTATGCATGTGCACCCGGACTGTCGAGTCCTCGGACGCATTAAAATCGGCACTTTTGTGAAAAACATCTTGCGCAATGGTGACTTCCTTGGGCGTTATTTCTTTTAATGAGCAATTGACGAGATACTTTAGCAGATTTTGATAAAGTAGTTTTTCGGCAAAGACATCGCTCGACAGAATTTTTTTGAGATTTATCATCCCTGGATCAAGCATGACCAAAGGGTTTTCCTCCGGCTACGTTCACTGTTGCACGTTTCATTCCATGGCGATGGCCACGTCTGAAATATGCCACCAGATGATCGTAATATATCCTTTTTTACAAGATACAAAATATTAACTGTTAAAAACAGTTAAAAACTTGAATATAGGTTAGCAACTTGCGAAATTCATATGAAACAAAGATTAAAAAATGCCGCACATTTCTCCCCATTAAAATATGTATTTTTTTATCTGGCCTTGGAGGATAAACTCATGAGAAGCATTTACTTTTTTAATATCTAAATGCTCCGGAGATATGAATGTATCTTGGAGTCGAAAAAGTGCTTGTTATTGAGATAATTTATCTGTTAGTTAAATCGGAATGCCATAAGCCAAGGAGGTACTCTATGCTATAGCAAATCGGGGCTCGCAGCGTAAATCTTCACGAGATGACTATTAATTCGCCGGTTAATTCACGTTCAATTAAGGAGAACATTATGAAAAGGATTACAATTTTGCTGGTTTCACTTTTAGCGTATACGGCACTCTATGCTCAAGATATCCCCCGAGAAGGCCTGGTTGGGTACTGGAAGATGGATGAGGGAGAGGGATTGGTCGCCGGTGATTCGTCAGGATACGGTGCACATGGCGAACTGTTTGGCGTTGCTGATTGGGTCGATGGCTATATGGGGAAAGCGCTGGAGTTCGACGGCGTTGACGGTCATGTCTTTTGTGGTATCGGAGATGGACAATTCGATCTTGAATATGAAGTGACCTTGTCCGTGTGGGTGAACCAGTGGGATATGGGAAATGGCGAACACAATCCATGGCTGGGTAAAGGTGATCACTCGTATTGCATTAAACATCAAAACGTCAATCAATACGAGTTTTTTGTTTACACGACAGACTGGACCTCCGCTCATGCTCCCCTCGATTCTTCTCACTTGTTTTCATGGCACCATTTTGTCGGTACCTATGATATGGAGGCGCTTAAATTGTACATCGACGGCGTTCCGGTCGACACGGTCCTGCATGATCAACCCATCGCCTATTCCGAGTTTCCGGTATCCATTGCCTGGAATTCCGATGATGCGGCCACCGGTCGTTATTTTGCTGGTCAACTTGATGAGGCCATGATTTATAATGTTGCTTTGACCGAAGAGCAGGTCCTGCAATTGTACAATATAAAGAGTGAGGTGATGGAACAAAGAACGTTGGCCAACAAGTTTCGATTGCAGCAGAATTATCCGAATCCATTTAATCCACTGACCCGGATTTCGTATACCATCCCTGCCAACTTGCCTGTCATCCTGAAACTTTACGACATTCGAGGACAGGAGGTGCAGACACTTGTCAATGAGCAACAGCGCATCGGCACCCATACGGTCACGTTTGATGCGAGCGGCTTGCCAAGCGGGCTTTATTTTTACAAGCTTGAAGCGGGTGATCTGTTAGCCGAAATGAAAAAAATGATGTTGATTCGATAGGCTAATTTTTGTAGTACATCTTTCAGATGTACTACAAATTGGGAAGCATCGATGATGTGGATGTCACCTATGTGAATAGCGCACAAATCGGCACCACCTCACTATCAAACCGCTTATCACACCCGGCGGTTTTTCCGGAAACCAACAAGCATCGCAAAATGGGGCGAAACAAATGTGTTGGCGATACGCTTCTACGACGGTCATGGTGAAGGAGGGCTGTATACTGGTCCTCATTTGCTCAGGAGGCCCTCATTTAACGATTTGATTGATGTAGTTTTCAAGCTTGAAAACTCGAATGGCATTTATTTTTCTCCTGATCCTCTACCGGTAACAATTGCCCTGCTCAATTATTCGACTGGGAATTCGGATTTTAATCTTGTCTTTACTTTGGTTAATGATCGAGTAGATTCCGTTCGAACATTCGAAATCACAAAGGCTAATATTTTCATCGAAAGCAACGAAAAAATAACAAAAACTTTAAAATTTTCACCTCCTCGGCCGGGATTTTATTGCGTCAGCTGCACCATTAATGACAGGTTGATCAGGTCCATGCTGTTCGGTTATGATCCGGAAAAGACCGAGACGCGGTTGACACGAGAACGCGATTTTAACGAGTTTTGGTTTCAGCATAATCGGGACCTTGCTGCTGTACAGCCCGGGTACAAAATGATAAAGAGTGATCAATCGACGGCAGAGCTTGATGTTTATCTGGTTGAATTGATGTGCCTGGATATATGTCGATCATGTGGCCGAGTCTGGAGCGGACAAATGTTGCGACGTTTGACATTCGCTAAAGTCAATCGTTTTCTGAGTTATTGTGATACCTTTCGCTGGCCATAGCACAGGTCGGCGACACAGCGAGGTCAAAAATGAGTGGATGGCAAAGACGTCAGGAGGAGAAGATATGGGATAATAAAATTAAGGATTGAAACAGAGTATAAAATTCGTTATACTGATAAAAAAAAGAGTTACGGTTTTATGAAATTTTTACAGCACCAGCGTCCTTACTTCATTCCTGCCATCTGTGTACTGTTTTTATTAACTCAATCTTTTGCGCAATACTTGTCTGATAAGAAAAACCTGGACGGAGGTAATACCTACTATATCAACAGCAAAACCGGGAACGATGCACAGTCGGGACTCGATCCATCGCAAGCGTGGAAAACGCTGGGGAAAGTAAATAATACTCATCTTCAACCGGGAGAGAGTCTTTTATTCGCAAGGAATTCGATTTTCACGGGACAATTAAAGCCAGTTGGTTCAGGGAATTCCGAGGCGCCAATCGTGATTGGGGCCTATGGCACAGGTGACAGACCTCGTCTTGACGCCGAAGGAAAATACGAAGCGACGATATTATTGCAAAATGTTGAATATTACCACGTAATGGATTTGGAAATCACCAATACCGGCGTCCAAAGAAGGGCCGGCCGCAAAGGGATTCATCTGGCAACCTCGAATTTTACCGCCCACAATATCCATTTGGATAATCTTTACATCCATGATGTTAACGGAAGCAATGTCAAATCAGCAGGTGGGGGGTATGGTATCCATTGGAGCTGCAGCGGCTCGAACGCTCGCTTTGACGGACTGTTGATCGAAAATTGCCACCTGGTACGAACCGATCGAAATGGCATCACGGGTTGGAGTGACTACTGCTATCCCTGGTGGCATTGGAATCCCAGTACAAATGTGGTCATTCGCAATAACCTTCTTGAAGATATCGGTGGTGACGGCATTGTGCCGATCGGGACAGAAGGCTGTATGGTGGAACATAATAGACTTGTCGGCGGTCGTATGCGGGCTCAGGATTATGCAGCCGGGATTTGGCCGTGGGGCTGCAAAAACACGGTGATTCAATACAATGAAGTGTCCGGCATGAAAGGAACAAAAGACGGTCAGGCTTTTGATTGTGACTATGAGTGCAGCGGGACCATCATCCAATACAATTATAGTCACGATAATGAAGGCGGTTTTCTCCTGGTCTGCGCTCCGAGCAGCAGTGACTATGGCTGTCGGGATTCTATTATTCGGTACAACATCAGCCAAAATGATGGTGCACATTCACGGATATTTCATATCAGCGGTGGAAGTGTTTTGAACACAAAAATATATAATAACACGATTTATTCCGATCATAATAATATACTTGTAAAAATGGACACATGGGAGGGGTGGCCGGATAGAACATCATTTTATAACAATATTTTTTATGTCACCGGCAGGGCGTATAATTATTGGGGCGAAGCGACGCGAACTCTGTTTGAAAACAATGTCTTTAATGGAACATTTGTCGATGCACCCGAGAACAAAAACGGCATGACCGATGATCCCTTGTTGGTCGATCCCGGTTGCGGTGGAGAAGGATTTGACTCATTGGATGGATATCAGTTGCTGGAAAATTCACCGTGCATCGGGGCAGGCAAACGAATTCCAAACAACGGCGGCCAGGATTTCTGGGGCAATCCGCTCAATGACAATGCGCCAAATATAGGAGCATTTGCCGGAGATCCGGTTTCGGGTGTGGATCAAAAAAAGATCAATTTTAATGCACCCAGGGAGTTGGAACTTTTGCAAAACTATCCAAATCCGTTCAATCTGCGAACAACAATCAGCTATACAATACCAATCCCGTCCAGGGTGGAACTGATGGTTTATGATATTCGTGGAGTAAAAGTAAAAAGTATTGTTGATCAAGTATTAAATGTCGGAGAATATAACACAACTTTTGATGCAAGTGATCTCCCAAGCGGTGCTTATCTATGCAAGCTGACATCAGGACCAGTGACGAAAATTCGAACGATGATGTTCATAAAATAAATTTCCAATAATTTGCAGCGAGTTAACCGTGGCATAAAAAAAACATCGTTAATCGGCATTTTGATCCTTTTATCTCATTCCTCAATTCTTCCTCGTGAACAAAAAGAGTTAGATAGAGATGTTATATATGACGAATCATTGATCCCCCCTTATGAACTCCCTGAGCTCTTGGTCGACACTCAAGGAATGCGCCGCGTCCGGTTTACGTACACAGCGGTGTTCAAGATACCTGGGCTGATCCACGATGGGAATATTTAGCAGCCTATCATCAACTACTTTTGCAAGTCGTTTAATATTATAACTGAAAATATTACATTTCGCTAGAAAAGAACTCTAAAAATCTTTATCCATTTTCTCATATAGTACTCACCGCAAACCTGGATAAAGAGGTCATCTATTCTCCAATCGAATACAACTTTGTCAATGTCCGGATAATGATTCTGCCGCGCAGCGTTGCCGGTGTCGCCATACACATTTCGTTGAGCGGATTTCTTCCCAATATCTTGAATTCGGGTCCGGCTTGCACGACAAAGGTATCGCCGTCTTCACTCAAAAAGAACAGCTTACCGTCATTAGCCCAGGGGGAGGCGGTGAACGCTTTGGCATCATCTGCAAGGCGCTGTTTTTCATAAACCAATTTGCCTGAAAGGCTTTCGAAACAGTTCACGGTGCCCCGGTCGAAAAGGACATAAAAGTAGTCGCCATATGCAATGGGTGAGGGATTGTAGGGTCCACCGGTTTTATGGAACCAGGCGATATATTCTCCAGGAATATTATCGTCAGGAGAAATGTCACCTGTGGCTCCAGGACGAACAGCATAGATCGGTCGATTTTTCAAGTCACCGACAAAACCACTACAGATGTAAAGTAAATCGTTATGTTCCACCGGCGTGGGAATTACAATGGAGGACATGGGACCAAGTTCCCATAGCAGATTCCCTTCAAGATCATAGGAGCGAACTTTGTTTGTCCCACAAGTGACCAGTTCCGTACGTTTACTGTTTTGCCAAATATAGGGTGTCGCCCAGTTGCTTTTTTCATGGTGGTCGATTCGAAATACTTCTTCGCCGGTTTTGGTGTTCAAGGCGAGCAGATACGAATCCTCTTCGTTGTCATTCACGATGAATAATTTATTTTCGTGCAGCACGGGCGAGGCGGCGGTACCCCAGTCATGTCGCATCTTGACTGGATCAAGCTTTGCCCGCCAGAGTTCATTGCCATCCAGATCAAAGCAAAATGCGCCGAGATTGCCGAAATAAACGTAAACGCGTTCGCCGTCGGTGACCGGTGTTTCCGACGCATAGGTGTTTTTAATATGAACCGGTTCAGCGGGTTTACCAATATGAACCGTCTTTTGCCACAGAATTTCTCCACTATCCCAATCAAAACAATAGACAATCCAGTGATGTGTGTCTGTTGATGGTTTGTTTCTGTTTCCGCCAAGATAAAGCCCCTTTTTGGCTTCTTCCACCTGTCCCTCACTGGCTACGGTGGTCAGGTAAATTTTATCGCCCCACACAATCGGACAGGACCAGCCGCGACCGGGAATATCGGCAGTCCACAGCACATTTTCCTTTGTGTCCCAGGTTAGCGGTAACACCTCATCCTTAACTACACCGCACGATTCACCTCGAAATTGCGGCCAGTTCACCTGGGCGAAGGTTTGCAAAGTAAATATGTGACTGAATAATAAGACCAGATGTATTTTTGTGCACACTTTCTATCCTTTCCGGATATATCTAACTGCAGTTTTCGATATAATATAAAAAAAGCAATCCATTCACTCAACCAATTCTTGAGATCATATGTTGTTTGAGAAAATTATCTATGAATGATAATTTGTTATGTTATCACGGCGAGGTGAGCTCATCATGATGCCGGATTTTAAGCATGGAATAGTGGTGATTAAAAGGTCCATGCATGTTGAGGCAGGGCAAAACTATGTCTCAACGATCCAATTGCTGTTGTCGGCGTTTTCAAATTTATCAACGGTTGTCAAAGTGCCGGGAAACGTCCAATCGACAAACACCGTTTCCCAATCCGACATCAGTTGCCACTCTTGCGAAAAGACATCTAACTTCCGGATTTAGTTGTTCAGTTCATTAAATGAATAAAGAATGAGAAATATAACATATCTTAACCGTTAAAAACAGTTAAAAACTTGAAATTTTGCCATTGAGGGACGAAATTAAGTTATATAATTAATTATTTGGAAAAACAGAAGGTTAAATTCTGATAACAAGATACACCTTTCCAGGAATTTTTAACTTTATTAGTGGCTACAATTCTCTATCAATTCATTAATGAACAAGGAGGATATTGTGATGAGATTATTCAAAATATTTTTTCTCGTTATCATGTCAACAGTCAGTTTGGCTGGCGATTATGAATGGATCGATTTTTACACTGGCGGTCTGACCAATGAAGGCACGTATATTTGGACCTGGGATTTTGTTCAGGAACCGGGTCCAGTTGAAGATACCGGTTATATCCCAGGCACGGCGGCTATCGAGGTCGTGTGGGAAAAAAATGCCGGAACGGAAAATATGTCTTACGGGGTTTATATTGGAGACATCGGATTCGATATTGAGGATATTGTACCGGATTCGGTCTATTTTAAGCTGAGAGCCCCGGAGGGTATACAAGACGGCGACCGGCTGAATGTCTGGCTCTATGATCCGCGAAATTCAACCTGGGACAATGCCTTACTGTTTGAGCTGGAAGAGTCGCTTGCCGTTTTGCAGGATAAACAGTGGCATCAGTTTAGCGTGGGATTATCCGATTTCTGGGAGTACAAGGATCCGATCGACTATACCAATATCATTGCCGTCAGTATTGAACGGCCGACTGAAGATGATGACTCGGAATTTCCGATGATGTACATCGATCATGTCTGGGTTGGCGATCCTATGGTTCCGGTCAGAATAACTATTTTTGATGGCAAGAAAGTCTCCGGCGGCATCGAGTTCGCCGCGTGGGGATTTGAAAACAATGAGCTACAAATCGCCGACGGTGAAGGCGCAACCGACAGCACGAGTGCCCTGGTCTGGGAAACATCCAACGGTGAAGGATGGCAGGGTCAGCAGTTTAAATTCCCGCCGCAGAATTTTACGCATTGCTGGGAAACGGACACGTTGAACCTTTTGGTTAAAGCGCCGGCCGGCATCAATGCGCTGTCACTTGGATTTTATGACAAGGATGGAAACGCCGTCTGGTTCCCGGCGGATGCCGAGACGTTTGGTTTCGACGGTGAATGGAAACATCTCTCGATCCCGCTGAACAAGTTTGAGCTCTATTGGGATAGTTTTGACTACGCCAATGTGACCGAGTTCCGGCTTGAGAATGGTTATGAAAATCAACAGATTCCCGAACGCTTGCTGTTCGATCAAATCTATACCTCAAACACTGGCGGCGGCCTGACCAGGGTGCAGAATAAAGCGCCGCAAATTGCTGCATCTTTTGAACTGGAACAAAATTATCCGAATCCGTTCAATCCGACAACCACTATTGCTTTTGAATTAGGCAAAACCAGCATGGCGACACTGGCGGTTTATAATGTAATAGGAGAAAAGGTGACCGAACTGGTGTCGGAGAATCTGCCGGCCGGTCGTCATACTTTTCAGTGGGATGCCGGTGATATGCCAAGTGGCACCTATTTTTATAAACTGGTGACCGAAGCTTTTTCGCAAACGCGCAAAATGCTTTTGATCCGTTAAGGCAACACACGACAAAAGGAAATCGCACATTCATATTTCATTTTGGATGTGCGATTTTGATTGGGTACATTATAAAGGATATCCGCGAATTTGACTACAGAGGATGGGCCGGCATCCCTGATTTACCCGAGATAAAAAAAACACAGAAATATGATCATACAAAATCCATAAACCTGATACCAAAACATATCAAACATTAAAACTTTTGTTAGCACATCAATTTACTTATATTGGTGCAGCGCAGCCATTTTATCACGTGTTGATAAATGATGATATGTTATCGTTCCAAATTTTTCGAAAGAATCTTATGACCAAAATTATTGTTTACAGCCTGTTCCTTTTCTTGCTGCTTTTAAAAGCCAGTATCAGCAATGTGGTCATTCCTCCGACCAATGAGAATATCCGCTATACCGGGCGATGGAATTTTGACAATCCATCGACGCCGTGGGTGGCGTGGCAAGGCTCGTCCATCATTGTAAAATTCAACGGCACCGGGATCAGTGTCGATATAAGCGGCACCGCGGTTGAGCAATATCGCGTCATCATTGACAGCAAACCGGAAGAAAACCGACGCGTTTTTTCGTCCAGCCGAAATACCTATGCGTTGGCGAAAAATCTTGCTGATGGACTGCATACCGTCGAACTGTTTAAGGAAACATTCAACGGCAAAACCCATTTTTACGGCCTCGAGGTTACCGGTGATGGTCTTCTCCCGCTTCATCCACGGCCCTCGTTGCGCATCGAGTTTTTTGGCGATTCGAATATGAATGGATCTTCGAGTTACAGCGAAAAAAATAACGGCGACATGGGAACCTATTACGCGTTTCCGGCTATAGTCACCCGAATGCTCGGCGCCGAAATGCATAATCAGTCCGTTGGCGGCGCCAACCTGTATGACAGCGGTGATAATTGCGTCGGGTCGTTTATTTTTTCTCAGGATTATTATAACCAGAATCCAGACTACCGCAGCGGCTTTGATCCGCACATCATCGTCGTCAATGCCGGCGCCAATGATGTCGGCAGCGGCAAGTCCGTGATCAAAAGACGCTACAAAAATGTTGTTGCTGATTTACGAACAGTGTACGGTTCTGCCCCACAGATTATTCTTATGAATGCGTATGGGTGGGACGTCAATGAGCCGGCAAATTATAGCCATGAGGTCGTGAACGAGCTTGATGATCCCAATCTTTCGGTCTGCCTTTTCCCCTGGCTATGGGAGCAGTGGCACGGCTGTCAATGGGATCACAGTGGCGAGGCGTATGTGTTGCTCGACCACATCACCAGTCTAAATCCGGACTGGAAGCAAGTGAATCCCGGTGACATTGTCGATGGTTTTGGCCGCAATTGGGATGTTGCCAACGGCAGTTTCGAGCGTGCCGCGCCGTTTGGCGGGTTCGGTTGGCGTTACCGCAAAGATGGCGTCGAACGAGTATATGATCCGAGCAAGGCTGCTGATGGTGATTATTACATTCGTTTGGAAGCCGGCGAAAAAGTGCACCAGCCCACGGATGCGACGGGTGACTTTTTACCCGGTGCGACAAATGGAGGTGAAACCTATTTTGTGACCGCAAAGATCAGGGGCGCCACAGCGGGAGCAAAAGCGCAGATCCTTTTTGATTTTCAGGGTCAACAGATATGGACGCGAGGTAAAGAGTATCCAACAACGATTGATCTTTCGACAGAGTGGCAAACGTACCGAGCCTCAATTGTTGCTCCTGCAGGAAAATGGACGCTTTTTACAACTCTGAAATCACTGACCGGCACGGTCGAGTTTGACGATGTCCGTATGAGTAATACTGATACACGTGTGGAAAGGAAGACGGAAACGAGTTTCCTCTATAATAACGCGGGCGGTCTCAAGGTTTACCCGAATCCATTCAACATGTCAACAACAATTGAGTATAAAGTGGCGCACAGCTCAACAGTCAATCTTGATATTTATAATATCCGCGGTGAAAAAGTGGCCGAGTTGGTGAATCAAAAAAAGGATGCCGGGACTTTTAGCGTTAATTGGGATACACGTCATCTCGCAAGTGGCCTTTTTATGATGCTGCTCAAGACGAATTCTATCATATTGAGCCAAAAAGTAATTGTTCTAAAGTAATCGTTCTAAATATTGTTCATTGATATTCTTTACTTTTTCAAATCAAGCGTTTTGCACTATGAGAAAAGAAAATCTAATCGTGAGGTCGAAGATGTTCAAACAAAAGCTTGTCATCATTTTGTTTTTGCTATCAGTCTGCCTGTGTCAGATTTATGCACAAACAAGTACTATTCTGGTGGATTTCGGCAGTAATCCATCAGCAGCACCGTGGATTAATTTTTCAAGTCCGACCAGTGGCGTTTTGCACAATTTGCCCAATTCCCTCGGTGGACCAACCGCTATTAGCCTGGAAGTCTTTGATGCATTCAACGGCATCAACACCAATGGCACACAAAATCCCGATCCTTCTTTAGAGATACCCAATACGGCGTCCGGAGACAGCTTTTTTGGCAATACCGTCACTTGGTCAGACAGGATTGAGCCTACAGGAGGTATCAGGTTATCTAATCTGGATCCTGAAAAAGAGTACACCATCACGATATTTGCCTCGCGTGACGCGACGGATAACAGGGAAACCCAATACGTCTGTACGGGCTCAAAACAGGATACGTCTTATCTGAATGTGGCCGGGAATCGAAACACAGTGGTCACCTTTTCGGATGTTCCAACAGCCGCGGGAACCATTGAGATTGTAGCCTCGACCGGTCCTAACAATAACAATTCTTACGGATTTTTCTATATGGGTGCGCTGATTATGAAGTATCAATCAGATGCCAATCCGACTCCGGAATTGCAGATGGTCCACCCCAATGGCGAAGAATTTTGGCAGGTTGGTAAAAATGTAAAGATTGCGTGGAAAAGTACGACCCAAAGTCCGGCCGTCCTGGACTATTCGACTGATGACGGCTCTAATTGGACGACCATTGATACCGTTCCATCATATCAGAAATCCTACGATTGGTCCGTACCGAACACCCCCTCGACACAATGTCTTGTTCGCGTTACATCGGATACGCTTGTTGATCAGAGTGATAATCGCTTTGAAATATCGTCCGAAACAGGTTCCTGCTCTGTGGTTGTTTTGGGATCATCAACCGCAGAAGGCACAGGTGCGTCCGCGCTCGATAGTGCCTGGGTTTATAGATTCCGAAATGCTGTTTATGTGAATGACACAAGACACGAGGTCATTAATCTCGCTAAAGGAGGCTACACGACGTATCATCTTTTACCCACTGGAAGCACTGCCGGTGCCAGCGTGGGTATAGCAGTTGATATGGAACGAAATGTCACCAAGGCGTTGTCGTTGAATCCTTCCGGCCTTATTATCAATTTGCCATCGAATGATGCGGCCAACTATTTTCCGGTCAAAGACCAACTGGCTAATTTTGCGGCCATGGCCAGTGAGGCCGAAACACAGGGCGTACCCGTGTGGATTTGCACGACGCAACCGAGAAATTTCACAAATGCCGCACAAATTCAAATTCAAGAAAATGTCAGGGATTCAATTTTTGCCATTTACGGCGATTATGCGCTTGATTTTTGGAATGGCCTCGCTCAACCAAACGGGCACATCCTTGACGATTTTGACTCGGGAGATGGAGTTCATCTCAATGACAAGGGTCATGCTTTTTTGTATGAAAGGGTGATAGAAAAGGTGGATATGGATAGCATTTGTGTCAATATGACAAGTGTGCATAGGCTTTCATCACAACCAGGCGAAATGCACGTCAGTTTGTATCCAAATCCGTTTAATCTTAGCACCAAACTCGAGTTTGATCTGCCTGTTGCCGGAAACGTTGAGATTCAAATCTTCAATATTTTGGGGCAGAATATCAAAACCCTGGTGAATAGAGATTTTACTATGGGATCACATCAAGTCGTTTGGGATGGAACGGATAATCAGAATAAAATCGTCAATAGCGGTACCTACTTTTTTCGTATAAAATCCGGAGAGTCTATAAAAATTATAAAGGGATTAATAATCAAATAGGAAAAGTCATGAAATCGATTTTTCTGCTTTGATCTATCCGGTAACGACATTGGGCGAAAATAATCAAAAATGGCTGGAGCAGAGCCTGTTTCATCGGCCAATGACAGCAAAGGAACAAGCGCAATATGCGCTGTCAAAGCACGTCTCTGCTTTAACACCGCCGGTTTTTTTGCTGCATGCGTATGATGACAGTCTCGTGCCAATCGAAGAATCGCTGCTTTATGCAGAAGCAATGTATAAAAATGACCGGCCTGTTGAAATCCACCTCTTTGCCAATGGCGAGCATGGCTTTGGCTCTGGCCGCGTTGACGACGGCACCGCCCAATGGCTTGGGTTGCTGGCAAATTGGATTAAAAGGCAATAAGGGTGCGATCGAGTTAGCCGTTACGAAGAAGCTGTTGAAAAAGTCCATTCGCCTGAAATCCCGGGGTTTGTCGTCGCAAAGTGGCCATACATGGAGCGAACCAATGCCGCCACATTGGCGTTGAGTCCCCGCGGCCAAGGCAACAGCAAAGATGATGTTGATCCCGAGGGTGAAGAGTTTATGTTTCTCGGTTTTGATCCTGAGCATCCGGAGAAATATATCTACGCCGGTGTTTATACGGATTGTCTGCGTGCCGTTGATTTTCTGGCATCGCGCCCGGAGATCGATGCCTCTCGAATTGGTGTTGAAGGCGGTAGTCAAGGTGGCGAGCTCTCATTTGCCACCGTGATGCTGGATGATCGCATCATCTTTTGCGCCCCCGATATTCCCTGGGTCGGTTATCTGCAAAGCGAGTATTGGGGATGGGAGAATTATCCAAAATTGTTTGAAAGTACCCGGACTTGATTTTTAACGGCATCGGCTTTCTTACTACCGGCCATTGAAAAAATGCGCCGCTTCTTTTGTGGCTTTGCGAGAGGCTTTATTACACCTCGACCTCGAGTAAATATGAGAGAATCAGGCTTTGTATTGTGGAAAAAGTCGCTCAAGCTGAAAAATCAGCATGCGAACTGGCTGGATGCAAACGTGAATTTGGAATGACAGTGCGGCTTAAAAAGGAGCAGGGAAAAGCAAAAAAGGAGAAAGGACAGAAAAATTCTTCCCCTTTTCCCGGCTCCCTGTTCCTTGCTCTCTGCTCTTCTCACCTGATCAGCATCATCTTGCGCATGTGCGAAAAATTGCCGGCCGTGAGCTTGTAAAAGTATATTCCGGATGCCAAATCTTGTGCATCCCACTCTGCCGCAAAAGTGCCAGCGCTTTGGATTTCACTCACAAGCGTATACACGAGCTTGCCGTTGATGTCATACACCTCTAACTTAACATGCGTTGTCCGCGGCAAAGAATAGGTGATGGTTGTTTGCGGATTAAAAGGATTCGGAAAATTCTGCTGCAAAGAAAAATTCTCTGGCGTCTTGTTCAGTTCAGCGTACTTTTCATGAACGCCGGTCGCCCGGTTATCCCAATAAATATCATCCAGTGCAAATTCGCACGAGGCGCCATTGGTTTCGAGGATGGTAAAGGGATAGCTTATAGTGCGCAAATCCACTTTGGTGCCGCGGATGGCGCGGATCGGGATGGATGCTTGTCCCCACTCACCGTCCCGCATCAGGCCAAATTTTGTCGTATTGGCCGGAAAATCGACGTATGACTCGTTGCCTCCTGTATCATTGATGCCGATCTGAAAAGTGACATGTGCCGGCATTTTGATCATAAATTTTAAATAGCCATCGCCCAAACCGCTCATATCCACCGGCTGATTGGCCATGATGCCGGCGCCGAACCAGCCCTTACCCGTGGTTTTCCAGGAGATGCCGTGCTCACCTTCGAATGGCGGAATGCTACCGCCAGTAAGGGTGCCTTCCCAAACGTATATTTCAGCTGTCTGCCCCACTTGCAGGGAGCTGTTGGTCGGCGTGGTATCCGTAAACAAACCGTACGATTCGCTCTCCGGCGCCTGGCCACCAAAAGTCATCTCGCCTTTGCCGTTCCATTCATACACTCGGATATAATCCACATACATATCCGCCGGAAACGGCATGCTCACGGGTTCGCCGCTGCCGGGATCGCCGAGATTGCAGGCATCGGTAAACGTGCCGCCAATAGCCAGATTGGTGATGAAAAAAAACGGTTGACGAAACTCGTCCGAGTCGCTGGAGATTGGGAATGCGCCGGTGTAAAGGTCGTGCTCAATTTCATTATCAATAACGGTGAAGCGAATACTTTTATCGTCCCAGTACATGCGATAAATGACAAAGCGGTTGTTCAGCGGCGGATCATAACTGTAATACGGCCGACAATAATTGGCGTCCCAGGCGATGCTGGCCGCGCCGGACGGATTGTCCGGATTGACCGCTGCCTGTGAAAACCAAATAGCGTTGGCGCCGGTGACCTGATTGACCGTGGAATTATTCTGACCATTACCGCCATTGTGCGAATCGTGTAGATCCCGAAACGACTTGCTTTGCCCCATTTCCATCATGTCAAGCTCGCCGTTTTTTGGCCAGCCGACATTGGACGTCCCTTGCAGCCACACCGCCGGCCAGCCGCCCAAATTCAGATCCGGAACGCGTACCCTGGCTTCGATAAGACCATATTGAACACTCACCTTGGCTTTGGTGTTGATCCGTCCGGATGTATAATTGAGCGGATTGCCCCATTGATCGACAATGTCCGGGCCAGTTTCTTCTCTGGCAGTAATGTGCAGCGCATTGTTTCCCGGCTCACCGGGAATTGCTGAGATTTGTACATTATCTTCTTTGTAAAATTGCAGCTCGCCGTTTCCCCAGCCCCAGGAGCCATTGCCTGTGCTCTTGTTCCAGTTGTCCAGGCTGTCAAAATTCTCCTCCCAGATAAGGTCACCAATTTGCGCCAGAGCAAAATCGCCGGCAAGCAAAGCTAAAATGATAAAAATCAATCCAATTTTTTGGCAGTTGTTACATGTCTTTCGCATCTTTATTCGATTCCTTTACAGTTTACCATTCAAATGACTCCCAACAATGTAGAAAAGCAAACGACCAATACAAATATTAATATTCCATTGATGGGGGGATTTTTACAAAACTATTTACTCGAGTGATCGGATCCGTTCGAATATATTGATTTTGTAAATGCGAAATGATTTCTTATCTTGTAAAGCACGTGATGCTCATATAAAACAATTAAAAATCAAAAGGAGCACCCGAAATGAAAATGCTATGTTCGCTCGTTGTCATTCTTTTTGTGGTTATCAGTTCCTGCAACACACAATCCCAAAAAGAGGAAGGCTTTGTTATCCACCGCGGTCTCAACGCCAGTCACTGGCTATCACAATCCGAGAAACGCGGTGAGGAACGGGCAGAGTACATGCAGGAAAAGGATTTTGCCAAAATTGCCGAGCTGGGATTTGACCATGTACGTCTTCCCATCGATGAAGTGCAGATGTGGGACGAAGAAGGAAATAAAATAAACGAAGCGTGGCAGCTTTTGCACAACGGCATCACCTGGAGTCTGGATAATAACCTGCGGGTTATTGTCGATCTGCATGTGCTGCGGTCGCACCATTTTAACAATCCGAACAACCGGCAACTATGGGAAGATAAAACTGCTCAGGAAAATTTTATCACGTTTTGGCGTCAACTATCTGAAGAACTAAAACAATATCCCAACGATAAACTGGCGTATGAGCCGCTCAACGAGGCCGTCTCGAATAATCCCGAGGACTGGAACAACTTGATCAACTGGGTGATCTCGGAGATTCGCACACTGGAGCCGGAACGTACGATCATTTTGGGCTCGAACAACTGGCAGACCGTTGGCACGTTCAAGGACCTCAAAGTGCCTGAAGAAGACAAGAATATCATCCTCAGCTTTCATTATTATGAACCGTTCTTGCTGACGCATTACCAGGCACCGTGGACCAACCTCAGGAATTTAACCGTTCAGATCAATTATCCGGGACAAATGGTCGATACAACATTGTATTCAAATCTCGCTGAAGAAGAGTTAAAGCTGGTCACAGCACGAAACGGCTATAACGATAGATCAACGCTGGATAAAGATATCTATCAAGCTGTCAGAGTGGCGGAAAAATATAGTTTGAAACTGTATTGCGGCGAGTTTGGCTGTTTTCCGACAACGGATATAAAATTCCGCCAGGCCTGGTATGAAGACATGATCGCTATTTTCGATAAATATGACATTGCCTGGGCACATTGGAATTATAAAAATGATTTTCCGGTGGTCAATGCCGAAACACTGGAGCCTATTGCGGAGTTGACATCGATTCTGGTCAATAGGTGAAAGCGGAAAAATGAAAGAATGAGCATACACCATTCCGGATGTTTGCCCCTTCGAGAAATGATATTGCCTGTGCCAAAAGATTTAAGATCAGATTGACAATATGTTTAAAAGTATTTTAATTACGTTACTTTTCATCTTTTTTCAATCACACCCAAAACACTGTTTCAGCCAAACCGCTGTTATCGATCACTGGGAAACTGTTGTGGAAGCCGGCGATATGTGGCGATATTTCGCCGCTACCAGCGAGCCCAATCCTGACTGGTTTTTGCCTGCATTTGATGATCGGGTATGGCTCGAAGGTCCCGGCGGTATTGGCTATGGTGATTATGATGACCGGACTCTGATAGATCCAGTGCCCAGCTTGTTTCTGCGCCGAACATTTTTTATCTCCGATCCCGCAATCATCCTCCAGGTCGTTTTGAACATGGATTATGATGATGCATTTGTCGCCTACCTCAATGGCGTTGAGATCGCTCGCGCAAATATCGGCGTCGTCGGTGATCATCCACGGTATGACGAGTACGCTTATCAGCCGAGAGAAGCGCTCATGTATCAAGGTGGCCAGCCAGACTATTTTGTGCTTGAGCACCTGGAGGCTCTCTCTCTGATCGCAGCCGGTGAGAATGTACTCGCCATCCAGGTGCACAATCAAAGTGCAAATTCGTCGGACATGAGTGCGATTCCTTTTTTATCCATCGGTGTCTCGGCTACTGCGCAACAGTACAGACCAACGCCGGAGTGGTTTGTCGAACCGCTACACTTTGCCTCCTCAAACCTTCCGATTATCTCTATCAATACAAATGGTCAAATCATCAAGGACGACGAGCGTATTGTCGCCCATATGGACATCAAATACAATGCCGATAGCCGGCGTAATACACTGGAGCAGCAAAGTATTTTTGCCGGACGGGTGAATATTGAAATACGCGGCTCTTCCACCGCCACTTTTCCGAAAAAATCATATGGCTTTGAAACACAGGATGCCAAAGGTGAAAACCTGAACGTCTCTCTTTTGGGCTTGCCAAAAGAAAATGACTGGATTCTTTACGGACCTTATAGTGATAAAAGCCTGCTGCGCAACAGCATCGCTTTTTATGTGGCGCGCGCCATGGGACCATACGCCTCCCGGATGAAATACTGTGAAGTGCTCATCAACGATGAGTACGCCGGATTGTACATCCTGATGGAAAAAATCAAGCGCGACAAGAATCGTGTGGCGATAAACAAACTTAAAGCAACAGAAATTGACGGCGACGAGATCACCGGGGGATATATCATCAAAGTGGACAAAAAAGAAGGTGAATATCGCGGCTGGACATCCCTCGCTCAGGGATCGTCTATTTTCTTTCAGTATGTCTATCCCGATCGCGATATAATCGTTCCGGAACAGGAAAATTATATCCAGCTCTATATGGCTGAATTCGAAACAGCCTTAGCAGGCCCCAGCTTTCGCGATCCCGAGAAGGGCTATGCGCCTTTTGTTGATTTATTATCTTTTGTGGATACCTTTATCATCAATGAATTCACCAAAGACATCGACGGCTATCGGTTCAGCACTTTTATGTACAAGGATAAAAATGGACCGCTCACTATGGGCCCCGTTTGGGATTACAATCTTGGCTTTGCCAATGTGGACTATGGCAATGAAGGCGCCATGGACATTGATGGCTGGATCTATGATAAAGGCGGGGCGCGTATGTGGTGGTGGCAACGGCTTATGCGGGATACAGCGTTTAAAAATCGGCTGGGATTACGATGGCACGAATTACGTCGTGATCCTATGAACACACAAAATCTTTTTGCCACGATCGACTCGTTAGTCGCCTATATTGACGAAGCACAGGATCGTAACTTTCAGCGTTGGCCGACTCTTGGTCTCTATGTCTGGCCAAACTGGTTTGTCGGCGACACGTTTGCGGAAGAAATCGAGTTTTTAAAAACCTGGATCGCGGATCGTCTTGATTGGATGGATGACAATATGCCCTCCGATGAGACGCAGGTTGAGCTGATGGAGCGGCTGAATGATTTTGCGGCGCTCTATCCAAATCCGTTTAATCAATCGACCGTTATTTCTTGCAATCTCGACAAACCGTCACATCTGAACATAACGATCTATGATCTGAATGGTCGAGTGATCACGACCTTGATTGATGAACTGGCGCACGCCGGGCATCATGCCGTTGTGTGGGATGCATCAAGCCACGCGGCCGGAGCCTATTTCATCAAAATAACGGCGGGAGATGACGTTCAAATAAAAAAATGCCTGATGCTAAAATAGCAAAGATTTGAAGAGCGAAATTCATTTTGCGGGATCGGATTTTATTGGTTCGATTGTCATCCAGGGTTGGTACCCGAAGCATGGTCGGCGACCAGGCAGATGCAGATTATCTTTAACAACCCGGGAGGCGGTATCCTGCAAGCCACCTTTATAGTGGATACCAGCCATCCCAGGAGTCATTTTCAAAGGCGTTTCTCGACAAATTAGCCAGTTTATGCCGGGCTATTTGAGAAACGTGATCGTCTTTGATGCTTCAAACTCACCGGCTTTTATACGGTAAACATAGGTGCCAGCCGAAACCAGCTCACCGGAATCATTGGTGCCATCCCAATTGATAACGTGTGTACCGGCGTTTTGCGCGCCCGCTAACAAAGTCTTTACTTTTTGTCCCATCATGTTATAAATTTCCAGCGACACGTGTCCCGCTGCCGGAAGCTGGTAATGAATTTTTGTCGTTGGATTAAAGGGATTGGGGTAAGCATCTTGCAAGCCGTACTGTTCCGGAACACCGCTCACCTGAACACCGACGGGTCCGTGCATGATTCGATCGCCACGCTCGTCGATTTCTACAATGTGGTAGTAATATTGTGCACCCGGTTCAACGTTGCTGTCCGTGAACACCAATTGATCTTCGACCGAGGTCTTTTCCATGTGGACCACAACCGGCAGATAGTTCTCATAGCGAAAAGTGCTGCGATAAACCTGAAACTGTGATTCTTCCGAATCGACAGCCAGGTAGGCTACTTTGACGCATTCGTTTGCTTCCAGAACCTTGAAATCAGAGAGCTCAACCGGCAAGGCCTGGCCAAATCCGCCAAAAAAACCGCCACCACCAAAGTTAAAACCGCCGCCATTACCAAAGTTAAAATTACTAAAATCAAAATTGCCAAAATCGAAATTTCCACCGCCGTTGTTGCCACCACCCAGTCCACCAGTGCCGCCATTAGGCAGTCCGGTTAATCCCACGCCAAAATCAACGTCGAGATGCGGTGTGCAATCGTCCAGAATAATAGCATCTGTTGGATTGGAAATGTTGGTAAAATAGATATATTGCGAATTCATGCGTTCGTGATCAATTTCGAGGAAAAAAGTGCCTTTATCCAGATAACGAAACTCATAGTAACCCAGTTCATTGGTCAGAACGGTATCGAGCAAGGCATCGTCCGCTGCATTAAAAATGCCGTTACCGTTATCCTCATACAGGCGAACAGTCACGCCAGGAATTCCTCGTTCATTCGTACGTGGCATCAGGCTGCCGGTTGTTTGCTGTCCGTCGCCATCGCGATCATAAAAAACCAGATCGCCGATGCTGCCGCAGCCAACGCTCTCCAGTACGACACGTAATGCCGCCATTGTCCATACACCTTCATAGGGGGTGTAGCCCGTCTTGTCTGATTGCGATTCAAGCTCAAGTGCAACCCAGGTATCCGAGCCGCCAAGTGGAACCGCGAGCTCGACGGTTGCCCATTTGTTGGGCACACCGAATGACGAGAGAGAATAGAGAGGATCAGTATCAACTGTTGGATCTGCATTTGATGAATTATCATAATCAACAGCGCCTGCGGCATCCATAAGCGAAACAGGTGGTGCACTTGATCCCGTCGCGTACCAAATGCCGTTTGCCAGGCCGGCACTGTTTTCGTCTTCGGATTCATTGTTAGACCAGCCCGAAGACATGGCGCCACCCTGGGCGGCGAACAATTTTACCGAAGCGGCCTGGTCGAAACCGGTCGCAGTGACACCAAATAAAGTCACATCCGTTGTGGTTTTTTCTTTGGCAGCGGCAAAAAAATCGAGACCATCGGCAATATAAATGTCCGCCAATGGCAAGTTTTCCTGCTCGTAAACCACGACCAGGGCAACACCGTGAAATCCGGCTTTTTGCTGCGGCATGGCCGGCAGGGTGAAACCATTCAAACGATAGGTTTTGGTGCCAGCCGAGACCACTGCGGTGACATCAGCGCGATAGGTGAAATAATTCAGACCATCCACCTCTTCGTAGCCGATGAGCGAGGCTGTTGCATTTGTGGTGCTGTTATCTGTTCTGTTACGAAAGCTGATGTCGATGTCGCCGAGCTGATCGCGCGTCAAGTCGCTGAAACCACTGGCATACGTATAGGCCGCGACAATTGTGGCATCAGACGGCAGTTTGACCAGGCTGGTTGTTCTGCCGCGCGCGTTCAAGGAGCCAAGATTGGCGACAGCAATGTCGTATTTACCGGTGAGGGCCGGCAGCGTTGTATCAATATATCCGTCACCATTGGGATAGATGAGCGGTGCAGTCAAGATCAATGCCAGTACAACGACAGTGGCAAATGTGTAACGAGTGTTGTGTTTGAACATGGTAAATATCCTCCATAAATAGGCCGTTCCATTATTTGTTGATTATTAGCACATCAAATCACTCACCTGCCCACCCACGCGCAGATGAATGGTTTGCGCTTTTGGGGTCGCATCATGTCCAACGTGGGTGTTTTGAACGTGGCGCAGCCCTCTATTCAGTTCTACTTTTGGTCAAACCGTCTTACCCCGGGAACCTAAATGAACTATCTTCGAATTGTTTTATCCTTTTGCAGAGAATATGCCAATAATTTCGAAAAAAATTGCCGATGTTGACCAACGGTACAAGTCATTGAAAAACAAGTATCTATATTGTTAAGAATACATGGAGAAAAAATGGTGAGCGATGGAGTGTTTACCAACCTGACCACATCAGGTTACAGGGGTGTTTTTCCCAATGGACAAAAATGAAATATTGCACAAGGATTGTAATTCGTGTGGCATTTAGGCGACAGTTCTCTACAGCTCGATTGGCAATCTTTTGCCAATATTGATTTCTTCGAGGTTAATATCCGCATCGTAAACGAGGACTTCCACACCTTTGGCATAAGCCGTTTTGAGGAGGTCCGCGTAGGTCGGATCAATATCCGCAGCGGGGCGAAAAAGGTTTGCATCTCCCCGCTGTACGAGATAGAACATAACCGCGCGATGGCCTTTTTCAGCAACATTCATCAATTCCTGCACATGTTTTGCACCACGTTCCGTAACCGCATCCGGAAAGCGGGCGATGCCATCCTCGACGAGGGTGACATTTTTAATCTCTACATAACATCTTTCGTTTTCATTTACCAAAAGCAAATCTATGCGACTGTTGGTGCCAAGCTTGACTTCCTTGCGGATTGTGTCATAGTTGGCGAGTTCCGGTATCTGTCCTTTTTTGACAGCCCGAAAGACCAGTTTATTCGGCACCTGGGTGTTGATGCCGACCAATGTGTCGTTTGTGAAAATGAATTCCCAAGTGTATTGGTATTTCCGGTTCGGATTATCACTTTTGGATAAATAAACCAAACTTCCCGGTTCGCTACATGAACGCATGCTGCCCGTATTGGGGCAGGCAGCAGTGATCGCTTTGCCATTCAGCAGTTTGATATCGGCTAAAAAACGTTTATATCTTTTAAGCAGTGTGCCTTGGATAAGGGGTGGATTTTTCATTGTCCGTACTCGTTATAAAAATGAATATTTTTTATCACTTTTCGTTTTCGTTGTCGAACACTGTTTTGCCGCGGATAGCCGACCGCCAATAGCGCAATCGGGCGATAGGATTTCGGAACATGCAATGCCTTTTTCACACCTTTGGCACTGAACCAGCCAATCCAGCATGTTCCGAGTCCAAGTTCTTGCGCCTGGAGAACAAAATGCTCGCCGGCAATGCCAATGTCGATGAGATAATAGTCAATTCCGGTCATTTGCTTGCCAAGACGGTTGGCGACAACATCCAGTCGGGCACATATCACGACGAGCACCGGTGCCTGTTCAGCCCAACGTGTCGCACGGTAGATGCCGCTGAATGCATGTTTGACCAGTTTTGTTTTTACGATTGGATCATCAACAAAACCAAAACGCCAGGGTTGCACATTTTCAGCGGACGGTGCCAATCGAGCTGCCTCAAGACAGTGCATCAGCTTTTCCCGTTCAACCGGTTTGTCCTGAAAACGGCGTACACTTGTTCGTGATTGCACCAGCGTAAAAAACGGGGAGGTTTGCAGTTTTCACTCCAATATTTGGCTTTTATTTGGCTTAAAAAGTTACTAAAATAGGTGAGAAAAACAAGCAAAAATCTGCGGAGGAAACCATGCGAGTACGTCACGCAGCGTGGGCGGATCAGTTTTATCCCGGCAATGCTGATCAACTGAAACAGATCATCAACAGCTATTTGCAGATGTCTGAAAAGCTTGGCTTTGAAAGGATTGTCGGGCTTGTTTCGCCGCATGCTGGTTATGTTTTTTCGGGACGAACAGCGGCACTAGCATACAAGCAGATTCAAGGAAAAAAATATGCGACGGTCGTACTGATTGCCCCAAGTCATGGTGCTTTTATTGATGGTGTCTCTGCTTTCAATGGTGACTGCTATGAGACGCCACTTGGTCGAGTTCCGGTCGATGAGCCCGGGGTGACCACATTAGCTGATGCCGCGTCAAATATTCATATGAGCAGCACGGGACACGAGTCGATGGGCGACCGCGCTGAACATTCCCTCGAGGTTCAATTGCCCTTTTTACAGATGGTTTTGCATGATTTCAAGATCGTGCCGCTGGTTTTTCATGATTATAGTTGGGATAATTGTCGGCAGTTGGGAGAGGCAGTCGCCACTGTTTTTGATCCGGATCACACCCTGATTGTCGCCAGTTCCGATCTCTATCACGGCCACTCTTACAGTGAATGCCAGCGTATGGATGACGCCACGTTACACAGCATGGAAAATGACAGTCCCATTCAGTTTTGTTTCAGTTCAAACAATCAGAAAGTGATGGCATGTGGCGCTGGCCCCATAACCGCGCTAAAAATTATCGCGGAAAAATGGGGCGCCCAACAGCCTCAGGTTATTGCGCGTTCAAATTCTGCAGACGTGACGGGCGCAAAAGGAGGCTATGTCGTCGGCTATGCGGCGGCCGTTGCCGTCAAATCCTAGAATAAACAGGCGTGAGTTACAAGCGATAAACAAGTCGCGCGACGCGACCACAGAAATGCAGAAAAGACAGCACGACCAACAAGCAACATCATATGATCGATTATCATCTGCACAGTTATCTCTGTCGACATGGCCACGGCGATATTTATCAATACGTCGAGTCAGCTATAGAGAAAGGCTTGAGCGAAATCGGCTTTGCTGAACATATTCCTGTTCCCGAGCTGGATGATCCCACCGGCCGTATGGCCATTGAGGATTGGGATACTTATATTGACGACGTATTGGCGGCGCAGAAAAACTATCCTGACATCATCGTTCGTTTGGGAGTGGAGGCAGATTATTTACCGCCCCATATGAGGTTTATCGAAAAATTTTTGGCTGCATATCCATTCGATTATGTTATTGGCTCGGTACATTTTGTCGCGGATTGGGACTTTTCCAATCCCGCCCTGGCGCATCGTCTTGATGAGATTGGCGTGAACAGGTTGTATACCCTGTATTATCAATTGATACAAGAAGCGGCTGACACAGGACTTTATGATATCATTGGCCATTTCGATTTGCCGAAAAAAACAGGTGTTGCTCCAACAGATGACATCAGCGACAACATCACCGCCGCGCTGGTGCGTCTGCAAAAAAATGATCTGGTTTTGGATGTCAATACGTCGGGGCTGCGCAAAGAGCCCGGTGAAATCTATCCCGGGCGGGATATCCTGGAGCACGCATTTCAGTTGAATATTCCCGTGACCATGGGCTCTGACGCTCACCACCCGAGCGAGGTCGCTGCTGATTTTGCAAAAACCAGAACCATGCTCAAAGAGATTGGTTATATGACATGTTCTGTTTTTAATCAACGCCAGCGCACTAGGGTTGATTTATAATCGATGGATATCTATAATTTTCGAAATCGTCAAGCTCTGGAGCAGATTGAACGCCGCGTGCTTTCGCCATTTGCGGCACAAAGTTCAGATGCGGCCAAGACTCGTCTTGTTCAAGAGCCGGAACACAGCTATCGCACAGCGTTTCAGCGTGATCGCGATCGTATCATCCATTCGCGCGCTTTTCGCCGGCTCAAGCATAAACGACAGGTGTTTCTCACCAGTTACGGCGATCACTATCGCACTCGCTTGACCCATACCGTTGAAGTGTCGCAGTTATCCAGAACCATGGCGCGTGCTTTGGGTTTGAATGAAGATTTGACCGAAGCCACAGGACTTGGCCACGATCTTGGTCACACGCCATTTGGGCACATCGGTGAAGTCGTCTTGCATGCTATCTTGAAAGGCAAGGATTCACTGGATGGTGTTCTTCAAATCGGTGATGTCGGCGGATTCAAACACAATTATCAAAGTGTCCGCATTGTCGATATAAACGAGACAAAATACGACTTTGAAGGCTTGAATCTAACAGCACCGGTGCGCGAAGGGATTTTAAAACATACTCGCTTGCGGCGTCATGATATTAATTTCCCTGACTTTCGGATGCGGGGTCTCTTTTATGAGCTGGATCATGCCACCACCCTTGAGGGACAAATCGTGGCAATTTGTGATGAAATTGCCCAGCGCACGCATGATCTGGAAGACGGACTTCGTGCTGACTATGTGTCATTAGCCAAAGTCCGGGAACTACCGATTGTCAGGATCGTAGAACGTACATATCATATTGAATTCAGCGCGACGAGCAATGACTTTGTGTACCGCAATCTTTTGGTTCGCAAGCTGGTCAATTTTCTCATGACTGATGTGATCGAGGAGACGCTGCGGGTCATGCGCCAGTTTCACCGGCGCGAGAAGCGAACAAATTTTTTTGATGCGCGGCTGGTTTGGTTCAGCTCGCGTGTCGATCCGCTACAACATGAGCTCGATCGATTTATCATGCGTGAAATCATTGCCCGAGCCGCGGAAAAACGCAGTGACGAGTCTGCTACCTCGACGATCCGCCGGCTGTTTAAATATTACTATTTGTTTCCAAACTTGCTGCCCACATATCGACTGCAGCGTTGTCTAAATGCGGCACAACAGCAGCTTGTTTACGCGGGCACATCGGATCAGAAAGCGGCGATGAGAAAAGAACTGGAGCGTAATCCACATTTTGCCCGTGCTGTCTGCGATTATGTCGCCGGAATGACCGATTCGTTTGCCGAACGGACTCTTCAAATCCTGGCAGCCAAATCAGAGGATGAAATACAGCGACTCAGGGCCGACAGACCAACATCTGGATTGTGATGGATAATTATTTACATTTAAAACATCTCTGCTTTAAATATACCGGTATTGGCGCCTCAACACAAGATGTCCTGAACAATATCACGCTCTCCCTCGGTGTAAATGAATGCGTCGCAATCATCGGTCAAAGTGGATCAGGCAAAACAACGCTCATTCAACATTTCACCGGACTCCTCAAGCCGTCGAGTGGATATGTTTTTTATGGAGATCAGGATATCTGGGCGAAATCATTTCGCAAGAGTGTGCTACGCAAAAAAATTGGCCTGGTGTTCCAGTTTCCGGAAACGCAGCTCTTTGAAGAGAGCGTGGCAAAAGACATTGCGTTTGGACCGAAAAACATGGGTCTCCAGCAAGTGGATATTGAACAACGAGTCGTTGAAGCGATGCAGGCCATGGAGCTTGATCCGGCACTTTTTCGAAATCGCTCTCCATTCCATCTCAGTGAGGGAGAAAAACGGCGCGTCGCTATTGCTGGCGTTTTGGCCATGCAACCTGACATGCTCGTCTTTGATGAACCGACTGCTGGTCTCGATCCGAAAAGCGTACAACGATTTGCCATGATCGTCAGGCGACTCGTCGAGGCAGGAAAAGCAATCGTCATTGTCTCGCATAGCATGGATTTTGTCGCCGAAGTCGCGGATCGTGTTATTGCGCTGCATGCTGGAAAGCTTGTTTACGACGGAAATCCTTGTGACTTTTTCGCCGATATAAAAAGGCTCCGCGACATCGGCCTGGAGCGACCATCATTGCTCGAAGCGCTGGACACCTGGCATCGACCCGTGCCGCCATTTCTGCAAGGTGTTATTTCATTTCAAGAATTTCAAAATAAAATTAAAAAGTTTGCGCATTTTCACGAACTATAAAGTATTGTAATGCGTCCAATATTTTTGTATATTAACAATTGCATTTTTGTAATTCACCTCTTAAACAAAGGTTACAAACCGTCATGAGTGAACGTTTTGTCGATCCTCTGCTGGACATAAATGAAGACGATATTGATATACTGAATCTGACAAAACCAGAGTATGGCAACTTTTCCGGCTTTGAACTCTATTATCCCAAATTGAGCCGTAATACCGAGATTCGCAACGTCTATCAACTGATCAGTAAAATCGCCAAGAGCAATGCTTCTGTTCTTATACAAGGGGAAACCGGGACTGGAAAAGAATTAATCGCCGGTGCCATTCAGGCACACAGTTTGCGTGCTGAACGTCCATATGTTGCCGTTAATTGCGCCGCCTTGCATGAGCAACTGTTGGAGAGCGAACTGTTCGGACATGAGAAAGGCGCCTTTACTGGTGCATTTGCGAGACATAATGGCAAATTTGAGCAAGCTGATGGCGGCACGCTTTTTTTGGATGAGATCGGCGATATGCACCCATCCACGCAAGCCAAGATCCTGCGTGTTTTGCAGGAGCAGACATTCACGCGGGTCGGCGGAAATAAAGATATCAAGGTTGATGTACGGATCATTGCCGCAACGAACAAAGATTTGTGGGAAGAGATGGAAAACAACAATTTTCGAGCAGATTTATACTATCGATTGAATGTCGTCTCCATTCATCTTCCACCCCTGCGAGAGCGGTTAGAAGATATTCCTCTCTTGGCCGAATATTTTCGCCGCAAATTTTTAGCAGAGCTAAAAAAAGATGTGGGGCCTTTTAGCAAGGAAGCTCTGGGTGTCTTGTTGCACCACTCCTGGCCCGGCAACATCCGCGAGCTGCGTAATATTGTTGAGCGAGCTGTACTGATCGCTTCGGAGGGAAAGGCAATTGGCCCAAGTGCGTTGTCGATGTCCGGCAGAGACTATTTCGCTGCTGGCGGCCGTGAACGCCGTACGAGTGAGCGGGAGGGCACAAGTTTTCGAACCTTGAACCTGAATGAAATTGAACAGGAAGCTATCCTGGCAGCGCTACAACGTACAAAGTGGGTGCAAAAAGAAGCCGCTGAACTGCTCGGAATCTCGCCGCGCGCATTAAATTACAAAATCTCTCAACACAACATAACACATGAAGGTTGGCGAAAACACAGCTAACCAGGGTTTGCAGTGCAGCAAATAGGAACGAGATGATGCGCTATTTTTTGTTAGTTATCCTCTTTTTTACAGTCGTGACGCAGGTTTACAGCCGGGCCGTCACATTGAAATGGAATCCTGTTGATGATCTTATTCTGAGTTATCGTATTTACTGGGGCACCGAGTCAGGAGACTATCCATACTCCCGGGATGTTGGCGATCGCACCGAGTATAAAATTGAAAACCTGCAAACCGATATTCGCTATTATTTCACAGTGACTGCCATCGATTATTGGGGCAACGAAAGTGATTACTCCAATGAGGTTTCGACATCCGGTCAAGCAGAGTTGACGTTGCCGGAAAAGTACGATCTGATGAATTTTCCGAATCCTTTCAATAGCGGCACGACATTTGACTTTTATCTGCCGGAAGATCATGCTATCGAAATTGCCATTTACAACACCGTGGGTCAAAAAATAGCTGTTCTGGAACAAGGGAAATTTCAGGCCGGCTCATATCGCACGCACTGGGATGGTGTCGACGATAGCAGTAGAAAGGTGGCCTCTGGCATCTATTTCTGCATTTTTCAGGCCGGCTCTATTCGGCTGACACGCCAGATTGCATTGCTTCGATAAAGTGATAATCGTCATGTCCACTCATATTGTTTTTTTGCCGCAGTAAAATGTCGCTCATTTTTTAAATTTATGAGCCACAATGCACACGGATGAAACACAGATCATATCATTCATTTTAAGCCTTTTTAGCCTCTAGTCCCAAAGCTTTCTCGAAGCAAAGCCGAAAAATCCGTGCTCATCCGTGGCTTGTAATTTGGCTGCGGCTTAAAGCCGCGCGTCAAAACTACATGAGCCATAAACAGGCTATAATGGCATTGTCTTTGCTCTTCATTGATTGTTTTGTCAGCACAATAATCGACATTTTGTATGCTGTTTTGTTGCTTGATCCTATCGATAACAAAGCGCCGGTGAATATTGGCTAACTCTAATAATTTTATTGTTTAAAAAGGATTAATTATCTACTTTCTGTAAAATATCCAACAACGCCAAAAGACATGAGAGATAACAGCATCGCGACATTTTTTGTCCTTTTTGTATTGATTGCACCTGTTGTATTGGCTCAATCGAATTCGACTGCCTCAAAAAGCAACACTCGGGCATCCATACAAAATTTATATCCTCCCGAAACGGCAGATGTCGCCGCAACGGGATTGCAGCGGTTTGGCTCCAACTTGTTCCAGTCGGGTCAATTCACTCAGGAACCATTTCTTGGCGGAGCGCTGCCGCAGGATTATCTGCTGGGGCCGGGCGATCAATTGACAATTTTTCTCGGTGGCAAGGCGCAAGAGCAGTTCCAGATGAGCGTCAGCGTCGATGGTCAGCTTTATGTGCCGACCGTTGGTGTGCTGTATGTGAATGGCCTCACAATGGAAAAGTTTCGTGCGCTCCTCGATGCCAAACTCAGCTCGGTGTACAGCAATTACAGTTTAAACATCATGCTCACGATGCCCAAAATGGTTGGTGTCAGTATCATTGGTGAAGTGGGCAAACCGGGCAACTATTCAAGCAGTGCTCTCGGTTCTGTTCTCGATTTCATCACAAAAGCTCAGGGAATCACGGCGCAAGGTTCGTTCCGCAACATCCAGGTCTTGCGCCAGGATAGCCTGGTGGCTATGGTAGACCTGTACGATTATATGCTGCGTCCCAAAGGCCGTCAGAGTTTTTCTTTGCAAAGCGGCGACATTATTTTTGTCCCGGTGGCGAAAAATTCTGTAGATGTGATCGGCGAGGTCAACCGCGAGGCAATCTATGAGTTGAATCCCAACCGACCGGAGCGCTTGTGCGATATCATAGAGCTGGCAGGCGGTTTGACTCGATTTTCCTACATGCACAAAATAGAAGTGAGCCGCGTCACCGAGACCGGCAGTCGCAAGGTATTTTATGTTGATTTTTCATCCGACCCATGCGCGGATGACTCGAAAAATCTGTTGCTCGTTGATCGGGACCGCATTCGCGTCTTTTCCCTTGAGGATCAGGCGCCGCGCGATTCTGTGGCGATATATGGTGAGGTGAATCATCCCGGTTTGTATGAGTTTCAACAAAGCATGCGCGTCAGTGACCTGATACTGCATGCCGGCAATCTCACCCGCAGCGCCTACATGCTGGAAGTGGAGGTCGCCAAAGTTGATCCCGGCAACAGAATTACCAATATTCGTCTCGATCTCCAGCGCGTAATGGACGGCGACAAGGATGTCGATCTTGTGCTGGAGCCGGACGATCATGTTTTTATCCGCAAAATTCCCAATTGGGAACTTGGTGCTTTGGTCCAGGTACGTGGCCAGGTCAGGTTTCCGGGCTTTTATCCCATCATCCTGGACTCCACACGGTTGAGCGATATTTTACGGGCGGCAGGCGGTTTTACCGAGGATGCGCTCATCGGCGAATCCAAGCTGGAACGTAAATATGAAATGCCAATTGAGGATAAAGAGTTTGAACGTCTGTCGCAAATGTCGCGGGCGGATATGAGCGATTCTGAATATGAGTATCTGGTCATGAAGCACAACTCGGATAATATCAACCGAGTCGTTGTCGATTTCCACAAGCTGATGATCGAAGGTGACAAATCTGAAGATGTACTGCTCAAAGATGGCGATATCATTCACGTCCCCAAAAGACCGGACGTTGTGTATGTGTCGGGTCGTGTCTCAAAACCAGGCGGCATTCTTTTCGTTCCGGGGGCACACTTTGACTATTATATTCAAAAAGCCGGCGGCTATACGTGGGATGCGGATCGAAAACGGACAAAAATTATCAAAGTCACGGGTGAAATAAAAGACGTCAATGATATCAAACTCTTTGAGTCCGGTGACCGTATTTTCATCCCGCGTGAGAAAGATCATGATTGGTGGAAGGTCTTTTACGACACTGTCATGGTCCTTGGTCAATTGGCAGCAGTTTATCTTGTCATCCGAACAGCAACGAATTAAATAAACCACAAAGATGAATAAAGAATCCAAAGAAATTGATTTATTTCCACTATTTATCACTGTTTTGGCGGCGCGATGGCTTGTCGTGCGAAATGTGGTGCTCACGGTTGTGCTGGTTGCGCTAATTTCGTTTGTTTTGCCCAAAAAGTATATCGCTACTGCAACACTTATGCCGCCCTCCGATGATAATAAAATGGCTATGGGGTTTTTATCTGATGTCTCGGTACCGGGATTATCCCTGCCAGCTGCTGCCTCCTCAGCCGATATCCTGCATGAAATGCTGAAAAGTCGGTCGGTCGGTGAGCGAGTACTGAATCGCTATTTTTGTATTGGATCAGACTCTTTGCCGCTCTACAAAATATTAAAAATGCCCTCCGCCGAGATCGGTCTTTTGCAGATGCGCAAAAAAGTGCGCTTTGTTTTGTCAAAACAAAAAATCCTGTCCATCATTGTTGAGTTGGGTGATGCAAAGCTGGCGGCAGACGTGGCAAATGCTTATATCGAAGAGCTGGACCAGGTGAATCAGGAGAAAAGCGTATCGCAGGCGAAGAATTCCCGCGTTTATCTTGAATCGCAGCTCCAAAAGACGCATGCTCAGCTCTTCGAGGCGACGAAAAAGCTGGCCACCTTTCAGCAGCAAAATAAAGCTGTCTCTTTGGAGAACCAAATGGCAGCATCGATTCAGCAAGCCGGCGAATTGCAGGGACAAATTCTCAATAAAAAAATCGAAATTGGTGTTTTGCAGCAATCCATGAAACCGGGCAATCCTGTCATCGTGCGCGCCCAGCAAGAATTGCAGGAAATGGAGCGCCGGTACGCTGAATTTCAATATGGCAGCGCGGAAGACGGCGATAATAGCGCACTTTTTCTGGTCTTTAATGACGTTCCTGAGGTAGCCGTCGATTTAGCCGAGTTGATGCGTGAGGTCAAAGTGCAGGAGACCCTCTGGCAATTGTTGAATCAGCAATATTACCAAACAAAAATTGAAGAGGCGCGCAATACGCCCACGGTCCAAATCCTCGACGCAGCGACACCACCGCCCTTTGCAAGTTCGCCAAATAAAAAAGGTCTGGTCGTTGTTTTTGGCATGCTAAGTTTCATGCTGACTGTTTTTTGGGTACTCGCGATTGCGTACTGGAAGCGTCTCAAAACAGATCCTGCCAAACAATCTCGACTCCAGATTGTCAGTGACGAACTGGAAAAGGAAAAGTCCATACTGAATCGAATAACAAAAAGATGAGCCGTGAAATCTTTCTCGTGATAAACAATTGTTCATGGTTTCGCTTTTTGTCTTGATTTATTAGCAGAGGAAGAGCACGTGAACAATTATATAGCGGGAACAGCACATATTGGTGAAAATACAACTGTTGGCCATTTTACAGTCGTTGAAGAAAATGTTGAAATCGGCAGCAACTGCGTGATTGGCCACAATGTCGTCATCCATTCGGGTTCACATATTGGCAATAACGTTCGAATCGATGCCTGTACGGTCATTGGCAAACAGCCCATGCGCGCCAAACGCAGTATTTTTAAAAATGATCAACAGTTACCACCAGCTCGAATCGGCGACAACTGCCTGATCGGTGCCCAGGTTGTGATCTATACAGGGTGCGAAATCGCGCAGCATGTCCTGATTGCGGATGGCGCTGCAGTTCGCGAAAACACCACCATCGGCGAGTCGACCATCGTCGGTCGCAACGTCACGATTGAAAATTACACCAACATCGGCAAAAAAAACAAGCTGGAAACCAACTGTTACATCACTGCTTATTCCGAGATCGGCGATTACTGTTTTATCGCGCCGGGTGTGCACACGACAAATGACAACTTTTTGGGTCGCACCGAAGAGCGGTTCAAGCATTTCAAAGGCGTCACCATCAAAACCGGCGGACGCATTGGCGGCAACGCGGTCATTTTGCCTGGCAAAGTGATTGGTGAAGACGCCGTTGTCGCGGCGGGTGCCGTGGTGACCAAAGATGTCCCGCCCCGCATCATTGTCGTCGGTAATCCGGCGTGCGTACTCCGCGCCGTCCCCGAGGAACAGCTTTTGGAAAACCAGGGATGGGAGTGATCAACACAAAAACCATCACATATTTCGGCTTGTCACTGCTGATTTTTGGTACCGCACTTACCTGCACCGTCTTTGTTCCTTCATCACATTGGGTCTATGATTTTATTGACCGTATGGAAGCAAAGCGTTTTCTTCCCATAGTCCTGGCGGGCACAAAACCGATGACGCGCGCCGAGATTGCTGATTTTTTAACCAAGGTTAAAACACACCAGGAGCAGTTGTCAAAGGTGGAGCGAGACCAACTCGATTTCCTGCTTTTTGAATTCCATGAACACACCTCACACACCTCCTCCCATAAAACTCGCGTCCAGAAAATCAAGGAGAGCAAGTGGATAAAAACCTGGTGGCCGCATTTTCTCTATCCCCAGGGACGTCACCTGCTCGAAATTGACAGTGGACCTGTAAAGATCAATATTGATCCCATCTTTTATCGTGGCCGCATGTTTGCTGACGATGACACCCTGGATGAACGGGAGCGGGTCAATACGGATACGAATGGCTTTTTAGTGTGGGGGACCGTTGGCACACACTTTGGCTATTATACCGACATTCGTGATACACGGGAATGGGGGACGCGGGATTACCCGGTTGGTAACACAACGGGCGAGGGACTGGGATTTGTGCAGGGCAATGGGCAACAAATTTATCATGATGAGACGGTTGCTTATGTGTTGTTTTCGCACAAATATCTCAACGTGCAATTCGGCAAGGATAGCAACGTTTGGGGTCCAGGCTATCGTGGTCAATTATTTATGTCGGATTATCCGACAAGCTATGATCAGTTCAAATTACAAATTGTTCTCAAGCGATTAAAGTTCACCTATCTGCTCGGATGGCTGAAGCATTATACCCCAAAATATTTTAAAGGCGATCCCACAACAAAAATCCTGGCAGCGCACCGACTCGAATTTGCACCGTTTCGGGTGATCGATATTGGTCTGCATTCTGCGGTGATTTATGCGAGCCGCTCATTTGAGCCAGCTTATCTGAATCCGGTGATGTTTTTTCGCTCTGCCGAGCATTATCTTGGCGATCAAGACAATGCGGCTATGGGAGTAGACCTTGAGATCAAAGCGATTAAAAATACCAAGCTTTATGGTGAATTGTTTTTAGATGACCTGACGACCAGTCGACTTGGTAGCGGCTTTTATGGCAACAAATACGGCGTTACAGCCGGTCTTTATTATGTCGATGTGCTCGGTTTGGCAAACCTCGATTTTCGAATTGAGTACACTGCACTTCGGCCATACACTTATGCACACAAGGATACGGCAACAGCGTACGCCCATTTTATAACGCCGCTGGGACATCCCATTGGACCCAACGCCGTTAATTTGTACGCCCAGCTCCAATACCGCTTGTCGCGTCGATTGCTTTTTAATCTCAATTATGAAATGACTAACTTTGGCGAGAATACGGATGACTGGAATGTTGGTCGCGATATTTTTCGACCACGAAACGGCTTTACAGACTCGGAAACAGTCAGACTGTTGGACGGTATTCGACATGATATTCGTAGCCTCGGTCTACGTGGGGAGTATGAATTCATCCGTAATGGATTTTTCGAGCTGGCGATCAATTTGTTGAATACAGATATCAGCCAACAAAGTGACTGGAATTATCCTGTTGTTCGTTCACAAGTCGAATTCGGATTTCGGTTTAATTATTAATGCAACACGATCACCAAAATATTGTCTCGTTAACCCGGACACGTCTGCTGGCAAAGAATACCATTTACAACCTCATCGGTCAGATCGCGCCGCTGCTGTCAGCGCTCATCGCCATTCCAGTTTTGGTACGCCATTTGGGCGTGGAACGCTTTGGTCTGCTTGGCATCTCGTGGATTGTGCTTGGGTATTTTGGACTATTCGATTTTGGCATGGGACGCGTCATGACCAAAATGATCGCAGAAAAACTGGGCACCCAGCAAAAAGAAGAGATTGCACCCATAATTTGGACAGGACTCGCAGCCATGTTGCTCATCGGCCTGGCGACGATGATTCTGTTTTATATCTTGTCACCCACTATCGTTCGAGCGATAAAAATCCCGCAAAGTTTGTTCGCCGAGTCATATCGATCGTTTTTTATTCTTGCTTCAATCATTCCAATTGTAATGAGTACCGCAGGTTTAAGAGCCATCCTGGAAGCGTATCAAATGTTCGGCAATGTTACCCTCATCCAGGCGATACACGGCGTATTATTCTATTTGGCGCCATTGGCTGTTTTACCTTTTTCGCCCTATTTGCCCTCCATAATATTCGTTCTTGCGGGTGTGCGCCTGGGGATTTTTGTACTCTACATCCATGTATGTTGGCGACATGTAACTCCGATGCAAAGTCGGCCTGCTTTTCAAAAAATATTACTCAAGCCGATGTTAAAGTTTGGTAGCTGGATATCTGTGAGCAACATCATCGGGCCGGTCATGGTTTATTTTGATCGATTCTTTATTAGCGTCACGTTATCCGTCACTGCTGTCGCATATTATATAACGCCCCATGAAGTTATTTCAAAAGCCACGATGATCACAAATGCTGTTGTTCGGGTACTTTTTCCAGCATTTTCTCTCAGCATTGGTGCTGAACCACAACGTGCTGCGCTCATATTCAGCAGAGGTATTCGGCTTTTGGTTTTTCTTTTTGTGCCGATCACATTGACGGTCATTCTCTTCGCGCGGTGGGGAATAACCACCTGGTTGGGTCCTGAGTTTGCGGATCAGGGCGCTCCGGTACTGCAATGGTTGGCGATCGGCGTTATGATCAATGCGCCTGCTCGGGTAGCGTTCGCGCTTATTCAAGCTGCCGGCCGGCCGGATATCACCGCCAAAATCCACATGATCGAAACACCACTGTATATTATTTTGCTTTATTTATCTGTTTCTCAATTCGGAATTGTGGGAGCAGCGCTGGCATGGACTGTACGGATGTTTGCTGATGCCGTTCTCTTAATCATGTATGCCTTGAAACTGCTTTGCCATGTTGTTTATTTTTTCAGGACAACTATTTTATTCAGCGTTTGCTTGCTGGCCTTTGGCTGCCTCATTCTGTTTGATGAACATTTCAATTCATTGTTGCTTTATATCTTATTCTTGATCTCTCTCATGCCCGCTCTCTGGTTTCTGCTCATCCAGGAAACCGAGCGACGATCTCTGCTGGCATTTGTTGGTCGTTGGAGTGAACGTGTTTGAAAAGCAGAACATAGATTATTATAATCTGGTTCGGAAAGATGCCCTTTCTATCCTGCCAAAGGACGTATCGTTCTCCGCTGTTCTGGATCTCGGTTGTGGTGAGGGATATACACTGGAATATGTAAAATCACATTTCGGCGTTCAAAAAACGATCGGTGTTGAAATCCATCCGGAGGCCGCTCAAAGTGCGAGACAGCGCGTGGATGTCGTTCTCAACCAGTCAGCCGAGACGATACTTGATCTGCCGGAACAAAGCATCGATTTAATTCTGTGTCTCGATGTCCTCGAACACTTGTATGATCCCTGGCAGACGCTCCAGCGAATCAAAAAAGTTTTAAAACCGGGTGGACGACTGCTCGCCAGCATTCCTAATATACAGCATTGGAGAATCATCAAAATGTTGATGTGCGGAAGATGGGATTATGAAAAATCAGGATTGTTGGATGAAACGCATCTCCGCTTTTTTACCAAATTAACTGCCAGAGAATTAATCGCAAATGCCGGATTTGAAATCGAGTGGGTGCAAGTATCCATGGGAATTAAAGCCAGGATTGTCAATGTGCTCACGCTGGCTTTGCTTGAAAACTTTTTAACGTACCACGTCTATATTTTGGCATATTTAACAAGAGTATGACAAATATGGTGCATGATAAAATCTATTTACAGTTCGATGCTTTATCGAAAAGTCGACAATTCGGTTCATATCTTCCCGTTGTGGTGGCCATCATCGGGCTGTTTTTGCCATACGATTATGCAGTTGCTTTTTTATTGATTGCTCTTCTAACCATCTATTTATTGCTGCGCTATCCTTTTACGCATGGACTGTTCTACAAGCTCGTATGGATCGCTTTTATCCTTCGAATGGCACTCGTTGTTCTCAATCATATCTATCCCATCATGCCGGAACAGACGGATCACCTTCTTTACAATGGTGTAGCACGCACCATCATGGATAATTATAGCCGAAATCTGCCGACATTTTATCAGCTCGATCACTATTCGATGAACGCAAAAAGCTACTCGCTTTTTCTCAGTTGGATCTATAGCATTTTTGGCCCGAATTATCTTTTGCCCAAGATTATCAATTCGTTTTTTGGCGTCTTAAGCGGCATCCTCGTTTATAAAATAGTCAATCAAGTGATTGAGGATGAAAAGGTAGCACTTTTTTCCGGTGCACTGACCCTGTTTACACCATCCATCATAGCCTTTACGTCCTATATTTTAAGAGATTCAATCATAATGTACCTGAGTCTTTTGATGGTTTATTTCTTTTGTTTATGGTTCAAGAAAAAAACCGCGATGAGAAATTTTGTCTTTTGGCTTGCAAGTTTTTTGCTGGTGAGCATTGCACGGATTCAAAATTTTGCACTTTATCTGATGCTATTTTTGTTCTTTTTTGCGATCCTGCTGCTAAAGTCCCCGAGGTTTCGAGTATCCAAATGGCTCTTGCTGGCGTTGCTAATCGCCGGTGTGAGTGTTTTTTATCTTACTCATCGTGATTTCGTATTTTCTATTGCAATGTATCCTTTGCGGGCGCAACCACTCCGTGCAGAAGGAGGTTCGGCCTATTTGGTGGGACTTGAATACAATAATTTTTTTGATTTGATCAAATATTTACCCATTCGATTTATCTATTTCACCTTTGGTCCCTTTTTGTGGAATGCCAGCGGTGCTTTTCAATATTTGTCAGCAATGGAAGGTTTTTTCAATCTGGCGGCATTTATTTTTACAGTCAAATATATTATCGCCAAAAGGTACGGACCCTATGTGGATCTCGAATTTTTTCTGCTTTTATTTTGTCTGTTCGGCTTGTTTTCAAACGCGCTTGTTGACTCAAATTTTGGTACGGCTGTGCGCCACAGGATGAATTATGTTATTTTTCTGTTCATTTTTGGTGCAGCATATTTGCGTGATTTAAGATTAAAGCTGATTTAATAATGAGTGCCCTTTTTTCCATTATCATTGTGAATTGGAATGCAGTAGATTTATTGATACGATGCGTTTCGTCAATTTATGATAAAAACAATTCAACTGACTTTGAAATTATCGTGGTTGATAATTTTTCAGAGGATGAGAGTATTCATGCGCTTGCAAAAAAATTCCCGGACGTAAAAATCGTTGTGAATAGTTCGAATATTGGCTACGCTGCAGCGTGCAATCGCGGCGCTCGCATAGCTGCAGGCGAATTTCTGCTATTCATGAACAATGATACTATGATGATGTCAGATTCTCCCTTGATGCAGATGAAACAAATATTTGAAACACATAAACGTGTCGGAGTTGTTGGGGGAGCACTGATTTTACCGAACGGTCACGTACAAACGGTGGGACGATATTTTCTCAATTTAAGACGACTTGTCCTGCAACAGCTTTTTTTTATAAAATCAACGACAATCAACAATGCCGGGCGTACAGGCATTGTTGCAGTAGATTATGTTGACGGCGCATTCCTTTGCTGTCGGCGCTGTGTTTTGCAAGATATCGGATTTTGGGATGAGCACTATTTTATGTTTGCTGAAGATATGGACCTGTGCTGGCGCGCCCTGGCGGCAAACTGGCGCACCGTTGTGTCACCTGAAATTCGAATACAACATGAACACGGCGCCAGCGTGAAAAAAGTGCTGCCCCGAATGATTGTGCAGAGTATCTATAGCAACAGCCGTTTCATCGAAGAAGCTTATGGGCCGGTTCATCGTTTTTTTGCTCGAATACTATACCTGGTGGGATTATGCTTGCGAATTCCGCTTGCAATAACGCGACCTGATAAAAAAGCTGGTGATTATTTTCACGCAATTTTCCAATTACTCGGCTTTGAACAGCATGTTCATAAAGCGAAAAACCTTTCGAACCGATGAAAATAATTGGTATAAATTCCCTTTTATTGTCACCAAAACTTGGCGGGGTGGGCGTCTATTTGCGACACTTGCTTTCTGCACTCGAAAACCAGGAGGTTTCATTCGATTACCGCGTATTTGTCGGCAAATCAGTAAAAAAAGACTACCCGGACAATCCATACTATGTAACTGTACCAATTACGCAGACAAATCCGCTGCGACGAGTTTTGCACGAATCCCTTGCCTGGCCTCATATTTTGCAGAGGAATCGTATCGCTTTGTTTCATTCACCATTTTCATATATTTCACCAGGTGTGACTATCCCAAGCATCGTGACAATTCATGATTTGCGATACGTGCACGCTCCGGATTCATACAGGCTGCTCAGACGTCACTTTTTGGAACGCGCGATTCCAAAGACTGTTAGCAACGCCTATAAAATCATTGCAGTCTCTGACTATACAAAACAGGATATCTTGAGAACATTTAATCTCTCCCAGGATCGAGTGGTTGTTATTCATGAAGGGATTGATCATGAACGCTTCAATCTGAGTGATCAAGATGCTGCATCTGTTGTGCAGAGATTTGACTTGAAGAGCGAATACATTCTGGCTCTCGGCCATTTGGAACCCAGAAAGAATTATATTCGACTCCTGCAAGCGTATAAAATACTCGTGCAAAAACATGCACTCAAACATCATTTGGTTATTGTTGGGCAGGAGAATTGGCATTATCGCGAAATATATAGAACCGTCAAAAAGTTGGGATTGCAGCAGCAGGTGAAATTTCTTGGCTTTGTGGCCCAAGAGTTTATCCCGGCTCTCTATAAAAAAGCGCATGCTGTTGTCGCACCATCGCTTTTCGAAGGTTTTGGCTTTGTGCCGCTGGAAGCCATGGCAGCAGGTGTCCCGGCAATTGTGTCAAAGGCGACGTCCCACCCAGAAGTTTGCGGGGAGGCGGCGGTTTATTTTGATCCTATGGATCCCCGGGATATGGCGGAAAAAATAGCGCTTGTTTTGGAAGATTCTATGCTCCGCAATACTATGATCTCGAAAGGATATATAAATATTTTGCGATTTTCCTGGCGTCACTGTTGGGAAAAGACATTTGATTTATATGAGGATTGCTTGAATCAGCTATGAAAAAAATTAGAGTTCTAAATATTCAATCTCGCATTTGTATTGGTGGACCGTCGATTCAGACAGAGCTGGTCGTCAAATATCTCAACAGGCAAAGATTTACGCCGCTATTCCTCGGTGGTGCAGTTGATGTCGGGGAGGCGCCTCGGCATAAAGATCTGGAGCGCAGTGGTGACCGGATTGAAATAATAAGTGAAATGCAGCGCAGTCACAATCCAGCCAATGAGTTGCTCGCCCTTTATAAAATATATCGATTTTTACGGCAACGAAAGCCCCATATTGTGCACACCCATACGTCAAAAGCTGGCGCCTTGGGTCGTATTGCGGCTGTATTGGCCCGGACACCGGTCATTATTCACACCTTTCACGGACACGCCTTTGATCACTACTTTCCCAAAATGCAAAGCGCTTTGTATGTTTTGATTGAAAAGACGCTCGCCCGATTCAGCAACAAGATTGTTGCCATCAGCGCCCTGCAAAAACGAGATTTGGCAGAGGTCTACAAGATTGCGCCAAAAAAGAAAATCGAGATTATTCACGTTGGACATGAGCTAAAGCCATTCCTGGACTGCGTAAAATCTGATGAATTGAAAAAGTCTCTGGGCATTGCTTCAGTGGACGTCCTGATCGGTGCAATTGGCCGATTGGCTCCCATTAAAAATTTCCAAATGGCAATCAGAGTCCTGGCTACTTTGCGAGAGAACGGCCAAAGGTGTCACCTGTGTATCGCAGGCGACGGCGCCGAGCGGGCGTCTCTTGAAGCCCTGGCACGAGAGCTCAATGTCTTTTCGTATGTGCATTTCTTGGGCTGGATTCAGGATATTGAGCGAATTTATAAAGGCATCGATGTTCTTGTTCTGACATCGTTGAATGAAGGGACACCTATTTCGATCATCGAGGCGATGGCCAGCCGCACGCCCGTCGTCGCAACTGCTGTTGGTGGTGTACCTGATTTACTGCAAAACGGGGTAAATGGTATCGGCTGCCCTTCCAATGATGTCGTCTTTATGGCCTCGCAGATTGAATGTGTCCTGAAAGATCAAAAGGGGACAAACTTCATGTGTCAGACGGCGCGTGCCTTTGTGCAGAGCGAATTTTCTCATGAAAAGCTCATCGCTCAATTGGAGCGCTTGTACCTGAGCTTTGGCATAAATAAATGATGACACATTCTTCCACTTGCGAGAAATGGTGAAATGGTTGATGATAGAACAAATATTTTGCATGTCATAAACCTGAGTGAGATAGGTGGAGCTGAAAAACTTCTTCTCTCTCTCGCAGAGCATGTGAACAAGAAGCAGTTCAACGTTGTTATTGCAAGCCTGGCTGGTGATGGACCGCTGGCACAAAAAGTCGAGTCCCTGGGATTACCTTTTTATAATTTAAATTTAAAAAGGCTGTGCACGTTTCCATGGAGAGTGCGCAAAATTATTTCACAGCATGATATTGGCATTGTCCAAACTCACGGTGCACGAGCAGAACTTGCCGCAACGCTGCTGGCAAAAGTGTTGCATGTTCGTTGTGTGATTTCGACAATTCATGATATTTACAGCTTTGATAATAAGTTCAAGCTATTCTTTTCCAAACTGTTACGTCCGCTCATCGCGCATTGGATAACTGTTTCTGAAATGGGGAAAATGTTGGCCATTGAGAGACTGGGAATAAAGCCGCAGCACATATCTGTCATTTATACCGGTGTCAAAGCAACGAAAGCGGGGAATACTTCAGCGCCACAAGCGTTGAATAAAAGCAACAAATCAAAACAGACTTTCACTATTCTGACAGTGGCCAATCTTCGCCCGGTAAAAGGACATTCGACCATTTTGCAGGCAATTGACTTGATGCCGGACAGTACAAAAGAGCGGATAAAATTTTGCTTCGTTGGTGCCGACCAGTCCAACGGCCGGGTGCAAAAACAAGCTGAAGAGCTTGGTGTGGCAAAATATGTGAATTTCGCTGGATTTCAAGACAATATTGATCCCTATTTAAATTCGGCGGATATATTTTTGTTAGCTTCAAAGAGCGAGGGGATTCCCATCTCTCTTCTGGAAGCCATGTCAGCGGGATTGCCCGTTATCGCAACCCGCGTCGGCGGCATGCCGGAGATCGTTCAGCATCGGGTAAATGGTCTATTGATCAAGGCCAACGCACCGTCAGCGATCGCCGAAAGCATTCAGGAATTAATGACGAATACCGAGCTGCGAACACAACTGTCGGATTTGGCCTTTGAATCTTGTCTGGAAAAGTTTTCTCTGAATCGTATGATCGAAAAATATGAGCGATTATACCAGGAGGTGTGCGCGTAAATGCCGTGGTATTGAACAAGATGAGCAATGTTTGTTCATACAGGTGCTTTGTTGTTTTCAAGCGAGATGTTGCGCCAAAAATGCCAGTCTTTGTTTCTCTTTTTCAAGAATATCTAACTTGTTGATCCGATTTCTCGGCACCTTTTTGCCCTTCCATTGCCCGACAAATTGTGTGATCAAATCAACATTATTTTTGATGTTCTCTTTTCTATTTTCCAACTCGAGAATGAACGAGGCGCCATCCATAAAGTCTGTATCACGATAACCAATAATGACGGGAAGGCCATAGGCGAGGTATTCGCGCACTTTGAGGGGGCACGCCTCATACATTTGTTTACGATACAGTGCGAGTGAGCCGATCCCGATGTCGGCGCGTTGCATGATAGAGGAATACGATTCTTTTTGCAAGAATCCGGTAAAATTAATGTTGGCAGGAGGCGAATGAAAATATGATTTCTCCAGGCCGATAACAGTGAATTGCCAGTCTTTAAAAATTTCAGCCATAACCAAAATTTTGTCCACACCATGCCAGTTCTGGCCCTCAGAGCCGATGAACACCAGCATTGGCTTTGCATTCAGGCCTTTAGCGGATGGTTGCATGTCAGCATAGTCGCTTAAGGATATGCCATTTGCCAAAACGAGACGTGGTGCTGTGCTCTGCCGAAAGTGGGGGTGATTGCTCAACGCATGCGTGACAAAAATCAATCCTGCAGCATTGCTGAACATCAAATTCCGCGTCAGTTTGACGATAACATATTTTAGTTTTGAGCGCTGTCGGATTTCAATTAAATCATCGCCATTGATTTCTATAAAAACTTTGGATTTGCGAGACAACTTGAAAAATCCGGGAAGAAAAGGTTGATATCTAAAATAGATTGCAGTGGCATTGAGCTTGAGAACATGATTGACCAGCGAACGAAAGCGAAATATTTTGCCAATAAATGATCGAAATAAAAAAATATGGATGTTCACAGAGTAATCATTTTGGCTTGACAAATCCTTTGCCAAAGTTCGATTCTTTGTAAGTAAAAAGATGTCAACCTCAACACCCAACGTTCTCCACGCAAGGCAGGTGCTCTTTACCTTTTTCATGACGCCGCTCTCCGCAGCATCATTCCAGTATATTATGTAGGCGATACGTTGTAATTGTTTCATTGCTTGGTGTATTCGCAGTTAATGCTTTGGCAAATAATATAAATTTATAAAGAAAAGCAAAATGTATATTATCGACAAACATATGGCGTAGATTTTTATGGTCGAGAAAAAGGAGATTCCAAGCAGAGCCGGAATGACTAACGCCGCTATCACAGTGAGCAACCTCAAGATATCCCAGCCAAGTTGGACTTCCTGCCTTTTTAATAAAGTGAGGTTTGCTGACAATGGTACAACAATGAACTGAAAAAAGTACAAAATGCTCAGCGTTTGTACAATAATGCCGGAAGCGCGCCAGGCAGGTCCAAACAAGAGTGGAAACAAAGACCTCGCCGTCAAAAACAAGAGAACAAAGATGAGTGTGCTGAGAAAAAAGAGATTTTTTGCGACTTTGCGATAAAAGGATGTGGCGTTGGAAAGCTGTTCGCTATATATTTGACTTGCCGTGCTCAAGTATACCTGTGAAACCGCTTGACCCAGAATCGTGACAGGTGCACCGATGACCATAAGCGCGAGGGAATAAAAGCCGGTTGCTTCCGAGCCAAAAAACCTCAAAATGATGAAAGGTGGCAAGTAATTTCCCAGATTATTGATCAGTGAGGCCCAGCTCGACAAAAGGGGAAATTTTTTGTATTGTACAATGGTTTCACGCAGAGCTGACAGAGTGATCGAATGAAATGCTCTCCTTTTGCCTTTGCTGAACTGTCCGAACAAGATGAGCACACCGGTAATATGTTTGATCATTGCACCAATCAACAAGCCGACCGAAGTGTATTCGAGCATGCCAAACAACACTTGAAAAGAACTGCCGCTCGCAGTTTGAACGATTCTGCTTTTCGATAAAATACCAAACGATTGTTTTCGGATATTCCAGTGCGAAATGGTATTATAGAGTCCGGAGAAAAGGAGCCCGATCATAATAAATGTCGAATAATGTGTGAGCGCACCAAGCCCGATGTGGCTTAAAAGATTTGGGATCAGCAAAAGAAGCAGCCATAACGACGATACCGAGGCGAAAACACATACTATTGATAAAAAAAACAAATTCATTGCACTTTTCTCGGAATCGGCCATCGGTATGGCAAGTTCAAATCGGAAAGCAGAGACAATGGTCAAAATCAGGATGAGCGAGTTGAAAATGCTTAAAAGCCCAAAATCCGCCGGAGCGTACAGGCGTGTCAAAATGGGAGAAATAGCAAGACCAATGGCCTGTGAAAGCACCGTACCGCTTGTTAAAATCCCGACATTTTTAACAAATTGACTGGATAACAACGGGTGGAATTTTTTCAAAAGGGCTTTGGCGGCGTAAGTCAAATGGGTTCCAGGTTAATTAAAAGCATTTGATGTAAAAATCATCAAGAAATATGCCAAAAAAAGTCGTCAACGAATTTAAATTAGAATTCGGAAAAAATCAATATCTGTGATCAATGATTGCGGTGGCCAGTTGAACAATAAATCGTGAATATTTGTATCGTTTTTCCCAAAAAATTCTTATCTTTTACATGTGAAAACGGCATCACGGGGATTATCCGACGGCATCTGATTGTTTTCCAATACTTTGAGCAACACGTCGCTGATATGGAACTGTTCCTTCGTGAGACTTTTATAACCATGTCGTACAGTATTCGAAAATCGCCGCCGCAAGGGCAAGCGTGACGTTGGTTGGTATAATTTTTGTAAGAAAAGAAAAAATGAAATAATAAAGCAGCAATTTGCAGGAGGATTAGCGTCTCAACGCTACAACGCGAACAAGGCATCATGATGCACTATATCTTATATTTCCTCATTCCTTTTTTGATCGCTATTCTGGCTACGCCGCTTTTCAAGCGATTTGCCCTGCAACATCACGTTGTCGCACGGCAGAATCATCGAACGGTTCATCGCGGGGAAATCCCCAAATTAGGCGGTGGTGCAATATTTTTAGCCTTTCTCATTGGATTAGTGGTCCTGGCCGTCACCAAACCTGAAATGATTTTGACAAATGTCAAGATGTTGGCAAGTCTTGCTGCCGGGGCCACCGTACTGTTCTTCCTCGGCGCGATCGATGACAAGGCTGACCTGAATTGTAATTTCAAACTCGCTATCGAAATTTTGGCTGCATCCGTGGCTGTGGCCACGGGATGGCGCATTGAAGCGCTGCTCCTGCCAGCCCAGCAAGAATTAACACTTGGCTTTTTGTCCTACCCGATTTCTGTGTTGTGGATCGTTGGCGTTGCAAACTCTTTTAATATGATCGATGGCCTGGATGGTCTGGCCGGTGGCGTCGCCACGGCTATTTTGCTCTCTGCGATGGCCATCTCGGCACTGTTTGGCAACACACTTGTTCCGATTATATGTATTATTTTGGCCGGCGCGGTCCTCGGCTTTTTGCGCTATAATATTTCTCCCGCGTCAATTTTTATGGGTGACTCGGGAAGTCTTTCTCTCGGTTTTTTATTGGCCTGCCTCACGTTGAACGCAGCCATTTTTGATGTGAACAAGGCCGCACTTCTCATTCCCTTGCTTTTGCTGGGCTTGCCTCTCACCGATACATTGCTGGCGATCTTTCGTCGCTGGCGCAAAGGTATTCACCCCTTTCATGCCGATCGTGAACACGTCCATCATCGCCTGGTCGCGCTGGGCTTGTCACAATCGGGAGCGGCCCTGGCGCTCGTTGGACTGACATTTATCCTTGGTGTCATGGCCTATCTTGTCGCGCACGGCATTCAAATGGACTTGAAAATTTTAAATTAGCTTGGAACTAAAGCAGGAGGGTGTTATTTTAAGTCAATGTTCTCTATGAACAGGTCCAAATCGGGATTTTAGGATTTGAGTTTATGAAAACGAGTTTTAGACTCCTCTGCTTCTGCTGCTTTGTTTTTCAGGTGACCTCCGCACTCTCTGCTGATCACTATTTCACCATCCTCGAAAAGTCGACGAATCGGGCTGTAGTGGAGTGGATCGCTCCGGATGTGCAGTGGACAAACCTGCAGATCAATTCCCGTTCCTATACCCTTCCCGAAATGGGCGGTTTGCCCCTGCAACAAAATCCAGGTCACCCGCAATTGCCGATCGATGCCATTTCCTTTGAAAATAGAGGGCAAACCGTGCGCGTTATGCTGCTGGACTCTGTGTTTGAGCGGAAGACCGTCGGTCGCCTTTGTCCGACGCCTACGCTGAATATCAACAATGAGGAAACGACTCGCGATTATATCGAAGATGCCAATGTTTATCAAACAAATCGTTTTTTCCCGCAATCGTTTACATCTTACGACCAGACTGTTCTGCGCCAGCGCAATTTTGCGCGTGTGCAGGTGAATCCCGTCAAAGCCAATACCGTGACCGGAGAAGTGCTGGTTCTGCGTTATCTCAAATTTGAGGTTGTAGCGGAGGGAGTCTCCGAGCTACGGCCAGGCCGTTCTTTCCTGGACGAAAAACTGGATGCCCTGACTGCCGGGCAATTAGGAAGCGCTCGACCGGTCTCTTCTGTGCAAAAGGCGAGCGGTTCCGCGGATTTACGGGATCGGGTCAAAATTTATATTGTAGATGAGGGCGTCACTAAAATAACCGGCAATCAGCTCAAAGCGCTGGGATTGAATCTCGCCCAACTCGATCCACTAAATTTAAAGCTGTTTTGCCAGGGGGATGAAATTGCCTGCCATATAGCTGGTGGTGATGATAGTCAGTTCAACGAGAACGATTTTATTCTTTTTTACGCTGAGCGATTGGCTGGAGAAACTGATTTTTATCACGCCTACACCGATACGAATATTTATTGGCTGCAATGGGATGTTGGTGCCGGCCGTCGATTGATTTCCATGCCCAGCCAGGAACCGACCGAATTCATGCACACTTTTTACCATACAGCGCATTTTGAGCAGGATCGAGAATATTATCAAGGTGACTCAAACAGCGATATCCAGAATAGTCTAACTGTGCCCGGGGAAGGGTGGGTCTGGGATAAAGCTATCGATCCGGGCGAGACCTTTCTCACCACCTTTGATGTGCCTGGTTATGTGCTCACCCAGCCCAAGGCCTATCTGACACTCCGGGTGCGCGGGGAGACTTTTGACAGCCAGCCGGATGCCCATCACTTGCGCGTTTTGTTGAATGATAAATTGTTGCTGGATACCTTTTTTGACGACCGACAGGAGCTGGTGCCAACAATCGATGTGGATGGCGCCATTTTACGCGCAGATGACAATAAACTCGCGATCGAATCCGTGGCCCAGGGAACACGCACTTCTCGATTTTACTTTGACTGGTTCGAGGTGAGTTATGAGAAAAATATGACCGCCACTTCCGGATGGCTACGCGTCGATTCTTTAAAATCGGGATCCGACGGCTTGACAGTGAATGGCTTTTCGTCGTCAAACATCTCCATTTGGGATATCCGAAATGATGTGCATATTATCCCATACAGCAGCGGCACCAGTTGGACCGCAGAATTTGTCGTCGAATCCGCCGGCTTGAATGATGGCAATTATGCACGGTTTTTTGTCAATAGTAACTCCATTTACACGGGAACACGCGGCATTGGCATTGTTGCCATTAATGCGTCGGATGGTAGCATTCTTTTGAAAAAAACTTTTGATACCTATGGTTCCAGAGCTTTCTCCGATAGCCTGGCACTGCTGTTGAATGGTCTTGTCGATGGAACAATTCTCCTGGCCGGTGTTCGTGATGATGCGGCAACGAATCTGACGGCACCTGCGAAAGAGGCGCTGCAAAAATTTGGCAGCCAAAAAATCGATGAATTAAAATACCGGGATTCCTGGGCTTTTATCGGCCGCAAGGGTGCGGCTGAGCCGATTGCCGAAGCGCATAAAGCGTCGACTCAGGGCAGTGTTCGCGTATCGAGTACATTGACATTTGCGAGTGGCGATTCAACGGTTAATATTCAATTTGCTCCTCCAATAGCGGGTGGAAGGTATATCATTTTTGATTCAACCGGTGTGAAATCTCCGCTCAAACTTAAATGGCGCCAGAGCGATCCGCTAAGTTCCCTGACCGGTGCGGACTATTTGATCATCACCCATGCAAAGTTTGCGACCGAGGCGCAACGTTTGGCAGCCTACCGGCAAAGTCTCAATAACTTTTCAAGCGCAGTCATCCTCGTTGAGGATATTTACGATAGTGTGAATGATGGTATTGCGGACCCCGAAGCAATTCGACAATTTTTGATGAATAGCACGCGCTGGAATCCGCCTCCGAGTTATGTGCTGCTTTTTGGGGATGCCAGTTGGGATTTTATAGGCCGACTGTCAGGCCAGTTCTCCAATTATGTTCCGTCGTTGGGCAATCCGGTGAGTGATGTGCTGTTTGCTTGTTATGATGGGCCAAACGATTTTATTCCTGATGTGAATATCGGTCGTATTCCTGTCAAAACAGTTGCCGAAGCCAGGTCTGCGGTCGATAAAATTATCGACTATGAAAGGACAGAATCGGCGCGCTGGAAAAAAAACTTTTTATTTATCAGCGGTGGCCTGGATGAAATGGAGCAGCAGCTCTTTCGAAAACAATCCGCCGCGTTGGCTTCCGAATTTGTTGCCAGCGCGCCAACGTTTGGTTCACCTTTGTTCATCAACAAGGATGATGCGGAAGCACAAGCCGACGCGCGCTCACTCATCCTGGATGCCATCAACGCCGGGACATTGTGGACGAACTTTATCGGTCATGCCGCAAGCCGCACCTGGGAATTGATGTTCAATAATCCCGATATCGATGACCTCTCCAATACGAGTCGTTATCCAGTTATTTCAAGCATGACGTGCCATACAGGGCGTTTTGCAGAACCGAATCAGGAGAGCTTTGGCGAAAAATTCCTTCTTGTACCCAATAAAGGTGCCATCAGCTTCTGGGGCACATCGGGGTGGGGCTATTCGTATGAAGATTATCTCTACCTTAGGCGACTTTATACCACGGTTCTACTTGATTCCGTGCGCTATCTGGGTGACATTATAACCCTGACCAAATTTGCCATGTGGCAATACTATGGTGATGGCGCGCACATTCGTAACTTGATCTTGCAGTATAATTTGATGGGTGATCCGGCGATCACGCTGAGCCTTCCAACGCAGCCAGACCTGACGCTGGAGCCAAACGATATTCGCGTTTCACCACTGGTGCCGAGTGAAGCAGATTCTTTGGCACAAATAAAAGTGAATGTTCAGAATTGGGGGCTGGCGACTCGGGATAGCGTTGTCGGTCGCCTCGATATTGAACAGCTTGTGACCAAACAGATTTTAACAGAACCGTTTGTCCTGCCGCCTGTTGGTCGAAGCGACTCTCTCAGCTTTGACTGGCCATTGAAGAATATGGCCGGCCCGGTCGAGCTCCGTGTGACCCTCGATCCACAAGATCAGATCAAAGAGACTGATGAAACAAATAATGTTCAAATGAATCAAGTGACGGTTTTGACAAGTACTTTTGCCCAGGTCGCACCGCCCAATAATGCCCTCATTCCAGTCGATCAGACCGTCCTGAAAATTCAAACACCACAGCAATTTTTTGACGAGACGGCTCGATATATTTTTGAAATCGATACGGTCAAAACGTTCACGAGTCCGGCATTGCGCGTTTCCCCGCCCGTTCAGGTGCATCCGTTGCTCATCAAGTGGCAACCTGATGCGCTGATCCCGGGTGCGAAATACTATTGGCGTGTTCACCTACAAGGACATGATGCGGATGATTCATTTCTCGGCGCATTTTATACCAGCCCCTCCATAAACTTTGGCTGGCGACAAGCCGATTCCGTCGCTGCCGCTTATAACATGCGGCAGAATACAATCTGGACGAGTAGCGGAACAAGACTCGAGGAAAATCCTGTTTCCATACTTTTGCAATCTGCCTGGACCAACTCGCAAGGCTACGCCGTCATTGAGGTCAATAATCGAACCGTCATGCAAACGCACAGGGGTTTTAATATTGCTGTTCTGAATCCAAACAACGGTGATGTCCTGGACAGCGGCTATTTTGACACCTATGCCAATGCCGAGCAAACACGTGAAATGGTGGAATTTATTGGGAAAATTCCACAAGGGCGACTGGTTCTTGCTGCCGTAAGAGATGAGGGGAGCGCCCAGTTAACCGAGGAGGCGTTTCAGGCGCTGGAGACGCTTGGTAGTAGCATGATTCGCAATTTAGGCTACCGCGATATGTGGGCGATCATTGGTAAAAAGGGCGCCGCAAAGGGCAGCGTGCCGGAAGGGTGGGAGCCGGCAAAAGCCAACGGCGCTGTTGTGCTCAAGGATACGTTATCCGGCTTTTTTGAACGCGGCCGTCTGCTGTCCGAACGCATTGGTCCGGCAACTCACTGGTCAAGTGTTAGCTGGGATGTCACCATCCCCGATTCCTGCGATTTCACCCTGAATATCCTGGGTTATCAAAAATTCATCGGAGACACGGTGCGGCTTTTTTCTGGAATCAAGCAGACGCCGGTTGATCTCTCTTCCATCGACGCGAGCGAGTTCCCGTTCATCCATCTGGATGCCCATTTTCAAACGGCACGTGCCAGGCATTCGCCATTGCTGCAAAGTTGGGGCGCTCTGTTTTCTCCAGCACCAGATATAACCATCGGGCGCCAGTTGGTCACACAAAACGCCGACACCGTCCTGGTTGGGCAGGTCGTCACTTTTTATCTTGATGTTTTTAATATTGGCCTGGGAACAGCACAAGACGTCACCTTGTCATTTGATCAGGTCAACCAGGCCGGAGGTGTCAATCATTTAGCCACAGTTGAGATTGATTCGATTGCTGTCGATCGCTACGTCCCCATTCAATATACATGGCAGGTTGGCGCTATACCTGGTGAAAAACAGATCGCCATCACCGCTGATCCGGGCAATCTTTTCGCTGAACTGTCCGAGTCCAACAACGCGATTATTACATCTGTTTATGTTCATGCAGATACGCTGCAGCCGGAGATAAAAATTACATTTGATGATCGCGAAATTTTTGATGGTGATCTGGTGGACCCGGAGCCGCTTATTGTCGCGACATTGCGAGACAACAATCCAGAGCTATCACTGGATTCGACACGCATCAAAATCTATCTTGATGGCAGCGCACTGTTGTTAACCAATCAGGACGTGATTTCATTGCACCAGCCGCAAGACACGACTGTTCTGGGTGAGCTGCACATTCAACCTGTCCTGGATGATGGTGATCATCTGCTGGAAATTCAGTTCTCTGATGCCAGCATGAATAGCGTGATAAAACGAGTGAGTTTTGTGGTCGAAAGTGATCTGGAATTACGTCATGTATTGAACTATCCCAATCCTTTTGCCACTGGTACCGAGTTTTGTTTCGATTTGACGCGACAAGCGCTTGTTCGTATCAAAGTGTTCACCGTGGCAGGACGGCTTATCAAAACGATCGAGCCCGGCCTGGTTGACGTGGGCTATAACCGAATCTACTGGGACGGTCTCGATCAAGACGGTGATCTGTTGGCAAACGGCGTCTATCTCTATTATATCATCGCCGAGACCGCAGATGACACAAAAACAGCGACCAACAAAGTTATTGTGATGCGTTGAGTTCCCTCGTAGAACTCCATGTGCATGAAATGTGGATAACTTGTTCATTATTTCTTCAAGCTGAAATCCTCTCAATATTTATCAAGGGAAAAGAAATAAATTTTTGCCCGTTTTACCCGATAATTTTTCACGATTTAACATATTCTTAATTGATGGCATAAAGTCAATAAAAACAGGCGATCAAAATGAACCATTATTTTGCATATATTATCATAATGTTAAGAAGCTCTTCTAAGTCTTTATTTTTTAGCGGTCAATTTCAAATCCATAAAATTTTGCTTGACTTTTAAAAGAATCACCTTATCCACAAAAATGTGGATAACTTGGGGATATATTAAGTATTGATGCAGCACGTTCAATTACAACTATATGTAGGATTGTTACAAACGACACCACAAAATAGGGTGACGAAAAATCATTTAAGCCTGAATCTAGTCGAGACAGGATGGAAATTTTCGATGTTACCCTCAGTCATCGCAAGCTGAAATAAGCGTTGTTTTTTTGGCTGAAATTTCATTACTTTTAAAAAACAAAAATATTCCTGGATCTGGTTGACACATGTTGCCATCTGATTTGTTCTATTTCATCCTGTTTGCCATTTTGCTTCTCGTTATTGTAACACTCTCCGAATTGATTCGGCGTCTTTTTAAATGGTCTCCGGAGGCGACTCGAAAGTTGGTGCATATCGTAGTCGGTATCGTCGTGGCGACCACACCTTTTGTACTCCATTCCATGTGGCCAATGGTTTTTTTGGGCGTCCTGTTCACTGCTATTGATTTTATCGCGGTGCGGCGTGGTCTTTTTCCTGGTATGCACGGGACGGCTCGACACACATACGGAACTGTTTTTTATCCCATTTCTTTCGTTATTTTAACAGTGACCTTGTGGAATCACCACAAACTGATCCTGGTCACATCTATGCTGATCATGGCAATTTCTGACGCCATGGCCGCCATTGTTGGGGAGAGAGCGCAAAAGCCCCTGTTTTTGCATTTTGGACCGGAAAAAAAGTCTGTGCAGGGTTCTGTCGCCATGTTTCTCACAACTTTTTTTATCGTCATGTTAACATGCCAGGTGGCCGTCATATTGGGCTACTATGATTTATCGCTTTGGCGTATTTTCTGGATCGCAGGTGTAATTGGCATTATCGCGACAGCTTCCGAGGTCATCTCGGCGCAGGGATCGGATAATCTCACCGTGCCATTAGGTGTGGCTTTTGTGATGTATTATCTGTTGACAGAATCCACCCAGGACGGTCTAATTTTTTGCCTCGGCATGGGACTGGCACTTGTCATCGCACTTTTATCCTTCCGGTTGCGCTTTTTGAATGATGGCGGCGCTGTTGCACTTTTTCTGCTCGGTACCCTCATTTTTGGCGTTGGACGATGGACGTTTTCGGTGCCAATCCTGGCGTTTTTTGTCTTTTCGAGTTTGCTGTCCAAAATGGGGGGAAAGCGCAAGAATGTATTGCAAAATGTTTTTGAAAAGAGTGGACGACGAGATGCGGCTCAAGTGTTGGCAAATGGTGGCATTGCTGGTTTGATGCTCATTTTTTGGTATTTTGCGAAAATAGACTTTTTTTATGTGCTCTATATTGCTTCCCTGGCCGCTGTGACGGCCGATACCTGGGCGACTGAAATTGGTGTTTTGGCAAAAAAGCCGCCGCGCTCCATATTGACATTCAAACCAGTGGCTATGGGAACTTCGGGTGGTATCTCCTGGCTCGGTACGCTCGGTTCAGCCGCCGGTTCCCTGGTCATCGTTTGTGTCGGATTTTTATTCAGCCCGCATTCCTCACCTCGACTGTTGGGGTGGAAAGAAGGTCTTTTGGTGTTGTGCAGCGGCGTCTTTGCCGGTCTGGTCGACAGCTATCTCGGGGCTACGATTCAGGCGCAATTTCAATGCCCGGTGTGCGGAAAAATCACCGAGAAAAAAGTACATTGCGAAAACAGAAAGACAAAGTTTGTTCGTGGCCTGGCCTGGATTAACAACGATGTGGTGAATGGATTTTGCGCTGCCAGTGGCGTTTTTTTTGTCTGGATTGTCTGGCTGCTGCTGTAGCAGCTTTTATCTGCACTGCAATCATGCAGATGCAAATCTGTTTCAAAATTCTTAAAAAAGTGCTATATTCAAGACTTGAAATCATTGCTAACTTTTCATTCTAGTCAGATAAAGGAGGAACGATGACGACCATCGTTGATGTATTTGCACGTGAAATTCTCGATTCACGAGGGAATCCCACTATTGAAGTTGAAGTGATAACGGAATCAGGCGCCTTTGGCCGAGCTGCTGTGCCCTCGGGTGCTTCGACAGGCGAAAACGAAGCCCTGGAATTACGTGACGGCGACGCAAGTCGTTACCTGGGCAAAGGTGTGCTAAACGCTGTCGACAATGTGAATGATATTATTGCTGAAGAAATAATTGGCATGGATGCGAGCGATCAGGTTGCCATTGATAACTTGATGCTCGAGCTGGATGGTACCACGACAAAAAGCAAGCTGGGCGCCAATGCGATTCTTGGCGTCTCTCTCGCGGTTGCCAAAGCCGCTGCCGAGGCATATGGCCTGCCGCTTTATCGATATATCGGCGGTACCAATGCGAAACATCTGCCCATTCCGATGATGAACATCATCAACGGCGGCTCACATTCGGATGCCCCAATTGCTTTTCAGGAATTTATGATCCGACCAGTTGGAGCCGGCTCACTGAGAGAAGCGGTGCGAATGGGCGCTGAAATTTTCCATAACTTGAAAAAAGTGCTCAAATCCCGCACCCTGAGCACGGCTGTCGGCGATGAAGGCGGCTTTGCGCCCGAGCTCGACGGTACGGAAGATGCCCTCGACAGCATCATCAAAGCGATCAAGCAAGCCGGCTACAAACCGGGCGAGGATGTCACCATTGCTTTGGACTGCGCCGCCTCGGAATTCTACAGCGACGGCGTTTATGATTATAGCAAATTTGAGGGCGATTCGGGTGCAAAAAGAAGCTCAGCCGAACAGGCCGACTATCTTGCTGCATTGGTCGAAAAGTATCCCATTGATTCAGTTGAAGATGGTATGGCGGAAAACGACTGGGCGGGTTGGAAAATTTTGACCGATAAGCTCGGGGACAAGATTCAACTCGTTGGCGATGACGTGTTCGTCACCAATGTCGAGTACCTCAAACGCGGGATTAGAGAAGGATGTGCCAATTCCATTCTCATCAAGGTCAATCAAATTGGCACGCTCACTGAAACGTTGAATTGTATTGAGATGGCGCATCGAGCCGGCTATACGACGGTTACATCCCACCGTTCCGGCGAAACCGAAGATGCGACGATTGCCGATATTGCTGTAGCCACCAACAGCGGACAAATCAAAACCGGCTCCCTGAGCCGTTCCGATCGGATGGCTAAATATAATCAGCTTATCCGCATCGAAGAAGAGTTGGCAGATACAGCAATTTATGGATATCAAAAGATAAAATAAATCCCCTCGGGATCACATGAGCATCCCGAGGCACCTGTGAAGGGCCAGTATGTCTCGATTTTCCTGGTATGACATTCGGAATTTTTTTTTACAACCCAGGCTGTGGCTAATTGTCGGGATTGTTTTCATCTTGTATTCGTTCATTTTTGAACGAGCCGGCTTTATTCGCCAATATCGCCTCAAGCGAGAAAATATCGAGCTGCGCGCGAGTGTGTTAAGAACTCGAAAAAAGCTAGAGTATTTGCAGAGCGAAATTGATGCCCTTCAAAAAGATATTGATCGGATCAAACAGGAAGCTATTCGTCATGGCTATGCGGAACCGGATGAAGTCATTATCCAACTCCGATAATCATTTTGAGGTAGAGTAACAATGGGAAAAGAGTGAAAACGCGACTTGTCAAAGGTATTCGGGGCTATTTGGCTGCTGGCCTGCTTTTTCTCGTTCCCGTTGTGCTCACCTTTTATGTTGTTGTCAAACTTTTTTTCTGGTTGGACGGCATCCTAAACCGACAAGTCAGTTACCTTATTTTCAATTTTTTAGGAAAAACGCCCAGTCATCCCATTCCCGGCGTTGGATTATTGGCGCTTTTGCTCATTCTTCTGCTCACGGGAATAGCTGTTCGCAATTTCCTCGGGCGCCAATTGGTCAAATTGAGCGATTTTATCTTGAGTCGAATACCTTTGGTGGGTCATATTTACAGCACGCTTCAGCAAATTGGCCATGCCTTTTTATCAGAAAAGAGTGAAACCTTTAAAAGAGCTGTTCTATTTGAATATCCCCGCCATGGTCTCTATTCCATCGGTTTTATCACCCAGGATACCAAAGGCCTTATACAACAACGGCTGTTTGATCATCAAAAAGAAGATTGCTACAGTGTTTTTTTGCCAACAACTCCCAATCCCACCTCGGGTTTTTTACTTTTTGTTCCCAAAGTCAATGTAATTGAACTCAACATGTCTGTGGAGGAAGCACTCAAGCTCATTATTTCCGGCGGCTCCATTGTTCCTTTTGAAAAAAGCGAGGAGCTGCTATCATCGCCTAAGGATAAATCGGGAATTTAATATTTTTGCTTTTGCAAAAAAGGACGTTACATCGATCGGTTTCTGAAACACACTCTTTTTTTCATTTTTCTTGCTGCACAATTGCTTTATGCACAAGAGAACAAGGAGAGTGCATACGTGGGGACGAATAATGTTGGCATCGGTTTTCGCCAGGAATTTAATACTTATTTGTGGAACGCCAATATCGGAATCGATCAACAGATATCCAAGAGATGGCATTTTTCTTTTCTTGAGAATTTCCGAACGTCCATGCTGCGCATCGCCTCCGAGGGCGATCGTTGGAAAGATGACCAGGAGCTCGGGCTCCGACTTGGTTACCTTTTACTTCCTTCACTCACTTTTCAGACACAGATACAATCCATCCTTTTTATTGACAAACAGTCCGGCTTTAATAACGATGTGAAAAGTCACTCTGGAACAATAGGTGTGCTCTATCGACCACTGCCCACATTGGAAAGCTCCGTCAAAATTGGACCAAAATGGGATTCTCGATATTATCAAAATGATCGTGGATTCTGCTATGATTTAACCCTGCGCGGTGGCCAATTTGACTGGGCGGGATATGACAATGGTTTTGAATTGCTCGTTGGGCAAGACCGCTATGATCGACGCATCAATTCAAATATTTACGCGACCTACCGTGTAAGCACCCGATTCACGCCCCGCGCGGCTGATTCCCTCGATATCTATTTTACCAAACGACGGCGCGACAATTACGTCTCCATTCAAGGTGATATCGAAAGCCAGCGCGAAGATGTGAAAGGTTTCCGTAATGCGCTTTTTTACAATGTAAACGATGGCTTGGATCTGAATATCAAATCGTTTCTGGAGTTTAAAAATGTCGAGCTTTTGCAATACGGTGAAGCATCAGAAGATCGTCGTCGGAATCGCAACGACCAAAGATTATCCAATGATGTGATTTTTATTTTGAAACGCAAAAAAATGCGTGGTAATTTGAGCTTTTCCCATGTCATCCAGGAACAACGTTACGCTATTAGCGTAAATGGCAAGCCCTTTTCTGAACGCACCGCCTTTATCACACCGGATAATTCGAGTTCACGTCTGATGACCATTGCGAATATTGAAAGCCACCTGTCGTCGCGCGATTCTCTGGCAGCTTATTTTTCAGTGAGCAAATATCAGTATGATACGCCGGACACGACCAATTTTGATGATCGCGATGAACTGCGTATAAATATGCGCACCGCTTTTTCTCACAGATTTGGTGCTGATCTACGTTTGGAACTGCTGATGAGTGTAAATCTCTATCATATGGTCTATATTTTTGGTGAACGAAGCGCTGACAACAATTGGAATCGAATATTTTTGCTCCGACCCTCGATTGAGTACAAGCCTGTTGAAACTTTTTCCTTGCTTCAGTCGTTCGAAGTGCTTGCCAATTATGTTGATTATGATTTTGAAGACCCTAATCTGCAAACCCGTAGTTTTATCTTTCGAAAATTTGCCATGACCGATAGTCTGGAGTGGAATGTGCTGCCGCGCACAACTCTGTTGTTTGATTATCGCCTGCAATTGGAAGAGAATGGTCAACTCTATTGGGAGCGCTGGTCGCAAAATCTCATTGCCAATCGAACAAAACAATGGTTTCATTTCTTCTGGAGATATCAAATCAAGGGACATTTTTTTCTTACTCCCGGGTACTCTATCTACAAACGCGACGAGTGGCGGTATAATGCCGCCGCAATCGCCGGTACGCAAAATCGGGAAAAAGCCGGCACATATATGAGTCATGGGCCGATTTTGAAATGCCATTTTACACCCAGGACAAATCTTCGCGTTTACGTTGAGGCGACGCGTCTGAAGGTGAGCGTGACAGGGCAAAATGAATACTATATAAATAATATTGATGTTGGTTTACGGTGGGTGTTTTAATTGATTGAGAATATTTATATATTATCGAAATACTCCAGTTCAAATAATGGTTTAGACTTGCAGCATTTAAAAGAACAAAGTGAGAGGCTGATTTTGCATCCGGAAAATACGTTTGCTATGAATATTAGCTCAAAGCCATCGGAAATACATATCGTTGAAAGAGAACTGGAAAAGTTTTGCAAAAAAGCCGGAATCTCTGAGGACAATACCGAAAATTTTGGCATCGCAACGACCGAAATGGTGAATAATGCCATTCGACATGGCAACAAGAATGATCCTGCAAAAAAAGTCACCGTCACATTTGAGAAATATCCATCCAAAATGAAGGTGACAGTACGTGATTCAGGTCCAGGTTTTGAACCTGAAAAAATTGCTGATCCTCTTGACCCAGAAAATCTTTACAAAGATAGCGGGCGCGGTATCTTTATCGTCAAAATGCTGATGGATGAGGTTAAATTTAAATTTTCCGAAAAAGGGACATTAGTTATTCTGGTGAAATATCTTTAGGCCTTTCATCTGTCTCGATCTTTTATCACCTTGACCAAGAATTTGTTTTACATTGCATTATGATCTCAACACACGGGCTAAATTTTAAAAGAATCACTTTATTTCTATTTTTCTTTCTTGTATACGAACCTGGTTTTGCACGGAGCGAAGATCAGCACGACAATAGTTTATACCAGGGAAAAACGATCTCAAAAATCATTATTGTCGGCAATGCAAAAACCAAGGATGCCGTCATTCTTCGTGAAATGAAGACAAAAACCGGCGCACATTTTGACGACGATCTGGTCAGAGAAGACAAAAAACGAATCCAGAATCTTTTGCTTTTTACTCGCGTCGAAATTTACCCGGCCAAAGATAAGGACGAACGGGTAGGATTGATTATTGTCGTCGCCGAACGTTGGCCGTTTTTTCCCTACCCGCTGTTGTTTCGCAATGAACGATCCTGGGCACTGGAAAAATGGTCTTATGGTGCAGGTGTGATCCATAACAACATTCGTGGCATGAACAATAAACTGTTGGCTGAAGCCTGGCTGGGTTACAATCCCGGCGGGGTGGCATCCTACTACAATCCATGGTTTGGCGGGGATCGCCAGTTTTATTATAAAGTCGCAGTGCATTCCATGACTATAAAAAGTAAGACGTTGACAACTCTTCAGCGCTTTGATGAATTTCATCGCGGATTTCTTTTCACCTTTGGCAAAAGGTGGGGCTATCATACATATTCAACTGTCGCGGTTGGCTATGATTACATACGATATCCGCAGGACTATGTACATTTGATGCCAACTGAACATAGTTACCAGCACCTGCCATCCATGGGTATTGGATTTCAATACGATACCCGTGATTTATATGAGTATCCCAAAGAAGGATGGCTGCTTTTTTTAGGTCTCAACAATTTTTATTATCCAAAAGAGCTCAATTATTACCAACTCGGTGCGGATGTACGTCGATATTTTAGTCTGTATAAAGATTTGTCATTGGTATTTCGAATGAATACTGATTTATCATTTGGCGATATACCGGTCTTCTCGCATTATTATTTGGGCTATTCGGAGCGGATTCGGGGTCAATTTTATGATGTCATGGAAGGGGATAGTCGTCTCATTTTTATGATGGAATTGCGCTTTCCGCTCCTTCCGATTCAATATCTTGATGTCGATTATGGCGCGGCGATGTTTGGACAATATTCACATGACTTGCCTTTTGGTATCAGTGGCGGGGTATTTTACGACGTAGGCGCGGCCTGGTTCAAAAATGAACAGAATATCCCTTCAAACTTTTTATCGGGCTGGGGATGTGGTTTGCATTTGCATCTACCCTATATTGATGTTTTGCGGATCGAATACGGCCTGAATTCAAATTGGCAAGGGCAATTGATCGTCGATACCCAAGTGGCATTTTGATGAGGACGGATTTCCAACACTTTTACGTCACACCGGAACATATCTATGCCGATTCTTTTGTTCTGACGGACGATGAATGCAGACATGCGCATGTCCTTCGCAAAAAAGAGGGCGATAGCATTGCTGCCATTGACGGATGTGGCGGGTTGTATCAGGGATTCATTCGCCACATGACAAAAAATCGTCTTACAGCCTCACTCGAACAAGTCGAGAAGGAGGTTGGCGAGCCAACGCTCCATCTAACCATCGTCCAAGCAGTAGCCAAGGGGGCTTCATTTGATCTTGTTATTGAGAAAGGCACTGAAATTGGTGTCTCGGTCTTTCAGCCTGTTCTGACGCAGCGTAGCATTGTCGATCCAACTTCTCGTATTGAACGATGGCGTCACAAAGCGCTTGCTGCGACCAAACAGTGCGGCCGATCCCGATGTCCGGACATTCGATTGCCGCAAACCTTTGAGCGTATTTTATATGACAATAATTTTGATATCGCCTTTATTGCCCACGAAAAAGTTGACGCTGCACAAGATATAACGCAAGCGCGCAATTATAGCAATATCGCCATATTTATTGGCCCTGAAGGTGGATTTACGGCGGATGAGATAAAAATGGCCATGGACGCACATCTTTTCCCTATTCATCTCGGAAAACGCAGATTGCGGAGTGAGACGGCAGCGCTTGTTGCTGCGATAAAAATTTTGAGTGCTGCCAACGAACTGGGCTAAAGAGTGGTAGCAGCAAACAGTAAGCTGAGGTAAAAATGAACTGCATATTTTGCAAGATAGCTGAAAACAAAGTTCCCGCGAGAATTATCTATCAGGATGATGAAATTTTGGCGTTTCATGACATCGCACCTCAGGCACCGTATCATGTGCTGCTTATTCCGCGCAAGCATATTTCCACTCTGAACGATGCGGAAGAGAGCGATACCGAAATTTTGGGAAAAATCCTTCTTCGATCACAACTCATTGCAGCTCAATTAGGGCTCTCGGAGAGCGGCTATCGTCTGGTGATGAACTGCAACAAGAATGGCGGCCAATCGATTTATCATATTCACTGTCATTTGTTGGGAGGACGTCGTATGCATTGGCCTCCCGGTTAATTATTCAGCATAAAAAACTTGATTTTGAAGGGCAAAATTTATATATTTTTAATCACTTAGTATCGATATTAAAAAAAGAAAGGAGGTTGAACACTGAATGCCTGCAGTTAGAATTCGTGAAAATGAATCATTTGAAAAGGCTTTGCGACGTTTTACAAAATCGTGTGAAAAAGCGGGTCTCATGTCTGATATTCGAAAACATCAGCAATATGAGAAACCCAGCGAAGCCAGACGGAGAAAAATGAATGTAGCGCGTCGCAAATTACGCAAGCTGCAAATGATGGAGAAATAGCTGATAGCCTTATTTTTTGGCGGGAACGAAATAGATGAGCCTGTTGGAAAAATTGACACAAGACATGAAAACCGCGATGAAAGCGGGTGAGAAAGACCGGCTCTCCACGATACGATTGTTGCGTGGCTATATAAAAGATGAATCGATCAATACGCGGAAAGAATTGACCGAGAGCGAAGAAATCGCCGTTTTGACAAAGGCTGCTAAAAAAAGAAAAGAATCCATCGAGGCTTATGCCCAGGCCGGCAGAGAAGATCTGGTTGCAAAAGAAGAGGCTGAGCTCAAAGTGATCCAATCGTATTTGCCGCAGCCACTCAATCCTGAAGAAATCGAAAAGATTGTTGATGCTGCCATCAAACAGGTTGATGCGCAGACCATGCAGGATTTGGGGAAAGTTATGCCAGTTGCCATAAAAATGGCCAGCGGGCGAGCAGACGGCAAAGAAATCAATGCAATCGTACGGAAGAAACTGGCTGGTTAAGAGAATTTTTCCTTTCGATCCATGAAAGTGAATAAGGATTATCTTCCTCTTATTCACTTTTTTCATTTAAAATCGTCATGAGCGAGATGTCGAAATGATAGTTGATCTGGTCATTGTAATTGTATTGGTGCTTTTTTGCGTGCGCAGCTTTAAAGCTGGAGTGAAGGGGGAGCTCTTGGGAGCCATCGGCTGGATTGTCGCTGTTATCGCTGCAATAGGACTTTGCACACCGATCGGCGACGTGTTATCGGATAAATTGCCTCAGATCGCCCAGCTTAGCCCGTATGTTTCTTTTCTGATAATTGTGATCTTTTTTCGGTTGCTCATCATGGGGCTCATAAAGCTTATTCCTGAAGCACCAAAAGGAGCAACTGCCGTGATATTTAATATCTTGGCCGGCGTTTTGGGCTTTTTCAAAGGCGCTTTCTTTCTGAGTGTTGTGCTGCTCCTCATTTCGACAACAGATTTTCAGCCCACTATCGAATCCTATGCTGAGGGTGGCGCTGTTTATGCCCAAATCAAGGATTTTGCTGTATATGTCGTTAATTTTGTTGTCGAAAAGGTGCCCAACGTCGAAACGATTTTGCATGGACTGAGCTAAAGACAGCTGCCGGTTGGCTATGAAAGAGATAAATTGATTTCCCTTTATAAAACTTTGGAATTTGATATACTGCGGGAGCATTTGGCTGGATTGGCCGCCTCACACCTGGGTCGGGAACGAATCCATAATATCCAGCCTTTTACGAACCTTGCTGATGTAGAAAAATCGCTGAATCAGATCACCGAAATGCGCGACCTCAGTGACTATGATCAGCCGCCACCGTTCGATGAAATCGCTGATATACATCACATTTTGGAAAAAGCCCGGCTTGTTGGTAGTATGCTGCAGCCGGAAGAAATAGCCGATGTTTTACACTTTATCATCATCATCCGCCGCTTGACGAACTATTTTCGCGAACGTCAGGAACGAATACCTGTCCTTGGAGAGATTACTTCCCGGCTCGTTTCACTACAAAGTTTGGAAAAAACAATTGATCAGTGCATCGATTCAGTCACTTTTCAAATTAAAAGCAGCGCGAGTCCAGAGTTGGCCTCCATTCGTAAAAGTATCGATCGTGCCCAAACATCCGCTCGAAAGAAAATGGAATCCCTGCTTAAAAACTATGCTGAAAAAGGTCTGTTGCAGGAAAACATTATCGCTGTGCGCAATGGTCGCCTGGTGCTGGTGGTCAAAGATGAGCATAAACGAAAAGTGAAAGGATTGGTGCACGACCAGTCGGCTACAGGTGCCAGCTTTTTCATTGAACCGCTGAGTGTTGTGGAGGATAATAATCGCATTCGTGAGCTGGAGGCCGAGGAAGCGAAAGAAATTGAGCGCATCTTGAGGCAGCTGACCAACGCGATACGAGAAGAGCACACCGCTCTTGCAGAAAATCTGCTGCTTTTCGGCGAGCTGGATTTTATCCATGCCAAGGCTCGATTATCTCAAGTCCTGAATGCATTCCAACCAGAACTTGACAACAATCCGATTATTTCCCTGGTTCATGCGCAACATCCGTTGCTGCTGTTGCGAATGGGGGAAAAAAATGTTGTGTCGCTGGATATCACTCTCGGCGACAAAAATCACACGTTGATCATAAGCGGTCCAAATGCCGGGGGCAAGACTGTCGCCTTGAAAACAGTGGGTTTGCTGACGCTTATGACAAGTTGTGGCCTTCATATTCCGGCACAACCACACTCAAAAGTTGGCCTGATGAGGAAAATATTTGCCGATATTGGCGATCAGCAATCGATAGAGAACGATTTATCAACTTTTTCCTCGCATCTTCAGGCACTGAAAGAGATTGATGAAAAAGCGGATGCGCAGAGTCTTGTATTGATTGATGAGATTGGTGCAGCCACTGATCCGGAGGAGGGCACGGCTTTGGCCATCGCCCTGCTGGAGCGGCTGAATAAAAGAAAAAGCCTCTCGATCGTCACAACCCATCAAAGTCCGCTAAAGGCATTTGCTTATCAGACTGAAGGTGTTGAGAACGCCTCCCTCGAATTTGACATCGAATCGTTGCGACCGACATATCGATTCAGAACGGGCATTCCGGGCTCAAGCTACGCCTTTGAAATTGCACAGCGTATGGGGTTGCCCGTAGAGGTGACGGATCGCGCGCGAATTATGATTGGCTCGCACAAAAACAAACTTGAGGGCTTGATTCTTGAGCTGGAAGAGCGTGTGCAACAGTATACTCGGCTCTCCCGGGAAGCGAATATTAAAGAGACCGAATATAAGGGGCTGCTGAAGCTCTACACCGAGCGCAACGAGGCACTAAAAAGAGAGACGAATGCGATAAAGCGGCAGGCGGTGCAGGAAGCCGAAGCAATGTTGCAGGAGTCAAACGCGGCTATTGAGCAAGCGATTCGAGAGATACGTGAATCAAATGCTCAAAAACAACAAGTGAAAATGGCCCGCCAGAACGTCGCACGACAAAAAGAAAAAATAAAAACGATACAGGAACAGATTAAAACCACGCCTGCGACACCGGTTCAGGATGAGGCGATAAAGAAAGGTGATTTTGTCATATGGCGCATAAGTGGCGCCCGCGGTCAAGTGATGAATCACCCTGATAAAAAGCGACGAGTTACTGTACAATTTGATGGCGGGATGAAAGCCAGTGTGCCGGCGAGTGAGCTCGAAATAGATGATACTAAGCGGCAACCCAAAACCATGGTTCGACTTAACGTCGCCTCTGACAAGCACTATAGCCGGGAAGTCGATCTCCGGGGTTTGTTGGGTGAAGAGGCGATTAACGTTTTGGATCAATTCCTTGATGAGGCGTTGTTAGCCGGTTTTGAGTACGTTCATATCATTCACGGAAAAGGCACCGGAAAACTGCGAAAGGTCGTCGGTAATTATTTGCAAAAGCATGCACAAGTCAAGGAATTTCGTCTGGGCTATTGGAATGAAGGCGACTCTGGTGTGACTGTGGTGGAGTTAAAGGGAAAGAAGAAAATCACAAATGCGATACAAGAGTAAATTTGGCCAAATTGCCATTCGTGCTGCTCGGGAAGCAGGTTCTTTTCTCATGGAACATTTTGGCAAAATTAGCCACGCGGAGATAGAAATCAAAGAAAAGTCAGATTTTGTCACCAAAATTGACAAGGAATCAGAACAACACATCATCAAAGTCATTCGTGACCATTTTCCCGATCACAAAATCTACGCCGAGGAGACGATACAGCAGGACGCGGGTGGCTATCGATGGATGATCGATCCGCTCGATGGCACCACGAACTATATTCACGGTGTGCCGGTTTTTTCTGTTTCCATAGGATTGGAACATAATGGAACAATGGTTCTTGGTGTCGTTTATGATCCGACGCGAGAAGAGTTGTTTTACGCCGAAGCCGATGGTGGTGCATTTTTGAATGAACATGCTATTCGTGTCTCGGATATTCGGAATCCAGAACGCGCATTGTTGGCGACGGGGTATCCTTTTCGCATGAAAGATTATATCGATCTTTACCAGGAATCTTTCAAGCAGCTTTTTGCGCAGGTGAGCGGTATCCGTCGTGCCGGATCTGCTGCTATTGATCTTTGTTACATCGCCTGTGGTCGATATGACGGATTTTGGGAATTGGGTCTGCACGCCTGGGATATTGCTGCTTCTCAAATCATTTTGCAGGAAGCTGGCGGAAAAATAACCGATTTTGCCGGGGGTGATAATGTACTGCAGACCGGAAATACAGTCGCTTCGAATACGCATCTGCACCCTGTAATTTTGCACATAATCAACAAAGTCTTTGCCGGTGTTATTGAAAAATAGCGTGTTCTCTGCCAGGTATCGAGGGATTCGCGTTTTCGTCTATTTGTGCTCTCTTGCCGCGTTGATCTTGTATGGTCGTGTGCACTTTCCTTATGTGACGCTGCAAATGTGCCTGTCTCGCCCTGAATTTTACGATGGTACAAAGATATCCGTCGGTAACGAGGCAACGGTGCGTGACGTCTATAAGGATGGTTTTATTATTGAGCAGCTTGGCAAACAGGTACGGGTGTCCGCACCCGATGTTCATGTTGCTTCTGGAGAATTCGTCTATCTGCACGCTGTCTTTTTCAAGCCGGATAGTTTACATGCTCTAAAAGTGAGAGTGGCAAAAAAGCGTCGCGCAAAAATATGGCTCTCTGTTTTCCCGGTGCTTTTGATCGGTGCTTATTTTTTCCACCGGTTTCGCTTCAATGTCAAAACGTTTTATTTTGAGGAGCGACGTTCGTGCCAGATCTTGTGACCCATACTGCGACCGCTTATTTCCTCATGCGATCTGATTCTTTTCAGCGGTTTCGAGTGTTTTTTTATCTCGGCGCCATTTTGCCGGACATTTTGGCACGACCTATTCATATCATGTTCCCACAGTTTTATCTCTATACCATCGCTATTCACACGCCACTTTTTATGATCCTGTTCACACTCCTGTTCGCCGAGTTTTTCCAGACTTTTCGTTTGCATGTGATAAAATATCTGTTATTCGGCATATTGAGCCATTTTTTTCTCGATCTGTTTCAGAAGCACATCACGGACGGATATTATTGGTTCTTTCCCTTTTCCTGGAGGTCATTTGAAATAGGCTTGTTTTGGCCGGAATTGCCGGTACGCCTGGTTCCAGTTTGGATTCTGCTCGTCGCAGCAACTGAAATAACTTTGCGGTTGAAAAGACGCTTTACTCGGATATCCTCTTGATTTTTGCAATCAGGGTGTTTGCATCTTTATATTTCTCTTTTAATCTTTTTTTTACGCTCTCGTCCGGAATAATCTCACAAACTCGCTGGGCGTGATAAAGCGCCACAGCAGAATTCCCAAGTTCGAAAGCACAAAAAGCGAGTTTCAGGTGTAGAACCGTTTCATTGTATCGATTGTTAAATTTCTCTGCTATAACGGACTGCAACAGCACACGATAGATTTCTTGTGCATCGTCAAAGTCGCCATGCAGAAAATAAGCGTCTCCCGCCGGCCACAGGAAGAACCGGCTGTTTGGAAATGCCTCTAATCCTGTCTGCGCACAGTGGATGGCGTCTTCATAGCGCTCCTCTTGTATATAAATCCACGCTAAATTTGATAAAGCTGCCCAGCGTGAAATAGTGCCAAGTTCAAATGATTTTTGAATTAATGCTATTCCTGTATCGCGAGAATCATGAAAAAATGGCAGCCAGGAAAAATGTCGGGTCAAATAGCTGCGCCAATAGAGATAACTGCCGATACCGAGATATGCATCATAAAATGAACTATCCTGTTCGACTATTGCATCGAGACGTTTGATGGCCTGCAAAGCCAATTGTAATCCTTTGAGATATTTACCTTCTCTTGCTATCTGGAAACTCTTGTAGGCAAGTGCGGAGGCGCGATAAAACTGTGTCGCTATATCCAAAGGTTGTTGAACAAGGCGTTGATCGCACAATGTCAATGTTGTATCGATTTCTCTGTAGAATGATTCACACCAGACGTGTGTTTCAAAGTCCATGCATTTTGATTGCCATATCGTTGCCAAATAAAAGTGCGGCGCCGGATCATACGGATTGTGGATGGCATACTCTGCGAAAAGCGAGATAGCAGCATCATATTTTTCTTCGATTCCCCATTTTATTCCTTTTATGATATCGTTTTGTGGAATTTGACCGCAAATATGGCATGATTGGAGGAAAATCGAAAAGAGGAGTATCTGGAGAAATCGAAAAAGTGTGTACATAACCAAGAGATATATAAAAAAAGCCTGCGACTAACAGCGTGGCAGGCTTTGAAAATTCTTTTTATTATGATTATTCAAAAATGTAAAATACCGGATTGACGGGTTCATTATTCACAACCACCTCGTAATGCAGGTGTGGACCCGTTGTGCGTCCCGTATCACCCACAAGGCCTATTTGGGTGAATCGAGTGACTTCTTCGCCAACATTGACATCAATTTTGCGCAAGTGAGCGTAGCGAGTAAAAATGCCATTGCCATGATCGATAACAATCAGCTTTCCAAAGCTTTGATTCGGTTGGTATTTTCTGACAACTTCGGTGACTTTGCCATCCGCGGGGGCATAAACCGGTGTACCGCGTGGTGCTGCGATATCCAGTCCATCATGAAATTGTGGTATACCGAGGGTTGGGTGTGTTCGGGGGCCAAAACCGTCTGTGATTCGTCCGCCTTCAATGGGCCTAACTGAGGGGATGCAGCGCCATTTTTTGTCGGTTTCATTATACTTTGATGTAATTTCTCGTCGACTTTTGCTGGCAAAATCCATCCGGTTGTCAAGTTCTTCGAGCAAGAGGCTTATTTTATTGGCGTTGCGTAATGCTTCGTCTTCCGATTTCGAATAAAATGAGTAGGGTTCCGAATGACCACCACGTCCCAACTTACGCGTATCCTCTCCTGGATCTTCCATGCTCAGAAAGATGCGTAAATCCTTGTCATCCCGTTGAATCTTGTCAACTTGCTTTTCGATATCTTGAACTTTGTTTTCGATGGCTGCCAGCATTTCTTGCAATTCAGTATTTCGCTGCTTAAGGTCCATGTTTTGGACGTCATGAAAAATGTCTGTGAATATCAAAAGTCCTGAAAAAACAAAGACTAAACAGATGGAGAGAAATCCGAGGAATATGACTGATATTTTCCGCCAGCCTAAACTATATTCTTTTGCTTCTGAGCCCCCTGTCGAGAAATAGATTAGTTTCAAGCGCTTTTCGTACATAGTTTCCCTTTTTAATGATTTTCGCTGCACCACAACGTCGATGTCCTATCTCGCAGTATCTACCCTCAATTCCTATAGGTAGGTAAAAATATTTATAATAGGTGGGCTTGCATTTACATGTGATTTAAATATAAAAACTTGTACAAGTATTGTCAAGTAAAAAATAAGCTTATCGAGATATCTTTATATAAATTTAATAAAACATACGAATTAACCCAAATATTTGCGTAAAATCTTGCTCCGGCTATTATGGCGCAATCTTTGTATAGCTTTTTCCTTGATTTGGCGGACTCTTTCCCGGGTCAAGTTGAATGTTTCACCGATCTCTTCCAGTGTTAAGGGATGCTCGCAGTCGATGCCAAAATACAAGCGAACAACCTGGGCCTCGCGCGGTGAGAGTGAAGATAAAATCCGTTCAATCTCGCTCATCATGGATTCTTTTATGAGCTCGGTTTCGGGAGAGGGCTCTTCATTGCTTTCGAGCATATCAAGCAGGCTGTTTTCTTCATCCTGACTGAATGGAGCGTCAAGAGATAAATGGCTGGTTGCATTGTAGAGGGCGTCGTTAATGTCCGACGGCTGCAATTTTAGTTCATCAGCGATTTCCTTTGTTGATGGCTCGCGCTGATAGACTTGTTCCAATTCGCCGAATAGTTTTTCAATTTTATTCAAGAGGCCAATCCGATTGAGTGGGAGGCGAACAATGCGTGATTGTTCTGCCAGCGCCTGCAGGATCGACTGGCGAATCCACCAGACAGCGTAAGATATAAATTTAAAGCCACGGGTTTCGTCGAATCGTGTCGCCGCTTTGAGCAAACCCAAATTACCGGCATTGATGAGATCGCCAAGGGAGAGTCCCTGATTTTGATATTGCTTGGCAATACTGACAACAAATCTCAGATTTGCCCTTGTTAATTTGTCCAAAGCCGTGTGATCGCCAGCTCTTATTCTTTTGGCGTACGAGATTTCATCATCCGGAGAAAGAAGAGGAATAGTGCTAATCTCCTGCAAATATTTATCAAGAGAAGGTTCAATTTGATTTTTTTGCGGGAACGCCATGTATACGGAACAACCTCACCGCTTGAATGTGCTTTTGAATACCCGGGAGCTAAATTGGATAGTGAAACAATTTAGAAAAATATGTACAAATGTCAATAAAAATTAAGTTCAGTTGCACTTTGATCTATAACTAAAGTTACACAGATTTTTGAAAAAGTTCTTGATTTTTTGGATTAAATTGTTGATCTTTGACTAATCAAAGGGATTAGACAAGATGAAAAAGTCATACATTATTTTCGCCGTAATTCTTTTTTATTCTTCTATTATGCTCGCTGGCGCCGTTATTTCAGAATTTCGCGGCGAAGCAGGTATGAACCAGGTTGAGCTTAAATGGGTGGTAACGGCAGAACAAAATCTAAAAGGTTATGATATTCTGAGAAGTATGGATGGATCAACCTACCATAAAATTGCCTTTGTAGCAGCGGAGGGTGTGTCGGGCAATGAAAAAACTTATAAATATGTAGATAAATCTGTTTTTAAATTATCGGACAGAACCTACTATTATAAAATTCAGTTTGTGAACAGGGACGGCTCCATCAACAATTATGATAAAATCATAACCGTTTCACCGCAAATTTCTTCAGCTCGACAAACTTGGGGGAGTTTAAAGGCGATGTTTCGCTAGATCACGATATCATCTGTTAGTTATTATTTTCATCTTCCCGATTGTCACTATCCAACAAAAGCAAATTTTCCAGTTTTTTTTCCAGCCCTTGAACTCTGTTCGCTACGCGTACTCCCGCGCTACTACTGTTATTGATATGAGAAAGCAGAATATTCAGTTCGTTTGAGATGTCGTGCACGTTTTGCTCAAAAGCACTGATGTGCTGCATGATAAAGGCTGCCGTTTTTTCGATTTTATAGCTGTAAAGTCCGGCCAATATCAATTTTAAAAAATAGTAAAAGCTGTTGGGTGATACACACAAGATATTTTTTCCCTCTGCCTCTTGCAAGAGCGCGTCATCTGAGAGTATTTCATAATACAATGTATTCGATGGAATATACATAACGGCAAAATCGAGCGTACCTTCGGCCGGCAGGATATATTTATTGCTAATGTTATAAATGTGTCTTTTCACGTCACGTTTGAATTCTTTATGAAATGATTTGGCCATATCTTCCGTCGAAGCGTTGAGCGCCTTTTGATAATTCTCTAATGGAAACTTTGCATCAACAGGAATAGCGCCGCTTTCAATTTTGATCAGGGCGTCTACAATCTGGCCTCCCTGAAAACGGTGCTGCGTTGAGACGACGGATCGGGGCAGAACCTGAAATAAAAGCTCTTCCATGATCTGCTCCCCTAGTCGGCCACGAATCTTGGGAGTACGAAAAAAATGCTGAAAATCTCGCATTTGTTGCCCTATTTCATGAACCTGCCCCAAATCCTTGTTGAGCAATCTTAACAACTGAGCTGTTGAATCCAGCCGCTGATTGACAGCGCTATTGGCATTGGACAGCTGCCGGTTTATCAAATCAGTGTTCCGATCCATACTGGCTCGGATTTCGCTGAACCAGTGTGGTAACATTTGCGAAGAATTTTCCCTTAAATCGGCTAAAATTGTATGCAATTTTCGGTTTTGGCTGTAATACAAATATATCAATACAAGGATCAAAAAAACCGAAAATAGCAGTAACCATTCGGGCTTGAGTATCATTTTGTTCTCACATGATATAATTATTAAAGGAGTTTGTTAAAAGGTACAAATTCTTCTCCTCATAAGTCAAGATAAAGCAGCACATGCATTAGCAAACGAGGATAATATGCGACGTTCAAAGAGGTCGATGACTATGGCGAATTATGAATTGAGCGGCGAATTTGACAGGAAGCATATCGCCATTGCCGGCGGCAAAGGTGGCGTTGGCAAAACTGTAATAACGGCTGCTATGGGAATTGCTTTGGCAGAAAGGGGTATTCGCACGGTTGTTGTTGATGCCGATTTTGGCGGTGCAAACCTCCATCAAGCGCTTGGCATCATCGCCCCCCCATTGAGCATCAAACAGTTTGTGCAGTATCAAGAAAGAGACTTGAATCAACTCTTGTTGGAGACACCGTTTCCGAATTTGCGCTTGCTTGCCGGTAGTTTTGACTTTTTGGCGGGCTTTAATCTGCGCTATTCGACAAAACAACGTATTCTTCGTAATTTGAGAACGATTGATGCTGATTGCGTGCTCTTGGATCTGGGTGCCGGAACAGCCTTTGATCAACTCGATTTTTTTAATGCTTCGGACATCAAAATTGTTGTTGTTACACCAGAGCCGCTGTCGATTCAAGATGGATATAATTTCATAAAGTTGAGCTTGTATCGGAAATTGTACCGTTCATTTCGACATGTTCATGAAATCCGCCATCTATTCATCAAACTATACAATTCACCGGAACTTGATTCTGCTACATTTTATCAGGAAGTTTACAGATGCCTCGGCTATCTCGACGATTTTACTCGAGAGCATTGGCAGTTCATTCTCGAGAATTATCACCCGGCACTTGTTGTCAATATGATTGAATCAGAAGATGATCTTGGTCAGAGCGCAGCACTTCAATTTGCCGTGCAAGATATTCTCAAAGTAAGGCTGAAAAACGGCGGTAACATTCAATTTGATGATGTTGTAAGGCAAGCGGTGCGGAGTATGCAGCCAGATCTTTTGATGAGTAAACAAGGGGGAGCAGCTGATAATATACGGAAGATAGTGGAGAACCTCTTGTGTTCGAATTGTAATCCAGCGTATAATTATTTTGCTCGTGATCCTGAAGCGCGTGAGAAAAGTGATCGAGTGATCTGTTCGGTGAGATGTTCTTTGTGGGAGACATGCTCGGTTCGGAACGGCGGCCATCCGTGCCGCATTCAAGCCGTCGGTTATATCAGTCAAATGGTTAACTAAGTGCGGCCGAGTGTTGGGGTGATTTGAAATACTTTCCTATTTAATCAATTTTTCTTATCTTTTTGGGAAGCTTTGTTTTCACAGGTGAGGAACAATGGCACAGCAAGATAAAACTCCCTATATCTGTCACATCTTTGTCTGCACGTTCACGCGATCGGGTGAACGAAAATCATGTGGTGACGAAGAAGGCATTGAACTTCGCGCTGTTCTCAAAACAGCGGTTGGTGCGCGCGGCTGGAAAAAATGGGTGCGTGTTTCACAAAGCGGCTGCCTCGGTCGGTGCGACAAGGGTCCGAATGTGATGATTTACCCCCAAGGTATTTGGTATTCGCAAACCTCTCTCGATGATGTCGAAGAAATAATGCATGATGTTGAAAAAATTCTCAGAGACCGTCTTGCAGAGCTGCACACACAGTGACAGCCCCTGGCTATCCCTGTTTATCCTCTTGCAAACTTTTTACCTCTCGTCGCAAGTTGGTGAGTTTCTTTGAGATTTGGAGCATAAAGAGAAAAAGCGCCGTCCAGATTATAGCGTACGCCATGAATAAAAAGGTCAATTGCCCCATCATTATGTCCTCAAGATTGATTGATTATTATTAATTCTTCGACTTTTTCTTTGAGAAGTCTCGTGTTGTAGCGAAAAACCAGCAAAGTGCTAAAAAGCAGAGTAAAAGCTGCAACGCATACAAGCAGCGTCGCCAACATGACCGGCGCCAGACCAGAATCTGCGCCACCACCGACAACGGCTGCAGGATGCAGCGTTCGCCACCAGCGAATCGACATATAGACAATGGGCACGTCAATAAAGCCGATGATGCCAAAAACTGCGGCAAATCGTGCTCCACGCTGCCTGTCAGATACATAATTGCGTAACATCAAATAACCAATATATATAAGCCAGAGTATGAAAGATGTTGTCAGTCGGGCATCCCACGTCCAGTAAACACCCCAGACAGGTTTTGCCCACAATGGCCCGGTGATAAGAACGAGTGTGAGAAAGAGCAGCCCAACTTCTGCGGCACTGCACGCCAGCGTATCCCAAGTTGACTTTCCCGTTCGCAAAAAAAATAGCGACGCTACCGCCACAATACCAAATCCCAGAAATGAGACCCAGGCAGACGGTACATGAAAATAAAAGATACGTTGAACATCCCCCATACTCTTTTCCGTCGGGGCATAGAGAAGAGCCATATACAATGCGATGAACATGCAGATGTATGATAAAATGCTCAAGATCAAATAAGATCTTTTCATAAAAATTCCTTATTCCTCTAACACATAGTCATAAAGCAGAAAACACAAAACAGTAAAAATCACATCAAACGCGATCAGGATTTTTATCCAGGACCACACCTGGGCAAAGCCGCCGCCGTTCATCAAAAAAGTTGTGCTTTTTACTGCAGCAAGGATAATCGGGATCGAAACCGGAAACAGGAGCAGGGGCAGCATTACCTCGCGCGATTTGGTGTTCGCCGAAATTGTGGAAAATAGCGTTCCGACAGCGGCAAAGCCAATTGTACCAAGCACCAAAATCAATATTAATGGCCACAGTATATGCCGGATATGAATATCGAAAAGGATGACCATAATCGGAAGTGAAACAACTTCGACAAGGGTGATAAAAATGATGTTACCCAGCATCTTTGCGACAAAGATGGCGCTTCGGTCAACCGGGCAAAGGAGCAAACCGTGCATCCTGGCGTTTTCATGTTCGCGTGCAAAAGAGCGAGCGAGGCCGAGGTTGCCGGCAAATATGATTGTCACCCAGAGAATTCCGGGTGCGGTTGTTTTGATCATCTCGGAACCCGGATCAAAGATAAAATTGAAAACCACCACAACAATCAGGGAAAAAATGAGCATGGAGATGATGATATCTTTGCTGCGCAATTCAATGAGCACATCTTTATGGATGATCGTGCCTATTTGTCGAACAGATTTCATCAGGCTTCCAGCACCTTTTGCAACTGATCTCGCCGCAGTTCATTTGCCGCCTTGTTCACAATGAGTTTACCGCGGTTCAGTACCAAAATCCGCTTTGCATTATAAAGCGCGTAATCAATATCGTGCACAGTCAGTAAAACAGTTTTTTCCTCGGCGATAAATTTGTCCAGGAGATTTTTTACCATCACGGTGGCATTCAGATCGAGACCCGCAAACGGTTCATCCAACAGCAGGATGGGGGGGTAATGTAAAAGGGCGCGCGCAAATGAGAGTCGCTGGTGCATACCGCGTGAGAAAGTGCGAACTTTATCATGCCGGCGCGCCAGGAGTCCAACCTCTTGCAGCAGTTGCCCTATTCGGGATTCAGAATCGCTGATACCATACATACGACTAAAAAAACGCAGGTTTTCTTCGGCAGTTAATTCATCATATAAAAGGCCGGCATGACCTATAAAGCCAATTCGCTGCCGTATGCTATTGGGATGTTTTTTTGACGAATATCCGGCGATTTCTACATGTCCGGCGGTGGGGCGCGAAAGTGTGGCGAGAATATGCATGAGAGTGGTTTTGCCGGCGCCGTTGGCACCGAGTAGCGCCACGTACTGGCCCTGTGCAATTGAAAAACTCACCCCATCCAGGGCGCGCATGCGACCGAATGCTTTTACAATCTTTTGGACATGAATCATTTTTTTGTGCGTGATTTTGCGGTTAAATCAGGTGCCGTTTGCGATGGTTTGCGGTGTTCTTTGCGCACCAGGCTGACAGCGACTGCCACAGTGAGCAAGGCCGCCGTCAGAATAATGGCCAGCGTTGATGATTGCTCATGCGCCGCTTTGCTGACACGTCGCACGCTTAAAGAGATGCTGGAGCCGGCAGCAACATTTGGCAGGCCATAGCGATGAAAGGTTTTGCCTTGGATGTCAATAGGACCGTAGTCAGTGAGCTGCGGAGACTCGATGATGATACTCTCGCTGCTGCTAAATATATCAAATGTTCGCGTCCTGTGCGCCGCGTTAAAAGTTAGCGCGAGATGCTGTTGTGGTATTGGCAGCTCGTAGCCAAAGCTGATCGTTTTCGTGCCCGGCAATAAAATACCGCGATCAATCGCATAATGACCATGCTGCACGATTTCTCCGTTGCTGCGCGTGGATAGTGGCTGGAAATTGACGACGCCGGGGGGAAGATGAAATTTAAAAAGCGCCTGGCCAATATGTTCATCAACGAACGTTTCTGTGATGGTTTTTGTGCCCGGATTGTTCAGCAAGCGCGTCTCGCGCAGTTGAACTGTTTCACCAAAATCATCGATAATGATATGATGCATAAACGCTTCTACCTGCGCGGACGAGTGTGTCGAGTCGTAGACTACGAGCGACAGATTTTCGATCGATCTTTCTGTCTGTTGAATCCCGTTACTAAAATATCGGACACCCTGAAAATCGATTGCTGCAAAAAAAGTTGTTGCTTCATCGCTCTCTGAGATTTGAAAGGAAAACTCTCCGCCACGGTTTGTCTGCGTCTCGGCAACCTCGAACGGCATTTGATCCGCCGTTGTCAAGGACTGTAAATGTACGGTGGCTGAGGATACGGCACTGCTATCATGCGTTGCATTGATAACCCGACCGGAGATCGTAAATGCGGCCTCAGCAGAATGGGCTATCGCGCTCAGTAGAATCAGGATGTGGGTGAACTTCATGCGCCTTTTCCGGTTTTTCAAAAATTGAACTAATATAGCTATTCGTGACAATTTTCACAATGAAATAAAACCCCTATCGGCAAAGCCTCAATCGCGGATTGGCACCTGAAATCACACCTCGGTACCAACCTTCTGCATGGTAACATATGAAAAATTGATGGGTAGCTGATGAGGTCTTGCTTTTATTGCAAAATTATGCTTGACATACAGAAATATTTACACTATTTTAATGTGTTCGTACACACTGCTTTGGTTGAACATTTAGCGTTATATCATAAAAATGTCTTTTTATCAAATATTTTGAGCATAATATCGTCGAGTGTTGGCTTGTTGTTTGCAAAAGTCGCTATAAAAGTGTGTTCGAACACATAAGAAATTTTGATGTGGGCGCGTTTATAATGCGCATTGATCTGGTACATTAAATTTGGGAGAGCATACTATGAAAGTCACGTTACTCCTTTTTACGTTGGCGATTTTGTTGACGCCGTTGCTTGCACAGGATGTGCATCTTTTCATTCAAAAAACCGATACCGCGCCGCGCATTGACGCTATCAAAGATGATGTCTGGAATGGTGCCAATCATTATAGCGAATTCAATGTCATTGAGGGAGAGCCCCAAGATGAATTTGATTGCTCACCAACCTTCTGCGTCTTGTGGGATGAGACCTATTTGTATTACTATGTCAAAGTCGTTGATGATTTTTTGAATGTCGATGAAAGCTCCGAAGACCTCAGAAATCCCAATGGCGGCTGGGGATGGGCGGATGATTGCGTCGAGCTTTACCTCGATGGCGATAACAGCAAAGAAGCCAAGTGGAGCGACGAAAAAGACGCGGCGCAATTGTGGTGGCTGCCGTTTGGCTATGGTATTTATTTTTATCAGCTCGAACGCTTTCACATGGATACAACAAATATCGTTTATGCCTATCGTGAGATGAGCGAGATCGAGGGTTGGGAACTTGAAGTCGCCATTCCTTTGGAAGATGCCGGGATACCAGCACAGGCCGGCAGCATATTTGGTTTTGAGGTGGATATAGGCGACGATGATGGCGTTCCGTTTGCATGGCGGCCCGGTTCAACCGGTGGACGTGATTTGAAACTGAAATGGTTCTATACGGAAGATAAAACAGAGCCAGTCTATTTTGCTAATGCCCAACTGAGTGACGAGATCGTGTCCACGGTTGGTGCTGCTGAAACAACTCGCTTCGGTTCATTTTATCTCTCACCAAATTACCCAAATCCCTTTAATCCCAAAACAACAATCCGTTATCAATTGACCGCCGCCGCTCACGTACGCCTCGATGTATTTGATGTTCGTGGTGCTCGCATCAAGACGCTTGTTGATGCTGGGCAACAAGCGGGTGAGTACTCCGTTGACTTTGATGGAGCGGATCTGCCGAGTGCTATATATCTCTATCAGCTGGTAAGCGGCAAAAATGTACAGATCCGCAAAATGGCTTTGAGCAAATAATCCTTGTTGCGCTTCTCAATCGTCAGGTGGCGACCTTCGTTGCCGCCTGACTTTGAGATCAAATCGCTCTGCCAAAATAATAACAGGTTTCTTGACGTGAGGCAAGATCGTTACGACACAAGCTTTGGCTATTTTCAAAAAAATGGGGCAGAATTTGTCGTCACCGAACTCAATACGCCGCGCGCGCTCGTCAACTATTTTTGGAATTTTCAATTTATTTCCGGAATAAGCCATCACGGCGGCGGCGAGGGGTGCTACAAAGAGCGAACGATGCAATACATCGATCCGCGCGGACGCAACGAGATGATCCGGGACATGCATCGCTATTTTTACCTGCGCGATGAAAAAAACGGTCTCATATGGTCGCCAGGATGGCATCCCGTGCATGAACCAGTTGATCGCTACACTTGCACCCACGGTCTTGGCTATTCGATTTTGCAATCATCAAAGAATAACATCGAGACAAAATTCCGAGTCTTTGTCCCGGAAAATGATCCGTGTGAAATTTGGACAATCACGATATCAAACAAGCGGCCGGCCCCGGCGACAATCAAAATGTACTCTTTTGCCGATTGGTTACTACTGGGCTATCCGCGATATTGTGATTATTTTGGCATGCTGACCGGAGAATATTTTGCAGATATCTACGCTGCGCAAGGCTGCAATCGCGCTGCTGAACGCACCCATGACATCTTTGATGGCTTTGTCGCCAGTGACCTTCTTCCATCGGGTTTCGAGACCAGTCAACGAGAATTCCTCGGTCCTTATGGATTTGTCAACCGCCCGGAAGCTGTGGTGAATGGAAAACTCAAAGGCACGCTCGCCTCGTGTGAAAATTTGGCCAGCACGCTAGAGCATACAATCGAATTGGCACCTGGGCAATCAATAACATTCAATATATTTATTGGCGCGTCAAACGGCTACGAGATGACAAAGGAGCTTGTGACACGCTTATCCCGTTCCGGCGAAATTGAGTGCGAATTTGTCCGGCTCTGGACCAAAAAACAGGATATGATCAAACAGGTGCGCATCCGGACGCCCGATGCGCGCGTTAATTTTCTCATAAATGGCTGGATCAAGCAACAAATCCAGGTGTACGCTGATGTGGGCTCCGATAATGGCCGCGGATTTCGCGATGCGATGCAGCTTTTGTGGGCGACCGCTTCTTATGACCGCGACTATACCCGACGAATGCTAAAAGAGTGTCTGAGTCATCAGTTTGCCGATGGCCACACTTTGCGCGGCTGGCTGCCGATCGACGATCATCACTATTCCGACGGCCCCGTTTGGATCACTCCGGTCGTGGATGCCTACCTCAAGGAAACCGGTGAGGTCGATCTGCTCGATGAGATTGTGCCATTTTATGATGCGGGAGAAGGAACAATTTGGGAGCATGTGCTGCGCGGTTTGCGGCATGGTTCGGATGATGTCGGTCAACACGGTTTGACCAAATGCCATTTCGGCGACTGGAATGATTCCCTGACAGGTGTGGGCATAAAGGGGCGCGGTGAATCGGTCTGGACAACCATGGGCATCATCTATGGACTCAAACTGGCCTCCCGCATTGCACGAGTCGTCAAGAACGATATGGCGCTTGCCGACGACCTGACACATCGCGCTGAATGTTTGCAGCAGGCCGTCGATGAGTTCGCCTGGGATGGCGAGTGGTATCTACGTGCCATCAATGACTATAACGAGAAAGTGGGTTCACGCTCCGAAGCGGAGGGATTCATTTACCTGTTGCCGCAGGTTTGGGCGATAGTGGCGGATATGGTTGACGAAAAGCGCCGGCAAGCGCTCTACCGAGCTGTGGATGGTTATCTCGATACAATAACCGGGAGTAGAACCCTCTATCCGCCGTACACCCGCTATAATCCACGAATTGGTCGAGTCACACTCATGACACCCGGCATTTGGGAAAACGGCACCGCCTATTGCCATGCCAATGGATTTAAAATCATTGCCGATTGTCTCGGTGGCCGCGGGGACGAGGCATTCACTTCTTTTAAAAAAGCCATGCCGGACAGCGAATGGAATGCGTCCACCCACTCGGGGTGTGAACCTTATGTCTTGACCAATCAGTTTCTCGGTCCGGAAAATCGCCGCGCCGGCAAATCATTGTGGGCGTGGATGACTGGCGCTGCCGGGTGGTATTATCGCGCGATGACAGAATGGATCATCGGTGTGCGCGCGGAATTTGATGGTTTGCTCATCGATCCCTGCTTGCCGCATTTTTGGCAGACCGCCGAGCTGGAGCGCACTTTCCGCGGCGCTCGCTACCATATTATAATCGAAAATCCAAAAGGCTTGCAAAAAGGGGATATTAAAGTTATTTTGGATGACAAACCACACCCTAGTCATCTTTTACCGATATTCAACGATTATGGCCTGCATCAGGTAAAAGTTGTACTGGATTGAGTTGATTGATAGCACAGGTGGAGTTTTTTGTCTTTATGGCAACAATTAGAGAAATTGCTAAACGGTCAAACGTCTCAATCGGCACCGTAGATCGCGTCATCCACAATCGCGGCAAGGTCAAGCCCGAAGTAGCGGAGCGTATCCGGCGTGTCATGCAGGAGCTAAACTACAAGCCGAATGTGTTCGCCCGAAATCTCGTGCTCGGCAAAACCTTTGTTTTTGGCGTGCTGTTGCCCATGGAAAACCAGGATAGCGGTTACTGGCAAAAGACAGTTCAGGGTATTCGACGGGCTGAAGATGATTTGAAAAGCCAGAGAGTCAAGGTCAAATATTTCCACTTTAATAAATTTTCCGAACGTTCCTTTGAAAAAATGGCACAAAAGGCACTCGATGCTGATGTTGATGGTTTACTCGTCACTCCAGGGCCGGAGAAAGCCTTTCATTTTTTTATGAACAAGGCTCACAATGTACCGGTTGTTATATTTGGCACTACCATCACCGATGTGAACTGCATTTCCTGTATTGGCCAGGATGCATTTCAGAGTGGTGTACTGGCGGGGCGACTGTTGGATTTGCTCGTCTCGTCAAATAGCAGCGTTGCCGTGATCGAAATGATGCCGGTTGATGACCACATCGAGAATCGCTCCCGTGGTTTTGTTTCCTATTTCCGCAACTTGAATCATATCAAGGTTCATAATTATCGAGCGGATGGAAATGGCGATACACGACATTTTTACAATCTTTTTAAAAGGATGCTGAAAGAACATGATTCGTTAAAGGGTGTGTTTGTGACAAATGCCAATACCCACAAGATAGCCGCGCAAATAGAGGAGATGGAACTGGAAGGCAAAGTTCACCTTGTCGGTTACGATCTCATCGAGGAAAACATTCACTATCTTCGCGAAGGTGTTATCGATTTTCTCATTAGTCAACGACCCGACATTCAGGGCTATCAGGGTATCAACGCACTCTATCGGCATGTCGTCCTCAATGATTCGGTTCGCGAAAAAATATATATGCAGATCGATATTGTGGCAAAAGAGAACATTGATTACTATCAGGATTATGGGGAGGGGATTTATGCTTGATGAGCAAATTAATGATGAATTTTGAATGCTGAATGCTGAATTATAAATTGAGGGAGGATTTTATGCGAGGTGTTACTATTTATTTCCTTGTTTTTTGTGCGATTTCATTGGGTGTTTCTTCCGAGCCATATCATGGCACAGTGGCTGATTTTGTCGGCATAAATAGCAATGTCGGCGCTTACGATGACCAGATTGTTGGCCGTCTGGCGAAAATTGCCAAATGGATGCGCGAGTATCATAACTGGAATCATTTTGAAAAAAATGACAATGTTTATGCCTGGGATGATACAACACCGTCCGGCTATGGTACCTGGCCGTTCCATACCAAATTTGTCCAGGAATGCATCAAGCATGATATCAATCTGCTCATTTGTCTCCAGGGATCAACCGAGTGGGCTTCGGCTACCGGTGCGACCGACGCCCCGCCATATGGATCACACGATGGCACGAAAGAAGCACATTATATCGACAAAGCCGAGTTTTTGGCACAATTAGTGGCGCGCTACGGCGATAACAAGGTTGATGCCGGCCTGCTCGAAACAACGGATAAACAGACGGGTCTCGGCTATGTAAAGTATTATGAGGATAGCAACGAACCGGATTACTGGTGGCATACACCTCTTTGGCCCGGCGATCTGTATGGCATACACTTGAATGCAATCCATGACGGGCGCAACCTGACGACAAGCGACAGCTATCCGCTACTCGGCATTAAAAACGCTGATCCCAATGCCATACATGTTTTGGGCGGTCTGGCTAACTATGATGAAAACTATCTCAATGGTATTCTGCAAGCGGCGGATGATCGATTGCCATTTGACATCATCAATTTCCATCATTACTGCACCCAAGGCTGGGGAACGCAGCGGGGCATTTGTCCGGAGCATAAAACCTATGGTCTCAAGCCCGCGGTCGATAAATGGCAAACCTGGCGCGATAAACATGCGTCGGGCAAAGCTCTATGGCTGACCGAATTTGGCTGGGATACCTACAAAAGTTCGAGCAATGCCTCTTCCTACGTGTACGCCGGCGAAGAATCGCAGGCAAACTATCTGCTACGCTCGCTGTTTTTGCTGATGGGCTATGGCATTGATAAAGGCTTTATTTTTTTCGATAAAGATCCGGACAGTGAAAGCACCACCCAGTACGCCTCTTGCGGCGTGCTGACCGACAAAAAGCATGGATTGCAGGCCAAACCAGCGTATTATTATTTGGCGACATTGCAGAATCTGCTCGGCGAGTATTCATTTGTCTCGGTGGACAAATATGGCGAAGGCGATCCGGAGGTTTATGCCTACCTGCTACAGTCGCCGAATAAGACGACACAATATTGCTACGTACTCTGGTGTCGAAATCCGGGGGCAAAATACGATGATGGTACGACCATCATAAATTATCAGCACGCCAGGCCGTCTATACAAAACGCTATGCTGATCGAGCCGATCAATCAGCAGGAATACGGCCAGGGGATTGATGTTGTCCTGGAAAATGCCGGTACGGAAAGTTCAGTCGTTTTTATTCCCGCGCTTTCAGAAAAACCGGTTTTCCTCTTTGTCGAATTTGACCAGCCGCTGTCCATCGATTATAATAGAATTATTATCAACGATTTTCAGATGAATCTCTTCCCGAATCCATTTAATGCAGAAATTAGAATTGATTATGAACTGAAAACGGCAGCAGATACCCAATTTGAGATTTACAATATGAGTGGCAGATTGATCGATTGCATCCACACTGGACGCCGGCAGCCGGGTCAGCACCAACAGCGTATTGACTTTTCGGAGCACAATTTGTCCACTGGCGTGTATATCATCCGGATGTTGGCAGGGTGGGAGAGCCGGCACTTTAAGGTTTGCTACGTTAAATAACCTGTTCTCCCTTCTTGATATGAAAAAACAGCTATTTGTTCTCATCCTTTTTTTAATTTTTTATGCAAGACTTTTTGCGCAAGAGGTACCTTCTCTTGTCAACAGAGAGTGGGATACGCTCAAGCATGCGTGGCGTGCATCGTGGATCACCCATCCGACAGCCAGTCAACTGGATTACGGCGTGTTTCATCTGCGCAAAACATTTGAGCTTACGGTTGTTCCATCGCCATTTCGGGTACATGTCTCGGCTGATAATCGCTATCGGCTCTATGTGAATGGACAATACGTCTGCAACGGCCCGGCGCGGGATGATCTATTGCACTGGTCTTATGAAACGATCGATATCGCCCCCTATCTTCAGGAGGGGATCAATGTACTTGCGGCGTTGGTGTTCAATTACGGCGCCTGGCGCCCGGTTTCACAGCATTCCTGTCGGACTGCGTTCATTCTGCAAGCCGATGCCGCGACCCACTATTATATCAATACAAATGATTCCTGGCGAATTGTTGAGAACCATGCCTATCAGCCGATACCCATCAGCTCGCAACAAGCGCACGGCTTTTACGCGGTTTGCCCGGGTGATTCGGTAGATGGCGAAAAGTATCCCTGGGGGTGGCAGGATATTTTTTTTGATGATTCGTTGTGGACAACAGCCAGGGATATTGGGCGTGGCGTTGGCCGGGGATACATGCATGGCGAGGCGTGGTATCTTACACCGCGCAGCATCCCGCTATTAGAGGAAAAAGTTAGCCGTATTCATAAAGTTGTTCGTGCTGAAAATATCGCAGCGGATGACTCTTTTTTGCAGGAAAGCGGATCGCTGGATATACCTCCCGGGAAAAAAGTGAGCCTGCTCCTGGATCAGAGTTTTTTAACCATGGGCTATCCCCAATTGACCGTGTCAGGCGGCAAGGGCAGTATTGTGAAGCTGACCTACGGCGAAGCGATGTATGATCAAGATGGTCAAAAAGGGCACCGCGATGACATCGACGGGAAAACGGTCGACGGCTTGTATGATGTCTTTTTTCCAGACGGTGGCGACAATCGGATGTTCGAGCCCCTGTGGCTTCGAACTTTTCGCTACATCCAGCTTGACATCACCACAGCGGATGAACCGCTCAAAATCGCCCGCTTTGTCAATCTATTTACCGCTTACCCATTTCAACACAACGCCTCATTTGACTGCGATGATCCTGAACTGATAAAAATCTGGCAGGTTGGTTGGCGAACGGCGCGACTCTGTGCCCAGGAAACCTATTACGATTGTCCCTATTACGAACAGCTCCAGTATATTGGCGATACACGTATCCAGGCGCTCATTTCCCTCACAAATTCGGGCGATGACCGGCTCATGCGCAAAGCCCTCGAGTTGTTTGATCACTCACGCGTTTCGGAGGGCATCACCCAGAGTCGCTATCCGAGTTATATCTATCAGTTCATTCCAAAGTTTTCGCTCTGGTGGGTGAGTATGGTGCATGATTTTTATATGTATCGTGACGATCAGGGATTTACCCGCCAGTTTCTACCAGGAATAAAATCAGTCCTGGACTATTTTGAACGCCGCCTCGATGATAACTCACTTATTGCCGGCATCGAGTGGCTGCCATTCGTTGATTGGGCGGATGGATGGCATTGGGGCGTGCCGCCCGGGATTGATCTCGGATACTCATCCATTGCTTCGTTGCAGTATGTTTATGCCTTGCAACGGGCAGCCGAGCTTTTTAAGTATTGGGGCGAAACGTGTTACGCGGAAAAGGCAATAAAGATGTCACAAAATATCCAGGATGCTGTCTTTCAATTGTGCTATAGTCCAGGCCGTCAATTGATCGCCGATACACCGGATCTGCGTGATTTTTCTCAGCACGCCAATATCCTGGCGGTATTGACCAATACGATTCCGCAAAAAGACCAGCGGGATGTGATGCTGCGTCTGCTCTCGGATGTCGGGCTCACGCAGTGCACCCTCTATTTTCGATTTTACCTGTTCCGCGCCCTGCAAAAAGCCGGTCTGGGTGATCTCTATCTTGAACAGCTCGGTCCGTGGAAAGAAGCATTGGATTATGGTCTCACCACTTTTCCGGAAAATCCAATTGGCAACACGTCGGTCGTTGGCACTCGATCCGATTGCCACGCCTGGAGCGCCAGTCCCAATTATGATTTCTTGACGACGGTCTGCGGCATCCAGCCGGCAGAACCGGGGTTTCAGTCAGTTTCTATTGTACCACATTTGGGCTCATTGAAATGGATAAAAGCAAAAATGCCGCATCCGCGGGGACAAATTGATATTTTTGTGCAACGAGCTGGAGAGAACGGTATCACCGGAAAAATCAGTTTGCCGGCTCATCTATCGGGCTCATTCAAGTGGCGAGGTGATACTGTCACACTATCTCCGGGAGAGAATTGGATTCATGCAAAATAGGAACGGTTTGTTTAATAATAATACCATATTGAGTTGTAATCGTCAATATCCTCTCCGCGTCGCTTTAATTCCTGCAGATAATCCCAAATCGGCACATCTGTATCGACATAGGTGTCGGCAAGTGCCAGCTTTTTCTCCCACGGGTGAAATTCGTATACCCGTCGGCCATCGGGCAGAATCATGATGAGAGTATGGTGCTGTTGTGCGCGAAGATAATTTTTGCCCAGGCGAGGAACATTATAAACAGGTTCGTCGGTTCGAACGGTTCCAGGGGTGAGTCGCGCTTCTTCCTTAATTTCCTGCATCAATCGCGCCAGGGGCACGCGATAATTTTTGGTTTCTGTTTTACCTTTTGTATTAAAGGTATAATAGGGATCGACGCCGATGATTCGCAAATATTTTCTCAACGCGACCAGTTCATAGCGGCGACTATTTTCGACGGTGAACACCGCCTGGTTGTAAGCGGACATGCCATGGCGTTTGAAATTTTGTATAGCCTGCATGGCCTCGGGAGTGATTTCATAGGGATGCTCGAAATGGGTGACGAGTACAACTTCGCGTTTGCCCGGCACATGGTATTTCGAAATGATAGTCATGAGGGTGTTTGTGATTCGCTGCGGCAATACCACGGGAGTACGCGAGCCGATGCGTATTCGTTCGACATGATCAATTTGAGCCACGTTGGACAAAACAAATTCGACGCGATCATCATTCATCACCAGGGGATCACCGCCGGTGATGAGCACCTCCTCAATGGCCGGATGATCCGCAATCCATTCTATGGCTCGCAAGATGTTTTTTCTTGAGGCAAAGGCTTTTTCATCCAATACATCTTCAATTTCCCAATTGCGCTGGCAATAGACACAAATCTGGCTGCACGTATTGTAGGGTTTTAAAATAACAATTCGTGGATAGCGACGAGTGATGAGATCAATGGGTGAGGTGTCGTGTTCCAACATAAAATCAAACTGACCAGATCGATCAGCCCGATTGGCTAACATGGCATCGACATAATTGAGGGGCGGGATAACCTGGGCGCGAACAGCATGATCGACTTTTCGCGATGCTTTTTTATCCATGAGTGAAACATAATAGGGTGTAATGCCAAACGGGATTTTGCCGGCACGCGCTTTGTTGATGGCAGTCTTTTCTTCAGAAGACAAGTCGATAAGTCGCTCCAGCACTTCGGACGTCCTGACTACATTTCTGATTTGCCATAAATAATTATTCCAGTCATCCTCGGTTGCATTGAGGGCTTTTAAGATGCGCTTTTTATTTTTTTTACGACGCTCAATCACCTTCTCTTCAAGTCCCGAGTGATAACGACCGAGGTAACGATTGCCCATCAACGCGAGATTGTCCAACTGATCGGAGCGGACGATAGCTGCTTCGCGACCGGACAGCTTGATGAACTCGGCGGCTTTTTCATCTATATAAATATCGCTTTTTCCCTGGATACCTCGGAAGAGGTGGATCATTTCTTCAAAGAAACCGTTGTTCAAGCTTTCCGGCAACTCGTCAATCAATCCGTGCGCCAGTTTCCAGAGCACGCTTGTCAAGCTAAACTTCGCCAGCCGTTCACTCCGCGCTGAAATCATTTTTCGAAAAGTTTCCAGACAGGTGATTTGCAGGTTCCACGCCAGAGGCTGGATCCGTGCGTTGTTGCGCTGCAGGTTTAGATGATATTCCTGAAGATACGTGCGAATATATTCTCTGGCGACCCGCGGTGTCGGCGCCTCTAACAAAAGACTTTTGAGCGTAGGAATGATCGAAAATAATCTGTTAATGTATTTTTTATCGAACAATAAAGACCTCCTGTTTTTTATTGAACCTGTATCTATGGAACAATTGATAGCTTACAAATATAACATATAAAAAGCAAATTTTTTGCAAACAAAGTTATATTGTGCTTTTCAAAATTTTGTTGGAATAATTTTTGTATCATAACTTTCTTAGCAAATTGGCGTGATATTTTTTGGCTCGTCCGTTTCCTCCCTCAATTTATTTTTATGATTAATGCTAATTCAAGAATAATCAAAGAGAAACGACAGGCACGGAAAAAAGGAACACGACCAGGCATGAACATCTTGATCGCTCATCCCAAATTATCCTTTATCGAAGCAACAACGCAAATGTTACTTGCGCAGAATGCCAATTACAAAATCGTTGGTGCCCAATCCTTGAGCGATTTGGTTGAAAAGATGTCGCTCGATTTTTTTCATGTTTATATGATTGATAGTGAGCTGGGAAAAAATAACAGTACAGCTCTCCTCCGAATTCTCGAAGCCCTCAAAGATGAATCTTTTGTCATTGTTCTTCTCAGAGAAGGGGATGAAATCCTTCAACAGGTCATAAATCTCGGCATACAGGAAAAAATTTTCAAATCCAGCGGATACCTGGTTTCAATCACCAATGCAGTTCAACGAGCATTCGAAGCAGGATCGCCCCGCACGAAAGCAACAAAAGCCGCTGCTGCAGGGAAAGCAGCTTCAGTTGGAGTAGTGGCATCGCACACAGGATCGTCAATAACGTCGAATGACAAAGTGATGGCAACACAAGAAGATGGTTTTTTCGTATGTGACCGGCGTGGGCGGTATCTCTCTGTTAATTCCGCTTTTGAGTCTATCTCTCGTTACACCCAGCAAGAATTGCTCCAGCTCTCCATTTTGGACATCATTGCAGATGCCCAGTCTGATGAAAATTATATGCGCAAGCTCTTTGACGTTTCCATGAATCAAACAAGTCATACCATCGAAGCGCACATCCTGGACAAGTATGGAGAACGGCATCCTTGCCTTTTATATGTCAGAGTATTGCGCGACGAATCGAGCCAAAGAGAGCTCCTCGGTTTTCAAGTCACGGTAAAACCGGTTTCTCCGTCAATACGAAAGGGTCAAAGTTATCAAATTGATCAAAGTAAACTCGTCGCTGAATTTGCCAATCTTGTGCATCTGGGATATTCTGAGCCATTAAATATATTTTTACGTCGAATAATCGAGGTGACGTGTCAGGCCTTTAAATTCAAGCGCTCCACACTTGCGCTATTGGACCATCGTCGTAATGTATTCGTCAAACAAGCTATGGTGGGCTACTCTGAAAATGAGGGACGCTCGATCGAGAGAAGAACTTTGGAAGTCCCCTCAGAGGTCATTGACCGGATTTTTGAAGACCGATACCGCATCAAAGTTATTTACTATAATCAGGACCAACGCGAGCTCACAACTGAAGATAATCCTGGTGTTCCGGAACGCCGCACACAGCGTCGACGTCCCTTGAACGAATGGCATAAGAGAGACCTCGTGCTACTCAATCTCAAGGATTCGAACGGGCGACCGTATGGATATATCTCGCTCGATGAACCGCAAGATGGTACAATTCCATCTCGTTCTACTTTTCATAATCTTGAGCTGGTGTCGCGACTGGTCAGCATGGCTATTGAAAATTATTACCGTTTCAGTCTGTTGGATAAAAAAAACAGACGCTTAAAACAGATTTTGTCGAATAGCAACATTTTTAAATTACATCTCAGTTTGACCGAGCTGCTCAACGAGATGGTATGGTCAGCAAAATACAGCATGGATTTTAATCTGGTCACGCTCGTCCTGATCAGCAAAAAAACACAAATGCTTGAAACCAAAGCTGTCGCATGCGATGATAAAATAAAACAAACGCAACTCCTCGAACTGACTTTTGATATTCATGATTTCAGCAATCTTTTACGAGAAGAGTACCAGGTTGGACAATCTTACCTCATTAGTCGTGAGGAATTTGTTTTGGAACATTTTAAACAAATTTATTATGGTGCCGAAACAAGTTTGAACCTGGAAGAAGGGTGGCCGACATACGCTTTGCTACTTGTGCCGATACGCGGACGGGATGAAAAAATAATCGGCTTTTTTATGGCTGATGATCCGCAAGATACCCGATTTCCGACGCCGGAAACCGTCCATACACTCGAAATTTTAGCCAACCAGATCGCCATTGCCATCGATAATAGAATCATGTATGTCCAGGCAAAAGAGCCATCAAAGAATGGCGGCAATGGCAGAGGGGAGCATTACGGGCTGTTGGATACTGATCCGAATGCTGAATACTCGAGCGATGACTTTTCCAAAGGAGGATTTAAAAAGATAGTTGAGCGTTTTCTGCGTTGACATTCGATAATACATTCTCTATCTTATAGTATACACTCCTTTTCATTTGAGGAGGATTTGTGTATATAAAATAAGAGACAATAATGCGACGCAGACGATTTATCAAAACTTCAATAGCGATGGGTGGAGTTACAGCAGTGGGCCTCAAGCCTTCCCCGCTATATGGACGCGAAAGGATTGCGGAAACGAATTTTTTTTCGGGTGCACCAACCTCCCGCGTTGTCATCGCTCACAGCAACGATGTCCGACATACCGATCACACCTTCTCACAAGCGAAAATTTCACAACTTTTGGATAAGGCTATAGCCGAGCTGTTCCAGACATCGGCAGAAAAAGTCTGGAGCCATCTATTTTCATCCTCTGATATTGTTGGCCTGAAAGTAAATTGTCTTGCCGGAGTTAATTTATCGACACGTCCCGTTGTGGTTCAGGCGGTGATTGAGCGTTTATTGCTCGCCGGTGTCAAAGAACAAAATATTATAATCTTTGACAGACGAAATCGGGATTTAATGCATGCCGGATATGAGATATCAACGCAGCGGGGAAAAATCCAGTGTATTGGTAACGACGCCGCCGGCTTTTCAGAGCAGGTATTTGAATTTGGTGCTGCTGGCAGCCAGATTTCCAACGTTGTATCGCGCTATTGTTCAGCTGTCATCAATCTGCCTATTTTAAAAGATCACGGCATTGTCGGGATCAGCTGTGCCATGAAAAATTTTTTCGGGGTCATCAACAATCCAAACAAATACCACATGAACATCGGCGATCCGTTTGTCGCCGATGTCAACATGTTGCCGCCGATCCGGCAAAAATACCGGTTGACAATTTGCGACGCCCTGACCGCCCAGTATGAGGGTGGCCCACCGTTTATGCCGAACTGGTCGTGGCCAATGAATAGTCTTTTGGTGGCCACCGATATGGTCGCCATGGATCAAATCGCCTGGGATATCATTGAGCAAAAAAGAGCGGAGAATGGACTCCCATCTCTGGAAAAAGCCGGGCGCAAGCCATCCTATATTGCTACGGCTGCTGATGCCACTCATCGCCTGGGCACCAATGATCGGAAGCACATCGAGGTGGTAAGAGTATGAATAAATGGAGTCGAAGAGAATTTTTAGCTTGTGCAAAAGTGGGGGGGTGCGCAGCACTTTGTCTGTCACATGTGGCATCCGCGCAGACCGATACGAAAAGTCTGGTTGAAGCACGATATTATGAAAAATTGGCGAATCGTAAAATCCAGTGCAAACTTTGTCCGCGCGAGTGTCTGATTGATGATCTGGAACGCGGTTATTGTGGTGTTCGGGAAAATATTGGCGGCACATATTACACGCTCGTCTATGGCAAACCCTGCACGGCGCACATCGACCCAATAGAAAAAAAGCCTCTTTTCCATTTTCTGCCGGGGACAACGGCTTTTTCCCTGGCGACGGTCGGCTGCAATGTCATGTGCAAATTTTGTCAAAACTGGGAGATCTCCCAGGCAACACCCGAGCAAGTCAAGTCGTTCGACCTCTCGCCCTATGATGTGGCTCGCATCGCTGAGGAGCGTGGATGTGCCTCCATTGCCTACACCTATTCGGAGCCGGTGATTTTTACGGAATATATGTACGACTCGGCACTGCAGGGCAACGAATTAAATGTCCGCAGTGTGATGATTTCCAACGGCTATATTAATCCTCAACCTATGCACGATTTATGTGCGGTGTTGAGCGGCGTCAAAATTGATCTGAAAGCATATACAGAGCGATTTTATAAAGAACTGGTCGCCGGTGAATTACGCCCTGTGCTCGATACGCTTGTTTTGCTGCGAAAAGAGAACATGTGGACAGAGATTGTTTACCTCGTCATTCCTGGACAAAATGATGATCCCGGGGAGCTCAAAGATTTGTGTACCTGGATTTTGAACGAGTTGGGTCCGGACACGCCATTACATTTTTCGCGCTTTCATCCGCAATACCGACTCAAAAATTTGCCATCAACTCCCATAAAAACGCTCACCATGGCGCGTGAGATCGCCAGGGAGCGTGGTCTGAATTATGTTTATACAGGAAATGTGCCGGGCGATCCAGGTGAAAATACCTATTGCCCGAATTGTGGTGAGATTGTGATTCGGCGGATTGGCTTTTCAGTGGTAGACCGTTCTATAAAAGAAGGCGCATGCGCGGCTTGCGGTACAAAGATCGCCGGCGTCTGGTCATGAATTCGGAGTGAGGAGAATGAAAGCAATTTACACAGTTTTAACACACAATTTTCAGCACCTCCTGCCATGTAAACGACACATTGTGCTGATATTTTTTGTCATATGCCCAATCTTTGCTGATATATGGGCACATGACGACATTCGCAAGCCGGTTGTCGCTGGACAATTTTATCCGGATGATCCCGTTCAACTGACAAATACGCTTGAAAAAAAGCTGCAGGCTGCCGCAAATGTTTCGATTGAAGGCGATATTATCGGTTTGGTGGCGCCACATGCAGGCTATGAATATTCGGCCAGTATTGCTGCCAGCGCTTACAAGCAGGTCGTTGGTGAGGATTATGACCTCGTCGTCATTTTGGCGCCCAGTCATCGCGATCCATTCAAAGGGGCGACGATCTATCCTGGATCAGCCTATGAAACGCCGCTGGGGCTTTTGCATATTGACCGACCTCTGGCTGAGGAGCTCGTGGCAACATGTAAACACGTGCATTTTTCAAATTATGGCCACCGCGCCGAGCACGCTCTCGAAGTCCAGTTGCCCTTCATACAACTGCTTTTCCCGAACGTTAAAATTATGCCGCTGGTCATTGGATACATTGATTGGCCGGGATGTAAAGAGATCAGCGCAGCATTGGCCAAAGTGACGCAGAATAAAAGAACATTGTTTATCGCCAGCACAGATTTATACCATGGCGAATCTTATGATGACTGTAAACGATCAAGTCGTCAAACGCTGGAAGCAATGGAGGATTTTCAGCCACAAGCGTTTTATCAGGGGCTGGAGTCTGAGACCCTTCAGGCCTGTGGCGGTTTGCCGGTCGTGATTGTCGAGCTCGCCGCGCAAAAACACGGCGCAAATGCGGCCAAACTTTTGCAGCAGACCAATTCGAACGATGTTGTAGGACAAAAAGGTGGTTATGTTGTCGGCTACGGCGCTGTAGCTTTTTATCGCACCAACTCGACGAAAGAACAATCCTCGAAAATCGAATACCAGCCCCTCGACAAAAAAGATCAAGTCGATTTAATAAAAATGGCACGAAAATCCATCGACCACTATCTCAAGTTCAAGACTGTTCCCGAGTTCGAGCCGAGTAGTGAGATGCAATTGGAAAAAAGAGGCGTTTTTGTTACGCTCACGGAACAGGGTCGTCTCCGCGGTTGCATCGGTCACCATGAATCCAATGTACCGCTTTATCAGCTGGTGCCACAAATGGCAGTGGCTGCGGCTTTTAATGATCCGCGATTCCCGCCATTGCAAGCATATGAATTCGATCAGATCAAAATTAAAGTCTCGGTTTATTTGACGAATGTCTATAAAATTGCATCATTAGATGAATTTGAAATGGGCATACACGGCATTATTCTGTGCAAAGGCCAGCATGCTGCTACCTATTTGCCGGAGGTACCAATCGAAGCGGGATGGACCACTGTTGATGAAGAGATGGCAAGTCTCTGCCTGAAAGCAGGTCTTCCGGCGAATGCCTGGAAAGACGGAGCCGATTTTTGGGTCTATCGAACGCAGGTTTTTGATGAAAGCGTTTTGTCTCATTAAAGTATGGAGTGCGAAATGTCAGACGAATCGGTCGGTTCTCCTCTGTCCCCTGATGAGCAAAAAACGTTGCTCGCAGTGGCGCGAACTGCGATTGAACAAGCTTATGATGACACGACATCTGATACCATCCATGTTGATTCATCTCGCCTTTTCGAGAAACTCGGCGCATTTGTTACGCTGCACAATGACGGAGTGTTGCGAGGGTGTATAGGCTATGTATTCGCTTACAAGCCACTGGTTGAAACTGTCAAAGAAATGGCGGTTGCAGCCGCGATGCGCGACCCCCGTTTTGTTCCCGTTGATCAGGAGGAATTACCTTTTGTCGATATCGAAATTTCAGTTCTTTCACCATTGCGCGACATCAGGGATATTCAGGAAATCGAAATTGGCATCCATGGTCTCTATATTTCACGGGGAGCTTATTCCGGATTACTGCTGCCACAAGTCGCCCTGGAATATAATTGGGATCGTGAAGCATTCCTTGAGCAGACGTGTCGAAAAGCCGGGTTGCCGTTGAATGCGTGGCAGGATGAAGAGACCAGTATTAAAATCTTTTCAGCACAGGTTTTTGGGGAAAAAATGCATGACTAGGCAGATCGTTTCGTAAATATGATGACATATCATTATATTGTCCTTGCTTTAAATCGCATGGTTAATTATTTTGGACGCGAAACTTGAACCTGAACGGTGCGTATCCGCCTACAAATGATTTCATTTTTTGGGTACAAGATCAGCTTAAAGGTTATGTAATCCTGCAACGGAAGGTTGGATGAAATACCTCAGCCAATTATCACTTTTGCTTCCACTGGCATTTTTTGTTGGAGCGTCCATCCAGTATTTGGGAGTCTCTCCCGGTGATGATTCACTGGTCTCTCTTTACATTCGAGATGGTTTCCTTATTATTGCACTCATTCTTTCTTTGCCTCTGATTTATAAGCAAAAATGGGCGTCAGATCGAAATGTTCTTCGCGGTCTTCGGCATCTTTTTTTTCTTGTACTGATAACCAGCAGCATACTTTTTTTATCCGGAGATCGTCTCGAGTCACTGCAAAGCCAGTTTTTCGATCAAGCCTTTTTCAGAGCCAACCTGAGTGATCATATCTTTGTTATCTCCTGGGCTTTTTTTGCTCTTGTTTTTATGCTGATTGCGCTCGGCACATTGCGAAATCTCATCTATATCAAAAGGAAAAAATCAACTGCAGCTATTTTCACACTATTTATGGTCTTTTTGCTGTTCTATTCCCTCATCAGTTTGCCGCAATCAAACTATTATCGAGATTCCATTCTGCATGACTTTGCACTCTATCGCTATTTTACTTATGCTGTACTTTTTGTACTCATCAATTTGGCCACGTTGAATTCTTTTCGTGTTGGTTGGATTAATTATCTCAATAAGAAACAAAAATTGGGTTGTTTTTGGGGTGGGCTGATTCTGCTTCCGATTCAGGTCCTGTTTGTCATTAATTTTCGCAAGATTACTCCCATGGAGTCGTTTAGCCCGTTGTTGGAGCAATTTATTGAGATGGGGATGCTCTTTCTCACCCTTTACCTGGGCTTTTCATTTTTGGCGCTCTTGGCTCATCTGCCCACGGCTCAACTGTATGACCGCAAAATGCAACAGATTCAATCACTGCATGATCTTAGTCGCTCGTTGAGCTCTGAATTTGACTGGACCAAACTTGTGCGTACGATTGTTAAATTGGCATCCGAAGTGACCGGTGCCGAGTACGCCTGGCTGGAACTGTATGGCGCCGGCAACGGCTCGCTGTCTTTGATCTCTTCCAAGCATCTTATGGAATTTGAACGAAAAGGCTGGAGTGCAACAACAGCAGAACGACTCATCGACTGGCTCAAACGTACAAAAGAGACCATGATCTGTAACCAGGTTAATAAAAACGATTTGGTAAAAGATATCCAAACCTGGAAAAAAGATATCGGCTCGCTTATTGCAGTGCCAATGATCGCCTCTGATCGGCTCCTTGGCTTCCTCTATGTGGGTAAAAGATATGAATTTGGCTTTGAGCAGGATGATGCAGAAATGTTGCGCGCCTTCAGTGATCAGGCAACTATTGCTGTTGAAAATGCTCGACTTGTCGAGGAATCCATCGTCAAGGAACGGTTGGAACAAGAGCTAAAGATCGCCCACGAAGCGCAAATGAAACTGCTTCCCAAACAAATGCCCAAACTTGCGGGATTTGAGTTGGAGGCGGTTTGTGTGACGGCCAATGAGGTTGGTGGTGACTATTATGATTTTTTCGAACTCGGCCACAACAAACTTGGTATTGTCATTGGCGATGTCTCTGGCAAGGGTCCCTCTGCCGCTTTTTATACGGCTGAGGTAAAGGGTATTATGGAAGCATTAGCCAAGGAAGCATTGTCACCACAGGAAATGTTGGTGGCAACAAATGAGATTTTATACAGGAATTTCGACCGCAAGACATTTATTAGTCTTATATATGGGATTATCGACGCAGAGAGCAAGCTATTTGCATTTTGTCGCGCTGGTCATTGTCCGATACTTTATGTTCGCGAGACTAGAGTCGAGTGCGAACGACTTGAACCGAAAGGATTGGGTATCGGTCTGGATGCCGGACCTTTATTTCAAAAATCATTGCAGCCGCAAAGCATACAACTCAGTTCCGGTGATACGCTCCTGCTTTATACCGATGGTCTCACCGAGGCGCGAAATATCAACGGCGAAGAATTTGGCGAAAACAGGTTGGCAGCGACCCTGCTTGCTGTGAAAAACAAAGCATCTATCGACATGAAAAAACATATCGTTCATTCTGTCTATACATTTTTTGATGGTCAAAATGCGTATGACGATCTGACTTTTATCATCGTCAAAGCGGTGTGAAAAAGTGACAAATTAAGAGAAAAATCATATCTGGAGGATATATGGATACATTCAGTATTAGCCGAGTCAACAATAACGAATATTCGATTTTATATCTGAATGGATTTTTGGATGCCCACACAGCACCTGAACTCGAAAATGAAATTGAGAAATTGATTCAAGAGGGCCGATTTAAAATAGTCGTTAATTTTAATGATCTCAACTATATCAGCAGCGCCGGCCTGGGTGTTTTTATGGGATTCATCGAGGATATCCGCAAAAATGGTGGTGACATAAAAATGTGCAGCATGTCGCCAAAAATCTTCCGAGTTTTTGATCTTTTGGGTTTTCCCACTCTGTATGATATTGTCGAGGAGGAAAACAAAGCCATCGAATTATTTAAAAACTAAAACATTAAATGTTCGTAAAGAGGATTGTCGGAACGGGATTAGGTAGCCAACAATGTGTGAATCAAATAGGGTACGAGGATATGCCAACTACTGAATGCGAATATCAATTACGAATTCCGAGCGAAACGGACAACTTGGAATTGATTCGCGATTTCGTCAGCAAGGTAGCGGAAAAAGTGGGTTTCAAATCGGACGACGTCGGAAAAATAGAATTAGCTTGCGACGAAGCGTGCACGAATGTAATGAAACATGCATATGCATCTGGGCAAAAAAATGGCAAAGAGAGCCTTGATATACTTATCCAGATTGACTATGACAAATTTACTTTGGTTGTGACAGATCATGGCAGAGGATTTGATCCGGATGCCATCAAGCTGCCGGATATGAAAGAGTATCTTGCTCAACTCAAAGTTGGTGGTCTTGGTATTTACCTGATGAAAACGCTTATGGACGAAGTTGATTACCAAATGCAACCCGGTGTAAGAAATCAGGTCAAAATGGTGAAATATTTTATCGACAAGAAAAATTCGAAACTTATCGAGTCGGAAAAGGAAAACAAGTAACTTTGGAACCTGCACAAAAACCTGCCGAAGCAAAATTAGATCATAAAAGTGTTGAATTAAAATCTCTGTTTGAGTTGAGCCAAATCCTTAACTCTTCTCTCGATGTTTCCCGTGTTTTAAATAATTGTCTATTGACGCCTATGGGGCGAATGCTCATCAGTCGTGGTATGGCACTCGCAATAGATGAGAATGGCGGCTATAGCATCAAAGTGGTGAAGGGTATCCCCGGCGATCTGAAAGACAGTAAAATTTATCTTGAACAGCATTTTGTGCAACCCGTGCTCATCGAAATGCTTTCGGACCAGTGTCCGAACCGGGATTTTTTTCTGTCGAAAGGTTTGAACCTGCTCGTACCGATCATCAGTTCAAATCGAATGGTTGGGCTTTTGTGCCTTGGCCCAAAAATGTCATCCCAGAAATTTTCCAAAAACGAATTGGAATTTTTGAATTCACTCTCCAACCTGGCTGCAACTTCCATCGAGAACGCTCTCATGTTCACCAGGCTTGAAACAGTAAACCGACAACTCGACAAGAAGGTGCAGGAGCTCAAAACCCTGTTTGAAATTGGCAAAGAACTCAATTCCACGCTTGACCTGGGGAAAATTTACAATATTTTTCTTTTCACGATCATGGGCGAAATGGCAGTGAATAAACTGCTGCTGTTTTTGGAAAGAGGAGATAAACTCACTCTTGCTGCCAATCGGGGTGTCAATGATAGTTCGCCGCTTTTTCAGACGTTGATCGAGCCGGACATGCTCGACTACTTGAGTAAACATCGCACACCTTTTCACATCTCGCGCGATAATTCCGACAAGCACGTCCATATTCTGTACAAGGCGGGCTTTCAGGCGGTTTTACCGATGGGTATTCAGGAAGAGACAAAGGGAATTTTGTTGCTCGGACCCAAAATGTCATCCTCCCCTTACAGCGATGATGATCTGGAGTTTCTATCAACCCTTGGCAATCGAGTGATGATTTCAATCGAGAACGCGCGCCTGTTTGAAGAGACGCTCGAAAAACAAAGACTTGAAGAAGAGATCGCTATCGCTCGCGATATTCAAAAACGACTTTTACCCAGCCGCTTTCCGCAATATGATTCCCTCGAGATTTATGGATTGAATATTCCCTCGCGACAAGTGGGTGGTGATTTTTTTGATTGTATTGAACTGGATGGTCAGAGAATCGCTCTGGCCATTGGCGATGTTTCTGGCAAGGGTGTCGGAGCTTCTTTGCTCATGTCCAATTTGCACGCCGGCCTGCATACTCTCATTGATTCGAATATAGATATCCATAGCTTGATTGGTCGACTGAATAATCTCATATATGAAAATACCAACGCTGATAAATTTATCACCTTTTTTTATGCAGAATATGACTTGAAAACCGGCCGATTCACCTATGTCAATGCCGGTCACAATCCCCCGTATTTGTATCATGGTGATGGTTCTTTTGAGCTATTGGAAAAAGGCGGTCTTCTCCTTGGTATGCTGCCAAACATGATCTATGAGATGGGTTACGTCACACTTGTGCCGGGTGATTTTATTATGACTTTCACAGACGGTGTGACCGAGGCGAAAGATATCGCTGGGGAGATGTTTGAAGAGGAACGCCTTGAAAAACTCATCACCAACTTTGTGACGAAAAAAGCATCAGTAGAAGATTTTGCCAATAGTCTCGTGAAAGAGCTGTTTAATTTTTCCAAAGGCGTACCACAGGCTGATGACATTACACTGCTGGGATTAAGGGTGAAAGAACATGCATGAGTCAGACAGGGAATCCTCGCCAACAACATCTGCCAAAATTCTTGTCGCTGATGATGATTTTTTTAACCGCAAATATTATCGGGAAGTTTTAAAACGAGAAGGATATGTTGTTGATGAAGTCTCGTCCGGTGAAGAGGCAATCGACTCTATCGCAAAAAATGATTATGAGCTTATTTTAAGCGATCTACAAATGTATAAAATAGGCGGATTGGATGTGCTTCGCGCTGCGAAGGAAAGAAACCCGAACACTCAGGTTGTCATTATGACTGGTTATGGCAGCATACCCACCGCTGTGAAATCAATACAACAGGGGGCGTTTGACTATTTGCCCAAACCGGTCACTCGGGATATGCTGCTGATGCATGTTCGTAAAGCGATCGAACAGAGAGAGCTGCAGCTCCGCCTGCAGGAACAGCAGCAACGTCTTGAATTGTATAAAAAAATGATCGAACGGGATTTGAAACTTGCAGAAAAAGTTCAAGCCAGTCTGGTTCCAAAAAATTTTGAAAACGAAAACATTGCCGTCGCGATTCAGTATCATCCCACACTCGGCATTGGCGGAGATTTTTGCAGCATTTACAATGGAAGCCGCGATCACGTCCATTTGAACATGGTTGATGTCACAGGCCATGGTATTGCTGCTGCGCTTATTGTCAATCGCGTTTCTAATGAACTGAACAATATTCTTAAAACCAATCCCAAACCGCAAAATATCCTCTCATCCATGAATACTTTTTTTTATGATACTTTTGGCAATATGGGATTGTTTTTGACCATGATGTCCCTCCATCTTGATTTTGCAAAAAGAATCCTCACCTATGCGGGAGGAGCGCATCCAGCCGCATTGTTTTTTTGCGCCCGCGAAAAGTCATTGAGTCTGCTGGCCTCGAAAAACACCATCATCGGCTTTGACAAGTCACCACAAAACAAATTTTCCCAGGATAAAAAAAAATTTGAACCTGGCGATAAAATTGTGGTATACACGGATGGTCTGTTGGAAGCTGAGGATAAAGAAAAGCACGAATTTGGTATTCACGGGCTGCTGGCTTCTGCCAATGCACATATCACTGAACCTGTTGTGCAGGCTTCAGAGCACATTATTCAAGATGTTTGCGACTTTCGTGATGACTTTCATCGCGATGATATCATGATCATGATTGTTGAAATTTTATAACGGGAAGGTATGGCCATTGCGAAAAAATCAGTATTGCTGTTTAATCCATGGATTTATGACTTTGCCGCGTATGACTTTTGGATCAAACCGATAGGATTATTGTATATCGGCGCTGTTTTGCGTCGACTTGGGTACCATGTCCATCTCCTTGATTGCCTGGATCGCTTTCATCCTGCACAAAATACCGGAAATGATCGCTCGCCACGAGCGGATGTCAGCGGCAAATTTCATCGCGAAATTATCGCAAAACCGCCGGCTCTCGATCATGTTCCCCGATTTTATGCGCGCTACGGCATGCCGACCGATCTGGTCAGTGAGTTGCTGTCATCGCTCACTCCACCGTCGGTGATTTGTCTCACATCGTCAATGATCTATTGGTATCCGGCGGTCATCGATGCGGCAACTCTGCTGCGAGACTTTTTCCCCAAAGCGCACATTATTCTCGGAGGAATTTACCCGACTTTATGTCCGGAGCACGCCGAAAAACACGTGGCGCCGGATCACATGATACAGGGCGAAGGAGAGGTGAAAGCTGTCCGCCTGATTGCGCAACTGCTCGATAGCCCGGGTGCTGACTTTGATTATGTTGAACTGGATGAGCTGCCGTTCCCGGCTTTTGATTTGTATCCGATCTTAAAATCCATCCCGCTGCTGACGTCGCGTGGCTGCCCGAATGACTGCAGCTTTTGCGCCTCAAAACAGCTTGCAGCGGGTTACAGAAGACGTTCGGCGGCAAACGTGGTGCAAGAAATTGCCCATTGGTATGAGAATCGACACGTCTCTCACTTTGCCTTCTTTGACGACGCACTTGCTCATCGCGCTTCCATGTATTTGCAGCCAATGTTACGTTCAATTCTTGACACCCGGTGGCCTGTAACGTTTTATACACCAAACGGTTTGACACCCCGTTTCCTCAACAAAGATATCGCGGATTTATTCTTTGCGGTGAATGTTAAGAATGTGCGATTGAGTTTTGAAACATCTGATGTTGCACGTCAACAAGCCATGTCCGCCAAAGTGACGAACGCAGAATTGATTCAGGCGCTGGATAATCTTGAGTTAGCCGGTTACCAGCGAGCGCAAATTGGTGTCTACGTGATGATGGGCTTACCTGGTCAAACAATCGATGAAGTCAGGCGGAGCATTCTGTACGTCCATTTTCTTGGTGCCCGAGTTCATCTGGCCTCATATTCGCCCATTCCCGGAACGCGCGAATGGCATCGGGCCATTGCTGACCGCATGTGGGATGCGAACGCCGATTTATTGCTCACCAATACAACGATATTTCCCATCTGGTCCAGGATCGTGGGCTATGAAAAGTGTGTCGAGTTGGTGCAATGGACAAAAGAACTAAATCGGAAACTTCTGTAAATTTCCTTGTTGTTTATTTGTAAACTGCGTAAGTTTGCAAAAAAATGTTCCACTCGTTTGAGATGTTATTTTTGAACAGAATCTGGGTAAAATTATCTGCACTCATTGTAGTTCTGCTGCTGGTGCTCATGGGCGTGGTTTTTCATTTCTTCACGCGACGCGAGATTCGGGTTGAGCGACAAGAGTTACGACAAAATATGGAAGCAGTAGCCAAGCTTATTGCTTCTGCTCGCACCATCGAGTCGTACGATCTAGCCACCTACCGCGACTGGATTGATCGAATTATTGAAACCGAAGTCGTGGAGGGATTGGTTTATATCGCCGTCTTTGAAAATACCCGCGAATTGATTGCCTACGCTTTGAATACCGAGTACCTGGATGTTGAATCCAGTTTTCTCACGCCGGATGAAGAAATCGACCTGGTGCATCAATTGACCAGAGGTCAGATTGCCGAGGAGAGTTGGAATGACTTCGATCGTGTCTCGATGACCGTGAGCATTGACCGGGAGTTTCGCGGTAAAGTGGATGTTGGTTTTTCGTTGATCGAATTTAACGACCGAGCCAGACACAAACTATTGATAAATCTTTACATTCTCGCCAGTGCTTTTGTTGTCGTTGTTTTTTTATCAATTTTTATCGGCAGACGTATCACAAAACCGCTCGAAACGCTGTCGCATGCCATGCTGGATGTGTCGAATGGAAAATATGACACACGTGTCGAGATTAAATCAAAAGATGAAATTGGCAACCTGTCATCATCTTTTAATTATATGACCTTGAGGTTGCGAGAAAAAGCTGCCATCGAGGATTTTTCCCGCGATTTGGTTTTCTCATTTGAACATTCGCGACTCGTTCAAATGGTGACTGATCGGATTGTAAAGTATATGGGCGCAAAACAGGGCGCCTTGTTTTTGATTGAATCGCGAGGCACCGAGACGTTTGTTGTGTCGGAGTGGGGATACCCGAGACCGCTTTCTACAAAAATTGAAATCAAATTTTCCCCCGAATGCTATCGAGATTGTTTACAGCAGAGCGAGCCTTTTGTGCCGGCAGACATCAAACATCCGGAACAATTTCAACTGCTGTTGCAGGTGCTGCATCAACAAGTCGATTTCGAGAGCGTTGACCTTATTTCCCCGCTCGTTGGTCAAGGAGAAATAATTGGCTTTTTGTTATTGTCTCCGGAGATTGACGAATCCGGTTATGATGCCGCGGAAAAAACATTTTTGCGAACGCTGAGTCACCAGGCCGGCATGGCGATTCGAAATTCTTTTCTGCTGCAAAATCTGACCGAGCAGGAGCGAATCAAAAAAGAACTTGAGATAGCGCGTCGAGTTCAACAGCGTCTGCTGCCAACGCACGAGCCAAATCTGCCCGGTCTCGCTATTGCTGGACTCTGTGTACCAGCTGCCGAGGTGGGAGGGGACTATTACGACTATTTTTATATTGATGGCAAACGTATCGGCCTCGCCATAGCTGATGTGTCGGGAAAAGGGACATCGGCAGCTTTTTATATGGCCGAAATCAAGGGCATGATGACATCAATGGCCAATCTCATTGCGTCTCCCAAAGAACTGGTGATGCAACTGAATAAATATTTAAATAAAAATATCGACAAACGCGTGTTCACAACCATGATTTACGGCGTCATCGATATTGAGACAAGAGAGTTTGTTTACGTCCGCGCGGGACATAATGCCGTTCTTGTCAAACGAATGAATAAAGCGCAGGACGTCGATATCTTTATTCCAAGGGGCATGGGACTTGGCCTGGTGGATGATGATACCTTTCGCGAAACGACTGAGGAGCATCATATTCGCTTTGATGCCGGTGATCTGCTCCTCCTCTATACCGATGGTATTTCCGAAGCTATGAATATAAAGCGGGAAGAATTTGGTGAGGAACAGTTGTATACTCTTATGGCGACCAATCATGTCACCAATGTGCACGAGATGCAACAAAAAATATTACGATGCGTTAATGATTTTGTGCAGGACGCGAAACAACACGATGATATTACGATGATCATCGCTCAGTTTGTTTGAGTATATACAAAAGAGTAAGCAGATGAAAAGTAAAATTGCACAATTTGCAAAAAGATGCAGCATTTTTTGTTTGATGGCGATGATGTTTGCCAGCTGCGCCGACAAAGGCGAGCGCAAAATAAAACTAGCCAACCAGCCGATGACGGGCTTGCTGATGCAGGACGAGGTAGAAACGATCGAAATCGCTGCTGAGAAGAAGAAAAAAGTCGCTCTGCTGGAATTTCAAAATGTCTCAAAAGAATCTGCAGCAGATTGGTTGAAAAATGGCATCAAGCAAAAAATAGACGTCGTTTTAGCGCAGTCGCGCCAGCTCAACCTCAGTCCCTCACGCTTTGTCAATGATGCCCTGGCCTCTTTGAATTTGTCCGAGGCTGATCTTGACAATGAAAGAGCAAGCTCCAGACTGGCGCGAGAGCTCAATGCCAATGTTCTCATTCGTGGAAAGTATTATTTTCAACGTGATGTTTTACATATCGATGTCGAGCTTCGCAGCGGTGAGGATGGCCGGCTCATCCGTCAATTTTCACATGTCAGCACCGCTGCCGATACCATGGCAGCGTTGCGCACTATTATCTCCGAGATGTCATTTGAATTGCGCAGCGAACTAGAGGACAGGCCAAAAGGCCCGCCTGAAGTTGAGACGTCTAATACGCTTGTCTCAACGACGTCAACAGAAGCCTTCAGGTTGTACATTGAGGGGATCAAAAAAATAGAGCACTTTTATATGCAGGAAGCGCTACCGCTTCTGTCCAAAGCAGTGGAATTGGATACCACTTTTGCGACGGCGTATTATAATCTCGGTTACGCCCTGCTCAGCTTGAAAGAGTTTGATAAAGCCCTTCCGATAATGCGAACCGCAGCCACGTACGCGGAGAATCTATCAGACCGCGAACGTTTGCCGATCCTGGCAATGAACGCCCTGTTAAGTGGCGAGTTTTATCAGGCGATCGAACTTTATAATCAAGTTGTCGAATTATACCCTGAGGATGATGGTGTTCATTATGAACTGGGAAATTTTTATTTTAGTGTGGCGAGAAATTATCATAAAGCCATTGAAAGATATGAGACGACGATTGAATTAAATCCCAAACATAAAATGGCGTATAACCAGTTAGCCTATTCCTATGCGCTCATTGGTGAGCTGGACTATGCGATTCATAGTCTGGAAAAATACGCCGAGCTCGCACCAGACGAACCGAATCCATATGATAGCTATGGTGAAATTTTACAGCGAGAAGGACGTCTCAAAGATGCGATTGAAATGTATAAAAATGCATTAGATATCAAGTCAGATTTTTGGCATTCGCGTCTTTCCCTCGCTGCCGCGTATCAGGATTTGGGTCGAACTCTTAAAGCTGAACGACTGTTGAGAGAGATAAAAGCGGATACGCTTTCCAAAGAATATCTTGATATGACGACCAGACTTTTGGCTCGCAATGAACTGGTTGCCGGCCATCCTGAAAAGGCGCGCAAAATCCTTGATGATGCTCTCCTGAAAGATTCGGACAACTTGTACTACATGATCACCTTGCTCAAACTCGAACCGCAGTCCGAAAAATTTCAAGGCTATTTTACCCAAGAGATTCAACACCAAATAGATGTTGCGCAGAGAGACAGCTTGAAATATGAAAAACTTCTTAACACCGTTTCAAGCGCTCTCTCTTTAAATCTTGGACTTGATCTTGTCGATGAGCTGCTTGATATATCCTTAAAAAGTAGCACAGATCCTATTCTGTTCCAGTCAGCTGCCGGTTACAAGCTGATATTGGATTTTCTCAATGGACGCAGCACCGACAATATCAAAAAGCTCTTTGCCCAGGGGAGTGATCCTGAGACGTTTAAATATATTCCACCTGCTTCCTGGAATGCGTACTGGCGCCACTATTTTCGTGCGTTGCGCAGTGCAAACGGCAATGGCATACCCGTTCGCCAATGGGCAGACAGCTTTTACGAGTTTTCGCGCGCCTCTCATAATCGTCATTTCGAACTCAACAGCTCGATTGCTGTGGCCGCGGCTGATTACTTTTCCGGAGATACGACAAATGCACAACAGCGGTTATCTCAAGCTGGATTTCCATGCGAGGGGAATTGGAAGTTTGTTGGTCCGTTCAATGTGAAACGCGGCTTTCATCAAAAATTTTGGCCGGAAAACGAAAATGTAGAAGAGTGGAGCACCAAAAACAAATATCGTCAGGCACTTTTTCAAAAGCGGGATAAACTCTTTGACGGCTATGTGGATGTGAAAGAGATCGTGCGTCCCTCAATGAATCAGGCTGTTTATGCGCTGCTGGAAATCAATTCGAAAAACTTTCAACAAATACAACTTCGTTTTGGTGTGAACGGTCGACTCAAGGTTTGGCTCAACAATAAATCGGTGCTAACGAAGAATGTTCATGAAGCTGCTCTTCTTGATCATTATATTGCCAGCGTCAAGTTGCACATTGGTGCGAACTATCTACTCGTCCGCGTGGATAACACCATCGGTGAATTGGGCTTTTATTGTCGCATCACCGATAAAAACGGCGACTGTAATACCGATATTGAGTTTTATCCCCCCAAATTGATGGCAAGCATGAACAAGCCGGCAGAAAAGGGAAGCTGAAGAGGAAGCATGGCCGCGTCACAAACGATTGAGTCCGATAAAAAACCATTCTTTATGGCTATCGCCGGCAATATTGGTGTGGGTAAAACAACGCTGACTAACAAAATCTCGCAACGATTTCATCTTCAACCCTACTTTGAACGCGTCATCAATAATCCCTACTTAAACGATTTTTACAAAGACATGGATCGCTGGAGCTTTAATCTCCAGGTTTATTTTTTATCACAGCGATTTATCGATCAAAAAAAAATATCACAAAGCGCTGAGCCCTGTGTTCAGGATCGTTCCATCTATGAGGATGCGGAGATTTTTGCCTATATTCTTAACAAGCAGGGTCATATGTCTGATCGTGATTATCAAAATTATCGCGACTTGTTTTTTGTCATGACCGAGTATCTGCGGAAACCAGATCTTGTACTTTATCTTAAAGCTTCGACATGGACCCTGATCACACGTATTCGTAAACGCGGCCGCGATTTTGAGAAAAGCATTACCATTGAGTATTTGCACGAGTTGAACGGCGCTTATGATCGGTGGATAGAGCGATTTTCCCGGCAGACAAATGTTTTAACGGTAAATGCGGATATCGTTGATTTTGAAAAATATCCTGAACATATTGAAAATGTCTATGAGCGTCTAATACCTTATATAAACCAGGAGGGTGGCGATGGACGGGACAAATAGATCGTTTATCATTACGCTGACTACAGATTTTGGCTTGAAAGATGCTTTTGTGGGGGTTCTCAAGGGAGTCATACTGTCCATCAATCCTCATGCCACGATTGTAGATATTACGCACGGCATTCCACAGGGCGATCTCGATGCTGCTTCTTTTGCCGTTGATCAGGCGTACACCTTTTTCCCGCCCAATACCATCCACGTGGTTGTTGTTGATCCCGGCGTCGGCACGCAGCGCAGAATTCTGCTGGTACGGGCGAAAGAACACTATTTTTTGGCGCCCGATAATTCGGTTTTAAGATATATTTTTGTCCGGCATCCCGAAGCAGAAGTTATATCAGTCACCAATGAAAAATATTTCTTGCCACATACAAGTCAAACTTTTCACGGTCGCGATATCTTTGCACCGGTCGCAGCACATTTGTCGCGCGGCGTCCCTTTTCATACATTTGGTGAAACGATAACAGATTATTTAAAAGGCGATATCGCCTTGCCACAAAAAACGGAAAATTTGATCACGGGTCAGATTGTGTATATCGATCATTTCGGCAATTGTATTTCGAATATTTCAAAAAATGATTTTGATCCGGAACAATTGGTCGAAATTAATATTAAATATTTTCAGTTCGAGCGGCTGAGCCACTCCTATGCCGAGCATCAGGTTGCCGAACCTCTGGTCATTTTCAGCAGTCATGATTATCTCGAAATTGCCGTGCGGGATGGCAATGCCGCGCAATTTTTGAATATCAAAAAAGGCGAACCCATAGAGGTTGTATTAAGCGAAACATCATGAAAAATACTTACGAAGAAGATACAAGATTTACCATACAGGAAGAGTATCCCGACCTTCAGCAATTGCACTCTATGCCGCAACGACGACGTGTTTTCCGATTTCGCGCGCTGCCGGCCAACAAGCCGTTGATTAATGTGATTCTGTTTCTCCTGACAATCGCGTCAACTTGGCTGACTCTGGGGGTGTGGTATAGTCTGCCGGTGATAGCTATATTGCTCGCACATGAGATGGGTCACTATCTGATGTGTCGCCGCTACCATATTCCCGCGACATTGCCTTTTTTTATCCCGTTTCCTTACTTGAATCCTTTTGGCACCATGGGTGCTATGATTCAAATGCGCGGCTTGATTCCGCACCGAAAGGCGTTGTTTGATGTTGGTGCCGCCGGGCCTCTGGCCGGACTGATTGTGACAATACCGGTCATCTATTTTGGCCTCCAATTGTCGGATATTGTGCCTGCATCGGACGGCAGTGAGGGAATGACGATTATTTTAGGCGAATCCTTGGTGTATAAATTGTTGTCATTTTTAGCGCTCGGATCAATCCCGGTTTCCTATGATGTCAGGCTACATGACATGGCTTACGCCGGATGGGTTGGACTTTTTGTCACATCACTGAATCTGCTACCCATTGGCCAACTCGATGGCGGCCATATTTTTTATAGCCTATACGGGCGTAAAGGATTTAAATTTATGCCGTTGTTTATTTTGGCACTGGGTGGCTTAACGGTGATTTATTACGGCTGGGCCCTTTTGTTTGTCTTGTTGCTACTTTTAGGCCGAAAACACCCGCCGCCGCTCGACGATACCACACCACTCGATCCCGGGCGCAAGATATTGGGATATATCATGTTTATTATTTTTGTAACATGCTTTAGTCCAACGCCGTTTAAATTCTAATTTAAGGTATCCATCTCAACAGAGAATGCTTGCATGGTAGCCAATAAAGAAAAGCCAAACAGCCGCAATCGTTTCGGCTCGCGAAAAATCATCCTGTTCAGCACGGCGATTGTTATACTCATTTTTGCAGAGCTCGTTTTTGATATTTTTGAGATCAGCATGGGATATCTTTTGCGACTGAGCAATCCGATTCGCCCGAAAACAGGACGATTATGGGAAGAAGATCACAAGGAGCAGGTCGGATTGAATGAACTCGATTCGCTTTCCGTCCAGGACGCTCAAGATATTCTCAACGATCAACCACTGCAAAATCTTCAGGACCTCGAAGCACTTTTATCCATTCGGCATAGCATGAGCATGAGTCGCGATGAATTTAACGAGTTTTATAAAATAATTCCGAAAAGTCAATCAAAACAGATCGTCGATCCGCTCGATTTATTTGCCATGAATCGTAATTCCGAGTGGCAAAAAACCCAGCTCTCGCTTGCCGGTGATCAACTTGTGTTCTATTTTTTAGACGGTTACGAGAAGCCGATTCGAGAAAGTCATGTATACTTGCGACAGGATGAGGAAATAGAACATAAAGTCTCTTTTTCAGAGTTGGCGCAACTTGAAAAGTTTCGCGGACGGCTCGTGCCGGCGTCCGTTTTTTACCAGGCCTTTAATCAATTGCCACGCGGCTACCAGTTGCAGATTGTCAATGATCCTTACAAATTGGTGCAATGGGAAAAATCGTTGGAAACAGTTGGGCTGTCTTTGTTTGTCGAAGACAATGGAGTTGAAATTGTATTTGAGAACAAGGTTGACTCTCGTTCCACACTACAATTCATGTACGCCTCTGAAATAGCTGTCGGGTATCTGATCAGAGAAATAAATGCTATTGAAGACGCTCCAAAGCTGCAAACACCTATCCGAAGAGATTCGCATGTGGAAGAAGATTATTAAACGAACACTCCTGGTACTCGCCGCTCTTGTCGCGGCATTAGCCATTTATGCGCTGCTGCGCCTGCCGCAGATTCCCGATGATTTGAACAAAATCGCGCTGGCTTCTCCGACCAAGATTTATGCGGATGACGGGATGTTGATAAAAACATTGGCGGATCGACAGATCGTACAGCTCGAGCATGTTTCATCGTCGCTGATTAGCGCGGTGTTGGCCCTGGAAGACAAGAACTTTTACTCGCATCATGGCATCAGCAAACGTGGTCTCGTGCGTGCTTTTTTGTCCAATTTGCGACGGGGACGCGTCACCCAGGGCGGCAGCACGATCACGCAACAATTGGCAAAAAATCTGTTTTTCAGCTTTGAGCGCTCCTATTTACGCAAACTGCAGGAATTATTTGTCACGCTGCAGATTGAACAGCAATTTAGCAAAGATGAAATCCTGGAAGCCTATATTAATCAAATTGATTTTGGTTCCGGCATATACGGGATCGAGTTGGCGGCGCAGACCTATTTTTCCAAACATGCGGACGAACTCACCATCGCGGAAGCGGCTATGTTGGCCGGAATTCCCCGCTGGCCGGCACGCTACAATCCCTATAAATATCCGGAGATTGCCAAAGAACGTCAGTTGTTTGTACTCAAGCGGATGCTGGACGAAAAGTACATCACTGAACAAGAGATCGAAACGGCGACAGCAGAGCGATTGTCGTATCGACGTATTTATGATCTCTACGGCCATGCCGATTATTTTATTGACGCTGTCATTGATACGGCAAGCCTTGACTTTGGACGTAATGCGGTCATGTACGGCGGGCTTGACATCTATACAACGCTAAATTCCCGTTACCAACTCGCGGCCAGTCGCGCTGTCAAAGATGGATTGGCTGAGCTGGATGAGCTTCTCGGCCTTGATCCATACGAGGACAGTGCCTGGAGTGAGCGTGAAAATTATCCACAGGCCGCATTGGTAGCCATCGATCCTAAAACCGGTGCTGTCAAAGCCCTGGTAGGCGGACGCGATTACCGCCGTGCTCCTTTTAATCGTGCACTTGCCGGGAATCGCTCTCCGGGTTCTGCTTTCAAACCGTTCACTTTTATCGCGGCGCTTGATAAAGGCTTGGTGAATCCCGCCACGGTTATGGTGGACGAACCGACGCAATTTAAAATCTACAATCAGGTGTGGGAGCCACGAAATTACGATCGTGTGTTCATGGGGCCGCTGACGCTCAAGATGGCTTTGGCGAAATCACGCAATGTCATTGCTGCCAAGTTGATCGAAAAAGTCTCGCCAGAGGTCGTCGTCGAATATGCCGCAGACCTCGGCATCACCAGCCCTCTGGAATCACACTTGTCGCTTTCGCTCGGAGCCGCCGGTGTCTCACCGCTCGAAATGGCCACTGCTTATACAACCATTGCGGCGCAGGGATTTCTTCGCTATCCCTATTTTATCCGGAAAATCTTTTCAACAGAACGTACGTTGTACGATCATGAGCTCAGTTCACGGCGGGTGATCGATTCACAAACGTGCTATGTCTTGATCGATATGCTGTCAGGCGTCATCGAATATGGCACGGGTACCGGAGTGCAGAAGCGTGGCTTTTATCGACCATGCGCCGGCAAGACCGGCACCACGAACGACTATCGCGACGCCTGGTTCATTGGTTTTACACCAGACCTGGTCGCTGCGGTGTGGGTGGGCTATGATGATAACCGTCCCATGCTCAATAAATGGGGCGGTGGTATAGCAGGGTCCACCGGTGCCTTGCCGATTTGGACGATCTTTATGAACGATGTGCTCAAAGATTCAGCTTACTCCGAGTTCCCAATACCACCGGGGATTGAATTTATCAAGGTCAATCCAACGTCAGGTGAAGCGGTATCGCCATATGAAGACGGCATTCGTATCGCTGTACGCCGGGGGATGTGAGACCTCTTATGACGGATGCACCGCAACAAGCTCGCAAGATCGTTGGTCTTGGTGAAGTTCTTTGGGATATTTATAATGGTCGAAAATTCCTCGGTGGCTCGCCGGCCAATTTTGCCGTTCATAGCGCTTTGGCCGGCCATAACGCATATCTATGCAGTCGTATTGGTGATGATGAAACTGGTCGAGCCATTTTGACAGAATTGCAGCAAAAGAACATCAATGTCTCGGGCGTACAACTCGATATCTTTAAAAATACCGGTGTTGTTCGCATTCGCCTCGATGAATTCGGACATCCTTCTTACGATTGCACCAATGCAGTTGCTTTTGATGATATGCGCCTTGATTCAGTCTGGGAGGAACTCGCCCCGCAAATGGATGTTGTTTTTTGGGGCATGCTAGCCCAACGCTCAGATATATCGCGAGAAGCTATGCAGGCCTTTATCAAAATCGCCAACAAAGCGATCAAGGTGTGCGATCTCAATATTCGGCGTTGGGATGCCGCCATTGAGCAGACCATAATGACGAATCTTCAATTCGCTGATATCATCAAACTCAATAAAAATGAATGTGATCTGCTCAAAAAAGGGTATGGCTCTCAGGCTGATGATATTTTATTTGTGCGAGAATTGATCGTAAAAAATAATATCCAATTGGCGGCCCTCACACTGGGTTCGCAAGGCTGCTTTCTGGTGACGGCGGAGCGTGAGGAGTTTGATCCAGGTTATTTCATCACGCCGGTTGATACCTCGGGCGCCGGCGATGCTTTTGCTGCCGGACTGGTTCACAAGTATCTGCAAGGTGCCTCGCTCGCAGATATGGCAGATTTTGCCAATGTGTTAGCCGCTTATGTCTCGATGTTTCAAGGTGCAACGCCACCCTGGACATTCGATCAGCTCGATAATTTCAAAGCGAAAAGTTTATGAAAAGTCATCTAAAAATTGATGTTCGTGCAATCCTCATGCTGCTTTTTGGTCTGGTCGCGGTACTCGCGATTATGCTGCAGGTGCAACGAATGACTCCCAAGCCGCCACCGGAATTGGCCAAACTCGGAAGCGAGCGTATCGGCGTTGTTGATTCTACCTACATCAATCATCCGCTACGCTTTGCTATAAAGATGCCAAATCGTTTTTGGTTGCTCTCGGTGCTTACGCAAGATACTGTACTTAACCGTCTTGATTCGAATCAGATGTTGCACGATCAAATAGTCTGGTTGCTTTCGTCGAAGCGTGTCGAGGCTAACGATACTCTGGCTCTTTGTAAAGTTGGCGGCATCCTTTTAGACCGGGAAAAAAGTTCTACCGAGCTGGCGATCAACTATTTGGCGGAGATCATCTCAAAGCACGAGCAACCTGGGGTGCGCGTTCACGTTGTGCAGCACGTGACCAGCCCGGCACATCAGGTGCTCAAGGGCGCCTATTTTATGGTCAATGTGCCGGACGTTTTGGGTGTGACAATGCCTGTTCGGGTTGTCGCTCTGTTGCCGCGCGGCGAGCGACTTTATATCATTGAAAGCAAAACAACGGATGCATTTTATCCAGTTATACGGGAAGAATTACAGGAAATTGTGCAGCGTTTTTTTCCATTGCCTTTATTGACGAATTAATCATGCCGAGGAAATCCTGATGAACGTTATGTTGCTGGCGTTGATGTGCAGGTGAAACGAGATTTGGCCTGGCCACGACAATCACATGTGCAATTCAGCTTTGAGCGCTTGGGCAACTCGCAAACCGGAGAGTGCGGCACTTTCAAGCCGTTTGCCACCAAATGAATCTCCAGCCATGTAAAGATTCAAGGGCGGGTGACTGTAATACAGATTTTCATAGGTGAATACAGGAGTCGCATAGCGCCAGCGGTGTATTTGCGATATTAAAATATCCGACTTTAAGAAGTCTTGTGCGGCATTCAATAACTCCTGTGCCACCGTTTCTATGTTTCTGTCAAAATTTATGCGGCTGAATTCTTCTCCGGCATGGACGGTAACGGCATGTGCATCGGGCGATACGCCTTTTTTTGAGTTATCACCAATCCAGGCGATTGGATCACCATCAAGCCACAAGCCGCCTGGTTTCGGTACCGCACTCTCACTTTTCAGCAATGCCAAAACCGTGAATGTCGGCAGGTACTCAATAGCACGCAATGCCTCCAGATCAGTGTTCGGAAGGGAAATATTGGACTGTTTAAGGAGCTCGAGGTTTTGCGGCACCGGCGCTGTGAGCAGAAGTGAATCTCCGGCAAAAGATCGACCATCTTCGGTAAACAGATGCCACTTGTCTTCACGCCTCTGTAAACGTTCGACTTTGCTCTGTGGTCGGGCATCCAGATCATGCGCAAGGTGTTTTGCAATGGCTTGCATACTATCCATACCCTTGTAGCGGGGTTGCCCGGTATCTTTGAATGAACGAGTGCTGTCATGAAAGCCATGACTCCAAATATCGATTACTCCTGCTTTTTGCCACGGCTCTGCCACCCGACGAAATGCATTGCTGCGAATCGTGAAAGATTGAGCGCCATAATCAAAAATCCCGGTCACTTTCCCATTCGAAATGCGGCGCGTTGCCAAACGACCGCCAAGTCCTCTGCCTTTATCCAAGACGATTACCCTGATACCGGACTTTTTTAACGTCTGTGCTGCTAACAAACCGGATATGCCTGCACCAACAATGAGACATGTTTTTTTGTTTTCCATTTTAATAATTCGTCCTTTTAATAAAAAGGCCGGGAAAGCAGCTTTCCCGGCCTTTGTTTTGTATGGTATGAGGGGATTTTGTAATATATTATTTCGCAACTATGCATTTATATAAAGAGGGTTGATGTTTTCAACCCTTCGTTATTCATCAGTTGTGCAAAATAATCTCGGCACCCAACGCTTGCGCACCATTGCCACCGACAAGTCCTTTAGCGAAAACGGTGTATATTTTTTGGTTCATCAATTGGATGCCGGGCAAGTCAAGGACTACGGTATCCGTGCCATGCACGCGCACTTGCAGATTATAAGTCGCTGCATCAAGCGGTGTAAAATCAACATATTTTGAAAACTCGACATTTCCGAATACAACTGTTCCATCTGTCAGGGTTATATCAACGGACGGCGCGTTCGGCGACAAATGAATGAATCGAACATGTGCTTTTCCACTTGCCGGTGTCGCCAGATTATCTTCCAAAACCAGCGGAGAAAGGTTGGCCACCGTGTTGATGGCGAAAACAGAATATGCTTTGTCTTTCATCAACTCCAGGTTGGCCTCGATGACCGTTTGATCTGTTCCGGTCACATTCACTTTGATATTTCTTGTACCGGCATCAACTTCTAGGTAACCGGTGTTTTTCGGGAACGTCAAGTTTGTACCGGCAACGGCATTATCGACAAGAAGGTCAACGCCAGGAGCGTCAGGGGAAGCGTGTACGACTTTGACCATGGCTTTGCTCGTCGGCTCCGGCGTGGTGCCGTTATCATCATCACTGCAGCCCATGACGGCCAAAAGCGAGAAGATAGCTATAATCGAAAAAAATTTGCGAAATTTCATTTTGTGACTCCTTTTTTTTGTTTTACTGTTTTCTGTTTTTCGATCTTGAAGTATGTAACGAAAATGTCTAATAAATAATTCCATAAAAATAGAAAAAAATTAGACATTATATAAACATTTAGTGAATAATTCCCAAAAATTAATGGTTTAGATAGTATGAAAAAAAGAGAAAAATATCTTATGGTGACTCATGAAGCCTGATACGCTCCGTCTAATCCTCGGTGATCAGCTCAATCGGCAACATTCGTGGTTCAAAAAAAAAGATGCGAACATTTTATATGTGTTGATGGAGCTGCGACAAGAGACAGATTATGTGCGACATCATATTCAAAAGCTGACGGGATTTTTTGCTGCCATGCGAGCATTCGCAGTCGAGCTTAAAAAACAGGGGCATCATGTTTTATATAGTGCCCTGGATGCCGCATCAAACACCGGTATTTTATCCCGGAATCTCTCCGATTTGATTGATCGCTATCAGATCAAACGATTTGAATACATTTTGCCGGATGAGTATCGGCTGGACAAACAACTGCGCGAGTTTTGTCAATCGCTCAATATCGCGACGGCTGCCGTCGAATCCGAGCATTTTTTGTCCTCAAGAGAAGCCGTTGCGGATCATTTTCACGGCAAAAAACAGTTTGTGATGGAATCATTTTATCGTTTGATGCGCAAACGCTACAATATCCTGATGGAAGGTACAGCACCGCGTGGAGGACACTGGAATTACGATGTGGAAAATCGTAACCGTTACGATGGTTCACCATCCATTCCTGCACCTCGACTGTTCGACAATGACATCGTGGCGATAAAAAAGGTGCTCAACAAAATGAAGGTTCGAACAATGGGCGAGACAGAGGATAAACTTTTGTGGCCGATCAATCGTCATCAGAGTCTCGACCTGCTGAGTCACTTTGTTGAACATGGTCTCCCATATTTTGGTACGTTTCAGGATGCGATGACCCATAACGAATGGTCGCTTTTTCACTCTCGACTTTCCTTTTCGCTCAACAGCAAAATGCTGCATCCCCTGGAAGTGATACAGGCTGCGGTGGACGCCCTAGAAAGGAAACAACACAAAATATCCCTGGCTCAGGTGGAAGGCTTTGTGCGGCAAATCCTGGGATGGCGCGAATATATGCGCGGCGTCTACTGGGCGCTCATGCCGGAATTCGCCAACATGAATTTCTTCCACCACATGCAAACGTTACCGCATTTTTACTGGGATGGTCGGACAAAAATGAATTGTATGCACCAGGTGATCAGGCAATCACTTGAAAAAGCCTATGCACATCATATCCAGCGCCTCATGGTGACCGGCAATTTTGCCCTGTTAGCCGGCATCCATCCGGACGAGGTGGATGCATGGTATCTCGGTGTTTACATTGATGCCATTGAATGGGTGGAAATCACCAATACCCGCGGTATGAGCCAGTACGCCGATGGTGGAATCATCGCTACCAAACCTTACGTTTCGTCCGCCAATTACATCCACAAGATGAGTGACTATTGTCAGCACTGCATTTACGACAAAAACAAAAAAGTGGGTGAGCATGCCTGCCCTTTCAACAGTCTCTATTGGCATTTTTACGCTCGACACCGCGACAAACTGGCCAGACATCCCCGAGTCGGTTTGATGTATAAGACATGGGATCGGATGGCCGAATCCGTGAAAAACGAAATAATTTCGCAAGCGAAATACTATTTGGAAAACATTGAGAAACTCTGAGATCAAACGTGCATCAAAATAGATGAACGATGAATTAAAATCTGAAACCGGAAGATTATGAAAAAAACAATTTTATATCTCTTGTTGTTGACATTGACAGTGGTTTCCTGCACAACAATTACGATATCGGAAAAAGACGTCTTTGATGTAAAACGAACTATCGACGAATCTTTTATCAAGGAACAGGGTGCTTCGGTCGAGACAGTTCGCATTCCGACAAAAGACGGGCTTTCTTTATACGGCTGGTGGATCAGCAAACCAGATGCGATCGGAACAGTACTCTATTACGGTGGTAATGGCTTTGTAAGAGTTGCGTCACAACACATCATTCAGGCATTTTTGCGACATCCCGTCAATCTGTTGGTCTTTGATTACCGGGGCTACGGCCAAAACAATGGTGATCCATCCGTTGACGGTTTGAGAATGGATGGTTCCGCCGCTTATCACTTTCTTGTGCAGGAAAAAGGTGTATCTCCACACCAGCTCGTAATCCATGGCCACTCGCTGGGCAGCTTTATCGCTACCTATATGGCGTCTGAATATGAGTGCGCCGGTTTGGTGCTCGAGTCTCCGATAACCACCATTCAGGAATTGACAAACATGTTAGTGCCCTGGTTCGTCAAGCCATTGGTCAGATTTAAGATCGATGATCAGCTGAAAAAGAATAACAATGTTGAATGGATTGCTGATTACCGGAATCCCCTGTTGGTTATCGCCGGCGATGCCGACAAGGTGACACCATATGCCATGGCGGAGAAATTGTACAACAGTTCTTCCACATCAACCGATAAATTGATCATTATCAAAGACGGATCGCACAACGACCTGCCGATGCATGAAGAGTATTTTACCGAAATAGGTCAGTTTTATCATGATGTTTTTATCAATATTGCTTCGGAAAAAAAGGATGCATTATTTTAATTATGAGGGCAAAATATGAAATGGTCTGTTAAAATAGCACAATTCAAGGGAATCCCGGTTTATATTCATGCGACTTTTATGCTCATACTGGGATGGGTGGCACTGACGCATTGGCTGCGTGATCGGGATATCCTCATGGCGGCGCAGGGTGTATTTTTTATCCTGCTCTTGTTCTTGTGCGTCGTTTTGCACGAATATGGACATGCCCTGGCTGCAATACGCTACGGGATAAAAACGAGGGATATTACACTCTATCCAATAGGTGGTGTCGCCAAACTCGAGCGCATGCCGGACAAACCGGGCCAGGAGCTTGTGGTCGCTCTGGCCGGTCCGGCCGTTAATGTGGTCATTGCGGCAATTTTGTTCGTCATCCTGATGTTGACCAAAACGTTGCAGCCGTTATCGGCCCTGTCGGTCACGGGTGGCTCGCTGCTTGAACGATTGATGGTTGTTAACATATTTTTGGTCGCTTTTAATTTATTACCGGCCTTTCCCATGGATGGCCTGGCGAAATTCGGGCAAGATGCACAGGTCAAAGTGGTGATGGACACCTATTTTCAAAATGCCGAGGCCTCCGAGATGCTGCAACATGCCATGGCCCGTTTGCAGGCGTGCCAATGCAGGATTATGCCGGTATTGCGCAATGGCAAACTCTCCGGTTTGTTGACTATGGAAAATATCGGCGAATTTATGATGATTCATACCGCCTTGCAGCACAGTCGGGCATGATCAGAGGTTTTTGCCATGAATTCAGACAGAATATTTTTAACCGGCGGTTCGGGATTCGTGGGACGCCATTTTATTCCTTTTTTCCGCGAACATGGCTATAAAGTATTTGCTCTCGTGCGCTCCAACGCGGCAGCCGCCGTTGTCCGCGAGTTGGGCGCTTTTGCGATTCCCGGTAGTTTGTATAATCATACGGCGTTGAAAAATACGATGCAATTATGCGAAAATGTCGTACACGCTGCCGCATTTTTTCGCTTTTGGGGCGATCCCAAAACCTTTTATACAACCAATGTGGAAGGCACCAAAGCACTGCTGGATGCGGCCAAAGAATCGGGCATTCGCACATTTATCTACATTGGTGCCGCATCGGTCATCAGCGGCAAGTCGGTGGAGAACGTCGATGAAACCTACATGCCCCCCAGGTTACCCCGCGACCTCTATTCGGAAACCAAATATCAAGCGGAATTAGCCGTTATTGCGGCAAACAGCCCGGATATGCAGACGATCGTTTTGCGACCGCCCTTTATCTGGGGCTCAGATAATCCGCATGTTGATATGTTGCGTGATATTTTGGAAAAGGGGCATTTTCGCTGGATCAGCGGCGGACGTCACGCTCTCTCAACCTGCCATGTCGATAATCTCGCGGCGGCTGTGCTGGCTGCCACCAACAGCAATTCTGGAGGGGAGGTCTATCACATTACCGATGGCGAACGCTGGCCATTCAAAGATTTTTTTACCGCCTACGCGCACACACAGGGAATCGATCTTGGGGAAAAAACAATACCCCGCTGGATGGCGCTGGCTGCAGCTCATCTCATCACATTCTTGTGGAAACAATTCAAACAAAAAGGGGAGCCACCTCTTGTGCCGGCGATGGTTCGGCTATTAGGTACCAATCTGACGGTGAATGACACGAAAGCGCGTACAGAATTAAACTATAAAAATGTGTTGACTGTTACGCAAGGATTGGAAACGCTCGGTGGTGCACAGTAGTCCCCTTCAAATTTTACTTCTGTAAACTATAAACGGAATGAATCGAGGATATATACTGTTTGCGCAAGGAGGACCCAAAGCACGAGGCGTCCGTGCGTCCCAGGATAGTCGACACCCAGGTTGTGCAACTGTCCTGCCTGAGTTAAAAGTTGATTTTCCCGGCGACTATCGCTTGTCGCATGCCGATGAGGAATCCAATAATTCGTTCAGCATTGGTTCGTCTACAACGTCGAATACGGCTGGACGGATAAATTTGAATTGGACCCTGTTCGACGGATTCGCTATGTTTGTCGATAACCAACAGTGGAGAGAGCTGGAAAAGTCGCGCAAAACACACTGATTAGTGCGCGTTTTCAGGCAAGAATGGCGCGATTGGAAATAGAGAGATTGATTGGAAATATTGATGTTTATTGAGAGGGGGACGCCCCAACGGGGCAGAAGAAAACGTCCCAACGGGACAACTTGTGAGAAAACATATTTCGCTCGGCCAAAGATATATGTGGTTTATCCAGAGGAATAAAAAAACGTGATTTCAAAGCATTTTATTTTTGTCATTTCCCTCGCTATTGCAACAGCTTCGTTTGCTGTTGAGGGAAAAATCGCTGGACGTGTGGTCGACAGTCGCACTCTCGAGCCGCTCATCGGCGCCAATGTGCTTGTCGTTGGTACGCAAACCGGCGCCGCTACCGACACAAACGGCGAATTTATCATCGAAAATATGCGCCCGGGCAGCTATAACCTGGAGATTCGTTATCTTGGCTACTCCGCCGTGAAACGCAGCAATATCATCGTTAATCCTAAAAGGACCACGGTCATTGAGGTTGCTATGGAGCTCTCCGCTATCGAAGGCGAATCTGTGCAAGTCACGGCCGGCTACTTCGAAAAGCCCAAAGAAGCCATTGTCAGCACCCGCTCCATGAATTTCGAAGAAATACGCCGTAGTCCCGGCGATCTGGTTGATATTCAACGCGCTATGCAGGCACTGCCCTCGGTCGTCTCGGGCAGCGATCAATTGAATGAAATTATCATTCGCGGTGGCTATCCTGGAGAAAATTTATTTGTTCTGGATAATATCGAAATTCCTAATCCTAATCACTTTGCTGTGCAGGGAGCAGGAGGGGGGCCGATCAACTTGCTCAACAGCTATATGGTGCGTAACGTCGATTTCTACGCCGGCGCCTTTTCCGCCAAATTCGGCGATCGCGCCTCGTCTGTCATGGATATGTCTTTGCGAAATGGCTCCCAGGATCATTTCCGTTGGGAGGGTAACCTCGGCATGGCTGGCGCCGGTCTGCTCCTCGAAGGCCCTGTCGGACAAAAAGCGAGCTTTATGTTCTCGGCACGTAAAAGTTATCTCGATCTGGTCATCAGCTCTACCGGTCTCACTGCCGTACCACAATACCATAATGCGCAGGGCAAGCTGACCTATAAATTAAATGACGCCAATACGCTGCTGGTAAACGCTGTTTATGGTACCGATAATATCAATATCGAGGAGGGCGACGAAGCCGGTTACGGTCGCGGCGCTGAAAATATTGATACCCGAAATTCGCAGATCATTGGCGGGGCTACCTTGCGTACATTTTGGAATAAAAAGCTCTATTCATACACGACCCTCTCTGCTGTGAGCAGCGATTTTTTTGTCGATGTCTATCGTATGCCCGGACGTGAGACATTTTTCACCAACGAATCCCGTGAGACGGAATATGCCGCAAAGAGCGATTTTGTGTGGCAAGCACACAAAAAGCTGGAAGTGAATGCTGGTCTTTCTTTGAAAGCTCTTGAAAATATTTATAATGTTCAGGGCGATGCAGATACCCTCTTTGTCTATGATGTCAGTGGCGCTTCTCCCGATTCGATTATCGATATCTTTCGCACCTATCCGGAATATCGCGTGGATAACACCATTAATTCGTCAAAGACAGCCGGATATGTCCAGTTATCCTATGATCTTGCCAAACGACTTCGTTTCACTGGTGGATTACGTTACGACTATTTTGAATTTAATGATTTTTTTTCCCTCAGCCCGCGAGTCGGCTTTTCATTCGGTCTCAGTCCAATTACGACCTTTAATATTGCCTACGGCCGTCATTATCAATCACCTTATCCCGTCGAATTGGCGGCGCATCCGGCAAATAACACATTGCGGAACAAGTATACCAACCAGTACGTCGTCGGTCTCGAACATTTTTTTCGTGATGATATCAAGCTTACGCTCGAAGCTTACTATAAAAAGTATCTTGATATACCGGTCAAAAAGAATCTGACCACACCCGATCCGTTTGATTTTGACGACGGTACTTTTATCAACGCGGCTGAGGGGCAGGCCCAGGGCGTTGAAATGTTCTTGCAAAAGAAATTAACGGAAAAGTTTTCTACGATTATGAGTTATGCACACTCGGCTTCACAAACACTCGATCCTCGTTTTGAGACCTATTATCCCTCAGATTACGATTACCGGGATGTATTCACATTCATCGGCGGCTATAAATATCGATGGTACGAAACTGCTTGGTACCAAAAATTGCGTCGTAAGCCGTGGTACTTTGCCGTCTCCTGGCTACCATTTATGCCGGCCGACGAGTTTGAAATCAGTCTCAAGTGGCGCTACCTCGGCGGACGCCCCTATACCCAGCCGGTCTATTATCCCGAATTACAACGCTGGGTGGTTGAGGAACAACAAGAATTGAACACACGGCGCTATCCGCCCTATCACCGTCTCGATCTTCGTCTGGATCGTCGTTTCCTGTTCCAAACCTGGACACTGGTTGTCTTTTTTGACATCATCAACGTCTATAATCGCGATAATATCTGGAATTATCAATACAATGATGACGGCACAATCAGCCAAGTGCTACAGTACAAAACTTTCCCGGTCGGCGGCGTGACCGTAGAGTTTTAATATTCTTGAAGAATCGGCATCGATCGTGATAGTTTTACCAAAGAGATTTTCAACCGGAGCTCGATGTTTTTCAAGAGTCCATAAAAATGATTTGCATTTCCATTATCAACACTGTAATTTGTCAAATCAGAAATCAAAATGGACTTTGAATGAAAATAAAACGCCACGAAATTCTGCTTTTTTTTCTCCTGCTGTCAATTGGATGCGAAAGAACTGAAGATAAAAACGTGCGTGATTCTGAATTGCGTGTTCAATTTGGCTATGTCGGGCGCAATGCGTGCAAAGATTGCCATAAACTGCAATATGATCTTTTTATCGGCTCTGACCATGATGATGCCATGGACGTTGCCAATGAGTCAACCGTCTTGGGTGATTTCAACGAAACGACGTATACTCACCTCGGCGTTACCTCCCGATTTTACAAAAAGAATGATCACTTTTACGTCACGACCGAAGGGCCGGATGGGCAGCTACATGATTACCATGTGACGCACACACTCGGTATTCGTCCTCTTCAACAATATCTCGTTGAATTTCCTGGCGGACGCTACCAGATGTTGCCGCTTTGTTGGGATACGCGCCCAAAAAAGCACGGTGGACAACGTTGGTTTCATATCTATGGCCAGGAACGCATCGCACCGAACGATATTCTATTCTGGACGCGTATGGCACAAAATTACAATTATATGTGCTCCGAATGCCATTCGACCCACGTTCGCAAAAATTACGATCGATTTACAGAGACATATTTTACCACCTGGTCGGAAATCGATGTGTCATGTGAAGCATGTCACGGTCCGGGCTCTGAGCACGTTCGCTGGGCGGATGCGGCCGAAAAAGGTCAAAAAATCGACACGCAAGGCTATCTTGGTCTTGTGCTCCGACTCAAAGAGTCGGACAATGCCACCTGGATTTTTCGCGATCAGGAAAAAGGGACGGCCGAACGGACAGTTCCCTTGAAAAATCGTAACCTCATCGACATGTGCGGACGCTGTCATGCGCGCCGAACGATTGTTCACGAAGATTATGAGCATGGCACGTCGTTACTCGATACGCATCGCCCTGGCCTTCTGGAGGAGAATCTCTATTTTGCCGATGGCCAAATTCTTGAGGAAGTATATGTCTACGGATCGTTCCTGCAAAGCAAAATGTATATGGCAGGTGTGACCTGCAAGGACTGTCACGAACCGCACAGTGGCAAGATCTACCTTGAGGGCAATGCGCTGTGCTACCGCTGTCATATGCCCGCACAATTCGCCCTCCGTTCACATCATTTTCACGATCCGGAACAGAGCGGCGGTTTGTGTGTCGAGTGCCATATGCCTGAGCGCACCTATATGGTTGTCGATCCGCGGCGTGACCACAGCATGCGCGTGCCACGTCCGGATTTATCCGAGCGTCTTGAAACGCCGAATGCTTGTATAAAGTGTCATGCGAGTAAATCGAATCAATGGGCGACAGAATTTGTAAAAAAGTGGTACGACAAGCTTGAGCAGGGCGAAATCCATTATGGTGAGATATTTTACGCCGGGCGTCGCCATTACGTCGAAGCGCAAGATGATTTAATCGAGCTGGCGAATGATAACCGCGCTCCGATGATTCGCGCCACCGCATTACACCTCCTTGGCAACTATCCGACAACCGGCGCGCTGGAGACATTGCGCAAAAATATCCAGGACCCAGATCCGCTCATTCGGGCGGCCACAGTTGGATCATTCGCTATGGTGGAAGTGAAAGAGCGTTTCCGTCTCATCAAATCACTGCTCAAAGATCCTGTTCGCCTTGTGCGAATCGCTGCGGCCCAATCGCTCGTCGAGGTGTTATCATTGGGATTGTCAGGATCGGACGAGCAACTTTTACAGAGTGCCCTCGAAGAATATAAACAGTCGCAATATATCAATGCCGATCACGAAACGGCTCATCTCAATCTGGGCGTTATTGCATTGCATCAGGGTGACTATGCCGAAGCGGAAAGTTGCTATAAAAAAGCGATTGAGATAGAGCCGCTATTTGTTTACAGCTATATTAATTTGGCAGATTTATACCGGCTGCAGGGGCGTGAAGCTGATGCTGAAAAAACATTGCAGAGCGCGCTCACGGTCGATCCTGATTTGGCGGAAATTCATCACGCGCTCGGTTTGGCCTATGTAAGGCAACGCCAGGTGGACAAAGCGCTCACCTGTCTGAAAAACGCCGCTGAATTGTCACCCGAGACTGCTCGTTTTACCTACGTTTATGCGATTGGATTATCTTCAAATCAACGGACTGATGAAGCTATACAGGTTTTGGAAAAGACCGTCGAGCTTCATCCATACGACCGTGATATTCTTTTCAGTTTGGCGACCATGAATCGCGATCTCAACCGGATTGATACAGCGCTGGTTTACGCCGCCAAATTGGTCAACTATTTCCCTGACGATCTGAGCTACCAACAATTGGCTGAGCAGTTGCGTGCCCTGAAAGACTATGAGCGCTAATTTGTGGCCACTTGAATTTATACGCCGCGGATTTATAATGCGAGACTTGATATGGCCGGAAGATCGTAAGCTGAAAAATTCATTCACACGAAGGTGCAAAGCCACAAAGAGTGCTTTTATTGGACGTGTTGAATCTATATGAAATGTTTGTGAATAATGTCGATTTACAACAAAAAACGTTCAGTGATTATGCTGGTGATTCTGGTTGTTTTGTGCACCCATGCTGTCGCATTTGAACCGCCTTTTGAAAAATATTCATCAATAGATAATCTGATACTTGGTTCCACTGCTTTGCTGGGAATCACCAGCCTGTTTATTGAACACAAAATGTCTCCGCTCACGCCAGAGCAGGCGTCGCAATTGGATCGTAACACGATAAATCGGTTTGATCGATCAGCCACCTGCAACCTGTCGGAGCGAGCCGCCAAATTCAGCGACTATGGCATGTTGGCGACTCTGCTTTTGCCCGTCGGCTTGTTGACCGATGCGCGGATTGGCGCGGAACCGAATACGCTTGGCTATCTTTACCTCGAAACCATAGCTGTCACCGCTGTTTTGACCGAGCTGACCAAAGTCACAGTGGGGCGAATTCGTCCATGGGTTTATAATGAACGCGTACCACTCGAGCAGAAAAAGGGCAAGGACGCTAAAAAATCATTTTTCTCAGGGCATACGTCCCTTTCGTTTGCCGGCGCTGTTTTATGCGCCAAAGTGTATAGCGACTATCACCCCGATTCGCGATTCAAGCCGTACATCTGGGCTGGAACGATTGGGCTCGCGTCGACGGTCGCCTATTGGCGGGTACGCGCTGGTCGGCACTTTCCCAGCGATGTGGTTGTTGGTGCACTGGTCGGCAGCGCCGCCGCCTATTTTATCCCCAAAGTGCATAAAGCTGAACAGACCTCGGCTGCACCAGCCGGACAAACAATGTGGATTCAATTTAATTTTTGCTTTTAGACATTCGAGGAAAAGATGAGCTTGTGCATACTTTTCCTGTCTTTGAAATTTTCAAAATTATTGTTATCATGGCTTGAAACTGAGGAAACGACAAATGTTTAAATTTATCTTGTACATGCTTGTTGTGCTCACAATAGCATGCGCAAGCTGTAGACAAAAAACGACAGAACCGGAACAGCAGCCACCCGAAGATGAATGGCCGTTTGATCCCCCGTCCACTGAACCTTTGGATGCCTTTGAGATGAACGCCAAAATCGGACGCGGTTTGAACTTTGGCAATGCGCTTGAAGCGCCCGCTGAAGGCGACTGGGGTATTGTGATCCGCGACGAATATATCCAGGCCATTGCCGACGCAGGATTTAATTCCATTCGCCTGCCGATCACCTGGCCGACGCGCTCACAATCGACCGCACCATTTACCATCGATAGCCAGTTTTTTCAGCGAGTGGATCACATTGTCGAAACAGCACTGGCTCTCGGCCTCACTGTGGTTTTGAATAATCATCATTTCGATGAGCTCAACGAAAATCCGCAAGAGCATCGCAATTGGCTACTCGCCCTGTGGGAACAAATTTCCGGCCACTACAGCGACTATCCCGATGAACTCTTTTTTGAAATTCTGAATGAACCGCATGGCGCATTCAACAATAATGCAGCAATATGGAACCAGTTGGCCCGCGATGCGTTGGCTCTGATCCGGAAAACCAATCCTTATCGAATGGTCGTCATTGGGCCGATCAGTTGGAATGCCATTGATCGAATTCCAACTCTCGATCTGCCGGAAGAAGATCGTTGTCTCATCGCCACGTTCCATTATTATTCGCCATTCCAGTTTACCCATCAGGGCGCAAGCTGGGCTGGTGATGATGCCAATAGCTGGCTCGGTACACCCTGGATGGGTTCACCGAATGAGCGAAAAGCAATCACCGACGCATTTGATACCGCCGTGGCCTGGGCACAACAGCATACTCGTCCGCTATACCTCGGTGAATTCGGGGCATACGAAAAAGCGGATGACAATTCCCGTTATCGCTGGACCGATCACGTGGCGCGCTCCTGCGAAAAACGCGGTATTTCCTGGACTTATTGGGAGTTTGGTGCCGGATTTGGCGTCTATGATCGTGACAAGAATGAGTGGCGCCCGTTACTGCTGAAAGCGTTGATGCCGTGATCGTTTTTTATTTTATATTGAAGCATCTTTTTATCTGTTTGGTGGTTACCTTTTTAATCCCGTTTTCGCCAGGTGTGGAGTCAAAGAAATGAGCTCAAAGAAAAAAAACAAAGGCAAAGCCTACAAGAAGAAAAAATCAACAATGAAAAGCCTGCTCAAGCCAACTGTCGGGCAGATGATATCAATGGCTCGTTCCTATCCTGTATACCATTGTCTTGTTCTGGATAATTGGCGTAAATCCGGTTTAACCCACGTCATCCTGGCGCGCGAACAACCGGACGGACATCTCATTTTTGTTGATATTCTGGTCGATCTTTTGTGCCTCGGCGTCAAAGATTGCTTATTGAAAGCCAATATGCCCAGGCCAAAATACCATTCCGAGTTTTTGGCGCGAACAGAGGAACTTGGTCGTTTAATAGATACGCCACTTGACCTGGCGCATGCTATTGTTTATGGTGCTGTGGATTATGCGAGATCATTGGGTTTTGAGCCGCACCCGGATTATCAACGATGTCAAATGCTACTGGAGCCCAGAGAAGCATTTGATGAATTGCCCGAGGTAGAGTTCGGCATCGAGGGAAAACCACGTTACGTCAGTGGCCCGTATGATGATATTGATTTTGTATTGGAAACTTTGCGAGACAATGTTGGACAGGGAAATTTTGACACTTTTTTAATGTTATAGCTTTCCATGAAGGTTGTACGACTTTTAAAGACAAGAGAGTTTGCTGTCTTCGATGAACCTCTGCCAACATTATCAGCGCATTCGGCTCTTTTGCGAATCAAGGCTGTGGGTATCTGTGGATCAGATTTACACCGTTTTCGTGGCTACACGTTCGATGATGCAACAAACGCAGGCCTTGTGCTTGGACACGAATTTTCTGCTGTCGTCGAAAAAATCGGTTCCCGGGTGACGAATGTCCAGGTTGGCGATCGGGTCGCTGTGGATGCGGCGAACCATTGTGGTGCATGCGAATGGTGCGTGCGCGGCTACACCAATCTCTGTCCAAACGTTCAATTCTGCGGCATGCCCGGTGTTGAAGGAGCTTTAAAAGAGTATATGGTGTGGCCGGCACACCTGCTGCACAAGCTGCCGGAACATCTTGATTTTGTTGATGGCGTTTTAGCAGAGGGTATGGGCGTCTGCCTGCACGCTCTCGATTTGGCCAATCTGCACGCCGGCCAGTCTGCTGCTGTTTTGGGCTGTGGTCCAATAGGCCTGGGAGTGATTGAATTGCTGCGCAAAGTCGCCGGCGCGTCGCAAATTTTTGCTACGGATAGAGTCCCCGAACGTCTCGAAATGGCAGGCCTGTTTCGCGCTGATGTGCGCATCCGGGCTGATAAAGACAATGTTGTTGAAAGAATTCTCGAATTAACCCGTGGTCGCGGTGTGGACGCTGTTTTTGAAGCGGCCGGTGTGGATGAGACATCGCGGCAAATGGTGCAGATCGCCGCTCCGGGCGGAAAGATTATCATCATCGGCATCCAGGAAAGTGATGACATCCCGTTTTCACCCTCACCCGCTCGTCGCAAGGGATTGACGTTTCGTTTTGTCCGTCGGTCTTTGCGAATGTATGATCGTGTACTCGGTTTGATGGACAAGGGCGCCATTGATGTCAAAAAAATGATAACGCATCACTTTCCACTGCACGAATCGCAGGCAGCTTTTGAGCTGGTTGATGCTTACCGGGACGGCGCCGTAAAAGTCATTATTCACCCTTAACACTTGTCGAGAAGTGACGTGCCGAATATCCAGATTGATCTCATCGGTGAAAATGCCGCAGAAGCGCTGGAAAAAGTTCACCAACTTGTGCAGAAATATCTTGGGCCGGATGTGGCAGTGGCTGGCGCGACCACAGCCGAGAGCACCCTGAAAACACTCACCGCCATAACCCTGGTGTTGGCCATCCCGACAATGCTTGCGCATCCAGATGGCTTTTTTCAACAATTAAAAAACGAGCAAAAGCAGGAGGTTTTCGTTCAATTTCTCTCCGACCTCGCAAAACAATATCATATTGCTCTCACCCTGACAACACCGGACGGTCGGCAATTCAATTTTAATTCCATGCGCCCGGAAGAGCTGCGCGATATGCTCACAGCATTATAATTTAAATCTGCCACAAATAGGTCAGTTTCAGCATGATGATCCGGTCCGTGGGTTGCCAGTGCTGTGTATCCTGATTCTCGTTGTACACGAGGTAGATGTGGCTTTTCGGTTTGTAAGCATAATCGATGATAAAATTGCCGGAAAATCGTTTGTCAGCGGTGTTCCACTGCACATAGGCCTTGGCGAAAAAGTCCGGCGTAAACGAATAAGTCCAGCGGGTGGACAGCACATGCGAGCGGAGAGTGCCGTTTTTTAAATCCAGATGATTGTATGTATACGCGACATCAACATTCAGATGATTCGACACTTTGGCCGAACCCGATAATAAAAGCGATTGCTGCCATCCATCAAACAGTTGCCCCCAAACAATGTCCAGCGTCCCGTTCACCGGACGGGCGCGGTAGGAGGTAAAGTCCAGATTTTGTGACCATGTATCGTACACCCCGGCATCAATTTGAATATCACGAATGGAGGATGGCGCCGGAACAAACTCGTATGAACGCGTGGCGCCGATCGCGAGTTGATCGCCGGTGCGAAATGTGACCGATCCTGTAAAAGGAATATCCCTGGTGTGCAGAATCTGATGGTGGTCGGTTATATAGGAGAGACCTGATGAAAAAGCGATATTTTGCAGATATCTGTTGTTGATCCATTTGGTGAATGTGATATCGCTATCAAGATTGCGAATATTGGGGCGGCGGACAAATCCCATTTTGGGATTAAACAGCGAATCGATGTGCGTGTAGCGTAAATCGATGTCGATCCACTCTTTGTTCAGAATAAAGCCGACGTCACCGGCCATATCGTCAGCCGAAATATCCGGGGCAAAAGATTTGATCACAGCGGCATCCAGCCGTATGGCCGAGGTCACATTCCACAGACCATCCAGACCCAGGGCGCGCGAATAGTCATGCGATGTCGCCATTTGATTCAACACCATCAAACCGATATGCGAATCATTCGACACATCGCGTTTCAGTCGAACCGCGATATAATTGGTCGAAGGTTGCACTGTGTTATCTGCCAATGTTGTTTGTTTGCTCTGCATGCTGAGCGCTGCAATGGAATATTTGCCGGCGCGACCGGTGAGCTTGGCGCCGCCCAACAACGGGATGCGCTGTTGATCCTGAATGCCAATGGTGCGGGAGTCAAAGAGGATGTAATTCCGTTGCGTCCTTGATCCGGGTCCGAATTGAAACAGCCCGGCGTTTTGTAAAAAGAATTCACGCTTTTCTTCGCGCCGGATATTGAAGCGGGTGACATTGACAATCTCTTCGTCCGCCTCGGCTTGCGCAAAGTCGGTATTATAGGTGAGATCCAGAGCCAGTTGGGTGGTGACGTCATATTTAAAATCGATGCCGCCATTTACCTCGTTTTTACGGTCTTTGTTCTCGCCATAGATACGCGTCTGTCCAGCCAGGGTGTAAGGGTAAACCTCAAGATTGAGGCTCTGTTGCGGCGGCCGAATGTTGCGCAACCGACCCCACAGCTCACCGCGGAACTTGGCCATGTGTCCCAGCTCACGAGGAATGGGCACAAGGTATGTTTCCTCGTTTCGGTGCATGATCTCGCGCGAAATATTCAAATTCCAGTCGACAACCTGACCTTTTTTATACTTGAGTGATTTGAACGGAATGGCAAATTCAGCCGCCCACCCTGACTCATTGAGCTTGCCATCCATATAAATAACGGCTTCCCACTGTTTGTTCACATGATTGCCCCGATCGCTGACGATCGCATCCCCTTTGCCGCCGAGTGGATTGGTATCAAAGGCGTAACAATTACGATTATCCTGAAAGGTGTCTAATAGCAGCTCAAGCACATCGCCGCTGCCGTAATTTCGGTCACGCCGCATGGAGGAGGCGAATATTTTCTCCGGCTCGGAATCGTAACATAAAACGCCAAAATAGAGCATCTTTTCATCCTGCAAGACCATCACCCGCGTTTTTTCGCTCGACGGTGCTCGATCGAGCGGCTCGCGTTGAAAAAAATAGGCTTCGTAAGGTTTTGCTTCGTTCCAGGCGTCCTCATCAAGTACACCATCGACTTTAATTTTTTTATCCGTCCAGGTGACATATATATCCGGCTTGTCAGCCGAAAAGGCTGTGTCGGGTGCGACGGGTGATGTCTCATTGAGCTGTGCACTACCCTGTTTGGGGATTATGAAAATGAACAGGAAAACCAGCGAAAAAAAACGAATAGACTTCATATGGGAGCTTCCTTCCCGATGTGAGATCAGATACATGTCTTGTCGTCTATGGTCGGATTTTTATTAAAGATTCTTTTCGATGAAAAAAGTTCCGGCGGATACTTGCGACCATGGCTATTTTATATATGCAATTTTTTGCCTCAGCGCAACACCATCCTCTCCCTGCAAAACCACCATATAAACGCCGCCCGGGAGGCTTTTCGCCGGTTCCCATAAAAACGAAAAATCACCTGCCGCCAGCTCTTGATCGACCAAAGTGTGAATAAACCTGCCCATGATATTATAAATATCACATTTTGCTGTTGACTTTTGCGTGAAGCGAAAGTGCACCGTCGTAGCGGGATTGAATGGATTTGGATAGCTCGGATAGAGTAAAAATTGCTGCGGTGCCCGGGATGTAGAGACATCAATTTTTGCTGCCGGTTCATAGTCGGCGATCAGCATGTCCCAATACTTGAGCGTGGGAATGACACATCGAACGGTATCACCATGTTGGTTGTAAGCAAGACGGTGCGCTGTGCCACCCGCCACGTCCGGAGATGCGTACCAAAGCGATTTGACATCCCGCGAGGACGTGAAAAAGACGGGCATGTTTTCCAATACATCCGGTTCCGGTTGATCGCTCTTCTCATCAGACCACTCCAGCGTCGTTGCATTGACAAAGTTGATGAGATGAAATATCCGGCGATTTTGCAATTCTTTGGCAAAACTCCATACGCTGCCTTTGCGCGCATTATTACGAATCGATATTTTCCCTTCAGATTGCAGATAATCCTGGTTGAAATCGCCGCCATCGCGCAGCAGATTTTGGTATGCGACTAAAAAATCGTAATAGGTAATGAGCTGTTTTTTGAGCTCGTCTGACATGTGCAAATTATCATTTGGAAAATACTCATTCGCCAACATATGCTCGCCAAGCTCGAGATGCGCGCCACCAGCGGCAAAAATAACCGCGTCGGCTAACAGAACAGCGGGCGCATTCAATACACCCGGTTGCGATGATCTGCTCCTGTTCACATAGGCGGCCAATACCGTTGCCAATGTGCTGTTCGACCAGGACTGGTTCTGACGAATAATCGATACCAGCGAGCTGTAGCTGTTGTTAGGTGACCAGACTTCTGTATACAAAAAATCAACCGGTGCGGTGGCAATCTGGGCTTGACCATATTGGTTCACCGCATTCATGACGAGATGTGTCTGGAGCGATTTTTTCGCTTCTCGAATAAAAGGAGAATAAGTGTCGGGCAGTGACACGGGCTGGCCGGCATAATTGTACAGCGGACCTCTATCCCCAAGCTGGTCGATGTGCCAGCCGTCAAAATTCAACACAGCAAAGGCGTCCTCTGTTTTGCTCATGATATAGTTGATCCACTGCGGATTCGATGGATCGATGAGATAAATATCACTCGCCCATGATGACGGGAGGTCATGAAAATCAGGTTGACTGTGAAAGGGATCTTTGTACAAGCGCCAGTCATTTCGCACACCATCCATCGCAGCATCGCGATACGCGCCAAACAGGAGGTTGTAGGACATGGCTTGCATATTATGCTCATGCGCCGCTTGAATGTATCCGGCAACCGTGCTCAGGTAATTTGTGCGGTTGGCGATATCGTTCCAGGTTTCCGCCGGATGTTCTGGTGATCCGCTGAGCGGCAGGTGGTGTTTATAGTGCCAATCGTAAAATTGCAATCCGTTGATATGGTAGCGGCTCAGCTCGGCGATGGTTTTTATGATCGCTGAATCACTCAAATACGGATATGTGGATAAAAATCCGTAGCGTGGAAATTTACCCCAATCGGATGAGACGTCGACGGCGATCCATGTGGTATCCAGCGCTGACGTATCATCGCGCAGGATGATCTCCGCCAAATATCCCCGGTAATCCGTCGGTGGCGGCTGCCAGGTCCAGAATATCGGATCAGAAGTGACGGCAATCAACTGCTTTTCTATTTGATGATCCAGGTGAAAATAGGATATGTATAAAGTGTGACGCTGTTCCGGTTCGTCGAGGCGCACGTCAAAGTTCACAGGCTCGCCGAGTGAATAACGAGCTTTATCCGTCGCGACAGAGTGCAGGCCACCGGCGTGCAGGATGGCAACAGCCCCAAAGACGTACAGCGATGCAGAGTATAATATCTTGAAAAATTTCAGTATCGATCTCCATTATTTGACCAGAATTATCTTTTTATTTAAACGCACATCATCGGCGTTGAGTTGAACGATATAAACGCCGGTAGGCCAATCGGATGCATCCAGTGCAACGGCATGTTTCCCGCGGTCTTGCGATCCGTCCACCAGTTCGACCATTTTTCTTCCGGTCACAGTATAAACCGACAAGACCACTTTGGCGTGTTGCGGCAGGTTATACTCAATAGTGGTTAACGGATTGAAGGGATTGGGATAGTTTTCCAGTCTGATATCTTTTGGCAGCGCATCCGTTTTTTTCGCCACCTGCGTGATCCCTTCGAGCACGCCAAAACGATTCAAAACTTCTGTTTGCCCGCCAACCTTGATATTGATCCAGTGATCGGTACCGTGCATTTCGTTGTCAAGGGGACTCACACCGCCATTTGCTTCCAGCGCGCCCGGGTAATAGGCGCCATATTTAAACAAGCCGGGGCCGCCTTCATTGCCGGCGGGGAATTCAACAAATGCCGAAAAAATAGAGTCGCAGGCAATTTTGTCGCCGTTGATACCATGGTCGCGCAACACATGCAGGGTTTTTGGCGTAGCCAGCGTGTCCGACGGCAGCCAGTCACCTGCCCAGGCGCCCAAAACCGAGTTTTGTCCCTTTAATCCCACCCATTCGACAGTGGCCGGATCGATTTTCTCCTGCGTGTAATAATTTGTCGCCCTGGTCATATCCACCTGAAACAGGACGACCACCGCTTCTGCAATAGCCGGCTGAATGGGGAAGATATGCGGTTTGAATTCGATTTCCGCAAGATGCCCGTCTTCCTGGATCGTGTACCAATAGTCCGGCGAAATTTCCCACCCCCAGTTATAAAAGCGGGCTTCGGGTTCAGCTTTGCATTTCCATTTTGTTGAATCGCCTTCCTGTCCACGGATCATCATGGTCGTCGTAAAAATCCCGGGATTAAATGGGTCTTCCTCAAATCGTCGCTCACTTTCATCTTCAACGACGGTGGCGCCGACCCAGTCCAGACCCATCAAATTCAGAATATCCTCATTGGGATCAAAAAATCCGAGGCCGGTGCCATAGATATCGGTCAAGTCAGCTGTGAAATACAATTCGTTGACCACCTCTTCGGCGTGAGTTTGTCGGACACAGAGGGAGGACAAAAATATCAAACAAATATAAAAGAAACCTTTAGTCAAATGCATGTGCTATATCTCCAGTTTTCATATTTCGCGATATTCCGGCGGCAACCACGGTACTTTAGCGTATTCGTTCAATTGGCGCTGCAGCGCATCAGACAATTCCTGGAATTTTGCCGGCTCTTCTTGTGCCAGATTGTTTTCTTCCAGGGGATCAGCCGACAAATTGTACAGCTCAAATTCGCACCCCGGATGCGGCTGCAGTAGCTTCCAGTCACCGCGACGCATACCATAGATTGTGCCGGCAATCGGAAAGTTGCATGTGGGGCATTCCTCACCCTCGCGGCGCCCCCAGAAGAGGTCGCGCGAGGATGCTGGTTGATCCTGACCGAGCGCAGTGGGCAGAAAAGAGTCACCATCAATCTCGTGATTTATTGGAATACCGGCGGCGGCGAAAAATGTCGGCAACACATCCATGGTCATGCCGATTCGATCACTGGTGCTACCCGACAAAATTTTGCCCGGCCATTTGAAACACATTGGCACCTTGATGCCACCCTCATATAGCGAGCCTTTGCCGTTACGAAACGGTCCGTTGTTCGCGCCGACGTTCAATTGTCCACCGTTGTCGCTGGTAAAGAGAACAATGGTTTCTTGTTCCAATCCCGTCTCTTTTAGCGTTTGCAAAACGCGACCGATGCCGTCATCCAGATGTTCGATGAGGGCGACGAGATGGGCGCGTTTGGTCTCCATATTGGATTCTCGCTGCTGCACGCGTTTCACCCACTCGGCCGGTGGTTGAATGGGCGTGTGCGGCGCATTATAGGCCAGGTAGAGGAAAAATGGCTTGTGCCGATCTTTGCTTTTTAAATAATCCTGAGCCCAGGTTGTGAACAGATCCGTGGCGTGACCAGGTGGATCGATTTCCTCTTGATTGTGCCGCATATAATTTATGCCATGGCGACGATGCGTATAATAATCATCCATCATATCGCCTAAAAAACCATGAAAAAAATCAAAGCCGCGTTCGTTCGGTATGTTCGGCGAGGAGAGGCCGAGATGCCATTTGCCGATGAGTGCCGTCTGATAACCGTGCTCTTGCAACAGGTGCGGCATCAGTTTTACATCGGGATGCAAATAGCCCCAGGAATTGTTCTGAAACGTCCGTATGACGCCGGGTACACCGACAAAATCCTGATAGCGTCCGCTGAGCAATGCGGCGCGCGTCGGTGAGCACACGGGACAATTGGCGTAAAAATTGGTGAATTTCATTCCCTCTGATACGAGTGCGTCGATGTTCGGCGTCTTGAGGTCTTGCGCGCCGTAAGCGGACAGGTCACCCCATCCGAGATCGTCGACCAGAATCAGCAAAAAATTTGGTTTGGTTTCATTTTTCACTTTTGTACAGGTCAGTGCGATCGTAGTCGCCGCTGCTGTTTTGAGAAAATGGCGGCGCGTGTGTGGCATGTGCATGATGGAGCCTCATGTTTTTGTCATAAAATTATCGAATGACAATTCCGAGCTTGAGAGGAAAATAGACCGTCGTCTCGTCGGTGAACAAAATATTAAATCGACCCTCGACAACAAAAGATGTCCGGCCGCCCATCACGATTTCAACGCCAATGCCCAAGCCGACACCCGGTGAGGTTTGTGATTCTTTTGGAATGGTATAAGGTCCTTCCTCCACAGTCACTTTTTTTTCGGCAATCTGCTGCGCTGCTAATCCCAAAGAACCAACGATATAAGGCGTCAAGGAGGTGTTTCTCTCGATCGGTGACAGATATTTAAAATTGGCGTAAACCGCATAGAGGGATGCGCCGCCTCCGGCGACAGAAGCGTACACATCATTGTTGCCAGTAATGTCATTTAAAAAGGCGATATCATCCAGTTGGAAATTGTCATATAAAAACTCACCCTGAATCTCAAATTTCGGGGAAAAATTATAGCCCAGGCCCAGGCCGACATTAAAACCGGAACGCCAATGATTCTGAAAATCATCCGGCGCAAATGGCTTGGACATGCCAATATTCACATAATAATTCGGATTGGCGTAAACAAATGAACAGGCTGTGATGATCATGACCACTATTATTTTTGCAAAACGAGACATGGTGTACCTCCGGAAAAGAGTAGTGTGCATTTAAGCTAATAATACAAAAAAGAAACGAAAAACAAAACCTGCTTTTCTCAGTTGAAAAAGTCTAACCAGATGAAGAGGATAGGATAATGCAGCAAAAATATGTAAATTGCCATCTCACAGGATTCAAAAAACGTGGAGAAGAAATGAAGCGAATTCTGGTTCTTTTTATACTATGGAGCTTGGAGTTGAATGCTGACGACGGTATGTGGCTGCCGCATCAGATCGCCGATTTGGATTTACCGGAGCGGGGAATGCAATTAGAGCCGGGAGACCTGTTTCGCACGGATAGCGCCGGTCTTGTGAACGCTATCGTCAAACTCAATGGCGCAACCGGCAGCTTTATCAGCAATGACGGCCTGATTTTGACCAACCATCACGTTGCATTTCGCGCCATTCAGCGCGCATCTGATGCGGAACACGACTATTTGAAAAACGGCTTTATTGCTAACGATTTTACGGATGAGATTCAGGCATTCGGCCAAACCGCCAATATATTACTCGGCTATGATGATGTGACGGACCAAGTTATGGCGGCTATAAAAGATAATATGACTTTTCGGGAAAAATATGATGCGCTGGATCGAATCAAAAAGAAACTGGTGAAAAAGGCTGAAAAAGCCGGACCCGATATTCGCGCAGAAATCAAGAGCATTTACAGCGGCAAACATTATTATCTCTATCGTTACAAACGCTTGCAGGATGTCCGCATCGTCTTTGCGCCGCCGGAAGATCTGGGACGATTTGGTGGCGAAATCGATAACTGGATGTGGCCGCGACATACATGCGATTTTACTTTTTTGCGCGCTTATGTGTCCAAAGATGGCGTTGGCAAACCTTACAGTCCGGATAATGTACCGTATCATCCCGAATCCTTTTTAAAAATTTCCCTCGATGGCGTCGATGAGGGCGACTTTACATTTGTTATGGGCTATCCCGGCCGCACCTATCGCAACTATACAGTCAAGGAGGTCGAGCAGTCCATTGCTTATATGCAACAACGTTTGTCGCTTTATAAAGAGATCACTAATTTTTATGAAAACAGGTGCAGCACAAGTCGAGATATACAAATCAAATACGCCGGCAAAATACGCGGTCTCGCCAACTCGCATAAAAATTATACCGGCAAATTGCAAGGATTTGCCAGTATTGATCTCCTCCACAAAAAGCAGCAACAGGAAAACGCGTTTCTGCAATGGGCGAGATCGGAAGCATCGACTGATTATGCCAAAGCCTTGCAGGATTATCATAATTTTCTGGATAACTATGAAAAAATTCAGGACAGGCAACGACAGCTTGAACAAGTTGTCAGCCGTTATACCGCGCCAATGCTGTTGTCGCAAGCGCACACGATTTATCGCACAGTTTATGAAAAAGAAAAACCGGATGCAGAACGGGAAACCGGATTTCAGGAACGGGATTTTGACGATATCCGGCAGGCTGTGCTTTTGGCTGATCGCAGTTATGATATCGAGACGGACAAGGCCTATTTTAAATTTATGCTTGGCAGTATGGTAAAATCTGACCCGTCTGTTGTTCCACATGCCTTCAGGGACATTTTAGCGACGCAATCAGAGCAAAAAATCGTTGATTTTGTGGATGATCTTTATCAGTGCACGATTTTGCAATCCGGTGAAAAACGTGCCGAGTTGCTGGAATATGATTTAAAAAAGCTGCATAAAATTCATGATCCGCTGATCGAATTGGCTGCGAGTCTGGAAGAACAGCTCGCCGATCTACGCGAGCAGGAGAAAGCACTCAATCAGCAAAAATCAGAGTTGAAACGAAACGTGCTGCAAGGAATGCTGGAATTCACCAACGGACGGATCGCTCCGGATGCCAATTCCACGCTTCGCTTGACGTTTGGCAACGTTGCCGGTTATTCACCGCGCGACGGCGTGGATTATCGCGCTGTCACCACACTGACCGGCGTTTTCGAAAAGGAGACAGGTGAGTTTCCGTTTATTGTCCCGGATAAAATAAAATTGCTGTACGAAACCAAAGACTTTGGCCAATATGTTGATCCCGAGGCTCAGGATGTTGTCACCTGCTTTTTGAACGCCACCAACGTCACTGGTGGCAACTCGGGTTCGCCAACCCTCAATGCCAAAGGCGAGGTCATCGGCATCATCTTTGACATGACCTATGAGAGCGTTGTTGGTGATTATTACATCATCCCCGATTTGCAGCGCACCATTAGTGTCGACATTCGTTATATTTTGTTTGTGGTAGAAAAATTTGGCGGCGCAACGTGGTTGATTGAGAAATTAGGATTGTAGGTTCTCGCCATTCTTTTGAGGTTTCTCTACAGCGAAAAATAATAGCTCGCCAAAAAATCACACAGTGCGGCCCAATGCACACGGATGAGCACGGATTTTTCGGCTTTTCTTCAAGAAAGTTTTGGGACTGGAGGCTAAAAAAGATTAAAATGAATGATATGATCCGTGTTTCATCCGTACTACAAATCAGAAACATCGTGTTTTTTTGGCAAAGTTTACAAGCCAACCACAGAGAACACAAAGAACACAGAGAATCACATCCAGCAAAAAAGGAAC
>JAFGKD010000068.1 GCA_016928775.1 Candidatus Zhuqueibacterota bacterium | reverse complement strand
GAAACCGAAACAATTTTTCCGAACTCTAATTTGAGACTCGTGTACAAAACGGTGTGATTTTAGATTGCGAGGAGTCAGGAGTTCTGAATTTTTACACATATTTTGGAACAATTTTCTTTGGCAACTTGTTGAATTTGCTGGAAAATATAAACCAACAATTGCCTGCTCGGCATGAACGCCGACGTTACGTCGTTGGAGGGTATCCTTCTCAGTGCTGCAGCGGGGGCAATTTTATTTGCCATGTGCCGCTCATGCGCTCACCTTGTTCTTCCATTCATGCATATCCACAAAATATTGCACACCTTTTGATTTCATCTCAAATTTCAGATTCACCGCCGGATTGTTGATGCGAAAGAGCTGCGGCTTTGATTTGCAGTTTATGACGATATAGAGCCAGGCAGAATCTCCGAGTTGCTCAAGGCGGTTCATCTCGTTCTCGGACAGTATAACACCGCCTTCAGCAGAACGGCCTTTGACTTCGATATAACGTTTCAGGTCCTCGGGACTGGCACTGCGAATATCGTAGCCGGCATTTTGTTTGGAAACATCCTCAGGTCTCCAGCCCTGATCGATTTCATACTGCATGGCGACGGCCATGGCAATATCTTCCGCCTCGTCATCACGACTCATTCCGAAAAAAGAGTGATATTCAATATGATTCAATGGTACGACATAAGCGCAGCCTATAACTTCGGGCGGTTTCATGTTGAGGTGCTGCATTTGCTGCAATCGCAGCAAGCGTTGGTTCTTTTTGCGTTTCAGCTCTTCGATGGCGGCTTGTTTTTTGAGAATTTTTTCCTCTACATTTTTCGCTTCGCTGATGAGAATTTTTTGTTGAAGCTGGTTAATATCGTTTGTCAAATCCACAATAATATGCGTAAAAGATTCTTCAAGCTGGCTTTTACGAATTTCGGCGTCCTGCTACGCACGGTCGGCTGTTTCTTCAAAGTGCGGCTTGGTAATATGGCTAAAACTCCACATCTGTACATCATCGACTGACACAGCATCCGGAGGATTTATGGTTTTGGCAAATTTAACCGGAGGTTGCAAATCAATGAGCTTGGCCGGTGATGTTGTTGAATATTCTGATTCGTGATTACCACAAACAAGCATTAATCTTTCATCAGCAATACTTTCATCTGACTTGTGAAAGCAGAACAGAATATCGCGAACATCAGCTCGCATATTATAGTCATCTCTCAATGTATTGAAAATAACGTCGGGTATTTTGGTGATTTTAAAGATGGATTTACGGATTTGCTGAAATTCACCGCCCAGGGACCGAAAAGCCTTTTCGAAAAACATGCGGATGTAGATCGGCTGCAAGCGTTTTTCATCCGACGTTTCTTTGAGATGTCGAGCGTCTTTATAATCAATTTTGCTGCAGGCCAGGCTGGCTTTTTGCTCACGGATTTTCTGTTTGATAGCTTCATTGGTCAATCGAGTATCAATGACGTGATTATAATGGGTATATTGACCGTCGAGTGTAGAGTGTGTGATATCATCCAATGACACCTCTTCAAAAACATCGGAGATGACATCGTACACCCGGTCATCGCCAATTTGGCTCCGAATGATATCGAGCTTTTCGAGCAGCTTGCCCAGCACCTTGCCTTCGCGCGTATTTTTGGCAACGAGATTAAAGACAAGGACATCTTCCTTTTGACCGTAACGATGAATTCGTCCCATGCGCTGATCGAGACGATTGGGATTCCAGGGGATATCTCAATTGATCAGCAATCGACAGAATTGCAGATTGATGCCTTCGCCGGCAGCATCGGTCGCTATGAGGATATGAGCGTCCCGGGCAAATTCAACGTGCGCTTCGCGGCGCTCGTCGACATTTTTGCTGCCATAATCAAATGCAGAGAGCTTGTGCGCTTCGTCAACAACAATCAAATCCCATGAAGTTTCTTTGACGACATTCAGGACATCGTCCGCGCGCAAAAAATCGATTGAAGTGATAATTTTGGCCGAGTTGACGAAAATCGTTGGATCAGATTCAAATGCGGCGCGATTGACCAGGGTGAAGAGGAAATTAAACTTGAGCAGCATTTCATCCTGTTGCCATTGTTTGGTGAGCCCGCCTGGAGTGATAATGAGGATGCGTTCGATGAGACCGCGCAAAAGCATTTCTTTGATAAGCAAGCCGGTCATGATGGTTTTGCCGGCGCCGGTGTCATCTGCTAACAAAAAGCGGATTTTCGGTAAAGGCAAAAGGTACTTGTAAACAGCTTCAACCTGGTGCGGCAGGGGATCAACAATACTGCAATTCACCGCAAACAGGGGATCGAATTGAAAAGCAGAATTGATGCGTTCGGCTTCGGCAAAGAGCAAAAATTTGGCGGGATCACCTTGAAAGTTATATTCACCTTCGGAGGAGATCAATTCGAGCGTCTCTATGGAACCAGCGGGGATCATTTTGGTACTGGTCTTTTTTGTATTAACGCCTTGGTAAGAGATGGAGATCATATCGTCAAAGTACTGGATTTTATTGACGATAACGGGTTCAGATGGGATGAGATTTTTAATAATTTGTCCAACAGAGAGTGACATAGCTGATCCCGAAAACAGTTACGCGAATCAAGGATTAAATTCTAAAGAACATGGAATACGAGCCCCCCGACTTTCGAAATAAAATAGCAAAAAGATTGAGAAAATGAAGAAAAAAATGAAGGTGATCTGTGGATGTTCGTTAGAAAGCGTTCAAGCAACAAAAGTTCGGCCGGCTCAGTGGCGGCATAACAAAAAGGTTCAGCGACGGCGCACGGGGCGCCGTCCGCTGAAACCAATCGTTGGTTGCTCTGGTTTTATCAAGACAGCCGTTTGTTTTCTGGAGTCTTGCAAGATCAGGCACGATCGAATCGATCAGCGTTCATCACCTTGTTCCAGGCTGCCACAAAGTCACACACGAACTTTTGCTGCGAGTCATCCTGAGCATAGACTTCGGCAATCGCCCGCAGTTGCGAGTTCGAACCAAAGATGAGGTCGACACGGGTGCCGGTCCACTTGAGTTGATCCGTTGCGCGGTCACGACCTTCGAATACGTCTCCATCTTCCGAGGTTGCCTTCCACGTCGTGCTCATGTCGAGCAGATTCACAAAAAAGTCGTTGGTGAGAGTCTCCGGCTGATTGGTGAAGACGCCGTGTTGGGACTGTTCAAAATTCGCATTCAGGACGCGCAAACCGCCAACGAGAACTGTCATTTCCGGCGCGCTCAGCGTCAGCAGTTGCGCCCGATCAACCAACATGTCCTCTGCTGATACAGCGTATTTGGCTTTTTGGTAGTTGCGAAATCCGTCTGCCGCCGGTTCGAGTACGGCGAATGACGCCACATCTGTTTGCTCCTGCGACGCATCCGTACGCCCCGGCGTAAAGGGAACGGTCACATCGTGGCCGGCGTTCTTTGCGGCTTGCTCTACACCAGCGCATCCGCCTAAAACAATCAAATCGGCTAACGAAACCTTTTTCCCACCTGACTGCGTCTCGTTGAAATCCTTTTGGATGCCCTCAAGGGTCTGCAGCACGGTCTTGAGTTGAGCCGGCTGGTTGACATGCCAGTCCTTTTGCGGCGCGAGACGGATGCGCGCACCGTTGGCACCGCCGCGCTTGTCAGAGCCGCGGAAAGTGGACGCCGACGCCCAGGCAGTCGACACCAGTTGGGGGATAGACAGTCCCGAAGCGAGAACCTTGCTTTTGAGATCGGCGATGTCCTGTTCGTCGATCAGCTCATGATCGACTGCGGGCACCGGATCTTGCCAGATCAGCTCTTCATCAGGTACTTCCGGGCCGAGATAGCGCGAGCGCGGTCCCATATCGCGGTGCGTCAGCTTGAACCAGGCGCGCGCAAAGGCATCAGCGAACTCGTCCGGATTCTTGTGGAAGTGCTCGGCGATCGGACGATAAATCGGATCCATCCGCAAAGACATGTCCGCTGTGGTCATGATGGGCGTAACCCGCTTTGATGGATCGTGCGCGGCCGGCGCGAAATCCTTTTCATCCAGATTGACCGGCACCCACTGCCAGGCGCCAGCAGGACTTTTCACCAAGTCCCAATCGTAGCCGAACAGGATATCGAAATAGCCCATATCCCACTGGGTCGGTTTTGGCGTCCACGGCCCTTCGATGCCGCTGGTGATCGTGTCGTCACCCTTGCCGCTGCCGAAGCTGCTCTTCCAGCCGAGGCCCTGCTCTTCGATGGGAGCAGCTTCAGGCTCCGGTCCTACGTGCGTCGCCGGGCCGGCGCCATGGGTCTTGCCGAACGTATGTCCGCCGGCGATCAACGCGACGGTCTCTTCGTCGTTCATCGCCATGCGCGCAAAGGTCTCACGGACGTCGCGACCTGAAGCGACCGCACTCGGTACGCCGTTCGGCCCTTCCGGGTTCACGTAGATCAGGCCCATCTGCACGGCGGCGAGAAGGTTTTCAAGATCCCGATCGCCGCTGTAGCGCTTGTCGCCCAGCCACTCGGTCTCGGTGCCCCAGTAAATGTCTTCCTCGGGCTCCCAGACGTCCTCGCGTCCGCCGCCGAAACCAAAGGTCTTGAACCCCATCGACTCCAGTGCGCAATTGCCGGCAAGGACCATGAGGTCGGCCCAGGATATTTTGTTGCCATATTTCTGCTTGATTGGCCAGAGCAGTCGGCGCGCTTTGTCGAGGTTCGCGTTATCCGGCCAGCTATTGAGCGGGGCAAATCGCTGGGTGCCGGATCCCGCACCTCCGCGGCCGTCGCCGGTGCGGTAGGTGCCGGCGCTGTGCCACGCCATCCGGATGAAGAGCCCGCCATAGTGACCATAGTCGGCCGGCCACCACTCCTGCGAGTCGGTCATCAATGCATAAATATCCTTCTTCAGCGCCTGCAGATCGAGTTTCTTGAACTCCTCTGCATAGTTAAAATCCTCACCCATTGGATTGGACAGGGGAGAATGCTGGTGCAGAATTTTAAGATTCAACTGGTTGGGCCACCAATCACGGTTCGACGTACCGCTCCCCGCAATGTGACCCGTTGCCGGAACTTTTTCTTTCATAAGGTTTTCTCCTTTCGTGTTTGAACTTATACATTTTTATTCGAATAATCGACTTTGAAGGCCCGTCTCGCCAACGTTTTGATTATCGGCAACGGGCACGCTTTATTCAGATTGACTGCACTCCTGGCATATGCCATAGAAATCCAATTTGTGATAGTTGATTGTAAACGTCGTCAATTGTTTCGCTTGCTCGTTCAGGTTTTCATAAATTTTCATATTAAAATCGAATATTTTCCCGCATGATTCGCAAATGAGATGATAATGCGGTTTTGTGTTCGCTTCAAATCGGTCGAACGTGCTGCCAAAGTGAATTTTATTTACCAGTCCCTGGTCAATGAGCGTGGAAAGATTCCGATAAACTGTGCCCAGACTAAGTTTTGGAAACTCTTTTTTTAGCTGCGCATAAATCCAGTCTGCCGTAGGATGGCTGTCAGTTGAGCGCAATAATTCCAGGATTCTGTTGCGCTGTTTGCTTTGTCTGAATTGTGTTTTTTCTTTGTTTAACATATTTATTAATAATAATCATTCCTGTTATTAATATGAGGATTTTGAAGGTACAAGTCAAGTTAATATTTCGACAAAAGTTTCGTTATTCATGGGCGAACAGTTTTCGGGCGTAGAATGTTTTCGCTTGAAATGTTTTTTTGACCATCAGGCCATTTTTTATCAATAAATCAACGGCTGACCAATCCGATTCGGCTTTTTGCAGAAATTCGTAAACGGCCTCTTCTCGCATCGGATGGACAGCGGTGATAGCCAAAAGATCATTTTTAACATCCCCGGTGAAGGCAAAAGCATTACCTTCGTATCCGATGAGATATTCTACATTTTTTATTGCAGATTTCAGTATGTGATATGCCCGGATCAGCGTCTCTTCATTCGGCGGCTGCACCCATTTTCCTGCGGGCGGTCTGGTTGGAATGGAAAGGCAGGATGTATCCGGCGATATTTGTTTTAAAAAAGAGGCAATTTGAAGGATCTGCTCTTCACTGTCATTGAGATCGCGAACAAGCATGGTTTCCGTGACAAGCCTGCCCTGGAATTCTGTGGCGAATCTCTTGATTCCATCTAAAATTTTCGCAAGCTCCAGAGAACGGTGCGGCCGGTTGATCTTGTGCCACATATCGTCCTGCATCGAATCGATCTTTACGGAAACCCAGTCGGCCTTTTTTAAATCGTCTCTGACCCGTTCATCCCAGATCAATGAGCTATTCGTAATGACTGCAATCTTTACACCCGTTTCTCGAATCAGATCAATCTCTGTTCCGATATTGATATCCAGAGTCGGCTCCCCATCCGGGACAAAAGTAAGATAATCGATGGGTTCCCCGCGCTTTTCTGCTAACTCTATTTTTTTAAGGACGCTGTGCTTTATATCCTCCGGTTTATAAAATGGACGGCGTTGCGCTTCCAATTTTTTAGTGCGTCCTAACTGGCAGTATACACAAGAATATGTACATGATTTGGGCGGGATATTGTTGATTCCCAAACTCTGGCCAAGTCTTCTTGATGGTACCGGGCCGAATGTTATCATAGAGCCTCCTGATAAATGCCATAAAATTCATAAAATGGTCCTCCCTGAAAGGTTTGCATGTAAATCAAGAAGGATCCATGCGTCGCTTTAAAAAGTTAAGCCATTCGATCTATGAATTCAAGTGTTATAATCGACTGTTACAGGATCCTGAAAGTCAAGATGTGCAGCAGTCTATTCGCCTCAAAGAGGCGGCGAATGATAGTGGGGAAAATTTCGAGTTGTTCAGACGGTTAAAAAAATGGCTCGGGATCACTCCACGAGCCATTTTTTGTGTGCCGAATGTTTTCGACAATTTTATTCATTTTTGTCCATTGTGAACGGGCAGAGATTTTTTTCACGCGCGAGGATGATTTCTTTGCGAATAAGCTGTGTCGAGAATTCGGGATCAATTTCCAATGTGTCTCGCAAAGGTGGATTCAGATACGCTTTGCCGGCATTGTACAAATAAATCAGCAAGCGCGTGGGCGCCGGCGCGCCAATGACATCCCTGTTGTCGGCATAGTCGACGAGTTTGAGATCGGTTAAAGATGATTGTGTCGAAAAGCCATAAAAATAGAGCCCGTTTTCCAATTCATCAGAAATGGGACCGATGAACTTGATGCTGCCCTCGGACAAGTGGAGTGTTTGATATTTTCTTCGGTAGCTATCTCGCCAATACCCCATGCTCAGGAATGTGAGCCAGGAGTGAGGTTCTGCTGTATAATGCAAACCCTGGCACGATTTTGAACTCTGAAAAACAGTATTACATTCGGTCATTCCCCATAGCTGTTGATAGGAATGAATGCAGTGGATGTGTTGTATAGAGAGATAACCGTATTTAGTAGCGTCTTCAGTATAGCACTGTTTGTCCACTTGTCGCACGGCTTCCTCGCAAAAGCGACCAGTTGGTGGGTGCAGTCTGGGATCAAAGACAAAATTCCGACCTGGTGAAACAAACAGCCACCCCCGGTTGCTATAGTGGCCGATAATCGAACCAGGTCCGTTCCAATCGATGGGTCTTTTCGAACACTTGGGATGATGTGTGAGCCAGCCATCGTTGTGGCCAAGTGCCAACATGAAATTTTGTTCCGTGGGTTGCGTATCGAAGAAAATATCGAGACCACCGTAGACAAAAATTTGCTTGTAGGAGTGAACATCATCCACCGGTTTCGTGCACGAGATGAACGCAAAATTGTCCGGGATTTGCCTTCCCACGCGCTCCAGATCACCTTTGGCGACAAAGCGAAAGGCGATGCGTTTGCGCGTTTGTCCATTAGGTGCCATCACTTCCTGGAGGTAATTTCTGGTGTAATAAAACTTGAGTTCGCCCTTGTACCATTCTTCATTTGTGAGGGCATGGTAAAAATGCACCTCGCCGTTATAAACACCGCACTGGCTTTCGTCCGGTTCGAAATCATCAATTTTTACGAACATGGGTGTCTGGCCGTCCGGGACATGTGGCCAGCACCGCGCCCAGCGTAAAAATTTGCAGTCACTTTTAAAATTTTCCGGAAACCTGGGCAGCTTGAGCCCGACCGGTTTTGGCGGGCAACCACTAAAATCCAATCCATCGTCAAATGGATTATCGCCGTATTCAATCATTGTTGATCCTCCTGTTTTTATTGAACATGTGAAATTGCTCTGAAAACTTTAGCCAGTCCAATAAGGACTTGATAAATCCCCTGGCGTTTAATCTTTCGGATAGGCTCTACAGAATGGACAAATTCTCCCCTTGCATTTCCCCGTTTTTTCAGCGATAATTCTCGTAGAAATGACTGATAAGCTAAAATTTTGAAATATCTTTCTAATAAAAGTTGTTTGAAAATAATATCTGGGAAACGCACCACAAAGCAATGCTCTTATATTTTTAAACGATTATCCAGGAAGTGGTGGATAATCAAAAAAATGAACTAGCCCGGGGTAAGGGAATTTGCTTGATTTAGCGTTAAAATTCTTAAAGGGTGAAGTAGCCGATTATTTGTCCAATATCAAGACGGTCGAGAGCGATCCCAAAGTTTTTGTCGAATTGACAAGGATTAGTGATCTCAGCGGTCATATCGTTTTCAAAGATGATTCAATTGGACTAACGCTTATCAACATTGAAGAGGAGCGAGTGGCCAAATCGCAGATGGCGACGATAAAAGGACCAGATGATAAAATTCAACACCTCAATCCTGAAATAAAACTAAACCTCTATATACTTTTCACAGCTAATTATAGCGACTATGAAACCGGCTTGAAATATTTATCAGGCGTTGTTCGCTGTTTTCAACGTAAAAATGCTTTTGCACCGATCAATTCGCCCGCGCTGGATCCGAGCATCCAAAAACTGATCGTTGATTTATATACTTTGGATTTGGAGCAGCAGCATCATTTGTGGGGCTTGCTCGGGGCGAAATTTATGTCATCGGTCATGTACAAGGTGCGTTTGATAACGATACAAGAGAGATTGGCGAGTGATGAACAGCCACCAATACTCGAAATAAATTCTACCGAATCGAGTCTGTGAGCCTGTATGCAAATAAAATTTAATACACTGTGCGCCGTTGAGATTCTAAATGAATATTACAGCTCGGGTTTTAGCCGAGATTTTCTCATCCTCCCAACGTTCCAATGCAGGCGTCAACTGCGGAATTATGGTCTGATCTTTAAACAGACCGAAGGGGGTTTCAAAATATTTTATGAGGTCGCAACTGGCGGTGCGGCGAATGAGCCCAAAAAACCGCTCATCGATCCACTCAAATTTTCATTTTTACTCATTCCCCAAACTCCATATTTGTTGAACTATTCAGACTTGCCCCTGGACACAAAGCCGAAAGACCTGTTTGTATTCAATAATTTGTATGATAACGAATATTCCAATGCTGATGAGAATGTGCTTTTTCTTTCCAATAAAAATCGAGAAAATTCGAGTCATACAAAAATTTACGCCAGTGAGGACGATCGTCTTCCAGTCAGGTCACAAGCCTTCCAGTACTCTTTCGAAACGGATAAAGAATCAATCCTTCTGGAGGTCGTCGACAGATTAGGCAGAGTAATTATACAAAACAAAGTCGTGGTTAATGAAGGATTATTAAGCTATTTTATCGATCTTCATTCCGTTCCCCCTGATCAGTATATCATCAAGCTTGATGGTAGCGTGGAGGAGGCTTTTTACGCCAGTGACGAGATCATCCGCCAGAACTGTTTTGGTATTATTGATATTTATGCCAATGAGGCTGTACCTGAGAATTATCGATTTGTCGATGAGACCGGCTTTGTACTACCTGATGATGCTGGTGAAAAACCATACAGGACATTCATCGTCAGAATAAAAAATCGGCAAACGATATGGATGTATATCGTCGGTGTTAAATTTAAAAAAGACATAGATACATCAAAATTGGCAATCGATTCATTTACACAGCTGGATGAAATTGTGATGCCGGATAACTCGAAAAGAGTTCGATTCGTGTCGGATGCGCCCAAGCCGCTTCAAGAGGGGGTGGAAAAACAGATTGCTTTAAAGTATCTCATTGAAAACGGGAACAACAACGGAAATGGAAACGGTTCGACAACCAATGTTTTGATTGGTCATTTGCCGAATCCATCGATTGCTGTTTTAAAACCGGATGGGGACAATATCTATTCAGAGATTTTTGTGTACATATAACCTTGAACAGGAGAATTAGTTATGGCGACTTACAAAACTCCAGATGTGTATGTGGAAGAGATATCACTTTTTCCACCCTCTGTGGCCGAAGTGGAGACGGCAATACCTGCCTTCATTGGCTACACGGAGAAAGCTTCAAAAGACGGCCAAAGTCTGACAAATATACCGACAAAAATTGATTCATTTGTCGAATTTGAACAGTTATTTGGCGGACCACCCCCCATCTCACCGGAAATCGTTTTAAACGATGAAAACCGGGTCGAGTCGGTTAATCTGGGTACAAACAAGTACCTGTTGTATGACAGCATGCGGCTCTTTTTTAATAACGGCGGCGGTAAATGTTATATCGTTTCGGTCGGAGATTATAAAACATCGCCAGCTTTGGGTGATGATTCATCCGGCATTCTCGGAGGACTAAAAAAACTGGAAAAAGAGGATGAGCCAACAATTTTAGTCTCCCCGGACGCCACGCTCCTGGGCAGCATTGACTTGTACAGTTTTCAACAACAAGCTCTACAGCAGTGCAATACGTTACAAGACCGTGTGACTGTTTGTGATTTGAAGAACTCCGGTGATCACGATACGGATGTCGAGGATTTTCGCAACAACATTGGCATTAACAGTCTAAAGTATGGTGCCGCTTATACGCCATGGTTGCGGGCGAATTATCCCAAAAAAATAAAGTACCGAAAATTAACGCTTAAACGTGGCGATGAAACAATCGCACTGGACGCGCTGACCGGGAGTGACGAGATCAAATGGCTCATCAATAATGAATTAAAACCGGCCGCCGATACAATTACTGCCCTTGAAGACCTGGTCGCAGCAGAGTCAACGCTCAAGGCAGATTTTGACAGCCTGGTGAAAGCATATAACGATGGAACTTATGCTACAGTTGATGCTCTTCGTGGCCCCTTGCGAGATGTTTATACAAAGATCAAGGATATATTGGTCGCAATCGCTGTCGATGTTCATAATTCTCTTCCTGATCCAGCGTTGCCGGAATATGCAAAGCTGGTATCCCGATTGCGAAAAGATCTGGAAACTGTCCTCAAAAATGCCAAAATCCGCAGCGAATTCCAAAAATTAATCTTTTATCATAACGCGCCGTTTGGCTTCACCAGTGGGAAAGTGTTTGTTGTGTCGGGTGACGCCGGTGCCACATTGACGGCGTTAATCTCCAAACTGAATACTATTTTTGGCGGTACGGATATAACAATCACTGATAATGATACCGACATTGACACCGAGTTTAACGACATTGATGCCGATGCTGAGCTCACTCCGGAAGAGAAAGCCAATAAAAAAGGTGAGCTTGCCCGAGATGCCGCGATTTCGGTCTTTAAAAGTGTTCTCGTCGCCTATAATGATTTTAAAGCAGCTGCCGGTGAATGGGAAAGTACCTTTGAAGCGAGCCTTGTGGAAATTTTTCCACTTTACAAAAACATTATTACAAAGGTGAATAACAGTCTGAACGAGCTGCCGCCGAGTGGTGCTGTGGCGGGCGTTTATGCCAAGGTCGATTCAAATCGCGGTGTATGGAAAGCGCCGGCGAATGTGAGCATCGCTTCTGTCATCGGTCCAGTGGTAAAACTTGATTCCAAGGAGCAGGAAGATCTTAATGTTGATGTGAACGCTGGCAAGTCCATTAACGCTATCCGGGCTTTCTCCGGCAAAGGTACGCTGGTGTGGGGTGCACGCACATTGGCCGGCAATGACAACGAATGGCGCTATGTGTCTGTGCGACGATTTTTCAACATGGTCGAAGAATCTGTGAAAAAATCAACCTATTGGGCCGTGTTTGAGCCGAATGACGCCAATACCTGGATCCGCGTCAAATCGATGATCGAAAACTATCTCATTCAAAAGTGGAAAGATGGCGCGTTGGCCGGTGCAAGTCCTGATGAAGCATTTTATGTCAAGGTTGGCCTGGGCACAACAATGACAGCCATCGACATCCTGGAAGGTCGAATGATTGTGGAGATTGGCATGGCTGTTGTGCGTCCGGCCGAGTTCATTATCCTCAGATTTTCTCATAAAATGCAGGAATCTTGATTTATGCTGGGTAAAATCACATTAAAATGAGCGCTTGTAAACCAATGATTTAAATTATAGGTGAAAAAATGGCCGAATATCCATTACCTGTTTTTCATTTTCAAGTCCAGTGGGGTGGTACAAACCTGGGATTTTCGGAAGTGTCCGGCTTGAATATCGAAAATCAAGTCATCGAGTACCGTGACGGTCTCAGTCCAGAGTATTCAGCGATAAAGATGCCCGGTATTCCAAAGTATGGCAATATCACTTTGAAACGCGGCATTCTGCCCGCTGACAATGAGTTTTTTGACTGGCTCAACACCATCAAAATGAACAAAGTGGGTGATAACAATGCGGATCGGCGGGACTTGATCATCAGTTTGTTGAATGAAAACCATGATCCTGTCATGACCTGGAAGGCAAAAAATGCCTTTCCGGTGAAAATCGAGGCGCCAGGATTAAAATCGACAGGAAATGAAGTCGCGATAGAGTCAATCGAAGTGGCGCATGAAGGTTTAACTATTGAAAACGGATAATTAGATGCCAGCATATTATCCACCGGCCGGTTTTCATTTCAGAGTCGAGTTTGGCAATGTCGCTTCGGACAGCAGCGATGTTCGGTTCCAGGAGGTCTCCGGTTTGAGTGCAGAAGTCGGTGTTGAAGATCTGGAGGAAGGTGGCGAAAACCGCTTCACACACCGGCTTCCGAAACGTCCGAGATACTCGAACTTAATCCTGAAGCGAGGCCTGTTAACGGATTCAGAGTTGATCAAATGGCTCACAAATGCAATTGAAAATTTTGTCTTTTCAACAACGACTGTAAACGTCACGCTGCTGAACGAAAAACATGAGCCACTCGGCTATGCCTATAGCTTTGTTGACGCATGGCCGGTGAAATGGTCAGTCTCGGATTTCAAGGCGCAGGAAAATGCGATCATCGTTGAAACACTCGAGCTGGCCTACAAATACTTTCGAAGAGTGAAAAAAAATTAGCCTGTACATGACATGCCTGTCGAGATAAGAGAATTAATTGTCAGCGTGAGTGTGGATGAGAGCGGTGAAGAGAGTGAAACTCCATCTGCAAAACCGACCGCCGCCGATATTGAGGATATCGTTTCCGAGTGCGTATCACAGGTACTGGAAATACTCAAAGGAGAAAAAGAGCGCTAAAGCATGAGTGGTGAGCTGAAAAAATTCAAGATTGAGGGATTTCGGGACATTCAGTACAACAATAAAGTGGCTGAAGCCGATTTTTTTGTCATGTTTAATCCTGCCTCTTATAGTCAAAAGTATGAAGTTGAATATGAAGCGACGCAGGGCAGAGGGACATCCGGGAGTGTGCAGCAATTTAAGCGTATCAAGCCAAAGGACTATACCTTTGATTTTGTATTCGATGGCACAGGTGTTACGTCCGAGGAGAATAACGTCCCGAAACAAATTGATCATTTCCTCACGTTGACAGCACGAATCGATGGAGAAATCCATCGGCCTTTGTATTTAAAAATCTCGTGGGGAAGTTTGATTTCGCAATGTATCCTGAAATCCGCCAATATCAGCTATTCTCTATTTAACTCAGATGGTTATCCTTTACGCGCCAAAATCACCGCAACTTTCTCCGAGATCATTGATGATGAACGGCGGACGGCGGAAGAAAACAAAACCTCTCCAGATTTGACACATCATCGAATTGTTAAGGAAGGAGATACTTTACCTTTGATGACGCATCACATTTATGGCGATGCATCACTTTATCTCAAAGTCGCCAAAAGCAACAATCTGACAAATTTTCGAAACTTGACGATTGGCAGTGTAATAAATTTTCCACCTCTAAAGTGAATGTATAATGAGTGATGAACGGATAGTCCCTACACCTGCTCCCGCTGATTTGCCGACAGTGAAAATTCTCATTGATGGCCAGGAGATGAACCGGGAATACAATCTGTTGTCAATAACAACGCTGAAAGCGGTCAACAAGATTCCATCCGCACTCATTACGCTGATGGATGGTGACGCTGCATTGGAAGATTTCCCCCTGAGCAATTCGGATGATTTTGTGCCCGGGAAAGAGATAGAAGTCAAGGCAGGTTATCATGCCAATGACAGCACTATTTTTAAGGGCATTCTCGTCCGGCACGCTTTGAGAGTTAGAAATGAAACACCATCCATGCTGGTCATTGAATGCAAAGATCCTGCGGTAAGAATGACTACGGTCAGAAAAAATGCCTATTTCGATGGACCGAAAGATAGTGATATCATCGAGGAGATCTTGAGTGCCTACGACGTCGAGAGCGATGTCGAACAAACAGCCGTAGAACATCAAGAGATGCTGCAATATTATGCAAGTGATTGGGATTTTATTGTTTCGCGGGCTGAAGTCAATGGCAAGCTTGTGCTCGTGGATGATGGCAAGGTGAGTGTCAAAGCCCCGGATACCTCGCAAGAACCTGTGTTGAATTTGTTATATGGTTCATCAATCCTGGAGCTTGAAGCCGAAATGGATGCGCGTCATCACTATTCTTCTATTACAAGTAAATCCTGGGATTTTGCGTCGCAAGAAATGATTGAAGAGTCGAGTGATACGCCAAACTTTGGCGAGCAGGGTAACCTGGGGGCACAGGACTTGTCTGCGGTTACTGGAGAGGCTGGCTTTGTTTTACAGCACAGTGGGCAAATCAATGATCAGGAAATAAAAGCCTGGGCGGACGCCAAAATGCTGCGCGGGCATTTAGCCAAGATAATCGGGCGCGTCAAGTGTCAGGGCTTTGGCGACATCAAGCCCGGCCATATGCTGGCCCTGGGTGGTGTTGGTGAACGATTTAACGGATCTGCTTTTGTCACGGCCGTTCGCCATAAAATTACCCAAAAGAATTGGGAAACGGATATCCAGTTCGGCTTGTCCGAAAAGTGGTTTACCCGTCAGGTGGAAATAATGGATGAGCCGGCAGCCGGCTTGTTGGCAGCCGTGCACGGTCTTCAAATAGGTGTTGTCAGCCAATTGCAGGAAGATCCTGACGGTGAGCATCGTATCCTTGTCAAAATGCCCGTCGTTGATCCGGCACATGATGGAATCTGGGCGCGCGTGTCAACGCTGGATGCCGGGAATAATCGGGGTTCTTTTTTTCGCCCGGAGATTGGCGATGAAGTCATTTTGGGTTTCATAAATGACGATCCCCGTGATCCCATCGTTCTTGGCATGCTCAACAGCAGCGCCAAACCCGCTCCTCTCGAAGCCAGCGATGACAATCATGAAAAAGGTTTTGTGACGCGCAGCGGGATAAAGATGATTTTTAATGATGAAGAGTCCAGCTTTACTCTGGAGACTCCCAATGGCAATACGATCAAAGTCAGCGATGATGAAGGAAGCATTGTCTTGCAGGATGAGAATAATAATATCATGACGCTGAATTCCGACGGCATGACCCTGGAAAGCGGCGCTGATATAACCATAAAAGCCAGCGGAAATATCGCACTTGAGGGAACAGATGTGGAGATCAAAGCTGGTGGGCAGTTTAAGGCCGAGGGTTCCAGCGGCGCTGAACTCTCAACCGGTGCTACAGCGGTGGTCAAAGGATCGCTTGTGCAAATAAACTAGTCAGTATCGAACGAGAGAATAAAATGCCAGCAGCAGCTCGAGTTGGAGATGTCACAAATCACGGCGGCACAATTATAGGCCCGGGTGAGGCGACTGTTTTAATTGGCGGTATGCCGGCAGCCGTTGCAACGGATACGCATGTGTGCGTTATTCCCCCTCCGGGGCATGTTCCGACGGCGAGCCCGTTTCCGATGGGCAGTACGACCGTGCTGATCGGAAAGAAACCAGCGCTTCGCGTTGGAGATACATGTTTGTGCGGCGCATCCGCTGCTGTTGGTGAGCCGACCGTGATGATAGGATAAATATTATGCCACAAAAGATTTCTTTTCTTGGTACAGGATGGAGCTTTCCACCAACATTCAATAATAGTTCTCGCACTGTGCGAACCGTTTCCGATGTTGATGATATCAATCAGAGCCTGGAGATTTTGTTGTCAACCAGTCTGGGTGAGCGAATCATGCGACCACAATACGGCTGCAATTTGAGAGAATTTCTCTTCGAGCCGCTCGACGTCGCACAACAAGCCTATATCAAGGATTTGATCAAAAATGCAATCTTGTATCATGAAGCCCGAATTAAACTGGATGATGTGGTTTTGGCGGTCGATCATACAAAAGGCCGACTGGATATAAAGCTAGAATATACCGTTACCACAACCAACACGCGCTATAATTACGTCTATCCTTTTTATCTACAGGAAGGAATCAAGAAGAATCAATGATATCAATTTGTGATGTTAAAAATCCACTCGTTCGCGATGGCTCGAGTCAGCGCCAACGGTTGATCGAAGCACTGAAACCGGAGAATGCCAAAATTGACGATCGGTCAATGGCTGATATGATCTGTTTCGCACAACGGTATGCGCGCGAACTCCAATATTATGATTCCGCAAACAAGGCAGCCGGCGATTGGCAGTCATTTATTGAAAACGATATTTCTACAATTGTGGCACAGATAACAAAGAAAGATCTGAATCCCTTTAAAACATGTTTGGTCTCCCTCATTCAAATTGATAAATATAATACCCATGCTGATGAGATTCTCAATGCGATAACACTTTGTTTTGCGATGATATTTACAGCTGCGTTTGAAATGGGATCGTGGTTCGCAAAGTCGGTTGCAGGTCTGCGTCTGTATGATGAACTCGAACGGATTATTGCTTCACAATTAGTCAAAAACCTTGAACGTATACTTTGTTTTTACAAACACGCTGCTGCAACAGGACTCGTCAGGGAGGAGATAAAAAATATTGGCGATTGTGAGGATCATTTTGAAATCCCGCACATAATTCTGGATAGATCGTTTCATCGAATCTGGATACCGGAGCACGCAGGTACATCGAACTGGAAAAGTTATGTTGATTCGCTCACAGCCGATCCGGAATTTTTTGATGGAGATATCACTGATCAAAATGACCTCAGGACAGCCCTGCGAAAACTCATTCCTTTCCTTGAGATATTTTATGGTGCGCAGCAACAAATTGTGCAACAGGCACCAGAATTTTTGGATGAAACCGTCAAAGAATGGTCGCAGCATGAGCCGCATATGGCGCTGTTTCTGGCTTTTTTACAGCTGTTTCAGATTGTGCAGGAACATCTGAATACATTAACCCAGAGACATTTGGATTTTTATTATCAAAATGTACTGCAGCTTGTCAAAAAGGAGGCAGAACCCAATAAAGTCAATCTAATATTTGAATTGGCCAAGTACGTTGATTCTTGTCTGCTGAAAAAAGACACGCTGCTCAAGGCTGGCAAAGATGCTACCGGCAAAGAGGTATTTTATCAAATTGACCAGCAGACGGCGCTCAATTCAGCGACGGTCAGTGAACTCAAAACGATATTTATTGACAAATTAAATGAGCCAGATGGCACGAGTTTTGAAAAAGTGTATGCCGCACCCATAGCAAACTCGAGTGATGGGCAAGGTGGCGAGTTTGCAAACGATGAAACAGGATGGCAAACGCTTGGCGCCAAAAAGTTTGATGAAGAAGGAACCCCTCTGTCTGTTCATCATATTCCGCTCGCCGAGATTGGCTTTGCTATTGCGTCACCGCTTCTTTTACTCGGCGAGGGAACTCGATTTATTCAGGTTTCTTTCATCGGCTCACTTTTTGATCACAGCTACCCGCTAAAGCCCGCTGATTTGAATGCCTGGCTGAGCGGGGAAAAAGAGTGGCTGCCGGCAAATATAGCCAATGTTTCCATGACAGCAAATCAGTTGACCATTGGCTTATCCTTGAATGACCAGTTTGAACCTGTCACCGAGCACAACGCGGAGGTGCTGAATTCTCGGTTGAGCACGACTTATCCGGTGCTTAAAATAACCCTCAACGAAAAAAACAAGGAATCTCGCGTTTACACGTGTCTGAAAAATGCGACTATTAGTAAAATAGAGGTTTGGACGTTTGTTGGTAGTGTTCAGAATTTGATTGTGCAAAATGATATCAGCGTTATGGATGCCAACAAGCCATTTCTCCCCTTTGGCCCACAACCGGGCATAAATTCAAGCTTTTATATCGGCAGTCGCGAGATTTTTCAGAAACCATTGTCATGGCTTAAAATATATACAAAATGGAAAGATATCCCGAGCAGCAATCTGGCTGACTATTATCACGATTATGGGTATGGCACTATCAACAACACGACGTTCAAGGCGCAATACAGTCTCTTGTCGAATAAATCCTGGAGAAATTTAGGGGATCCTCGTCCCCTTTTTGATGCTACCGATGCACAAGCGACAAAGGTTACTCTTTTCCATACAGATTTAGCCGGAGTTGCACAAGCTCAAAGCGAAGTGCTGCCGCCAGACTTGACTGAGTATAAAATGGGACTCGGACGCGGATTCCTTCGTTTGCAGCTCTCGGAACCCCCAAAAGCATTTGGGCATGCCAGTTTTCGTGACGTGTATACAAAGGCTGTTATTGCTTATGCAAAAGACCCCATCCCCGCAAAGGCAGCATTAATCCCGAATGAGCCTTACACGCCACAAATCGAACAGATCACATTGCAATATTTAGCGGGAGAAAGCCGTTCGTTCCCCTCCGAGACGACATCATCAATTCAGTTTTTTCATGTGTTGCCATATGGTGTAAAAAAAGTCGCAAATGGTGCAAATGCAAGATTACTCGCTCCCTTTACGATAAAAGACCAGCCATCCCCGTTATCCGGTCAGCTCTTTATTGGTCTGGACAAGCTGAAACCGCCACAAAATCTTTCGCTGCTTTTTCAAATGAGCGAAGGAAGCGCCAATCCGTTGCGCGAAAAACAGCAGGTCTATTGGCAATATCTGAGCGATAATGAGTGGAAGGAATTTGAGAACAACAAACCATTGTCAGATACGACAAATGGTCTGCTGACCTCCGGCATTGTCACTTTCGCTATCCCAAAAGATGCGACAAAAGAAAACAGCGTTTTGCCCGCCGCTTGTCACTGGATTCGCGCCAGCGTACAGGAATTTGCCGATGCAGTGTGTGATACTGTTGCCATTCATGCGCAGGCGGCGCAAGCCTCTTTTATCGATCTCGATAATGATCCGAATTTCCTGGCACAGCGTTTACCGGCCGGCACCATCAGCAAGCTAAAAGTCACCCAAGCCGAAATTAAAGCAGTTGAACAAAAATATGCGTCTTTTGCTGGCCGAACAAAGGAACAAGATCAGGCTTTCTACACCCGGGTGAGCGAGCGACTTCGACACAAGAATCGCGGGATTGCTATCTGGGATTATGAAAAACTCATTCTTGAGCAATTCCCCTCCATATACAAGGTGAAATGTATCAATCACAGCACCTATTTTGAAGGCAAAAATAATCCGGAGAGTATGTATGATTCAGAATTTGCGCCGGGTTATATTACAATTATTGTTATTCCTGACGTGAAAAATATGCCTGACGTCAACGCGCTGGAACCTCGCGCCAGCATCAATATGCGTGAAGAAATTCGTCAATGGTTGAGTTGTCGTATGTCTCCTTTTGCTGCAAGAAATCTCAAGGTCCTAAATCCATTATATGAAAAAATCACCCTTGATTTCAAAGTCGAATTTCTGCCCGGCTATGATTTTAACCTTTATCGTAACATTTTGGAACAAGACCTGAAGGAATATCTGTCGCCATGGGCATTTGAAGGAGGACGAGATATTGATTTTGGCGGCAGTGTGCACAAATCTGTTCTGCTGAATTTTGTTGAGGAACGTCCTTATGTTGATTATGTGAGTGATTTTAAAATGCTGCAGTCACTTGGCAAATTAACTGCACATATAACTGCAGAAATAACGACAGTTGAGGAAACTCACCCGACAACTGCACGATCTGTTTTTGTTTCAAATTCTTGTCACAGGATCAATCAACTAGCGAATGATTCGGTATGCAAACTGAATTTATAGACAAACTTGAGAAAATCTTGCCCAGCCAGGACTATGCGCTTTTACGTCAAAAAGGCATAGAGTATATCACGGAATTAGGCCAGGCTATTTGGACGGATCATAACACGCATGATCCCGGTATCACGATACTTGAACTGTTGTGTTATGCATTAAGCGATTTGGGCTATAGAACCGCTTTTCCGATAAAAGACATTCTCGCGGAAATCAACAACGATGAGCCTGAGAAATTGAGCTCATTTTTTACCGCGCGTAACATACTGACGTGCAATCCGGTTACTTTGAACGATTTCCGCAGGCTGCTCATTGATATACCCGGCGTTAAAAATGCCTGGTTGCGACTGGTTGAGAAACCTGATCCACAGCTTTATATTCACTGCGATCAAAAACGACTGACATTGGAAGAGGATAAGGAAGCAAAGCAAGAAGAAATTGACATTCAGGGACTATATGATATCCAGCTGGAATTTGAGGAGGACGTTCTGCTGGGTGAGTTCAATCAAACAAAATATCGGATGAATGTCATCAGTGCGAATCGTGAATTTTCACTCGAGATCTATTTACCGAGTTGGGACAAGTTTGTAACGAAGGTGGCCTCAATCAGCGCATTTCAATTTGCTGAATTTCCGCTTGCAGCCGATGCAAACTCTTACATACGTTCTGCGCCGTTATTATATCAAAAGAAAGGCTCGTTGACGTTTCAAGACAGTGGAGAAACGTACAAAGTTGTTTCTTCCTCTCGCTTTTCCACCACAGCAATCACTACTGCCATTCATGAGGCGTTAGGGGGAGCCCTGGATCTTCTTGATCATTACCATAAAAGCATGGTAAAGATTGCTTCCATTTTTGAGAGTGTCAAACAAATATGCCATGAACATAGAAATTTATGCGAAGATTTCAACCGAATATCCGGTTTGGACTTGGAAGAGATTGGCGTTTGTGCGGATATTGAAGTGACATCTGATGCTGATCTTGAAGATGTTTTAGCGCATGTTTATTTCGAAATCAATCGTTTTCTTGCACCTCGGGTGAATTTTTATACGATCAAAGAGCTTGTGCAGTCCGGTTACACGACGGAGCAGATTTTTGATGGGCCCAAGCTGATTCACGGCTTTATCACCGAAGATGAACTCGAAAAGTCCGTGTTCCATAAAGTAATCCATGTTTCTGACATCATTCAAATGATCATGGATATACCGGGTGTGCTCGCGGTAAAAAAGATTGTTTTGTCCAGCTTTTATCATGGTGAAATCAAACAAAGCGGCGAATCCTGGTGTCTGCCCATTGGCGACTTTCACGCCACTCGCTTGAGCATAGAACGGTGCAAAATGACATTCTTCAAGGGCTTAATCCCGTATTTTGCGCGCGAGGACGAGACACTTGACAGATATTCAGAATTGCTCAGCCTGGAGAGATATAATCGTCTGGCGGCACGGGAATATGATCTCGCTATCCCGTATGGTGAAAATCGTCATTTAACAAGCTATTATTCTATTCAACATGAACTGCCTGAGACCTATGGAATTGGCGAAGCGGGATTGCCGCGTTCCGTTTCGCCGCTCAGAAAAGCACAAGCCAGGCAGCTCAAGGCTTACCTTTTATTTTTCGACCAGATATTGGCAAACTATTTGTCTCAACTCGGGCATGTGCGTGAGCTGTTTTCGCTTGATCCAACAATCGCGAAAACATATTTTTCGCAAGCGCTTTATCCCATACCAGATGTATCAGACGGGAATGTTCCCAATATCGGCACTCTTTTATTAGAATTTGTTCAGTCACTTGATCTTGAGCAGCCAAATATTGATTTGGATGATCCGGCCTCTTTTCGATCGCAATGGCAGGCTTTTTTGCAGGAAAAAAAGACCCAGTTTTCAGAGGCTTATAAAAAGCTCGATCCATTGATTGAGGATGAGAAAACGTATCATCGTCGAAAAAATGGTCTTCTCGATCATTTATTGGCACGATTTGCCGAGAAATTCACCGACTATGTACTGCTCATGTACACTCTGGATCAGAAGCGAGCGCCGGCGGAATTGATAAGAGACAAGCTGAAATTTTTGCAAGATTATCCGGAGATTAGTTCAGGACGCGGCAAGGCGTTCAATTACAAACAGGAAAAAACATGGGATACCGAAAATGTCAGCGGTCTGCAAAAGCGAGTCGCTCGGCTGTTGGGCATAGAGTCATTTGCCCGGCGGACTCTCAGCTATTGCAATGTCGAGATATTTCCCCATCCCGATCCAGCTCACGCCGGGAAATATCTTTTCAGGATTTTTGATGAGTACAAGCATGATCTGCTGTTCTCAAAGAAAAAATACAACTCAAAAGAGAAAGCTCAGGAGGCTGTTGAAGCAGCGCTGCAGGCTGTTTTAGAAAAAGCTCGTTGGCACGTCAAAAAAGATTTTGACAAGCGCTATTCGTTATTTGTTAATGATGAACACGGTGCCAAATTTCTCATCGGCGACAAGAAATATGAAACCAAGCAGGATGCCGAGAATGCCGTTACCCTGCTCTTGGAATATTTTCGCAAAAATACAATGTGCGAGGGTTTTTTTCTCGTTGAACACCTGCTAATTCGACCACGATCCATTGGCGATGACCTGCTGAAAATATGTGTACGAAACGACTGTTCAGAGTGCTCCGGATTTTTGGACCCCTACTCGTTCCGTATAACAGTCGTAATACCGGGGTGGCCGGAGCGCTTTAAGAATTTTGATTTTCGTCTCTTTTTCGAATCAACTATCCGACTGGAAGCCCCGGCGCATGTGCATGTTAAAATATGCTGGGTGGATCGTCCTTCAATGCTCAAGTTTGAGGAGGTGTATCGCCCCTGGCTTGATGCGTTGGCCAACGAGCCGTTCGATCAGAGTGATCTCACGAACAAGCAGAATGACCTTCTTGCCGTTTTGGATACGCTGAAGAGCATTTATCCGGAGACGCATCTGCACGATTGTCGAGAAGATGCGGGTGAACGTCCGATTTTGTTAAATAAATCAACACTCGGAACTATTTCCTAAAAGGCTAAAAATGGATCTACAAAATTTTTACCCAAAGTTCGAACCCAATCAGGTGTTGACGGCTGAACATCTCAATGAGATGTTCAATTATTTGGATCAACAGGACAGACTGTCGCGTTTGCGACTCGCCGGTGCCGGTGTCGTCTGTGGGCTTGAGATTAAAAAAACAGTAACGAGCATTATCATTACACCAGGATTCGGTGTCACATCGGAAGGTTATCTTTTATATGAACCGGTGCAAGTGAATGCCACTCATATTCGCTCAAAGGCTTATGAGAATCCAACACACTATGATCTGTTTGGAAATGATTCTCTCGAGTTGTTAACCGCAGCCGATCCCGGCGTTAAAACACCACTCGCCGCGGTTGATTTAGCCGACAAAATAGTTGTCCTGTTTCTGGAAAGTGTCGAAGAAAAAATAGATCCATGCACCGGCGATGATTGCGATGAAAAAGGCAGCCTCAACCGTTTGACCGTGCGACGACTGCTCGTTGACAGAGAAAAGCTCGCCCCGGTGCACCGCTGCTTGTATAATCTTCCCGACTATATCCCGCCGCGTGCCAGAGCCCTTGTTGCATCCGAGGATATAGACCTTGCTGTAATTCAGGCTCTTTACACCGCAGTGTTGACGAATGTTGAGATGGATGGATTATCGGATAAACTTGAAAAGTTGTATGACTGCTTCAGCACCTATCTTGAGCACAATAGATTCACGGATATTGATCTAAAAAGCATCGTCAATTCGGTGAGCATCCCGGCAGGTGCGGAGGTACAGTATGCCTATGATTTTATTAAAGACCTTGCTTTGGCTTATAATGAATTTAAGCAGACAGCCCTGGCATTATCCTCGGCATGTATGCTAAGCGATGCTTCTTTTCGCAGGCACTTGATGTTGGGCGAAGCTGTGCCGCAGGATAGCTGCGAAACGTCCGCTTATCGCCATTATTTTATCCATGTTCCGATTTTTAATCAACAGGCCCAATTGACCGCAAAAGCCCGTATGTTTTACGAGAGATTATATTTCCTGACGCAGCATTTTCACATTCCCACAAGTGCCGAAGCATCCATCGAGATCACGCCGAGTGCGCTCAAGAGCGCGCCTTTGGGTCAGCAAGCCATTCCATATTATTATCTAACAGGTGAAGCGAATGAGCTTGTCGAGAACTGGAATTTTGACGCCTGGCAGCAATGTCAATTTGACGATATTTTCAAGTACATGCCAGGATCGAACTATTTGAGCCGAAGCCTGGATGCTTATCCCTTTTTCCGCATCGAAGGTCATCTGGGCAAAAAATATACCGAGGCTTACGATGCCCTGATGCAAAAGATCACGACTCACAATCTCCCCGTCAAGCTAAGAGGACTCAAAGTCGGCGCTGATGCCAGCGCTATCAAAACGACCATCAGTTGCCAGATGCATGATCTCGAGATGCTTTATTACACCCGACGATCGGAATTGATTTGCATGCTCGATAGAGAGATCGACTTTTATGGATCTATTGAAATCGATGTGGAAGGGCCACATTATGTGCCGGGTAAAACTGGTTTTCAAGTGACTTTTAAAAATAAAGACGGTGATACGCTGCGAGCCTTTGTAAACTTGACCCTTTATTATAAAAATCAAATTTTGTTCAAAATATTCGAGAACGAACAGGCTGATATTCATGGTGTTTTTTCTTCTTCAGAGTGGGATTTATATCCTACCGATATTACCACCTCATACACTATTACAGTAGCACTCGATGGTTATAAAGACTATTCCACCATTCCTGAAATAAAAAAAGACCAAATATATGTCTTTGAAGTTATTCTCGAAAAGGAAGATATTTATAATCCAGGCGATCTGACAGGTGTAACCGGGGTTGTCATGGCTGAAGGTGAACCACTACCTGGAGTGAACGTCGTTCTACGCGGAACGAACTTTGGCAGTGCAACAGATTTAAATGGCGTCTATAGAATCACTGGCGTTGCTCCAGGCGTGTATACGTTGGCAACAGGTTATGCGGGTTTTCAGCCATTTGAAACGAAAATCTTGATAAAAAAAGACACGATGCTGGAAGCGAATATTATTTTAAAGCCATTTTTTGGCAGAGGGAGTTTTGGCATTGGTTATTCAGGCACGGATTTAAATATAGATGTCGGAAATCCGATTGTAACGGCTGGTGTGGGCAAGCCTGAATTGGGCGGGCTCACTTTATTGCATCAGAACTGGGGCACAAATACTCTCGGTTCCATTTATCAGGATTATCTGACAAATCCGTTTTATAAAGATCTCAGCTCCTACTGGAGAGATCTATTTTCCAAATATTTCTTGCCTGGAGGTATTACATTCGGGACAACTGAAACGATCACCTATCCACTCGAAATGATCGACAGATTGGGTACGGTTAGCAATATCTTGACCGAACAATTTGCAGATTTTAATGTCGAAGCGTTTGAATCGCGATTTGCCGATCTGCTTGATGTAGCTGCCAAATATCGCGACAAGATTAAAAAAGACCTGGAAGATCCGGACTATGAAGAAAAGGGAAACGAACAGGAGATTCTTCGTCGACTTGAAATGCTTTTGGCTTCGTGTGAAAAGGAGAAATTCAAAGACTTGATTGAATATTACAAAAAACGAACAACCGACATCAAAGAGCTGCACCTGCTCAGTCGATTTATCGAGCAGCATTCCGGGCTGGAGCACCTCGGCGGTGTTGAAAAAGGCGGGACATTTGTCCTGGTTTATGATGAAAATGACATCGTCATTGCCGATTTTTCATTGCCTTATATCTGTTGTTCGGACTGCCCGCCGATCACCATCTGTAAAGAGACGCCGGTCATCTTTACTCTGCCCAAAACCTCTTTTTGCAGCGATGACTCGACGGAGTATAAATTTATCCTCAATCCTCCCGGCGGTGTTGTCGACGGACCAGGCGTCAGCAAGGACGAAACAACAGGTGATTTTTATTTTCAACCATCACATGCCGATGTTGAACCCGGAGACGTGCAGTTTACCTATGCGGTGAACGACAACACGTATGCACTCGTCGTTCATGTTGTCCATGTGCAAGCTGATTTTGATGTGCACATTACAAGCATCAATGTTGATGAGGATGTGGCGGTTGTTAACTTTACCGGCTACCCGGAAGATGCGGATACTTTTGAATGGGATTTTGGTGATGGAAATACAAACACGGATGAAGATAATCGCGACATAGAGCACACCTACTCTCCATTTTCAGACCAACCTTTCACCGTGACCTTAAAGGTTACCCGAGAGGGCTGCGGTGGTGAGATCAGCAAACAGGTGAACATTGAGGCCTGTTCAGCAGAATTTACCTATGCAGAAGTGTCACGTGATGGCGATAAAATTATCTTTCAATTCACCGCACCGCAAGGTTTGAGTGACGACTATGAATTCACCTGGGATTTTGGTGATGGCGATGTGGTTCATGACAGAAATCCACAGCATGAATTCACGATGGAAGCGCAAGCGAGGACAGTCGACGTGACATTGACTGTCAGCAGTGACGTGTGCACGGATAGTCATAAAGAGAGTATAACAATACCGGCCATGGAATTGTCCATCTCGTTGCCACAATCACAGTTTTGCACATATGACGAAAATCTTTATCCCATCACTGTGAGCCCGCAAGGTGGTGTCGTTTCCGGCGAAGGTGTTGTCGATCATGGCGACGGTACCTTTTCATTTCAGCCCTCGGCTGCCACTGCCGGAGATGTCACGCTTTCCTATACTATCGGCGTTCGCTCTATTATAACAACGGTGAATGTATTGGACGTAGCACACGAGATAACTTCCAGCATCACAATGAGGGGTGAAGGTTGGCCTTTGCATGAAATTCACTTGACAGCGACGCCCGTGAATACTGATCAGGATGTCACGTGGAAAGATGAGGATTATACATGGTCGCCTCCAGCACCAGCGGGAACGGGTGCGCACGTCACCTATCCGTACGATTTTTATGACCACTGGAGTTTTGATGCGAATTTGACGGTCAAAAAAGATATCTGCTCTCAGGAATTCCACAAGCGTGTATGTTATGTAGAGATAGGAATAGATTTTCAAGAGGATGCCGGCGATGCGGTAATATATGGTTTTTCTGTTAAAACTCCGGGGGCGGAGAAATATGTTTGGGACTTTGGCATGTCAGGAGATGACGAAATTGTTGGCGAAAACCAGATCAAATATAGAAAAGGAAACCGGGTCCGAACAGTGACGGTAACGCTGACCGGAAAGAACGAGCAATGCGAGGCAACCAATTCAATACGAATTGATATTCCGGTTCATGAGATGAATACAGCAAAGGTCCAATTCATTCACAATGCCGCTGATCCGCTCGCGCGTTTTGTTGACATCCATATCAACAATGTCCATTTGGCAGGATTTGAATACAAATCTGCAACTCCTTTTAGGGAATTTTCCGCTGGTTTACTTCACGTCGTTGTGGATGTGCCTGAAGCCGGTACGACTGTGGAGGATAATTTTCAAATTGAAGCGAATAAATTCTATATTCTTATCCTCAATGGTGTCACCAAAGAGGGCGGCTTTGAAAATCCTCATGACTGGCCGACAATTGAGTTGAAAATTTATGATATTGCCGATGCAAAAGAGCATTCTATGCTTGATAATTTTGAAGCCCTGTTTTTCCATGGCGTGACGAATGCTGGCAGCCTCACAGTTGTTGATAGCAATACAGGTGCTCTCCTCTTCCAGGACATGGCGTATAGCAAAAACACAAAGGATTATTTGAAATTTGAAGCTAACTACCTCAACCTTTTAGTCGATTTGCGCGATGACAACGTTGTAACAAAATGTCATGCTGATTTAGATCCTATTAAGGGACAAGCCAGCATTATCCTAACGACCGGATTTTTAAAGCCACCGCGCGGTATGGAGGAGTTGGAATTCGGCCTCTATCTCGTGAGTGCTGACGGAAATATCATTGAATTTTCTTGTGGGTAAAACGGCATTGAAGGCCGGTAAACCTTCGCGATCTTTTTTTCTGCTGCGCTGGGTTATCAACCACAAGCCGGGAAATTTATGACTCAACAATAAAAAGTTATGCCAGCACAAAACCATATCATAAACAGACAGCAATTCATCATCCATACAAAAAGTGAAAAGCATGCTTATACTATTCAAAATAGTGTGAGTAGTCTGTTTCATACAAAAATAATTAATATTATCGATGACATCTGCAGCGCCCGTGTTCCGGCCGATCAATTTATCCGGCTGCCAGCTCTGCATTTGAATTTGGGCACGATTTCATACGCCCATTTGGAGGAAGAGTTTGTCGATGCATTTTCCAGGCACTTTGCCGCACAACTTGAGGCGTGCCTGCATATTACAAAAACAGAAGAACAAAATTTTGTTGCCAGACCAACAATTCTGCATACAGATGAGGAACAAGGTGAGAGCCCTGCACTAGCACAGTCAAAAGCTGAGCACACTTGGGAACTTTTCTATTATTTTCTCAAATCCGGCACGTTTCCGTGGTGGGCTAAAAATAAAGAGATCATCCATCTTGAAAAAGAATTTTTGCACATTTTGGCTCACCCTAAACCAGATGTCAAAGATTATCTTGCTGAATTGCTCACAGCACGCCCAACGAGGCTACGACTTGTTCAGCAATTCTCCGATAAATTGATTTTCGAAATTGGGCGTACCCTGTCCCCTCAAAGCATGGATATCGTCGAGCAACTTTTGGCATTATATCGGGACTTGTTACAAAAGAAAAAAAAGGCGTATGCAGATTTTCGCGTTATCTTTTGGCAGCTTGTTATTTTTCATTTCACAACTTTTCGGTCAACGCAGCTGATCAATCGTCATCTCGTTTTCGATAGTGTGGCCGCCGTCGTCGATTATGTGCACACAAGTGAAGCTAAGGTATGTGCGGCTCTTGTAACGGATGCCCGCTTGGCGAAAATAGTCTATGATCACGGTGAATCCAGGCTGCTCTCACAAATCAAAAGTCATCTTCAGGTTAAAAGTCATCGTTTTCCGCAAAAAAAGGATTCTGACGAGCAGCGCTCCGCACCTGCAGGAATGGATCATAAAAAAGAGCTCCGGGATATAAAGAGGGCAGGGGAAGAGCAGTTCGATCGCCAAAGTAAAACAAGAGAAGAATCGAAAGACAAACGTTTTAAGAAAGTTTCGATCTCTGATGAGCCGCACATTGATCAACCAGCCCGGATTGAAAAAAAAGTCGACGTCCTGGATGAACAGCAGCAAAAATCCAAAGATCTGTTTTTTCAAGAAGCGCTTTTTGTTGACAACGCAGGACTCGTGCTCCTGTGGCCCTATCTTAAAATTTTTTTCACGAACCTCGGCCTGCTCTCGGACGGTCTGTTCTTGACTTTAAAACAACGAGAACACGCCATACATCTTTTGTATTTTTTGTGCACGTTTGAACGAAGCGCACCCGAGAATCTGCTGACTCTCAACAAATTATTATGCGGCTGGGACCTGGATAAGCCGATTTCCAAAACGTTTCGTGTGACCAAGAAAGAACGACTCGAGTGTGAGAAACTGTTGCAGTCGGTTATCTCGCACTGGTCGGCACTCAAAAACACATCAGTAAAGGGATTTTTGCATTCATTCATTCAACGTAATGGCATACTGACGCACGATACAGATACCTGGCTGCTTCGGGTTGAAAGAAAAGCATATGATATATTGTTAGAGCGATTACCATGGAGTATCAGCCTTTTAAAATTATCGTGGATGAAAACAATGCTAAGGGTGGAATGGTAAGTGATTTTTTAAAACTGAATACACAAGTGCTGAATAGCGAACTGGAATGGTTTGTCAAACTGCTGGATACCCGGCTAAAGTTACATTTTGGCCACGATTGTGAATACCAGGATGTTTACGATATACCATGTCCGACGATATCGCCAAATAATACTTCGTACGCAAAATTTATCAACTATTATCAATTGTCATTCGAAGAGAGAGTTGTGCTGCTTTTGGCGCTCATCCCGCATATCAAACCGCAACTGCTGGATGTTTTTTACACAAAAAACGCCGCAAATGATCGCGAGTTTACCGAGTTCGGCGGCAGGAACGGCAGCGTTCATCAGGGATTCTTGCCAACCGCGCAGACTGCTCTTTTTATTTTAGCCGGTGAAAATCTGGAGAAACGATTACGATTGCTTTACTTGTTTCATGCGGATCACGTGTTTCAAAAATACAATATTTTGAACATTGACCGCAGTGGCGATAATGAACTCGATCTGAACGGCGTTTTGCATCTCTCGCGTGATACCTTAGATATGCTGACAACGGGTGTGATTCGAAAACCGAACTTTGGCCCGGAATTCCCGGCAAAACGAATTGAAACAGCTCTGACGTGGGATGATCTCGTACTGGATTATTATACCATGCAACACGTACTTGAAATCAAGGCATGGATAGACTTTGGCGATGAGATGTTGTATGACCTCGAGCTCGGGCAAAAGCTGAAACCGGGATATCGTGTTCTGTTCCATGGCCCTGCCGGCACTGGCAAAACATTAACCGCTACCCTGCTTGGCAAAGTGACGGAACGGGATGTCTATCGCATTGATCTCTCCATGGTCATTTCCAAATATATTGGCGAGACTGAAAAGAATTTGGAAAAAGTATTTCGCCAGGTGGAGCATAAAAACTGGATCCTGTTTTTCGATGAAGCGGATGCCTTGTTTGGCAAGCGAACAAATATAAGTGATGCCCATGATCGCTTTGCCAATCAGGAAGTGTCCTATCTTTTACAGCGAGTGGAAGACTATGCCGGCGTTGTCATTTTGGCATCCAATATGAAATCAAATCTGGACGAGGCATTTTTGCGACGATTTCAATCTGTGATCTATTTCCCCATGCCGGAGCCAAACGAACGCTATCGCCTCTGGCAAAATGCATTTTCAATTAAAACACCCTTGTCGGACCAGATCAATTTGAAAGAAATTGCGGCACAATTCGAATTGTCCGGCGGCAGTATTATGAATGTTGTACGTTATGCGACGCTGATGGCACTACGGGATAAAACGCGAATCATCACAATAGGCAATTTGATGGATGGTATCCGAAAGGAATTTAACAAAGAAGGAAAATCGTTGTAAGCAGAGCTGCATCGATTTTGTAATTTGAGATGAGATTGATGTTAAATCAGGTAGATCAAAATGTATACAACATCATCAGCGAGCCATAAATCATCATCCCGGTCACGCTCGACATCCAGCAGTTTGAACAGTGTTTCTCGCAAAGCCGGCGACGCAGATGTTTTGTCGAGTTTAATCCCCGCTGTTTCGTCGAATGACCATTCGCAATTTACTCGCCCGAATCACACGACTGAACACTTGAGCCGCCTCATTCAGCCTAAAATGGAGGTTGGTGCGCCCAATGATCGGTTTGAGCAGGAAGCTGATAGTACTGCTGAAAAAGTCATGTCATCACCTTTGTCCGCAGCGTCCGGCTTGGTGCAGCGCGCCGGCGAAGAAGAGGAAAAACAGCCAGTACAAACGTCCAGATTAGCGCGACAATCAGAAGAAAAAAAAGAAGACTTTGTCCAGGAAAAGCCGCAGGTGAGCAAGCAGGAAGAACCGGAAAGAGAAGAAGCGCCCCAGATGAAACCGAACGTGCAGCCGCAGGAGGAAGAGGAACGAGAGGAGATGCCGCAGACGAAACCGCTCGTACAAAAGCAGGATGAAATGGAACGAGAGGAGACGCTGCGGACGAAACCGGATTCTTCCATGACCGAGGAAAAAGAGCCCGTTCAGACGAAACTCTCAGTGCAGGGGCAAGAAGAGGAAGAAGAGCGACCCCAAACAAAATCATCCTCGTCTGAAGAAGAAAAAATGCCGGTGATGACAAAAGGTGAGAGCAGTGGCTCGCCATCCTCGAACTTTGAAAGCACGTTGAATGCAACAAAAGCCGGAGGTGCTCCGCTACCTCATGAGACGCGGTCGTATATGGAACCACGATTTGGCTCGGATTTTGGTGGTGTCAAAGTTCATACGGATGCCACTGCTGCACAAATGAATCAAGATTTGAAATCTCAGGCGTTCACGCACGGCAGTCATATTTATTTTGCCGAGGGAAAATATAATCCGGGAACCAGCACAGGTAAAAACCTCATCGCCCATGAGCTGACGCATACGATACAGCAAACAGGAGGAATCAGCAGGACGATACAGCGCTCGAATGGAGGCACCCAAACCCAATCAACTGCAGGTGACCCCGAGGCAGCATTGCGGACGCTAAATTTGCCGGCGGTAAAATCCAGACATCAGCCGCTCTATTCCAGTTGGGCAGGAATGGGAAAATTGAAAAGACAGGCAAATTATGCAAGAGGCAATCCGAATCAGAAGAGAATCTGGAATGGCATTGAAATTAATCGAGACAAGCTAAAGGAAAAATTTGACCTTGAGCCCGGCTTTAGAGGCCGGAAAACAATCACGGGAAAAGATGATAGATTAATAACGGGAACGTTCCGACAGCTGGAAAAAAAATTGCTCATTCCCTCTTGGGACCGGCACGGAAATCACATGGAGTATCCATTCGAAGTTGACCATATCATTGAACTTCAAGCAGGTGGATGGCCCGGTTCAACGGATCCCAATACACTGCCCAATATGGAACTGTTAGACAAGAGTAGTAATGCAAGCGCCGGGAGTTCAGTCCGGAATTCAATCCGGAATAATGTGGTGACATATTTGCAAACAACGGGGCAGGAACACACAAATGCCAAGGTGAATGACTACTTGGCTCAAAATGATATTGTTTTCAACCAAGTCGTCATAAGCGGTCGTGACAGCGGGGAGAGTCAATACTGGACCCAGGATGAAATCCGCGAAGGCGTGCAATTGGAAGGGGCGCAAGTTGTTGAGAATGTTGGAGAGGCCGGCACGCCCGAGCAATTTGCACTTGTAAATCCCGATGCCACACTGGTTCTCGCTCAATATCCGCATGCGCCTGAAGCCACTGTATTTCCGGTCGAAGGTCCGGTTCTGCAAAAGAAAATTCGTGGCTTTATCATTACGCAAATTAGTTTAAATCCGGATTATGCCACAGCACAACCCGGTAGCCAAATAGGGACGGCGTCAGCGCAATGGGATTTGCCGGAAAAATTTGAAGTCAATGATCGCCAGTTGCAGCTTAATATTGTTAAAACGGCTGGTGGGCAATACATGGGGGCGCTTGAAACTGTTCCATCGCTGGGTGGTGATGCAAAAGGTGCCAGTCCATTTACTTTTCCGGAAATCAACATTGGATCAGCTGGTCTTGAAGCTATCGGCCAATTAAATCCGACTATACCGCTTTTATCCAGTGCTCCTATCGAGATTATTTTGGATGGTAATGCCATCAGATTTCAGCATACCTTTGAGATTGGCGAAGTGAATGTGCCGTTACCGGGTGTTACTATTTATGATTCCTCATTAACACTGTTTTTTGATACGGAGCAGGGACTGGGCGCCGGCGGTACCGTTGCGTTTGGTATTGAGCGGGTTGGGGAAGGGAGACTTTCAGCAGAAGTTTCCACATCCGGCAATATGGAATTTGATGGCCAATTTGACTTTGACACCGAGCTTTTTAATCCAGCGCGCATTCGAGTCTTTTATCGGAATGAGAGTTTTGGCGTTGAGGGCACCATCGGCATCCCGCGCAACAAAGTTCGCGGCATCAAAAGGGCGACGATTCAGGCTAATTATTCAGAAGGTAATTTCAGCGCCCAGGGAAGTGCCGAGCTGGATATCCCGGGCATCGAACGCGGCGAAATGTCTGTCTCCTATTCAAATGATGCATTTTCTATCGGCGGCAAGTTTAGCTTGAGCAGCGATATCCCGGGTATAAAAAGTGGTGAAGTCGAGGCCCAGGTAAGCAAGGTTGCAGGTGAAGAAGGTTATCAGGTCTCTGTAACGGGGACGGCGCAGCCCGATATACCCGGACTTGATACCACATTGACCATCTCATATGTTAATGGCATTATTAAAATTGAAGGCAGCGCGAGCTATTCTCGCGGTATGTTGTCCGGCAATGTTACAGTGGGCGTCACAAACCAGCCTGTTGGTGAGGATGGTCAGCCGACTGGCGAGCCGTCAGAACAACTTCGCGCTTATGGCGGCGGTGAGCTCACATTGCAATTAACACCCTGGCTGCAGGCCACTGCGGGTGTTCGACTGACACCGCAAGGTGAGATCGAAGTTCGTGGCGAGATCGGTCTACCCAATGCCGTGGAGATTTTCCCGAGGAAATCCATAGAAAAAAGAATCTTTCGATTGCCAACGCTGGAAATACCGCTTTTTGCTATTCCGCTGGGACCGCGCAGTATTGGCCTGGTTGCGACCATCTCCGGAGGACTCGATGCGGAAGCCGGTATTGGCCCGGGACAAATTACAGATTTGAGTGTGGGTGTTACGTATAATCCGGCGCATGAAGAAAATACCACGATTACCGGTAGGGGCCGATTTGTTATTCCGGCGAATGCGGGTTTGCGGCTTTTCGCTCGCGCCGGAATTGGCATCAGCATCGGCATTGCTCGAGTGAGCGGTAATCTTGAAATAGGTGCTGGCTTGGGCCTTGAAGGCGCTGCCGAGGCCGGCGTGAATGTCAATTGGTCACCGGCTGCCGGCCTGGAGCTGAATGCCTATGGCCAGATATATGTTCAACCAAAATTCAAGTTCGATGTGTCGGCTGTACTGGAAGCAAGTCTCCTTTTTCTCAGCAAAGAATGGCGACACACCCTGGCAGAATTTGAGTATGGGCCCGATCTGCGATTCGGCGTTCGATTCCCAATTCACTACAAGGAGGGCGAACCGTTTGACATATCCCTGGATGACGTGCAATTTGAAACACCAAACGTCGATATCATGGAAATCGTCCGAGGTTTGGGCAGAAAAATATTGGATTAAAGTGCAAATTCTATGAAAACAAATGAACAGCAAGCCAGAGATCTCGTTAATCAAGGTGCAGCCCTGCATCTGAATGGTCACAAGGATGCCGCACGTGAAAAGTATAAAGAAGCTATTGCATTGGACGATCATAACGCGACCGCGTACAACAATCTGGGATTTATCTTGGCGCAAGAGCAGGAATATGATCGCGCGATTGAACTTTATCGCAAATCTATTGACTTGAATGAAGAAAACCCGACTGCCTATTTGAATCTTGGAAATGCTCTCATTTACAAAGGTGAGCTCAAAAAAGCCGCGGAATCTCTCAAAAAATCAATTGATTATGAAAAAGAAAATGAGCTCGCCTGGCAAAGTTTGGCGAAATTGATGTTTCTTGTAAAAAGACCTGACAAGGCCATTGAAGCCTGGAGCAATGCTATTCGCCTCAATCCCAACAACATCGACTACCAGGTGGAATTGGCCATCAATTATGCTGCTATTGAACGCTTTGCCGAAGCGAAAGAAGTCCTGATGCATGTGCTGTCCAAAGCACCCCATCATGTACGCGCTCTGATGCAACTGGGCGTCGTCACTTTGGCACATAAGGATCTAGGTTCCGCCTGTGACATTTTTCGCCAGGTCATCGACCTGGAGCCGAAGAATGAATCCGCACGCTATAACTTGGCACTCACATATTTATCGATGGGAGAGACAGAACAAGCAAAGTTTGAGCTGGAAAAAGTACTGCTCATCAATTCAAAATATTTCAAGGCAACGCTGGATCTTGGAATCATTGAGCTCTCGATGGGAAACTATAATCATGCACTAAAATATTTTCAAAATTGTATTGATAAGAACTACAATACCCCAAAAGCTCTTTTTTACAAGGCAACGACCCAGGCGGAAATGAAAAAGTATAATGAAGCTCAGGTCACATTAGCGCAATTTTTTAACGCAGGCGATAATGATTTTTCCGAGAAAGCAAGAGAGCTCCTAAAATCAATTGAAAGCAAGGCGGCAACAGCAACGGATAATCAATCATAGAAACTTGTCACTCAAGCAGAGATGAAATTATTGGAGCCGTTGTGCTATTCCACATATATTTGTCTGTTATTACCGCTTCCCTCTCCTTCACCATCACCGAGACCAAAATCTTTGCCCCTTTGCGTCAGTGGCTTAAATCTCGCAGTACGTTCTTCGGCGAGCTGTTCTCGTGCGGTTACTGCCTCGGCCACTGGATAGCCCTTGTGCTCGTCTTGATTTTTAAACCGCGGTTATTTGATATATGGTGGGTGTTCGATTATTTTTGTGCTGTTTTGATCATCGCCTGGATCGCCGGCTTTCAATGGGTGGTGATGTGCCTGCTGATCAGGTTGGCGGGAAAATAGAAAAGACTTGTTGTCTAAAGCATTATACCATTCTAAATGAGGAAAAGACCATGCCGCACTATCAATGGACAAAAAAGTTCATGCTCAGACCGGTCGCGCGCTGCAGTCAGGGATGTTAGCTGCACGACATCACGCGGACATTTCCCTTGCATCTTTGCCGGAATTATAGTATCTATTGATACATAACCAGCGAGAGGGAAAAAAATGCAAGTCGTTTCCGACGATATCATTCAAGAGGTGCTGCAGGAACAGGGGGAGATGGATTTTCTGGAAACCGAACGGCTGATCGCACAGATGTCCCGGGAGCAGCCATCGCTTTTGACCTACTTGATGGCCTCCAATGAAGAGCATTACAATTTTGAAGAAAAACAATTATTGCTTTTCCTGGGGATCAACATCTCGCAAATGATGAAGAAGAATCAAAATGCGATACAGCAGGTGTCAATGGAGGATATTGAAACGGCGCAGGAAAAGAATATCCAGATGTTCGAGTATCTCGAGAATGAACTGCCAGGCGATTTTGAAGGTACAACCGAGATGATATTCAAAGGTTATAACCAAAAAAATGTGCTGAGATATATTATCGAGACGCTGTTCCAGGACGACGATCCGCACATTCGCCCGGATCGCAAGGGATTGATCTTTTTTGACCTCAAAACGGTTCTCGACTGTTTGGATCAATAGGTGCTAATTTTTTGCCGAATCAAACGGCAAGGGCAATGGTGACCGGACGTGCACATCCCGTTGCGGAAAAGGGATTTCTATGTTTCGGGCGCGAAATTTACGCACAATGGCGCAATTGGTCTCCGATAAAATGCGATAATAATCCTTGGGATCGGCAATCCATAATCGCAGCTCCATATTCCAGGATGAATCGCCAAATTCCATCAACAGAACTTCCGACGCCGGTGTCTTGAGAATATTCGGACTTTCATCGGCAACCTCCCGTAGCGCGGCGAGCACATTATCAAGATCGGAATTATAGGACACACCCACAGTGATGCGCATCCTCACTTTGAGATCGCCGTGCGACCAGTTGGTGACGCGCGCTTCGACGAATTCGGTATTGGGAACAATGATGGAAATATTGTCAAGCGAACGAATCGTCGTGGCGCGAATGTTAATCTCTTCAACATCCCCCTGGGTATCGCCGACCGTGATGCGATCACCGACCTGGATGGGGCGCTCGAACAGGAGGATAACACCGGAGATGAAATTGGAGGCAATGTTCTGCAAGCCAAATCCAATGCCTACAGATAACAAGCCAAAGATCACGGCCAGACCGCTTAAATTGATGCCAACTGTTTGAAAAGCAATGATACCGCCAATAGTTATCAGCGCATACTCGGTGACGCGCTTTAGGACATATTTTGTGCCTTGGTCTATTTGTAATTGGGTCAATCCTTTTGACATGAGCACATTGGAGAGTATTTTCGACAGGTATACGGACAAGCTGATTATGATAAAAAATGTAACAATATGCACAATCGAGAGGGTGGTCTCGCCAATTGGCAGGAACGGTTTGCTCAAAATATTTAAATTAACATTGACAACATCCAGTGCGATAAAAAGTCCGGTGAAAAAAATAATGAGCTGAATGATCCGTTTTGAACGTCTGCCAACTGATTCGGTGAGCGGCAGGCGCGAGAGCACACGTCGGCCAAGTATTTTTGTGACAACTTTTGCAAGAATAATGGCAAGAGTTATAATGCACACAAACAGAACAACATCCACTACATCAATAAGAACTTTGCCAATGTGCACTTGATAGGAGGAATTTTGAAAAAAATCCTTGATTTCTGACCAGTTCATCTTTTTTCCTCAATTAAAAAATACTTGCATTTGCGGTGAAAATGTATAAATTCTCGTCATTGTGCGAGAGTAATTCAGTGGTAGAATGCAAGCTTCCCAAGCTTGACGTCGCGGGTTCGAGTCCCGTCTCTCGCTCATTCACGGTCTTGTTTTTCAAGGCCGTTCTCTTTTATACTGTTTCCGTGCGTTAAAAACAAAACTGTCGCCTGGAAAGCATCAATCCTTGTGGGTTCTAACAGGGCATAGGAGATAATGTGAACTTTGTCTCCTATTTTGCATTTCAGCGCTGCTGGTCCGTTTATACCGATGATCCCCGATCCCGGTTCGCCGGGAATTGTATACGTTTCAAGCCGCTCGCCATTCGCCAAATTGACAATTTGTACCCGTTCGCCATGGAAAATGTGCGCCTGTTGCATGAGGTCCCGGTCGATCGTGATGCTGCCTTCATAGTGCAGGTTAGCCTGCGTGACTGTCGCGTTGTGTATTTTTGATTTCATAACGGTGATCAACATCATTCATACTCCTCGTTGTGCGAGGGAAAACGTTTTTGTTTTATATCCTCAACAAATTTGTCAACTGCCTCGGAAACGATCCCGGCACAATCCGCATAACGCCGGACGAATTTGGGTTTAAAATCGTTGAACAGACCGAGCATGTCATATAACACCAGAACCTGCCCGTCACATTCCGTTCCCGAGCCAATGCCGATTGTCGGGATGGTTATCTTTTTGGTGACAGCGCACGCCAGGCGAGTCGGGATACATTCGAGCACCAGAGCAAAAGCGCCAGCCTGTTCAACCTGTTCCGCCTCGTGCATGAGCTGGACCGCTTCATCGTGATCACGACCAACAATGCGGAATTTCTCTGTAGTTTGCGGCAGGTAGCCAAGATGCCCCATGACCGGGATGCCCGCCGAGGTCAAGGCATATATGATGTCCGGTTTACCCTCCGGTTTCACTGCATCTGCGCCGGTGTTGATCAAAATATTGGCGTTTGCCAACGCATCTTTTTCGGTTGCATAGCTGCCAGCAGGAAGATCCGCGATGATAAACGTGTTCGGTGCGCCGCGTCGAACAGCGCCGAGGTGGCGTTTGATATCATCCATGCGAACATGTGCCGTGCGCTCGTAACCAAGAATAACATGCCCCAGCGAATCGCCGATGAGGATCATATCCACTCGACCATCAATGGCACGCGCAAAACTTTAGTCGTAGCAGGTGATCATGCTCAGCTTTTCAATGCCTTTTTTGTTGATTATTTCTCTGGTTGTCATAAATACTATTTTTTTATCAATGATTTAAAAAGGGATGGTATCACCAAAAATGTGGTTGTCGATCAGGCGAGTCGTACCAAAATAGGCGGCCAGGGCGAGAATATCCCCATTTTGAATGGTAGAAACATCCTGCATGTCGGTATTGACAGCTGTTGCTTTTTTGATCAGGGAAAGGTGCCCCTCATGCAGCGCGCCCATTGTTGGGACCAGTCCGATTGTGGCGTTGCGCGACTTTAATTCTTTAATATATTCTCGAAGGTGCGATATTGTACGTAATGCGTTCATGCTTTGGCTGCTTTAGGTCCTCGTGTCGACCCGGGTGACTCGAAAAATATTGGGTGATTTTGAAACGATCCATGTAAAAAAAATCTGGATCTCGAAAATGTTCGGCGCCGCATCCGAGATATCTGTATTGGGGATTGAGAATGTTCTTTCTGTGACTCTCGGATAGCATCCATTGTCTAACGACTTCTCGCGCCAGGCTCAAATACGAATGATTGGGAATCGGTCGACCACGATATTCGTGGCTAAAATAGCCGCTGTTCTGTTTTGGCGTAAAGATCGGTCGATCCGGATCCCGTCGAATACCCGATACATAGGCAATATTTTCAGCCATATAGCCGTTGGCTAAACCCACTTGTTCAAGGCGATCCAGGACCGTTTGTTTGTCTTCGATCGGGCTTTGATGATCAAAAAAATCGAGGACAACCATATCCGAGCTGTGCGACTTGGCGGCCACTTCCAGGTTGTACGAGTGCTTGAGCCGGGGTAATCCGGCCTTTGCTCTTATTCTATTTGTCTCATAAAAAATGGCGGCGTGCAACAAAAAATAGTCGATATTATTCATGTTGATTGGATGCTGCACCACCGACAATTGAGAAAAAGTTCTGTAATGATACTCTTCATATTTTTCAGGCGTCCACAGCGTTCGCGATTTGCTAAACGCCAGGCTGCAAAAAATCAGGATTGTTATGGCTAAATAAAAACGCTGCATGGTATTGTGCTCATTTTCGTTCGACTTTTTTTTGTGCAACACCATTGCGTCCAATAGCGCTGCACCGCGTGTTGATCTTTATTATCAACAAAAAAGTCGATGCGCGTATTTTTATTTAACCATTGTTATCCTTCTTTGCCGGGCACATGTTACAAAAATTGTGAGTTTTTTGCAAGTTTATATGCAGTGACATAATCTTGCGAAAAAAAATCTTGACTTGCATGAAAAAAAATGATAAGTTTGCTGCAATATAATAAGAGTTGTTGCTCCAATTATGATTGACCATGTCATCATTTATTTGGACGAATAGTCCTGCCAGCTAATCCTCGAAATCTAAATGGTGGTATATCGAATACAAGATGACAAAAACACTGTTAGTGCTTTTGAAGCATATCCATTGGTTGTTTATTTTTGATGCTGCCATTAGAAGAAATACTCAATAAAATACCTACATGATATATGCACAAAACAGTCACGATAAAACAAAAAATTCAAATTCAAATTTGCATGGAAAGGATAGTGTTATGAGAAGACTTGGTGTCGGTATCTTATTCCTGTTTTGTTTGTCCGCACATCTTTTTGCGCAAACGACTGGGAAAATTACAGGTACGATCAAGGATGGAAGCACAGGTGAAGATCTCATCGGTGTCAACGTTGTTCTTGAAGGTACTTACATGGGTGCGGCTTCAGATCTTGAGGGGACATTTTTTATCCTCAACGTTCCACCCGGCAAGTACACCGTAAAGTTTATGCTTATTGGTTACACAACCAAAGTTGTTGAAGGTGTTTCAGTATCGGTGAACCGCACAACGCCGATTGATGTGACATTGGACGCCACCACGCTCGACCTCGGCGAAGAGGTCGTGGTGACCGCTGATCGCATCGCAGTGAAAAAAGACCAGACGAGTTCGATTCGTAATGTGTCCGCTGAAGAAATGGATGTTTTACCCATTGAAAGTACGGGTGCCGTTGTCGCACTGCAACCTGGTGTGGTTCAGGGGCACTTTCGTGGTGGACGATCGAATGAGCAAAATGTCATGATCGACGGGGTTTCCGTGCAAAGCGGCTTGAACCGTGGCTCCATGGTCAGCGTCGATCCCGATGCGGTTCAGGAAGTCGAGGTCATTACCGGTACTTTTAGCGCCAAATATGGCGAGGCGATGAGCGGTATTGTCAATATGGTCACCAAAGAAGGTGGCGATCGCTTTAGCGGCAAGCTTGAGGGTTATTTTGGTAACTATTTAACCCAGCATAATGACGTTTATATTGGACTTAAAGCAGGTGAGGTGGATCGGAACGAAGATTACAAATTTATGCTGGAAGGCCCGATTGTCAGAAACAAACTCAATTTTTTTGTGAGCGGGCGCGTACAAGATAATGACGGATATTTGAACGGCATCCGACGCTTTAATATCACCGATGAACCCGACTATAGCCAGTTTCAGGACAGCACTCAGTTTGTTAACGGCGAGTATCTGCTGAATGAGCACACCGGCGACAGCTCCTACGTTCCCATGAGCTGGATGGAGGCGATGAACCTCAACGCAAAATTGACCTATCGTTCGAAAAACATCAAGACCTCCTTGATGTATTTGTACAACGACGGCACCGGCCAGGGTTACAGCCACAGCCAAATGTACAAGCCGGACGGACGTTCGAGATGGCATGACAGAAGTGATCTCTGGACCCTGCAGCTCAACCATGTCCTTGGACAAAGGCTATTTTACGAATTAAAGTTTTCATACACCTATAGCAAAACCGGCAGTTATCTCTATGAAAGTCCGCTCGATCCGAATTATTTGCATGATCGCTACTCGGCGAACCAAAGCTACACCGGCTTTTTGACGGGCGGACAGGATAAGGGACATTCAACCAATACAACCAAAAAGATGTTGGGTCGTCTGGATTTAACCTGGCAGGCAACCAACAATCACAGTATTGAAATGGGCGCTGAAGCGGTCAAGTTTGACTATGATCAAAGGTGGCACCAAATCCTGAATGCCTATCGTAACACCCAGGCATCAGCGTTTTTGTATGCGCCGCAGATTATGCCGGATTCTTCCGTTTACGCCGATGTCTATTTTAAAAAACCGGAACAGGCGGCAGTCTGGCTGTCTGATAAAATGGAATTTGATGCCATGGTGGTCGACCTCGGTGTGCGCGCCGAATATTTTGATCCCAAAACCGTCTACCCGACGAACTATCGTAATCCTAACAATTTGCTGCAAAAGGAAGATACGCCCGAGTGGATATCGAAATATCCGGATGCCGATGCAAAATTTAATGTGGCACCACGACTTGGTTTATCCTACCAGCTCGGTGAAACCGCACTGCTGCGATTCAGTTACGGCCACTTTTACCAGTATCCACCACACAGCACGATGTATCAGAACAATTCCTATGTCCTTTCACCGACAAACTATTCCAGCACGCTGGGGAATCCACAGGTTGAACCGGAAATGACGGTCACCTATGAGATCGGATTGTGGCAGATGTTGAACCAGTGGATGGATCTGGAAGTGGCGCTCTGGTACAAGGATATCTATAACCTGTCAACCGTCAACATTCAAACAACATACAATGCCCTGCGTTATGGACTTTATGGCAATAAAGACTATGGTAATGCCCGAGGTTTGGAGCTCAAATACAAGGCACACGTCCAGAGCTTCTTTGCCGAGGTGAATTACACGCTGCAATACACGCGCGGCAATGCTGATAATCCGCAATTCACCTTCAATAGAGCTGGGAACAGTCAGGATCCTATCCCGACCCTCATTCCGATGAGCTGGGATCAACGGCACACCGCCAACTTGACTGCAGGCTATAATAAAAAGAATTGGGGTGCCACGGTCACCGGCTGGTTAGGATCAGGCTCTGCCTACACCTGGTCACCCATCGATCAAAATCCGCTCAACCGTGTTTATCTGTTCCCCAATAACAGCTCCAAGCCATTCCACTATACATTCGATTTGAAAGCGAATTATGATTTTCAATTGCGTCAAAATTACCGGCTGCGTCTCACGCTCTATGTATATAACCTGTTCGATCGCTTGAATGAAGATAATGTGAACGCGAACACCGGTCGAACAAATCAGGCGATCATTCGTCCGCAAGACCGGCTTGGCCACTGGAGTGATTTCAGCACCTACGAGCAACGTATTTACAGCCCGTCCAACTGGTCTTCTCCTCGACTCGTAAAACTCGGCCTTGGCTTTTTCTTCTAAAAATGAAATGACGAGTTGATTGGAAATTGGACGATGACTGCTTTGAATAAATTCGAAAGGAATGTGAAAATGAAAAGAGTCTTTCTTTTTCTCATGTGTATTGGGATGATTTTTCTGCACTATACAGATATACTCGCACAAGGTCGTCCGTATGAGGGCCCCGAGGACGGTGCCGGTGACCCATACCTGGAACGCGAGGGCTTTATGACCGGCAACCGCGTGCAACTTTTGTTTAAAAATAATACGGAATTGGGCGACTATCCCCGCAAGGATGCCGTTCGCTGGCCGCGTGGCATCGGTGGTAATGTGATGCATGATGGACTCGGTTTGCTGGTGACAGCGCCTGTCTTTATCAGGGACGGCTCAACGCCGGTCACGGATACAACCGAGATTCGTAATCTTTCAATGCAGGGACTCATTGACACACTGTTTTACTGCGAAACCAACTATCGCGAGGAAATGGATCGTGATCCAACCGGGCAAATCGAGTGGGGTTTTCACCCGGCGCCAGGCTATGTGAACAATCTCAGTGAAACGCCTGCGATGAGTAATGATCCGGACTCCTGGCCATTGCAAGGCTGGCTCTACACCAATCGCAGCACCCGCTGGGCCGGAGAATGGGACGGACGTTTTGGCCGCGGCCAGATTCGCGCCGACCTCGAAGCATATTTTGTGGCCAACGATGCGCAAGATCTGGAATATCTTGGCGAGGATGACCGGGTGAAATATTACCCGCGCGGCGACAGAACGATCGGCAGCATCGATCCCAGCGTCACCGTGCAAAAAGGTCAACCCTGGGGTGGTCTCGGCGTGCGCGTGAAACAGCGCCTGTTTCAGTGGAACAATCCCATGGCCCAGGATTGTATTTTTTCCGAGTATACTGTTGCCAATATTTCGGACTATGATTTGCCCTATATGGCGTTTGGCGCCTGGCTGGATAATGATATCGGCGGTGAGAATGCAGGTGAAGATGGCAGTTTCTACCTCGAAGGTAACATGTCATACCAATGGGATACCGACGGTGTGGGTGAAGACGGCTATGTCACCGGTACGGCCGGTTATGCCTATCTGGAAAGTCCCGGTATTTATAACGATCTCAAAGATAACGACCGTGACGGCTTGGTAGATGAACGTCGTGACAATGATGCGGGGCAGATTATTGGTCCTTATGATGGTATCGTCGATTTGGAAGCGTTTTTGAGATTTTACGGCAAAAAGGAAGAAGACCTCAAAGAGCACTATTCCGGTGATGAAGATCAGGACTGGGAAGATGGTATCGACACCAACGGCGATGGCGTTTATCAACCGGATGAATTTGCTGCAGACGACGTCGGCCTGGACGGCGTTGCCCCAGGTGAAGAAAACTATTTTGGCCCGGACCTTGATGGCACTGAATGTAATCATCGCCCGGATCACGGCATAGGGTATGCCGAACCAAATTTTTCCTGGACCGATGTCTCTGAAACGGATATGCTCGGTCTGACTACACTCTTGTACACCGAAGCGATACCGCACACTGAACCCTACTGGGGCTGGTTCAGAAATGACCGATCTATGTGGGAACGTATGACTTATCTCGATTCCCTTGAATCCGGCGCAACCGATATTAGCAACCTTTTTGAGCTCTTTTCCACGGCCATCTTTCCCCTGTACAAGGGAAATACTGAATTTATCTCCATCGCTCAACTGCATTCCTACGATGACCTGGCCGGATTGAACTCTGCCGCACATTCTGCTCCGGCGCTTTTTACCCTGAAAAAAACCGTGCAGGTCATTTATGAAAAAGATTATCGTTTTGCGCAGCCTCCCAAAATGCCGTCTCTGAGAGCGATCGCCGGCGATGGTTTTGTACAACTCATGTGGAACAACCGCGCTGACCGGTTGACGCGCGAACCCTTCCTCAATGGCATCAATGACTTTGAGGGTTATAAACTGTTCCGATCAACGGATCCGGACATGAAAGATCCGCAGGTGATCACCGATGGTTTTGGCACAGAAACATTGCTGAAACCGCTGTTCCAATGTGACCTCAAAAATGGTCGTCGCGGTTTCACCGATTATGGTCTGTTGAACGGTATGGCGTATTATCTCGGTGATGATTCCGGTATCGCCTACTCGTTCAGGGACGAAACCGTCCGCAACGGTCGAACTTATTACTATGCCATCGTTGCCTATGACTATGGCATTCATCCGGATGATTTAAAAGGTACCTCAATTGTCGCGCAGGATGAAAGCTATGGTATCGCACCATCTGAAAACAATGTCGTCATTCGCAAGAATGAGTGGGAAGAGATCGAGTTTATTGGTCCCAACGTGGCGATTGTCACGCCGGGATCAGATCCGGCCGGAGAATATGTCGAATCCGAATTTGAAATTGTCCAGGAAGGCACCATCGGCAATGGCTCGATTGTTCCGGAGATTGTTGATATGGAAGCGCTGGAAATGGGGCATACTTACAAGATTAAATTTGTCGTCAATATAATAGACTCATCATATAGATTTCATTCGGGCTATGGCTATAAATATACAAGCGGTGGTTTAAAAGTATACGACCAGACTAACGGTGACGAACTGGTTTTCGAAGATATCCTCATGACCGGTGACCGGGATCAGCTTATGCCAAAAAACATGAACTCTATCCTTGTCTCATACGACAACGAGACGGCAACCGGCGACGATGATTTTTATCATATTGCCACCGATGAACACAAGCCAACTGAAATATTTGATGGCATGCTCCTCAAAATCAAAATGGCCAATCGTCTGCCGGAATATGATTATATCAATTCAGGCTGGATGCCCGGCTCGGCACCAATCAATATCACCTTTGTACCGGATGGTATCGAGTTTTATGGCTGGGATTATAATGTTATTTTTCACGATGAACCGGTCTATACAACGGTTCTGGAATACTCCAAAGCATCAACACTGCGAGATCAACACAATGAAAGAATCAATCGTGATGAACTCTTGTTTGATGTGCCATTGGCCATAACTGTACAGAATATCAATTTTATCGATTCGACCGGACAACACCCCCTGTTTGATCTCGTGGCGCACGATCTCAATGGCGACGGGTTATTTTCCTGGTTTGATGACCGTGTGCTCGTTGGACCACCGGTGAATGAAAAAGGCCGCTGGGATGATGTGTTGTTTATGCTCGATTTTGACGACGATGTTGATGAGAGTGAGTTGCCAAAAGCGAATGACGTATACGCCATGCGCTTCAACAAGCCCTGGTGGGAAACCGACTCGATCATGTTCTCGGTTTCGGCAAGGAAACTCTTTGACGCGACGGCTGCCAAGTCGACAATGGACTCGATTCGTGTTGTCCCCAATCCGTACGTCGCTTCAAACTTGATGGAGCCGTCGGTAGTGAATAAATGGCTCAATCAAGGCCGGCGTTTGTTATTCACGAATCTGCCAGAACGCTGCACGATCAAAATCTTTACGGTGAGTGGTATTCTCATTCGCGAACTGAATGCTCCGGATGATGCGCTTACTGGCACCAGTAGCTATGGTACGGCAAACAATGGTATGCTGCACTGGGATATGCTCACCAAGGAAGGTTTGGAAATCGCAGCGGGTATGTATTTTTATCATGTTGAAGACGATGCGACCGGCGAAGAAAAGACTGGCAAGTTTGCGGTCATCAAGTAACGGATAATAATTTTACGAAAGGACATAAAGATGATAAAGCGACACCTCTTTCTCATCATTTTGACATTCTTTTTGTTATTGAATGTCCAAGGGTATGCTAAAGAGCCTTATCGTATGGGTACGACGACGGCGGGCTTCTTGGAAATTGGCATCGGCGGCGCCGGAATCGCCATGGGTGATGCGTATGTAGCTGCCGCGCAGGACATGTCTGCCATCTACTGGAATCCTGCTGGTCTGGCCTTGATGGAGCGCAACGAAGCCATGTTTATGTATCAACCCTGGGTCGTTGATGTGAGCAGCATGTTCGCCGGCGCCGGATTGTATATACCGCGCATCGGAACATTGGCCATCGGACTCTTTGGGCTCAATTATGGTAATATTGATGTGACGACACTTGACTATCAAATGGGAACCGGAGAACAATACACAGCAAACGATTATAACTTGAATCTGAGCTATGCTCGCAGTCTGGTTGAATGGTTCTCTTTTGGCGCCTCATTCAAATACGTCACCTCAAAAATCTGGCATTCGAACGCTAGTGCCATGGCGGTTGATCTTGGTGTATTGGTACAAACACCGTTCTTCTCGCCAACCAGCAGAGAAGAAGACGGCATGCGAATCGGTATGAGTATTTCCAACTATGGCAGTCGGATGCGCTACGATGGTTTTGACTTGCTGTTCCCGGAGGACATGGCCCCGGATGAAGACGGCAACTATCAGAACCTGCAGGCGAAATATAAAATGTCGGACTGGGAATTGCCGCTGATGTTCCGCGTGGGTCTGGCATTTCATCCGATTATTGTGGGGAATCAGCGATTCACCGTTGAAGTTGACGCCCTGCATCCCAATAATATGAGCGAATATGTTAATATCGGCGGCGAGTACAAGTTCATGGCGGCCGGTTTTGGAGATTTTTCATTGCGCGCCGGCTATAAAGGTCTCTTTATGGTTGACGATAATTATGGCCCCACTTTTGGCGGCGGCATCAAATTTTATGTAACGCCAACGGCGGCGGTCGCCATCGACTATGCCTACCGTACACTCGGTGTGCTGGGTAATGTTCATGCCACAAGCTTTAACATTTCATTTTAGTCGTGCTGGTTGCGCATACTGAGAGACTCGAGAAAAATAAAATGAGCCTAAAGGAGGCAATATGAAATTTAAAGTGATTCCCTTGTTAGGGGCGTTAGCAGCCCTGACTTTTGTCGCGTGTGATTGGAATAGCCATACCGAGCCTGAGCTCACAGTGAATAATGCAGAAGTATTGGGCGGAGCCATTTACGTCAATGTCGATCCCCTCAAACCGCGAGGAATAAGGACATTGTTTATAAACGAAGGCGATACCGTCAAGCTGCAAATGTCAACACTGCTATTGCAAGATCCCAATTATTCCTTCACGCCTTATAACGGAAATGCAGTTAAAATTGTCAAAGATCCGACGGATAACATGGTCGCCTATGCCATTGCCCTGGCGGACAGTGGTGCTGTCGATTCTATCCAAATTGTAGATAATGGAAATAGCAATGCTTTCCGCAAACTTTATGTCAATGTTGTTGACCATTGGGCTGATCCCGATTATTTCCAGTTTATCGGAACCTTTGACGGGCATTACTACTATATCTCCAATAATCTGCGCACCTGGGTAGAAGCGGAGGAAATCTGTCGTGAAGCGGGCGGCTATATGGCTGCTATTGGTACGGCGGAGGAAAATGCTTTCCTTGAAGAAGCGCGCGGGCGTGTTGAACGGGTATGGATCGGTATCCGCCTGAATAATGTGAACGGCAGTTTCAAGATAACCACCTGGGCCAACGGCGAGCCGGTGGAGTACAAGTCTTTTAACTCACAAGATGCCGGAATTTTTGCCGAGTTTTATTATTATATGGATGCAAATGGCAGCTGGGAAAACTGGCACGAGATTTCATATAACTACTTTTTGGAAATGGAATAATTTCGATCCACAATACTATTTCCATGCGTTTCGTTGTAAACTGAAAAGTGCTGCATGCGCTGTGTGCAGCGCTTTTTTTTATGAAAGGATAACACAAATTTGTTCACATTGGAGAAAAGTCATATCATTAAAACCTTATGGCGAATTGCTTTTGTTGTCTGTTTTGCGATTTTTATCGTGTGTAGCACGCCGGAACCGCAGCAGCCGGCGGAAAAAATTTTGGTCGAAATTGGCGACAAGGCGACGATCAGTCTGAACGAATTCATTCGTCGCGCCGAATATACACCTCGACCTGACTATTGCCGGATGAATACCTACCTGCATAAAAAGATCATCCTCAATTCGCTCATCGCTGAAAAGTTATTGGCCATTGAAGCGGGTGAAAATCATCCGCTATTGCAAGATGGGGAATTTCAACTCTTTCTCTCGGGAAGAAAAGAACAGGCCATGCGCCAGTGGATGCACCATGTTGAAGCAACTGAAAAGGTAGCGCTCGATTCAACAGATATAAAGCGAGCCTATAAACTTGCCGGACGCGAATATGAGATTGAATATTTCACCACCAGCGATACGTCGTTTGTGAATTACTATAAAAATCGGCTGCCGGCAGAACCAGACCTGTTTAACGAGGCATTTTTCCAGTTGGCCGGTGACAGCTTGCCGCCTGAACGAACCGTGAAGTGGATCGACAAGGAACATGCGAATATCCATTCCGCCCTGTTTGGCCGGGAGTTTCAGATTGGCCAGGTCCTCGATCCGGTACAAGTTGAGAATGATTATGTTTTTATCAAAATTAAAGGATGGCACGATGAGGTTGCTTTTACGCCGAAGCAACAGCAGGAACGTCGAAAAAATGTCACCGAAAAGCTGACATCGCTGCAAGCGAGCACAATCTGGAATGCCCGCGTCGCCGATATTATGCGCGGCAAGCGTCTGGATTTTAATCAAGATGTTTTTCGCAAACTGAGTGACCTTTTTTTCGAGGTCTATTTTCACACTGATCGCGAGCGTCGCGATCAAATCATTGAAAAGGTCTGGGACGTTGAGCTCGAAGACGCCAAATCGGCGATCGATAACCTGTCGGAAGAAGGTTTTATGCAGCAGACCTTTTTCACTGTTGACGATATTCCCTGGACAGTTGCTGATTTTCGAAAAGCTATTGTTCGTCACCCTCTTGTATTTCGCGAACGAAAAATGCCATCGAACGAGTTTCCCGCACAATTTCGCCTGGCCATCGCCGACCTTGTCCGTGATCACTATGTCACGGAAGAGGCATATAAAAAAGGCTACGATCAGGTCAATATCGTGCAGCGCAACGTTCGAATGTGGCAGGATTTTTATCTCGCCCTTGTGCAACGACAAAACTATTTGCAGACAGTTGGTGAAAAACGACCTTTTCTGCAAAATTATCACGCCATTTTGGAAGAGACGTTGAATCCCTATGTTCGTGAACTGCAGCAGAAATATTACAAACAGATAAAGCTCGATTTTCAGGCGTTTGAAGATATCTCCCTTGCGTCGATTGATTTATTTGTCAAACAACCGGAGATGCCGTTCAAATATGTTGTGCCCATGTTTCCGATTGTGACATCCGAGCATTTGATCGATTATGTCACGCGGATGGAATAGTGCCGCACAAAAGCCACGGATGAACCTGGCGCGGCCTTTGGCCGCAAGCAAATTACAAGCCACGGATGCACACGGATGAGCACGGATTTTTCGGCTTTGCTTCAGGAAAGTTTTGTGGCTGGAGGTTAAAACAGATTAGAATGAATGATATTATCCGTGTTTCATCCGTGAAAATCCGTGGCTTGTAAACTTTGCTGAAAAAACACAGTTCTGCCATCACATTGGAGGGACTTTTGAAAAATCCGCTCATCTCTCGTCGACGTTTCTTTCAAGCCGGCGCCGGTTTGGCAGCGGTCTCTTCGCTGACGGCACAATCCTCTGAGGTCCATGCGGATTCATTTAAGGCGCAAGACGCTGAACACGCTGTAGCCGACAAAAAACTCGATTTATCGCCGGCGCAATGGCTGTGGTATCCATGCGAGCGGGTGCTGCAAAATACGGTCATTTTATTTCGACGACAATTCTCCATCACCTTGCCAATAAAAAGCGCTCGGGGCTGGATTCTCGGCGACAGCCGTTACAAATTGTTTGTCAATGGGACATATATTCAATATGGCCCGGCGCCAGCCGATCCGAGATGGGCGGAAGCAGATCCAATTGATATAAAGCCGTTTTTAAAGCCGGGTGACAATGTAATTGGCGCCCAGGTTTTGTACTTTGGGCAAGGCGATGGCACCTGGCCAATGGGAAAACCCGGTTTTATCTTTCGTCTGGAAATCGAGCTCAGCCACGGGACGCGACAGTTGATTTACTCTGATCCAGCCTGGTTTGCCTGCATTGCGACGAGCTGGAGGCCGGGCACCTATAAACGCTGGTATTTGCGGGCTTTTCAGGAAGAATTTGACGCGCGCTGCTATCCTTATGGCTGGACAACCCCGGATTACAAAATGTCAGATGACTGGCTTCCTGCTATGACACTGCAAGGTGCGGCGGACAAACCGGCCCTGGCGACGAATGCCGATGATTATCTGTACAACTCGGGCGGATTGAATGAAACCACCCAATTGCGCCGTCGCTCTATCCCGCTCATGCGGGAATCAACGATGCCGGCGAAACGATTGGCCGAATCGCATTGGCTCGAGTGGAGACGGCCAGCGCGGGAGTATTTTGACTGCAAAACGCCGAATGCTTTTCGTGCTGCCAGCGGGCCGGCGTGCCGAACAGTCGATGACGGCTGGGAAATACATCTTGATCCTCACAGGGCCGCTGTCCTGACATTTGAATTCACCGAACAAATCGTTGGCTGGCCAGGGTTTGAGATCGACGCGCCTGCGGGCACGACCATTGAACTGATGGTCCAGGAAGCGCATCGACCTTTTGGTACCAGCAATATGGCACCCGGCCTGATGAATAATAAATTCCATTCATGGACACGTTTTATCTGTCGCGAAGGTGTCAATGTTTTTGAGACATTTGATTACGAAAGTTTTCGCTGGCTGCAATTGCACATTTGTAACGCAGATGGACGTGTTGTGCTAAAATATGTCGGGGCGCGGCGGCGACTTTATGCCTGGCCGAACAACGCGTTGGTGTCAGTGTCCAGCAGTAAAATTCAAAAAGTGATTGATGCAGCTATCAACACCATGCACAATTCTGCGCAGGATCTCATTGTTGATGGCATGGCGCGCGAACGTCAGCAATACAGCGGCGATGTTGGCCATGTGCTGCACGCCTCGATTCTCGCCTTTGGTGCAGCGGAACAGGTCGCGCGCTATCTCAATACGTTTAGTCAGGGACTCACCAAAGACGGCTATTTCATGGACTGCTGGCCGGCATATGATCGCCTGAACCGGATTGCCCAGCGTCAGCTTGACCTGACACCATGGGGGCCGCTGCTCGATCACGGGGTTGGCTTTAACTTTGATTGCTATCACTACTACATGTACACCGGCGATCTTGTGGCCCTGGAAGAAGTTTTTCCGCGTTTGCTTCGCTTTTACGCTTATCTCAAAAGTCTCATCCGCGAGGATGGTCTGCTGCCCACGGACGATATTGGCACGCCTGCCGTGTGGATTGAGCATGGCGTGAGCAAACGACATATTAAATGCTCGTTTAATCTTTATGTCGCGGCAATGCTGAAACATGCCTTTGCGGAAATATGCCGCGCAAAAGGCGAACGATCAGTCGCCGAGGATGCGATCCGGACGTCGACTGTGCTTGTCAAAAATACCATCGCTCACTTTTGGAGTCCCACACATCGCCTGTTCATCAGCAACCTGCCGTGGTTGCATGAAGAGGGAGAAATAAAACTGCACGACCGCACATTGGCAACTGCAATCTTGTTCGATTTCTGTCCGGAAAATGATAGTGAGGCGTCAGTGAAGGCGCTGGTCGAACGACCAAAAGAGCTGCATTTATCGTATCCTGCGAACGCCGGCTGGCAGCTCTGGGCGCTGGGTAAAGCGGGTCGTGTCGATAAAATCTTGGATGACCTGGAGGGCCGGTGGTTTGACATGCCATCCGTTGGACAAAATAATACGCTTGGCGAATGGTTCGATCTGCAACCGGATTCCCACAATCAGTGGTGTCACGCACCTGTCGCACCACTCTATGTGATGTATATGACCATTGCCGGCATCAAACCGCTCACACCGGGTATGCAACGACTTGAGATTCGCCCGCAACTGGATCGTCTCGACGCCTTTCACTTGATCTGTTATTCGCCCGCTGGACCAATCTCGCTAAAAGGAAAAGGTAAGAAAGGAGAGCGAGATATGGAGATTGTTCTCCCGCCGGGTTGTCAGGCTGAGCTCGTTGTACCGCAACAGGAAAAGCTGCAATTCAGGAAAATTGCCGCAACCGCAACAGAAAATCGATTCGAGCTCAACAATGGAATTTCGCACAATTTTAGACTCAATCATATCTGAGCATTCCTCCATCAATCCAATATTTTTACTACATGAAAACTGAAAAACTGCGCTCATTCAACAAAGATTGACCGCGTAGAACCGATTTTCGTTAGGGTAACGCGTAATCAAATTTTAAAAGAGAAACATTTGGATTATTGCTATTTTTTTGTATAATGATATAAAGCTCGATAATGTATTTTAATGCAAGTCTTTTTTGCGTGATCTGTGAGGGGGATTGAACTGAGGGAAAATGTGGGAGTTCAACTATGTTTGACAGGATACTGGAGCCCGCCAAAAAGTTCATAACGGTTGTCGGTTCGTCTGTCGGGGGATTCACTGCCCTTTTTTTAGCCGCCGGCTTTATGGCGGAACGTCTGCATTTGTCCATTTTGGGGATATCTGAAGTATCGATTTCCAATCAGGACTTTGTCATGACTGGCGGCAAGTTTTATCTCACCTTGATCCCGTCTTTTATTTTGGGACTACTCTCCGAGCCGGCGATTGTCGCCATTTTGTTGATCGTCATGGTGACGAGTTTGATCGTGCATAAGATCAGGCAAAAGCGCAAAAAGGCGAGAAAATCTCGCACAGCTCAGCACCGGGCGATCTGGTTTATTCTGATTCAGTGCTTTCTCTTCCTGGTCTCTTTATTATCTTTATTTCTATCGTTTCGTGTTTTGGAATTTCAAGACATCCTGTATGCCGGGCAACTCCCCGATGTTTTTATGGCACAGAATTCCGATTCTTTGACGCCGTTTCACCAGCGCTATCAGCTTTTGGTCATCTTGACGATTTTTTTCCTGATCGCCGCTTTTTTGACGGAAAAATATCAAAAAGAATATGCGCAAGCCAAAAACGGGGGCACAGTATCGCATATCCTTGCATTTTATGCACCATTTTTCTTTTATGTGATTGTTCTTTTTCAGATTCTCATGCTGCCGCTTAATTTTGGCGGTATGCTGTGCGTCAGCAAAAGCTATCCCATCGTCACATTGACGTTTTCCGAGGAAAACCTGTTTCAGGATATCCGTGCTCCTTTCAGATGTGCAGTGCTCAATGAAAGCGATGAAGAGTTAATGCTCTACTCACCGCTGCGATGTCAATGCTGGCGAGTGAAAAAAACTTTTATTCGCGAGATTCGCACGGTGACGCGCGGGAATCTGTTCAATAAAAAATTGTTTACAGAGTCAACCTCAATTTCTACAGATTTAAACAAAAAGGGGGTACCATGAAAGTTGACATCGCTTTATTGTTGACCGTTTTGCTTGGTTTTTCGTCTGCCATTGCGCAAACAGAGCAGAAGCAAGCGAATGCCACAATTCGCACCCTGGTGCATCAGGGTGATAAAGCGGAAAAAGTAAAATCCACAGATTTTGTCCAGGTGCAGACAGCCGACGGATGGCAAAATGCCGAACAGGGAATGGCTATTGTCGAAGGTCAAAGTATCAAAACAGAGCAAAGCGGGAATTTTGCTCTTGAATACGATAAGGACTATAGCAACGCGCACATCTTTGTTGGAGAAAATACGCAAGTCAAGACAGAAGTAAATCCTGGCGAAGGACGGTGGCGGACGATACTCCTTGAGGTCGGAGAAATTTATGTCAAGGTGAAGGGTTTTTTTGCCGCCAAATCCAGGTTGTTTAATTCAGTTGTCGGGATGACAGAGTTTTATATGCGCATCGATGCATCCGGTCAGGAAGGATTTGTGTATGTCGTCAAGGGCAAGGTCACCGTTATAAACGAGCAAGGGCGTCTCGCGCTGTATGCCGGTCAGGCCGCACGCATTACACTCTCCCTGGCACCAGTTTTGACAGCACCTTCAGCAGCGCACGTTCAGCATATTACAACCTGGGCGCAGCAGATGCAAAAGCTGTCCAATCCATGGTGGCAATTCTACAAGAGCCCATGGTTCTATGTGCCGGCTGGAGTCGTCGGAGGGTATACATTCTATAAAGTGATCATCGATAGACCGGATTCGCATAATCCTTTGCCCGGTCCTCCCGATCCACCACAGCGATCTGAATAACGGGGGTGAATCATGAAAAACATTGTCTATATTTTGATTCTTTACATTGTGATTAACAATCACCTAACTTATGCCGAATGGAGTACAGATGCATCGGAAAATAACGAGGTGAGTGCATACGCATCGGATCAAATACAGCCACTCATAACACCGGATGGACATGGAGGTGCCTATGTTGCCTGGCTCGATAACCGACTGCAATACTACAGGCTTGCTTTTGTAAACCGAATAACCGGAAACGGAAACAGAGCCTGGCCGAAAGATAGTCCGATAAATATTGCTTTCAACACCCAGCGCCTGCTAAAGTTGGTCGCAGATAATGCCGGCAACGCTTATATCGCGTGGGAAGAGTATGGTATGCAGAATGAATATCTGCTGATGGCAACAAAAATCGATTCGAATGGTAACACGCTGTGGGAAAACGATGTCATTCAGGTATCCGATTACCAATTTTATCCAATTGACGCTGACCTGTGTAGCGATGAAGAAGGGAATGTTGTTGTTACCTGGGAAAAAAACGTTGTTCATTCTGAATTTTCGCATAATATCGTCTATCGGCAAAAGATATCCAGCTCCGGCGAAAAGCAGTGGGGCTGGTTCGGCACTGAAGTCGGGCGGAGCTACACTTATAATCGACTGCATCCTCGACTCACTCTGGATGGCGAGAATGGCGTTATTATCACCTACGCGGATGGCGATAGCCTGTATGCGCGCCGCTACAGCGCCGAAGGTGATACGCTATGGGGCTGGCGTCGTGTCACTGTGGTGACCAGACCAGCTTATCCCTATGTGGCACATATTGTCAGCGATAACAGAGGCGGGGCGATCATTTGTTGGGAGGATGAGCGATTTGGAGAGTACACCGAGCTTTATGCTCAACGACTGTCACCGCAGGGCGCTCTTTTATGGGAAAATGAGGGTGATGGAATTCGCGTCTCTCTTTCGGACGATTCGAAATACAATATAAAAATGATTTCCGACGGCAATGGCGGTGCCATCATTGCCTGGCTGGCATCTTCTCCGGATTATGATTTTGAACCAACAATATTATGCCAGCGCATCAATGCTAACGGTGAGCGGCTTTGGGGAGAAAATGGCGTTTACGTCCGCTCTCTCGATTTTTGGCAGCGCGATTATGACATGACAAGCGACGGTGAGCAGGGGGTCATATTGGCATGGAGTGCCCTTGCCGATAGTGTTGCCACGACCTCGGAAACCAACATATGGGCACACCGTTTGAATGCCGACGGAGAAAAGGTATGGGGCGCTCGACCGTTGGCTGTTTGCACGCATCCGGCCTCGCAATACCGACCCGTCATCTGCTCCGCTGATACCGGGGGATCGATCATCGCCTGGCAAGACCTCAGAAGTGATAGCGGCGATGTCTATGCACAATATATCGAGAATATTGGCGTGCTCGGCAAGGATGAAAAACCGCCGACAATTGACCATACACCACCGCAAAACGTTGAGGAGCAACAATCGATTCCAATCCAGGCAACCATTACGGATGACTTGACCGGCGTCGATAGGGTCACCTTTTCCGTGAACAAAGGTGACGTTCAAGCGATTGATACAGTAATTGCACTGGTCAAATACAGTCTAAGCAGTGATATCTATACGGGTACAATCCCGGCAAATTTGGTGACTAAAACGGGTTTGCGCTATTCCATCCGGGCGTTCGATAAGAAGGGGCTGGCCAGTTCTGCTGGTCCTTTTTCACCCTTTGTTCACTATAGCTCGTTTGAAAGTCCGGAGATTCTGCCAGCCGCGCAATACCAGCTTGTATCTTTCCCGGGTGAACCGGACATATCTGCTGTCAGTCTGTTGGCACATAACTTTGGCCCCTATAACGATGAAGAATGGCGCGTCTTCCAATACAATCCGGCGATTCCGAATTATATCGAATACAATAATCCGAGCTTTTCGAACATTCATGCGGGCAGTGGATTTTGGATGATCACAAAATCCGCGTGGACGATTGATGCCGGCGCGGGCAAGAGCGCTCGACTCGATGTAGATCACAATATTGAGTTGTCAAAAGGCTGGAATATTATCAGCAGCACGTTTAATTTTGCGATCCCCTGGTCATCTGTTCGCCGTGATACGGCGTGCGCCTCGGCACTATGGATGTACGTCAATGGCGAGTATATGCATGCTACTATGCTGCAACCATGGCACGCCTATTTTCTATATGCGAAAGAAGGCTGTTCTATCGATATTTCCCCGGAATTATCGGATCTAAAAAAGAAAACTCGTCCTGCTGACGCAGCCTCGACTGCTCATCTTGATTGGGCAATGAAAATCGAGGTACAATGTGAAGACTTTTGTGATCGCGAAAACATAGTGGCCCTGTTTTCGCGGGCACGGGATGGTCTGGATTCTTTTGATCAACCTGAACCGCCGCCATCACCCGGGCACTCTGTTTCACTCTATTTCGTACACGATGACGACAACAGTGACGACATGAATTATTCCATGGATGTCAAATCGTTTTTTAACGGAAAGCAGTCATGGACGTTTATTGTCCATTCAAACATGAAGAATAAAAGATATGACGTGCACTGTCGGGAAATTGTCCCGTCACAGGATATCGGTGGTCTCTATTTGATCGATCATCAGGCGGATAAAATGATCGATGTGGCCGATCATCCGGAATACAGTTATCTTTCCTCAGCAGCCTCGCACCGCACATTCACTCTTGTCGCAACGCGCGAAAAGAAACCGTCTTGTTTTCCTGAAAAGTCCACGCCCACACACTGGTCGCTCTTGCAAAATTATCCGAATCCTTTTAATAACTGGACGGCGATCACCTATCACTGTCCCGCTGAAACAATAATCACACTCACAATCTATAATTATTTAGGACAAAAAATAACCACCCTGGTGAATGCGAAACATGAACCGGGTGAGTACACAACCTATTGGGATGCGGGAGAATGGACGTCCGGGGTTTATTACTATCGTTTGACGGGCAATGGATTCAGCGCAGTTCGAAAAATGATATTGCTCAAATAAGGCCATATGACCTCAACGAAAAACCATCATTGAAAGGAGAACGATTATGAGAAAAATGTTAATGTGTCTGACCTGTTTTATTTTGGTAATGAGCCTGGCAACAGTTGCATCGGCCGATCTTTTGGTGCACTACAAGCTCGACGAGATGTCCGGTACGGTGGCCACCGACGCCAGCGGCAATGGTTTCGATGGCACCATTAATGGCAATACAAACTGGGTAGCCGGAACCGTGGGGGGTGCCCTGGAATTCACGGGCGACTGCAATGTGACTCTTCCGGCCGACGCAATGGGATTGTACGCGGATATGGGCTCGGTTGCATTTTGGATGAATGCTGATGTACCATCAGGTATCTATACCATGTTTTGGGCCGGGGATAATACCACAGGCGGCGGTTTTGGACAGGAGAATGAAATGCACGTCCATATCGAGTCAGCAGTTGCTGATATTTGGATCGGCGGCGAGCTTTCGTTTTTTGCGATTGCTGACCCTAACGTGCACCTTTTTTCGGACCCATCGAAAGGAACAAACCCCGCCACTCCTCCAGTTGATCCAAGATTAGTAACTGATCTGGAATGGCACCATGTTGCAGCTACCTGGAGCGCCGGCAGTACTATGGCGTTGTACCTTGACGGAGAGTTCATTGTCGAAGCGGAATACGAATCCACCGGCTATCCGTTGAACAACATATTTCTGGGTCAGATGGGTGGTGGCACTCGTACCTATGTCGGCAAACTCGACGATGTCCGTATTTATTCAAACGCTTTAACCGAGCAAGAAGTATTCAACTTGTTTGAAAACCCGGATTCCCATGTCAAGGATAGTTCAGTGGCACAGCCACAGGAATTCGTTTTATATCATAACTATCCCAATCCTTTTAATCCTACAACAACAATAAGTTATCAATTAGCGAAAAATAGTGATGTACTTTTGACTATTTACAACCAGGCCGGCCAAAAGGTATGTACGTTGGTTCAAGAAAAACAGGGACCCGGATTCCACTCTATTCATTGGGATGGACGTGATGATGCTGGACAACATACAAGTTCCGGTATTTATCTCTGTCGTTTGCAGGTTGATAACAAAGTACAAACAAAAAAGTTAATGCTGATGAAATAGGCCATAGTTAAAAAAAATTGACATTTTCAAATATTAGACAAGGTTTTATTCATGAAAGTGGTTTTTTTGTCTCTGTTGTTGATTTTTCTGTTTGCCGATATTTCAAGCCAGACACCTGAATTGAGAGGCGTCTGGATCACCAATGTGGATAGTCGCGTTTTGGAGACCGATGACAGCATTGTCGAAGCGATGGATTATCTGGGATCCATCGGCATCAACGTTATTTTTCCGGTTGTCTATAATAAGGGCTACACGCTCTATCCCAGCGAGGTGTTTGAAGGTCACTTTGGGGTAAAGACGATTCAGCAAACGCCTTTTATGAAAAGAGACTTTTTGGAACGTGTTATCATTGAGGCGCATAGAAACGGCATCGAGGTCATTCCCTGGTTTGAATTTGGATTTTCTACATCATACAGCCAAAACGGCGGGCATATCTTGCAGAAATATCCGCATTGGGCGTTAAAGGACAACAGCAGTAACCTTGTCGTGAAGAATGGATTCGACTGGATGTCCGGTATTCATCCTGAAGTACAAGCGTATATGAATTCGCTCATTCTGGAAGTTTTAAAAAAATACGATATAGATGGCATACAGGGAGATGACAGACTTCCGGCGATGCCTGTTGAAGGCGGTTATGAAGCGTATACAACAGAACTTTATAAAGCCGAGCACGATGGTACGGAACCGCCCGCCTCCACTTCAAATGCTTCCTGGAAAAAATGGCGCGCCGATAAACTCACGGAATATCTCAGTGCGTTGCGGGATTCGATAAAATCAAGAGATGAAAATCTGATATTATCCTCATCACCGACGCCTTTTTATTGGGGGTATGACGCCTATTTGCAGGATTCAAAAACATGGGCGCAGGAAGGTTTGATAGACAACCTCATTCCACAGCTCTATCAAAAAAACATCTCTGATTTCAAGTATGCATTGACCGCCATCGGCACGGTAAAAAATCAAAATCCGGAGATATTTTTTTCAGGTCTTTTGGCCAAACTCGGTTCCTATGTCGTGAGCCAAGAATTATTAGCCGAGATGATCGATGAAAACCGGAAAAAGAATATTTCCGGGGAATGTTTTTTCTTTTACGAAGCGCTGAGAGCGAACAACAACGAGCTTGGCGATTTTTTAAAGTCAACATACTATGCACAAGAAGCACTGTTGCCGTATCGAAAAGGCTGGCACTATCGACCAAAAGCCGATATTGCGAATGAAACAGACGCTGACGTTGTGGGGACAGGAACGTGGGAAGAAGACCCGGCGCCCGGCTTTGCAGGCAATGTCTTGCGTACCAATGAAACAAACTCCTATTGCTCCCTGGAGTATGTGCTGTACGCTCCGGAAAAAGCTTATTATGATGTCTACATTTATATGGTGCCAAACGCTTTGTGGGCGGACTCGGCGCACTATGAAATTTTCTCGGACAGTTTAATTTACAACGGTGAGAATTCAATCTCAATTTATTATGATCAAAGCAATACGGCTGCAAAAGGATGGCAAAAAATCGGCACAACCTTTTTAAATCAAGGCGAAAAAAGAGTCCTGAAAATTGACAATAAAATTCTCAAAGAGGGCCACTATCTTTTTGCCGATGCCGCGATGTTGATGGTCAATCGAAAAATCAAAGTTGAAAGGCCAACCTGGGTCTCTGAGAAAAATTATGTAACACGTCCTTCTGAGGTAAAGTTGTATCAAAATTTCCCCAATCCGTTTAATCCAACAACAATGATAAAATATTCGATCTCTGCAAAACATGTGAATCGTGCCTTGCCGGTGCAATTGAAGGTTTATGATACACGTGGTCATGAGGTTGCAGAGCTGGTGAATGCGCAACAATCCCCGGGCGAGTATTATGTCGCATTTAATGGAGAAGGATTGGCAAGCGGCGTTTATCTCTATCGACTCGACGTCGGTTCACAAATACTCTCTGGAAAAATGTTGCTGATAAAGTAGAAAATTGTCCACTCTTCATTTAAGGAAAGCGATCAAAACATGAGCCTGGGAATTCTCCTCGCTGTTTTGGCTGGATTGTTATACGGGATTTTATCACTCGCCTATAAATATGCCGAACGCGTCAAAGCCCGTTCCGCACAGTTTACTTTTGTCTTGTCGCTTGTCGCCGGCATCGAGACATTGCTCAAGTCGTTTACCGAACAATCGAACTGGGGGGAGCCACTATTGTGGATCGCCGGAACCGGCATGGGGATCGTCATCGTCGCCGGCATTTATGTCATTATGGCGGCAAATCGATTGGGGCCGGTCTATTCCGCATGGACGATGGTGAATGTCTCATTTTTATTCGCCATCTTTTTGTCGGCGCTCCTGCTTGGGGATAAACTGGTCTGTTCGGACCCGTTCAACCTGCTCCTGTTTGGCCTGACACTCTATCTTTTCGTTCGAGGTATGCGCGCCGGTGCGACAAAACGGCGGGTGCGGGAAAGTGTGATGCATCTTCTGGCGCTTTTGGGTGTGTTTGTCACCAATGGATTGGCCACATTTGGCAGCAAGCTCAAGTATACGTTTTTTGCGGAAGCGAACACCTCGGCGTATGCGACAGTTTTTTATTTTGTCAGCGCTTTTATCACCATGATGCTTTTGTTGCGGCACCGACGTGCCCCCCTGATCACAAAAAATGAACTAAAAGCCGGCGCTTTGGGCGGTCTCTGTATCTCGACCGCTACGATTCTGTTTTTATCCGCCATGGCACTGCCCGCCGCGGCGGTTTTCACAATCACCCAGGGGATGTCACTGACCAGCGGTGTGGCACTCACCACTCTGATTGGCAAGGAACGCATGAACGTGTGGATGGTCCTGGGTTTGATCATTGGGGCAATCGTGCTGGTCGCCGTTGTCTTTCGGGAGCGGACAGCAGCATGGATATGCGGCCTCGCCGCGCTTTAGCTATATCCCTTGTCGATAGTGCAGCTCACTTGTGGCACTATTCAGCACGCGTATGCTTAACTCTCACCTTATGAACAATCTGCACCGCTTCTCGTAAGATCGGTTTTTCGCCATTGCGTTCAAAATTCCGCCATGCATCCGTCCATTCCTGGTAGCCCGTTTGCTCGCTGATGGGGACAAGAATCGTTGCGGATTGAAAGTTATTGCTGACTGCAGGAATCATAAAATGGGCATTGGGGAGGGAAAATGCGCCGGCCTGACCAGGTATCCGATAATTTTTATGTTCGACAAAAAGGATTTCATCCGGCATAGAATGATTGTGTTTTGTGTCAGCGCCGAGAAGCAGCGGTCCGTAAAAAAAAGAGACGCCATAGATGTGATCACCTAGGCTACGGCGCTTGAGTACATTGTTGCCTCGGCAGTCCACAAGGCGCAGGGTGAGGGGGAGGTTGAGCTCCAGTTTGTCGCCGTTTTTCCATGCGTGCTGAAAGGTAAAAGTACCATCCGATATAATACCGCTGATCTGTTCACCATTGATCTTTATATCAAAATCCTCAGCCCATTTCGGGATTCGCAGGTGATTCGCCAGCGTGGTTGTCCCGCCCGCGCTGCACAGGATGGTGATATGTCCTTCTTGCGGATACGCTGTGATCGTCTCGAAACGGGCATTCTTTATCTCAAAAGACAGAGGTGCATAAAAATTGAACCAGAGATGATCGTCGCCCGCCACTGTCGCACAATTGATGATATCCGCATACGCCCATAAACCGTGCATGGTACAGCACCACCAGGCTTCGCTGTATTCCGCCTCATAACCGGTTGGCGAGCAGAGCGCATGCCCGAATGCCCCGTTGGCAGTTTGATGAAAATTTAATCCGTTGTACCAGGCGTTCTCGGCTTCGTCCAGATAAACTGCCTCCTGTGTGATGCTCCACATGGCCACATTCAGACGAATCCAGTCGGTGATGGAACAACCCTCGGTGCGATGATCATCCGGAAACCACTCGCGCATACCGCCGTCAATGGCATACCCGTGTTGCATAATGTCCTGCCAATATAAATTGGTCAGGCGCTTGAACACCTCGCGGTCTCCGGTGCGGGCATACAACATGGCCATGCCGGTCATGCTGTTCATATAGGAATGCGAATGATAGTGACCAAAATCCGGAAAAAGATCGACGAGTGCTGTGCCGGCGGCCAGATATTCTGGTTTGGGATTTATGTCATGCAACATCATCAGCGATTCCAGGATGCTGGTCATGTGCGTCTTGACAAAATGTCGGCGATTGGACTGTGCGTCGTGCCACAGCACCCATTTCTCATGATCGGTCCAGGGATTCTCCGCATGCGTTATCGTCCACTCGGGAATGCTGCGCACAAAATAGTCACCCAGTTTAATGGCCGATTCCAAAGCGCGCTGGTTTTGTGTGAGCAGATAGTATTGCACAAGTCCGCCCAACAAACGTCCGTGCCCGAAGGTCTGCCGTCCCCAATAATCCCAGTCGATTTTTTTTTGATCCTGGCCAAAATAGCCGTCGCTGCTCTGATACTGGACGATTTCTTCAAAGAGATCATCCAGCTTTTGCGGATGTTCGCCTAATAACCTGGCTAAATAACTCCAGCATCCCAGAGTACGACCCGAGACATCTCCCTCGTACTCTTCAAATCGGCGCTGCAAGTCCGGTTTGCGGGCGACGTCCTGAACTAAAAGATCGAGATCAAATGGTTGATGCTGCACTCTTTTTTCGGTCAACCGCACGCGGTGCTCCAGCTCGCCGCCAGGATTCACCTTTTGGGGATATTCCAACGGTCCTGCGGCCAGGAGGAACGGGACCAGGATCAGTGTCAGAATGATAATATAAATGTTTTTATTATACATGCTTGTATCCTTGCTGGAATTATTAAATTCTTGCGCTCTCCATAACTTTGATCTTAATATTCCTGAACCAAATTGGTGCTCCGGCATGTTTGCCCTGCAAGCCGATTTTACCTTTTGTGGGAAGCTCGGCTAATGGTCTGCTCAGCCACTCCGGGATTTCACTGCCATCGGGATTGGTCGTGGCGGAGGTCCACAGGCTTTTATCCATTTCGATGATCATCTCGCCGTTCAGCATCACCCAGATGTGTTGATCGTGGCACGTGATGGTATAGCGATTCCACTCGCCCGGTTTTTTCACCATACTTTTTGTCGGCGCCAGGTGGCCAAATATCGCGCCGCATTGCCATGTGCCATCGGCGTTTGCCCAGAGCTCCGAGTGGTCGTCCGCGATCTGGATTTCAATCGAGTTGGGAATCCAGTCATCAATATTGGAACAATACACGATCACGCCGCTGTTGGTTGAATCAGCGGTTTTGAACTCGAGATCAAGGATAAAGTTGTCATAGTCCGCAGTTGTCCAGATGTTTTCATCATATTCGGCCGTGAGCACACCATCGGTGACGCTCCATACCGTGTCCGCATAGACCGCATTGGATAAGTCCGGGGCGAACACATCGTCCCAGGTGCCGGTGTTGGGGTGCGTTTGTGGCGGGACAGAGATTTTTTCAGCACAGCTAAAAATCATCAATGCGACCAGAACAACGAAAAGCAGCTTTTGCATGTGAGCCTCCAATGTTTGTTTAGCGCAGAATACAAAAATATGGATTAAAAGTCAATTTGAAAGTATTTGATTCAGGTAGAATCGTGCTCTCGGATCGTTGCTTAGCTGCAGGGCGTGCCGAAGCATTTTCTCGGCCTCGGTTAAATTCTTTTCCTGCAGGTAGATAAATCCAAGATCCGTATAGAACCGACCATCCTCGGGAAAAAGCGTTATGGCCTGCTGCAAACGCACCTTTGCTTCGGCATAGTCCTGGCGCCGAATATACAGCTCGATGAGCTGCTTGCAGGCATTCTTGTGTTGTGGCTCCAGGAGCAAAACCTTTTGAAATTGTCTGATCGCCGCTTCCGTCTCGTCCGCCCGCATAAAATAGAGCAAACCAAGATTAAAGTTCAATTGTACATCATCAGGCCATCTTTTCAGCCCTTCAGTAAAATAAAAAACACCATTCTGATAGTAGAGAGCCGCAGCGTCATAGTCTTGCGCTTCCCGAAAAGCTCTTTCGGTTTGCCGCAGATACAATCGTCCAATCCGATTATAGGTAATCGCCAGCGGCTGTATGGCCAGCGCCGCTTGATATTCATCCAGCGCCGGCTGAAACTCGTTTGCTTGATGAAACTCATTGCCATACTCGAGGTGTAATTCAACAAGACTCTTGTCCCCCGCATCGACAAACGATTGTGCCAATTGTTCGGTTCTTTCATTACCGACTCGTTGATAAGCCGTTTTGGCGCTTTTGGGTGGAAACGGCCACTGTGAGGTCAGGCGAAAAAGCGTATAATTGACCACCTCGTGATCCAAAGTCGTCAGATGACACATCGCCATGTAACCATTATCCGATTTCAGGTTCGATTCCCGCGCATCAGAGACAAGCGCATTTTCGCGCAGACTCTCGGCCAAGGTCTGTGCCATGAGCAAATAGCCGTTCAGATTTGGATGAACATGCTCATGCAGCAGATTTTGTCCCGGAATACCACCTGGCGATCTTTTTATAAAGGATTTTTCGATATCGGCCAACGGGACATGATAATCCTGTGCCACCTGCCGCACAATGTCGTTAAAAGCAGAGGGCGCGCGAAAGCGGATGACATCATAATCCTTGGCGCTAATAAAATATTCTCTGGCGCGATCATAATCACCCAAAGCATCATAGCACTGCGCCAACTGATAAAGCGTTAGCGCATAGGTCGAATCGATTTGCAGGGCATTTGCATAGTGCACAACAGCTTCCTGAAAGCGCGCAGCCTTTTGCAGATTTTGTGCCGTGAGCATATTTTTGTGCCACAGGATTGTATCCTGGGCGACAAAATTTTCGCTATGTTGTGATGCAAAAGGCGGGACATCCCGCTGGTTGTCCACCAGGGTGCAGAGCAGAATATCGGTGTGCTGCTTTTGTGCCAACTTGCACATATCAACAAGATTGGCCCGATAGTGCTCTTGTGCTCGTTGAACAAGATCACTGTTCAAATCGATGCTGATATCTTTTGCCATCAAGCTCATGAGTGTTTTTGATTCCTGATGCGCTTCACCTGTAATTTTTTTGCCGAACAGGCTGTTGAACGTATTACGCAAAAGCAGAAACAGTCGGGAGCGTTGCATTTTGAGAAAGAGCTGCAGCAATGTGCGATTTTTTACCCCGGAGAATGCCGAGGCCTGGCCAAACACGCCGTAGAATTCGTTGTGTCCGGAGTAAATAATCAGCGCATCCGGTTGATATGTGCGCATAATTTCACGTTGCATGTCGAGAACGGAATGGCTGGTGATGGCAGTGATGCCGCAGTTAATAACGTGAATCTTTTTGTCCGGATAAAGGTCAGTGAGAATATTTTCCAGAATAGCGGGAAACGCGCCATTGGGTGGGTAAGGGAATCCCTGCGTTGTCGAAGCGCCGAGGCAAAAAATCCGCCAGGTTGTACTGTCTGTGTCAGCCGGGAATCTTTGTGATAACGGCACCGGTGTTTTGATGCCCTTTTGGAAAAAATAGCGTCGGGTAAAATTTTCATTCAGGACAAATTCTGTCTCCTCGCCGGTTGTCTGCCGCACAAACAGGTCGAGGTTGCCGCCATAGTGAAAAAGACGCAAGGCGCCTTCAAGGGACAGGAAGAATATAAAAGGTAGCCCGAGCAAAATAATGGTGAATATTATTTTTTTTGTCAGGGAGATATCCTTGTCCTGATTGAAGGCTACATTTTTATTGCCGTATTTACGTTTTTTTTTCATTTTGGGATTCATGCAGCACTTTTAATTTATAGAATAATACAAACGTATCAAGTTCCCTTCATTCATTTTAATATTTTGCAACCTCCAGTCACAAAGTTTTCTCGAAGCACAGCCGAAAAATCTGTGCTCATCCGTACTACAAATCTGCAAGATCGTGTTTTTTTAGCAAAGTTTTTCGGTAATACAAAAAGCACCTTGAGGACTTGGTTTATTTACTTGTATCAATAAATCTTTATCCACATCAAAAAAATCCGCGTAATTCATGGCCCAATGTCCGCGGATTGCACGGATTTACACGGATT